>CALCZC010000025.1 GCA_937903605.1 uncultured bacterium
AAAAAGGAAACCCCGGGTGTAGTCCGTCAGGACGGAACCCGGGGAGGAGGTCATTAAAAACAGTTCTTTATATAAAAATTGTTTAAAAACTTTTCTAAAGGAGGAGAAAGATGCAAGAAGATCAAGTAACCAAAACAGAAGAAAAAGAAGAAGAAAAAACCTTTGGTTTTTGTGAAAACTGTGGGTTAATCGCTGATTGTGTTATTAGATATGAAAAGGTCGGTTATTTGAACTTGCCGCATAAGTATTGCGATAAGTGTGGTAAAAGAGTTTTTTGAACTTATTTTTTGCGCTTGGGCAAAACCCGGGCGCTTTTTTTATTTGCCTAAATTCCTTTTATTTTGTATGATATAAACCTAAAATATTTAAAATAATTTTATTATGACTTTACCCAAAATAATTTTGATTCTAGGAGGAGCGGCGACAATGGCGGGTGTCGGTGCTTTTTTGATGTGGGGAGATTCTCCTAATCAAAGTAGCGGAGAAGCTGCATTACTAAAAGATTACCAGGAGTTTTTGGAAGATTTAAAAAATGACAATACAGAAAAAAATTTAAGTGGTAGTTGCGATAAACCAGAAAAATTTGCTAGTCAAATAAAAGATTTGGAAGATCGTTTAAAAGATTTACAAGATAGAAAAAATGACTTACTTAATAGTGTTCCAAAATTACCGGATATCAAAGATGAAGATATTATTATCATTGAATCAGAGCCACGTCCTGGTTCAGAACTTTTGGAGCTTTCTGATGGTGATTATTCTGATCCTATACCAGGTTCACAAGTACCAGAATTGTTAGATTATTATCCAAACAATGATCCTAGGCCTGGTTCTGAGCCACCAGAATTGTTAGATTATTATCCAAACAATGATCCTAGGCCTGGTTCTGAGCCACCAGAATTGTTAGATTATTATCCAAACAATGATCCTAGACCGGGCTCGCAAGTTCCAGATTTATCAGACGGTGACTATTCTGATCCAAGACCCGGATCACAAGTACCGGAAATGTCTGATGGAAATTATTTTAATGAGGTGCCGGAGTTGCCGGAAATTGTTATAGAGGATAGCAAAAGTGTTTTTGATCAAATTGATGAAATAGAACAGCAAATAATTACAGAAATAAATAATTTAAAATCACTTTGTGATGAAGACGAAGTAATTTCTGATAGTTGTCCGGAAGCTTGTAAAAAATATGGAGATTGTGCGCGCTATACCGAAGATGTGACCGAACAAGATATCCAAGATGCTTATGATAGCTGTATGGAAGAATGTGTAAATTGGTCAAAAGAAACTGTAATTTGTATAAATAAAAAGCCGATTAAAAAACCACTGGATTGTCGAGATCTTTCTTTTTGTGCTTTGCCGGAGTATGGCGGACCGGGGTGGAAGTTTTAGAAATATAATTTGATAATAAAAAGGACACCTCTGCAGGTGTCTTTTTTACGGGTCGGACGGTAAGTTAAGGACTCGGCCGCGACTAAAATTTTCTTCCGAAAATTTTGTCTGGCCACCAGCTCGCGATTTGGCTCGTCAGAAAACTCGCTAAATATCGCTCCGCTGTTCTCGTCCCGACACGACACAAACTATTGTGTCGTTTTCTCCCACGAAAAAACAGTCCTATGAAGGACTGTTTTTGCGGGTCGGACGGGACTCGAACCCGCAACTTCCGCCGTGACAGGGCGGTGCTCTAACCAGTTGAACTACCGACCCAAAAAGGTAGTTTCGTGAGTTAAATTATAATCAAAATAATTCAATTTGTCAAATATGGTGTTTGTGAATAAAAAAGACGACCATATTGGTCGTCTTGGAAGCGAATGTACTATTTCTTGAGTTTCTTGATCGCGTTGGCGATTTCTTTGACTTTCTTGGTTTTTTTCTTTTTGCCGAGAAGTTTGAATTCATCGGCCGGCCCGCGATTGCCTTTGCGAGCGAAGACCTTGAACGTGAAGAAGCCGTGTTTCATCTTGTGAATCGAATTTATTTCCCTGAATTTGAGACGGAAGCAGTCGTGAGATCTGCCTTTTCTGTCTTTGAGTCCGGGAACCAAATCGATTCGCAGTCCGACGGAATTAATGTAATCGGCGATGGCTTCGTTGGTTTCCTTGTTGAGCGGCTCAATGAACCATTCATAATCGCTGAGAAATTCAGGAGTGTTGTCTTTGAAAGAAGCGGTTTCCATGAATTTTTTTAGCAAAGCTTCCACATGATTGATGTCTGCCATGTCTTTCTCCCTAAAGTGCAAAGTTTTTCAACAAAAAAGGTCACGAAGTGTTCGGTATAAAAGAATTGAATTGAAGGAGGGGGCAATTCAATCTCAATACCAAACACATTTGTGACCTCTTTTGGTGCTATTTTGAATTTTCAAGGTTATATCAACTTATCAGATAATTTCGTTTCTGTCAAGTATCCTTTTTGGGGATAAAAACGGATATTATTTTACAGCTTTTATTACTTCATCAAAGATTTTTTTGTAGTCTTTGGCCAATTCAACCAATACTTTACGATTCAATTTGATATTCTTTTTATTGAGTTCGCCAATCAGTCTGCTATAAGTAGTGCCGGCTTGACGAGCGGCGGCATTAATAGAAATGTTCCAATTTTGACGAAATTGACGTTTTTTGACGCGACGGGAAGCGAAAGCGTGTTGACCGGCTTTCATTTTTGCCACTTTGGCCAATTTAATTTTACTTTTACGACCCCAACGGAAACCCTTGGTGTGTTTGAGTAGATTGGCGCGTCTTTTATTATGCATTACACCTCGTTTGACTCTAGTCATATTGTTCTACAATTTTAAATTATTATTTATTTTACAATACTACCACTGATATGTTTGGCATAAGAATCACTCATCACCAAATCACGTCTTTTGTTGCGGTTTTCTTTACCAGTTTCACGGGCATTGAAATGTCCTTGGCCGGCGACTCTTTTGATAATTTTGCCATTTTTGGTTACTTTGAACCTTTTGGCGATAGCTTTTACGGTTTTTAATTTTGTCATATTTTTTAATAAAAGCGGGCTAAGAATAAAATATCAACTTAATTTTTACGGGGCTTTAATAAGAAATATTTTATAACGCTTTTTATTTATTAAATTAGGTTTTAAAAATAATAGCTGTCACGGATCTACCTTGACGTTCAATTTCTTGGTCAAATTTAACAGGTACCTGAGTATTGATGTCGGAAATAAATTTTTTGATAAGTTCAAAAGCCAGGGCACCCTGTTGCATTTCACGTCCTTTTAAAATAACTTCCACTTTTGCTTTGTCGCCATTGTTCAGAAATTCCAAAGCTTGGCGTTTACGAATTTCCAAATCATGAGTACCGATACGGATAGAAAGACGAACGCATTTAATCTTGGTTTCTTTTTGATGAGCTTTTTTGATACGAGCAGCCTTTTCTTGTTGATACTGAAATTGTCCAAAATCCATGATTTTACAAACCGGGGGATTGGCTTTGGGGTTTATTTCCACCAAGTCCATTTCTTGTTCGTGAGCTGTACGAATTGCTTCGCCGGTTTTCATCACGCCTAAATTGTTATTTTCGTTATCCAAAACACGCACTTCCGGTGCGATAATTTTTTCATTGAAAAAATAATTTTTTTCAATTATCTCTGGTTTTTTTCTTTTGCGTGATATGCGCATAATAAAAAGTCAAAAGTCAAAATTCAAAAGTCAAAACTTTTGTGTCCCGATAAATCGGGACGATTTATTTTAATTGGGATGCTAAGCGTCCCGATTACAACGCTAAGCGTTGTGGAGATGGCGAGAATTGAACTCGCGTCCAAAAAGTTTTCAACAAACCCTCTACATACATAGTCAACTTATTATTTGTCGGCGATAAAATATTAAATTGACGAAACTTTTATCGCTTAGCCGAATTACTTTGGGTTTTTGATATACGGCGATATAAAAAACCTACACGAAGTAAGTGACACCGCAATTGACTACTTCGTCTTATCAACGCGATGGCTCATGAAACCTAAAATTAGGCCATGGCAGGCGCAAAACTCATCGTATTACCGAACATAGCTTTGGCTTTTGAAAATAAGTTTGCACTTATTATTTGCTATCAAGGTTTTAACGAGGCCGATAGCCACCCCGGTATGCCAGCTTGTCAAGGAACTTTTGTCGAAACCAAACATCCCCTCAAATTAAAATTTTCAATTTCTAATTTTCAATTTTTAATGAATTTTTAATTATCAATTACCAGTTGTAAATTGAAACATTGTAAATTCAATGAAAATTAAAAATTGTAAAATTAAAAATTATTTGCCGCGTACAGCTCTCCTCATCTCTCTTTCATTATCTTTCTTTTTTATACTTTCCCTTTTATCAAAAGTATGTTTGCCTTGTGCTACGGCGATCTCTATTTTAACCAAGCGGTTTTTAGTATACACGGAAAGCGGGACAATTGTCAAGCCCTTTTCTGCAAATTTTCCCTGTAAATAGCGAAGTTCTTTCTTATGTAAAAGAATTTCTCTGCTTCGGGTTGGATCGTAATCTTCCAATTTACCAGCTTGTTTGTATTTACTTATCGTAGCATTGGTTAAATATGCCTTGTTATTGTGGAAGGTAATAAAGGAACCTTTTAGGCTAATTTGTCCAGCTTTTGCTGATTTTACTTCATGCCCGAGTAATATCAAACCAGCCTCGAAGGTTTCGAGGATTTTATAATCAAAAAAAGCTTTTTTATTGTCGGCTAATTTAGGCATATTGGTATGGGGTAATTTTAGCACAAAAATCAATAAAAATCAATATCAAAGCGGCTGTTTTTGTTTTTTTCGGAAAAACTTGATTTTTTTCTCATTTTGTGCTATAATATGGGGTATTAAATAAAGCCACATGAAAAACATATCTTTTCACCCAAAATTAGCGGCTTTTATCGATATTGTAGCCAATTTAGCGATGTTTTGGGGTTTTTTTCGTCTGGATCATTGGCAAACCCTGTTAGCTTGGTTTTTTGTCAGAACTGTTTTGTGGGTATTTTTCATTCGTTTGGTTTATTATCCCAAAGAACTTTCTCGTTTGAGACATTTTATTTCTCTTTTGTTTTTTAACATTGGAGTTTTGTTTTCTCTTATTTTTATGGAATGGGGACAGGCACTGGCTTTGACTGTCCTTATTTTTATTGTTTTTTCAGCGGTCAGTTTTTGGTTATTACCAACCAAGAGTGAGCCGGGTTTGATAACACACGTTATCAAACCTTATCGTCGTTGGTTATTTTTGATGGATGTTTTTGGCCTTTCCTTACTCTGGAGCTCACTTTATGCCGGATCTTCTTTTCAATTGATAAATTTCAATTATTTTTGGCTGGGACTTATTCTAACTTCTTTTTTAACCGCACTGATTTCATATTGGTGGTGGAAAGAATATTGGTTGGAAAATAGTGATAGACTTTGGTGGAGTGCTATAGTGTGTTTTTTGATTTTCTTGGAACTTTCTTTTGTTTTATGGCTATGGCCGTTAGGCTTTTTGGCCAACGGATTGATCATTGTTTGGTTTTGGTATGTTTTTTGGTTAATGCTCAGATTTAATTTGAGTAAAGAAGGTATTGATTGGAAAAAACAAAATATTTTTTTATTTATTAATGGTATTTTATTTATTGCGTTTTTATTTTTAGTAAAATGGAAATAAAAAAAGATAGTAAGAGGTAAAGCAATAAAGCAGTAAAGTAAAATTAAAAATTTTAAATTGATATGCATCCTCCACATTTACCAAATCCTTCCTGCAGCTTATTGTTACGTCACCTTAGTCAGCGCTTGGGTATATTTTTGTTAGCTATTATTTCCGGTCTTATCGCCGGATTGGCCGGGGGGGCGATGGCTATCGGTTGGATTTGGCCTGATTTTGGCGGTGGTAACTATCTTTTTGTTTCTCAGGGGGAACGGGGGAATCAGCGGATAGAAATGGAAGAAGTTATCAAAAAAGAAACTTCACAAAAAATAATGACGGTTTATAAAGGTACACAAAAAGCTGGGGATGTTACTTATCTTAATTCTCAAAATAAAATCGGCGAAGCGGTGTTGGTTGGGAGCGATGGTTGGTTGGCAATGTATTTGGAAAACGAAAGAGAACTAAACACCGTTTATCTGTGGGCTGCGGTAAATCACGAAGGTAGCGTCTACCAGGTAGAAAAAAATCTTTATGACAAATTTACTAAAATAGTTTATTTCAAAATCAAAGGATCTTTGAAAAAAGACGGTGACCAAATAAAAAATGAACAGTTTAAAGTGGTTGGTTTTTCCGATGGAGAAAAATTTGGTTCTCAAGTTTTTGTTTTTCAAAACAATCAATGGCTATATAATTTTTTGGATTTTGAATATTTTACGACAGAAAAACCGCATCTTGATTCGGTTCCTTTGCGAGTCGTTTCTTTGGGCAATAAAAATACCCAAATTGGATCGTTGGTTTTTACCACGCAAGGAAGATTATTGGGTGTTATAAATAAAGACGGTGAGATGATAAGTAGTATTTATCTGACCAGGGTTTTGCCTGGTGTGCTCAATAAACAAAAAATAATTTATCCGACACTTTCGGTTGAAGGTTGGTTTTCTACAGAACAAAAAATTATTATAAACAATGAAGCGGTTAAAGGGTTTTTGGTGGTAAATATACTTAAAAATGAAGCTAAACTACAAAAAGGAGATGTTATTTTAGAGATAAATGGACAAATTGTTGAAGATGAAAATATATGGTATAATTTAAAAGGAGAAAAAGCCCGTTTGAAGATAATGAGACGAGGTACGTTTTTGGATTTAGAGGCTCAAATAAAAGAAAATATTTTTTAATAAAAAATAAAATTAAAATTTTTAATTTATGATTTCACTTATTTTTAAACACTGGAAGTTGGTATTTTTTTGGGGGTTATTTTTTGCCGCCATCAGTGTCGGTTTGAGTTTACTTTTTCCTAGACAATACAGCGCTGACAGTCAAATACTTATCATTACTCGAGATCGCTATGGAGTGGATCCTTATACTCAAGCCAAAGCCGCAGAGAGAATAGGCGAAAACTTGGCACAGATTATGAAAACCGCCGATTTTTATAACAAGGTAATGGCCAGTGAATTTACTTTTAACAAAGATTCTTGGAAAAATATTTCTACCGAGCGTTTGCGTCGTAAAAATTGGCAAAAAGACGTATTGGCCAATGTTGTTTACGGAACTTCTTTGATGAAAATCACCGTTTATCGCGACAATATTCAAGAAGCGGCGGCACTCAGTAATGCTGTGACCCAGACTATCACCGCTCACGGTTGGGAGTATGTTGGTGGTGACGTGGTGATAAAAGTTGTCGGTGAACCGCTAGTATCACGATGGTATGCTCGACCAAATTTTGCGATGAATGGATTGTCCGGATTTATCGTCGGCGCTTTTTTGGCCGCACTTTGGACAGTACGTTACAAAAGACACCATGTTTTTGGTTCTTAAAATAAATTTTAAAATTATAATTTATATTTTTTTTAAAAATATGCTAAATTTTGTAAAAAAAGTTTTTAATAATAAAGAAGAAGAAGTACCGGAAAATTTAGAAAATGTCGCAAATTACGTCGGTTTCAAATTAGCTTTTTATTTAAAAGCTTGTAATTTGAGCGAAGTGGAAAAAGAAAAAATATTTAAAACGCTAGAAGGAAAAACCTACCAAGAACTTGTAGAAATTTTGGATCGTTTTGATACCCTTTATGCCGAAGGCAAGACCGCAGAATTGAATAAACAATTTGAAGATGGAGTCGCTAAGATAGTTGAAAAAACAAACCAGGATAAAAAATCCTTGGAAGAACGCACTGTTGCTAATATGAAAGAATTATTTATGCAAGCGAAAGCGATGGCTCAAGGTGAAAAATAATTTTTATAAGCGAATTTTTGTAAGATAAAATTTTTAATATGGAGGAAAACAAAAAACAAAATTTAATAAAAAGTAAAGGTAAAGATAAAAAAGATAAAGTAGAAGAGGTGGTTAAATTGTTTCAGGAAACCATAACTGTTGTGCGTCAAAGAATAATCGAACTGGAAGCCGAAATTAAAGAAAAAGAAGATTTGGAAAAAATTACTAAAATTAAAGAAAGAATAGGAAAAATAAGTGAATAATTTTTTTAAAAAATGATTTTAATAATATAAAAATATGGCTAAAAAACCAGATCAAAATTCGCAGTTTGGCGATAGCTACCCGGAGCTAAAAGGTATAGAAAAATCATTGTCTGATATTGAAAAAAACAAAGCCGAGGGCAATAAAGAAAAAATCAAACAAGAAATAGAAAATATAACACAGGCCTGCTTGGATATTCAAGGTAAAGCCATTGTACTTTGGGAAAAAGCAAAAGGCCAAAAAGAGAAGAACAAGGCTACTGCGTTGATTGATTCTATCGTTGATCTCAAAAAAACTGCTGATATGTTTAAGAATACTGACGAAGTAAACACGGAAGAAATCAAAAAGAAGCTAATTAAAATACAAGAAAAAACTAGAAATGTAGGAAATTTAAATTCAAACAATAAAAAAGTTGAAATCGGTAATAAAAATAAAGTTAAAGTTGCTGAAGTAATTCCAGAGGCTAGTGCAGAAGACATGGCTAGATATGGTGGTAAAGGGGAACAAAAACCACCAGAAAAACAAGAAGAAGTTCAAGTAGACAATAATATAGATAGTAATAAAGAAGAAAATGAAAAGAAAGAAAAAGAAGCCTTGATTGCTGCAGCCAAGAATAAAGAAGATCTTTTTGCGGCTTTGGATAAAATCGGAGAAGTCAAAGGTTCTTCAAGAACATATTCTACGGAAGAAATCAAAGATGCTATTGAAGCTCTTTTTGCCGGTGTGGTTATTGCTGGAAAAGGCGTTACTAGGGAATTGGGTATTCGTGATAAAGCTGAAGAATTATTAAAAAAAGAAAAAACACCAAAAAATAAGAAAGATATTATAGAAAAAGCAGAAAATAGAAAAACCATAAACAAAGAAGAATTTAAAAAAATAATAGATGAAATCAAAACCGCTCAAGGATTGATTGATTTTTTGAATTCTGCACCAGGTTGGATTGACGCCGGAGATGGATTATTTAATTTTGCGGATGATAAATCTGTTGAAAATAACGTTAAAAAAGTTAAAGAGGGTTTTCTTGTAGGTTTTGGCAAAGAATATAAAGCCGGATATTTACCAGAGATTTTAAAAAATAAAATAGAAGAAATTCGAAATTCAAAAAAAACCAGATCAAAAAAACCAAATACAGAGACTGTAAAATCAGATAATGATCCAGCTACAGAATCTAAACCAGAATCTGTGCCAACTTCACAGCCAGAATCTAAATCAGAATCTAAACCGGAGCCTAAACCAACTTCACAGCCAGATTTGGTTCCAAAAGAAAAAATTGGAGCAAGACAAAAAATTAAGATAGAAAAAATAAATATTAATAAACCTTCAGAAGGTAAGGAAGGAATCAGAATAATTGAAGAAACTACAGTAGAAAAGCCAAAAGCAGATGAAGTTCAGAAACCAACTGAAAAAAAGAAGCCATTTGATCGAGCGGCTGCTTTTACTTCCATCATTGATTTTATGGATGAGCGAGAGTTTAAAAAGCAGAAAAAAGAAGTTCGTGGTGAGATAGATGCAATTCGCATGATGCTCGAAGCAAATAATATAGATTTGTTAAAAAAGTATTTTAAAAATGGAAATCTAGAAGAAGATACAGAAAATATTTTTAGAGCAGACGCTAGATTTAAATGGGTTTTTGAATTGATGGGTGAAACTGAAGAAAAAAAAGTAGAAGATAAGGGTGTTTTAACAGGGGAAAAAGGCGGTATTGAAAAAATAGGTCCTGCAAAAGCAGAAATTGTTCAAAAAGCTGAAAATGAAAGCAAAAAAGCGCAAGAATATGCGGCAGAAATAAAAAAAGTTCAAAGCGAAGAAAGTGACGAGAGTAAATTAAAATGGCTTTTAAATGGAGCTTTGGGAATAGGAAAGATGGCGCCTAATATGGTGTATAAAGTTGTAGGTACAGTTCTTGGTTTCAAAGCGGGTACCGATCTTGCTATGTATGCAGCTGGAGAAGCTCTAGGTAAAGTTACTGGCAAAGAACATGTTTGGGGTGATTATGCTGAACACAAAAAAGGCGAAAGAGAAATACCTGAAGAACAAAAAAGATTATATAAATTGTTTGATGAATATGTCGCTTCTTTTCGTCAAGCTAAATTGGATAAGATGGAAGGTAAATCGGATAAAGAAGTGACTCAAAATTTAAAGAAGAGCATCGCCGAACTTTATAAATTCATTGATAATAATCGCTATATTGACCCCAAAGAAAAAAATTTATTTAAGGATCGATTAAATGCTATTGCTAATGATTTTAATCAAGAAAATCAAGAAATAACTGAACAGCAACAAGAAGAAGTAAAAAAATTGGCCGAAGCTTTTTTGGCAAATAAAATTTCTAAAGTTCAAATAACTAGAGATTGGGCTAACTTTGCTTTAGCTTGTACTCCTTTAACCATGCTTCGTATCGGAACTATCGCCGGAGGTTTTGCGGCTGAAAGATTTAGAAAAGGGGCTCTGGAATACAATAAAAAAAGTAAAACAGAAATAGAAGTTAAACAAGAAAGTAAATTTGCACATCGTCTAAAGTTTATGACCATAGATGCGGCGGCAGATTGGGGAGCGGCGATTGCTGGGGGACACACTAGATCCACTCAGAAACTTGAAAATAGAAGACATGGTGGAGAATATGACTATGATAAACAAGTAGATACATTAAACGAAGTTAAGAAGGAATTAAAAAATAAAACTTACGAGGACTATGTAGAGGAGTGTAAAGATAAGGGGATAAAAGCCTTGATGGAAGAAAAACAATTTGATGATTGGAAAAAAACCTCTTTGCAAAAATTGACCAAAAAATTAAGTGGCACAAGTATGGCTAGGGTTGGTGTTTTTAGTAAAGCGGCTGGACAAGCATTTGTTGGTGCCGGCTTAGTTGGATTGGCAATAAATGCTGATTCACTTGCCAATGTGGAATGGCATGATGCGGCAACCAATTTTTCCAATAATGTTGATAAGGGGTTAGACGCCCTACAATTGAAACCACTTCGTGATTTAGCGGATAGATATTGGTCCGGAGATGGTTCTTCAACTTTGAATATAGAAATTTCCAGTGAATACGATCAGATAGAAAAAGTAAGACAATTGATTTACAAAGATTATGGTTTTGATCCAGTGGAAGCATTGAGCCAAAATGTAGATATTAATGAACTCGGAATAAATGATTTTATTCAACTCGGTAAAGATTTGCAAGAATTAAGAGAAACAGGAGTTTCGGTGGAAGCCATCAGAGCGATAATGGCTGATGGTATTCAAGAGGGTGAATTAGAAAATTTATTTCAACTAGCAGATGCGTTTAAGGAAAATCCGGACATGCTGGCACAGTTTAATCATCACCTTGAAGGTGGAGGAGAAATGGGTGAATTTTGGGATAACATGTTAGTCAAAAAAGGCGATGGTATTACGCAAATAATTGCTAGGCAGATTAAAGCCGATCCGAGCTCTTTTGGAATTGATGCCCAAACTCAAGCTAATCCAGACTTACTTGATAAAGCAGCTGCTATGATCGCCACCAAAATCGCCAAAACACAAGGTGCAATAGATTTGCCTTGGGGAGAAAAAACTGTAATAAATGAATATGGGGAAACTAGATTATTGATGCCCAAAAACGGTGAAACCGGTTTGGTATTTTACAATAGAAATACAGGTAAAATAGAAATATTTAATACTCAGACTTATGAAGAGATGAAAGGTGCCGGAGTTGAAGTTGAAGTAAAAGGAGACACAACAACGACTTTTGATGAAGCAGAGAGACAAAATGCAGAAACTCTACAAATCTTAAATGCGGAAGAAAGAATAAACGTAGACGCACAGTATCTCAGAGCGGTTAATAGAATTAAAGCGGACTTTGGAGCCGAAGAAGCACAAAGGTTGATCAATAAAATGAACGGAGTTTATGAAAAATTGAAAGAAATGGAGGGTGTAGTTGATAAAAATCCTGTAGCTGGTGCGGACAATATGGCTGGTAGATTACACGATCTAAAAGAGACTTTTTTGAAAATTCAGACAGATGTGGTTCCTTCTAACTATGGAAATTCTTTGAGAATGTTGGATGATATAGAAAATGCCGTAAAGAGTGATATATCTATAATAGATAGACAAACAACCGGCGGAATATCATCAAAATTTTTGGAAGCAAATGCTGGAGTAATAGAAAGTGTCAAAGAGGATAAAAACTTTTTACAGGGTTTAATAGATCGTGATGAAAAAATATTAGACGAAGGAAACCTACCAAAAGGAGAAAGAATTGCCATAGAAGACCGTCTACTACAGTCTCGTCAAAATATGGCACAAATAGACCAAAGACTGGAAGAAGAATTTGGTATTAGACCAGAATCTGCTCCAGTTAAAACCACAGCTGGTTTCAAAGGGGCGGAGCAGGCATTGAATGAAAATACGGAAATGTTGAATAAGGAAGCGCAGATGGTTGGTGCTGAACAAAAAATCAGCACAGAGACACCCGATGCCTCCAAAGAGACAACTGAAAGTCCAGAGAAATTTTTTGCTCATCGAGAAAAAACCATCAGAGCTTTGGAAGAAAGTGGTGGTATTGGGCAAAAAAATGTTGAAACAAATGTGCCTGTAGAAAAAACAACCAGTGCGACAGAAGACATAGAAAAAATCCAACAAGATTTAGCGGCCAAAGATTTGTTAGAAGTTGAAAATAGGGGTAATGGTGTGATTGCAGAAATTAATAGAAATATGAACTCGGTGAGATATAGATTTGGCGGGCAGGACTTCACAGATAAATTTAACGAAGCGCGTGTTGCTTATGAAAGTGCTTTACTAAAAGGAGATAGTGTATTGGCTACAAATAAAATTGGTGAACTGGAAAATTTAAGAAATTTTCAAGAAATGATAAATAGTAAAAATACGGTGGATACGGTTGTGTTACATAATAGAAATATGGCAATACTAGAAGATTTGAGAGAAAAATATCCAACAGGCAGGTTTGCAGATCTTTATAAAGAAGGTGAAAAACTAGGGCTTGGCTATGGAAAACAAACTGATATGTTTAAGACAGGTGATGTAAAAGAAATAATTTCTGACATGGCAAAGCTTAACCAGAAGATCAATGAAAATCTTACTAATTACGAACTACCTCCAAATGCACAGGGTTTTCTTGATAAAGTTCAAGAGGCTTCCAAAGAGATGTTAGCTGGTCAAATTTCAAAACAAGAAATAAATATGATCTTGAGCAGTGTAAAAAAATAATATTTAAATATATTTAAAAAACACTTCGTTTAAAAACGAAGTGTTTTTAATTTTTAACTGTATTATTTTCAGTTTTAGAAATCTGTGACGACTATGATTGACAAAACTCTTAAATTAAGGTACTTTAGATAGTCGTTCGTTTACAATTTTATAGTCATTTTATAAGGGAGTTCGTCATGAACACGTTTATCGCTCAGCAATCGTTGATCTGGATCCTCCTTTGTCTTTGCCTGATTCTTTTGGCGCTTCATTTCAAAAATGCGATCAAAAAGAAGAAAGAAAAACAAAGACAGGATTTGGCTTTGGCAGAAGCCAAGAAAGAAGAAAAGCGTATGCTGGATTTACGAGAAGTATTACCCAAGCTTTTTACCGGCGCGCAACTAGATCATTTACGGGCTAGACATTTCATTTTCAATGTCATGACGGCCGAAGAAAGAGACACAATGGCGCAGTGGTTTGAAACTCATGTGGAAATTTTCGGAAAATTTGATTTTGAAACAGTCATTTCTGAGGAAAAAAGACCGCTGTTGAGCTTCGATGAATTTCAAGCTCTTTTTATGGTCGTTTTTAACGAAGGTTATTTTGATGCGAACAAATTGCCTTTTGGTGGACAGTTGGAAATGTCTCAGAAGCTCAAATGGGCACAAATCCGTTTACGCTCTTCCATGCCGTCCAAAGAAGCAGAGGATGAAATGGACCGCTTAACCAAACAGGTGCGGTTTAGCCTGGAAGATCTCAACAGAGTGCGTAAATTGGCGGTCGCTGAGTTTGAAGCTCTGCAAAAAAAATCTCTGGAATTTGACCAGGTATTGGATAGATCGGAAAAAGCGGAAAAAGAGCGCTGGGAACTGTTTGTAGATACCAGGGAATTTTTGAAAGATTGGCCGGAAATGAAAAAGGCCCTTTCCTTAGCTCGGTCTGAATACGAAGAACATCTCAAGGAATTGCTTGGTATCAAGAAAATGGGGATAGTTCAGATTCTCAAGGATATTGCCGGTCACACCGAGGATCTGAACAAAATCAAAAAAGCCCTCGTTGACATGGAGAAGTGGCGTAAAGATAAGGAGAGTCTTCTGGAAAATAACCTGAGCAACCATCTGAACAAGATGTTTGAGCAGGCCAAAGACGATGCTGCTTTGCAACGTAAGCAGGCTCTGGATGAAATATCCAAAGTTGTGCATCAAGAGCTTGATAAAATGGGTGAAGAAATTGCAGAACTACGTCAGAAGTTTGAAATGGTCCCTTCCGTGGTTGAAAAAAAGAAGGAAGAAGGACAATTCAACTGGTCTGCGACTATCTATGCTTTTTTTTCCATTTGCCTCATTGTTTTCATCTGGAGAGATCTTTCCAGAGAGAATGACCAATCGATGGTGGTTTTGGATAAGATCGCTCCGGTGGTGCAAGAAAATAATCTACTTTCCGATTCTGATCCGGAGGAATTTATTACAGTAGAGGAAAACGAGATACCGCCTTTTTATTCCGTTAACGAAGAAGAAGAAACTTCTTATGTTGAAGAAAAAGAATATTTGGAAAAAGAAACTAATTTTAATGAAGAGCCGAAATTGGTTCCAGTGCCGTTGATAGAAAAAAAGATAGCAAAAAAAGTTTTGGCTTTATGTCAGGACAAGAAATGCTGTCTTGATAGGTTCGGCAAGGACACTAAGACTTGGCCGCAGGCCATAGAGTGTATGCGATCAGTAAAAAAGTGACTATATAAATTTTACAAGGTCGGCCCATAAAGCCGACCTTTTTTATTTGAGTAACATTTGGATGATAAAAAGTATTATATATGTATAATTTAAAAATATAGGATTAAATACTCAATATTTAACTAAATTTAGCCTTAAATTAGCCAAAAAGAGTAGGGGGTATTGACAAAATTGTCTATTTGTGCTATAATATGTCGTTACAATCAAAAAGGATTTTGATCCACTGTGGAAGAGGGTGATCAAAAGAACTATGAAAATAACTCCTTCCCGGGAGCGTTTTTTGTTCTTAAAATAAATTTTCTTTTTAACTGCACGGTTTAAAACATAAACCTTGTTAATAAGGAGAAAATTGTTCATTAAAATTAAAGATTTCGTTTATATAGGAAGTCCAGGATATTAACAACAGGAAAACACCAGGAGGTGTACGATGAAGAAGATGATGCTTTTTGTCGCGATAGTTTTCGCGATGGTTACCGTGACTGCGCAGCAGAGCGTGTATCCCCTTAATCCCAGTTCCACAATCACGGTGCAGGAATGCATCGATCTGATGAACGCTGCCAAAACCGCCCAGACCAAAACCACCGAAATGAAAAAGAAAGTGGAAGGGGTGGTCGCTGCTGTCAAAAAGGGTAACAAGACTCCGGAAGATGGGTCCAAAGAGATCTCCAAAGAGATCAAGGAGAACCCCGAAGTTCCTCTGGAAAGCAGAAAGGCGGCTAACGAAGTTGCCAGGAAAGTCCTTTATAAAAAGGATCTGACCGAAGCAATGGAAGCTTTCGAGACCACTTTCAAGGCGGACCTCGCCAGATTGGAGGAGAAAATCTCCGGTCTTGAGGAAAGGATGGCAAAGCTTGAAGAAAGCGATGCTAAACAGAATGAACGCCTTGGCAATGTCGAGGAGGTGGTCGCAGATCATGAAAACCGGCTGGATAACCTGGAAGAGGGAATATTCTCCGGTTACTTCGGTGCAAAGTTTCTCACTTCTTCGGTGTTCGATACTGCCGGTGGTGGCGAACTGGGTATGACCGTGAAAATCGGCAAGCTCAATGGCCCGTTCAAAGCCGACTTCGGCGCAACCCTGTATGGTTCGGAGATCAAAAATCTCATAGGAATCGAAGGCAGGGGCATAATCACCTGGATGAGCGACGATTTCAAATTCGTCAAGCTCGGCCTTGGTGGTATGGGCGGTGGCATGTTTGATGTCAATAACGCCGGAAGAGTTTCCACTTCCTACGGCGGTGGGCAGTTCGAGATTTCGGCCGTTTACAAACGGTACGAGCTCTATGCCGATGTCAACCTCGGCGCAAGGGACATGCGCAAGATAAGCGGCCAGCACGAAACCAGTTTCTACTGGGGAGTGATAACTGGCGTCCGCATAAACTTCGGCGGTCCGTTCGAGACCGTCAAGTAAAACGAATATCTTTAAAACGGGAGGGTGAGTTCTTCACCCTCCTATCCCAATCCTTGTCAATAACTTGTTTGTTGACAGAGTAATGGGAAACCATTAACTGCTCTTTGAAAATTTGCTGTAGAAAAAACCCTTTGAGAGGGTTTATATATAGAGGTTACAGGTAGTTTCATAACAAACATCTTTGGAGGATGCCATGAAGAACGTACTTTTTTTCTTTGCCGTCGTGTGTGCGATGGTTTTCACCGTTTCCTGCGCCAACTGCACTTACAATGAGAAGCTCGGCGCGTGTATCGAAGACATGCCCGAAGAGACCGATGACGCCAAGACCGACATCGACGACGCCAAGACCGACGACGAAAAGTCGGACACCGACACTGTCGAAGGTCCCAAACAGGGTGAAGAAGGCGGAAAATGCTTCGCCAACAAGTCCTGTATGGAAGGGCTGGAATGCATTAAGCTCAATGAAGACTATATCTGCATCGTAGCAGAAGAAGTCGATGACGACCTCGCAAGCGACGACGAAGAGACCGACGACGAAACCAGCGATGATGACGCAGTCGATCCCGACCTTGGAAAAGAAGGTCATGGCTGTCTTCCGAACGGAACCTGCAACGAAGGTCTCGTATGTGACCAGGCTTCCGAGAACGAAACCGATGTCTGCGTAAAAGCGGTCGGCGTAGTCGGAGATAAGGACGGCTCGTGTAAGCCCGATCGGACTTGTAACACAACCTCACTGGTTTGTTACCGTGAAGACTTCGTCTGTCATAATATGCCGACCGTCGGCACACGCACCGTTTGCTGGTCGCGTGAACTCAATACCTCACCGGTGCAGGATTCCTGCTCGAAAGAAGGGGGCATCGCTCCCGCGGTATTTGAGTATGTCAGCGGGACAAAAACCCCGAACTGCGAAGGACTCGTGAATGTGGACCCGGAGTTCGAATGCGTGCGTATCAACGCAACGGTCGAAACCTTCCGTAATTCCACACCGGCCGAGCGAGATGACCTCGCCCTCACTTCGTCGTTCTACCTTCCGCCCATAAATTAACGGCGGACCCCAAGTGCTTTTGGGGTGACTACAGCAACTTTTACTTGACAGCCGATGCACCGGCTGTCTTTTTTTTATCAATTTTCCCCTCCTTTTGATAAGAGGAGGCCTGCCTGCCGGTAGGCAGGACTAGGGTGGAGTCAAGTGGAAAAAATAGTTGACAAATTATAAATTTTATGCTACATTTAGCTGTTAAAAGATTTTCCTTTTTCGGCGCTTTTAATGGGTTTTTTGTATTTATTTTGAAAGTGCAAAAAAGAGGGAAAGCTCTTTGAAAAATTAGCAACTTTAGATAGGGAGAACAGAATGAAAAACGGTTTTAACAACAGCAACTGCACGGAGGTGCACGCAATGAAGAACTACTTCGTTTTTTTCATCGCCGTAGCGATGATGCTCATGCTTGCTTGTGAAAGCAGCAAAGACGGTCGTGATGGTCGTGATGGTCGCGATGGTATCGCGGGCCAGGACGGCCAGGATGGTCAGGACGGGGAAGATGCTCCGGTTTCGCTTTCGCGCTCCGAAAAAGCGAGTGAAGAAGAAGCGCGTGAGAACTGTGGCGAGGACATCGTCAACGCCAATTGGATCTGTACCGGCGTGGACGAAAATGAAAATGGCTATCTCGACGATTATGAATTCGCCGAATGCCATATTGAATGCGCGGGTGCGCCCGGTCACAGTGCATTGGTTGCAAAAACCGATACCACACAAACCGAGTGTCCCAACGGCGGATTTCATTTTCTTTCCGGTATTGACACCAACGACAATGGCGAGCTTGATGCCGAAGAAGTTTTGGTTGATGAGCTCGTTTGTAACGGCGTTGATGGTCAGGATGGTATCGGTGATGTAGTTCGTACCAGTACGGAACCCGCCGGCACCAACTGCCAAAACGGTGGTCAGAAAATCGAGCGTGGTCGCGATCTCAACCGCAACGGTCAGCTGGATGTGTCCGAGATTACCAGTACAAATTATGTATGCAATGGTATTGACGGTACGAACGGGCATGATGCGAGGACTCGCACCAGTATTACCAATGATCCGACATTGTGTGCCAGCGGTTCCGGAGTTATTTTTGAATCCGGTACTGACAACAATGACAACGGAGTGCTCGATGATCCGGAGGTTTCCACTACGGATGTTATCTGTGATGGTGCCAACGGTAAGACCACACGCATGATCGTGGCCACAGAACCCGCAGGAACAAACTGCGCAGTCGGCGGTTTTTCCGTCGTTTATGGCGTAGATGAAAATGACAATGGACTTCTCGATACTACCGAGCAGTCGCCCGCACAGTACATCTGTCATGGACAAGACGGTTACAGTGTCGTGATGAGAGTCACGGCTGATATTGCTGTTTGTTCATGGAACGGATACAGGTTGCAGTTCGGTCAGGATCTTGATCGTAATGGTATCTTGGATACCGGCGAGGAAACATCCGACTTTTATATCTGCAACGGATCCGATGGTCTCATTTCCCGCATCAATATTTCCGACGAGCCCAATGGTGAAAACTGTGCGGCCAGCGGAAAAAGAATAGATACGGGGATGGACATCAATCGCAACGGCCTGCTTGACAGCACCGAGATTACCACGACCAACTATGTCTGCAACGGTGTGCAGGGTCCGCAGGGAGTTCGGGGATACAATTCGCTTTCGCGGATAACTCCGGATCTTGGCGGAACAGTCTGCACCTGGGGTGGATATTATTTGGAAGTCGGCACAGACATCAATGAAGACTGGATCTTGGATCTGGATGAAGTTGGTCACAGTGCTTATGTCTGCAACGGTATAGATGGTAAGACCTGCAGTTCCATACTCAACGATGAACCCATCGGTACGAACTGTGCTTACGGCGGAAAAATCGTGTATTCCGGTTGTGACGATGATTACAACGGTGTGCTGGACCTCTACGAGGTCGTTCATACCGACTACATCTGTAACGGCGCCACCGGTGCGATAGGTCCTGCCGGGTACAATGCCCTGACCAATATGCAAATAGCGGTCAGCGGTTGTCCCAATGGCGGATATGTTTTCACTGCCGGCACAGACGCCAATGATGATCAGATCCTTGATCTCACGGAAGTGACGGTCACGAATCTTATCTGTCATGGTGTCAATGGCCAGGATGGTTATACCTATCGTGTGCAGATGGTTGATGAACCCGTGAGTACAAATTGTGTTCAAGGTGGCAAGGCTATCAGTGGAGGTATAGACAGCAACCGTAATGGTGTGCTCGATCCTTCCGAAGCCGATGATCCGGTTTACATCTGTCATGGTGCAAACGGACTGCCCGGCGCCAATGGTCAAAACGGTCTAAGTATGGCTTTTGTCATCAGCGTGGCGAGCATTTCCGAATGCCCGGCCGGTGGTGAGAAGCTGGAGCTTGGATTGGATATTGATGCCAGTGGCGTGCTTGAGCTCGTTGAAGTTACTAGCACGGTTCTCATCTGCAATGGTCAGAACGGTCAGAACGGTAAAAATTCTTTGACCACTATGACCGTGGAGCCCATAGGTACAAACTGCGCCAAAGGCGGCCATCTCTTGTTGGTCGGTATTGACGACAATGAAAACGGTATTTTGGATTCCAGTGAAGCCGGGGTTCCGCAGTATGTCTGCCATGGTTTGGATGGCATCAATGGTGCCAACGGGACCAACGGCCACAATGCTTTGGCGATGGTTACCACATCCACTTTGGGATTCTGTCCCAATGGCGGATCCGAACTGCGGACCGGAACTGATCTCAATGATGATGGGGTTTTGAATGCGGGCGAAGTTTCTTCGTTTGCGCTTATCTGTAACGGCCAGAACGGCGCCAATGGTGCCGACGGTTACAGCTCCAGAACTACGATGATCAGTGAGCCCGCAGGTGCCAATTGCCAGGCCGGAGGATTTTTTATTATCTCCGGTACTGATACCAACAACAACGGCGCGTTGGATGTTACGGAAATTGAATATTCCGGATACATCTGCAACGGCATAAATGGGAATCCCGGCAGTAATGCCGTAACCCGTGGCCGTCTCGCGCTCGTTTCTGAATGTCTTAATGGCGGAAGCATCGTGGAAACCGGTACGGATAGTAACAACAATGCTGTACTGGACGATGTGGAAGTCATGACGATAAGTTATCTCTGCAACGGTGATCCGGGAACAAATGGCCAGGATGGCATTTCCTATCGTGTTATCATCACCAATGAATCCGCTGGAATTAATTGTCAGGCCGGTGGAAAAAAATTGGAAGGTGGTTACGATACTAACAGGAATAATATCCTGGATCCAGGCGAAATCGTAATGACCGAGTATGTCTGCAACGGCATGGACGGTCAGGATGGTCAGGATGGTGTGAACGCACTGCTGCGTATGGAAGATGAACCCGCAGGGGTAAATTGCGAACGCGGTGGCAAAGCAATCCTTTCCGGTTACGATCTGGATAGTGATAATTACCTGGATGACACCGAAGTGCTTGCACAGAGTTATCTCTGCAACGCCAAGATCGTTTACTCGGTTGGCGCAGAAAGCACCTATGGTACATTCACGGCCTATACAGCCAGCACGGTTTCGTATTGCAAAATATATGGTACGACTCTTGAAGCCGTTGCTTACATTAGCGATGTGGGTAATGCGGCGGTAGTGGCTACGGATTGGGAAGCGGTGGAGTGTTTCAACACTTCCCATGTCCGGGTGAACATCATTTCTTGTTCCGGTAGCGGTTTTGCGCAGAGCAATGTCGGTGTGTGCACTTATGACGGATCCGTGTATGCGCGTGGCGGTTTGGGGCAGACTTGTAAGCCCAATCGTGCGTGTGATAGCGGTGTCTGCCGACTTCTGGACACGACCTGCATTACCAAACCCTCTCCGGGAGCGGGCGAATACGCTTTTTATTGGGACGGCACTATGAACTCCGGCGGAACCACTTGCGAAAGCTATGGTGGTAACTACTACTCACCGGTGGTGGGTCAGTGGGATATTTCCGGAGTGCCCAACTGTAATGCCGATCTCGGTGATCCGGTTAGGGGACTCAAGTTCTACACCGGGTGCATCACGGATCAGAGTGATTTTGATACTCTTGATCCTGCCACTCGTCATTGCACCGGTCCGGCTTATGCCACGGTGCTGGCGCCCTGGTAAGTTGCTTTAGTTCATTTCAGGCGGTCCTTCTAGGACCGCCTTTTTTATTATAGGTATTTGACATACATTGATGAGTGATATATAATGGTTTGTTAAAAGTTCTTTGATATTTTAGACAGATAATAAACCATAATTCATGATGGAGGTTGTCATGAAAAGTGTAGTTTTGACCGCGGTTGCGATCTTTTTTGTTTCCATGTTTTTCATTTCCGGATGTGCCAACTGTAATTATTCCGAACAGTTGGGAGCGTGTCTTGAAGAGACACCGGATAATGGTGTTGACAAAGAAAATAATGACAATTTTGTTTCAGACAAAGAAATGACTGATGAAGAAGCCAACAATTTGCCAAAAATCGGTGAAGAAGGCGGAGGGTGTTATCCAAACGATACTTGTGACTCCGGTTTGAAGTGTATCAAGATCAATGAGAAGATGATGTGTATCAAATTGTCCGAAGAAAAAGATGCAGAGGTTGAAGTTCAGGATTTTGCTGTTGAAAACGAATTACCTGATAATGATACTGCATCAAACACTGAGAATGATTCTTACTATCAAGATGACACTGAATCATCTGATTTTGAAAATGAGATACCGGATGTTGATCATGTTATCAAATGTGATAAACCGGTTGTAGCCGTAGCCTTCAAAGGACCGCAAGGTTATTGTGGTGGCCAATTTCCTTTTGGCCGTTGGCATGACAATGCGGTTGTTAAAACCGGACAAGAAGTGACCATAGTAGTTGCCAACCCGTTGGGGACTATTCCGACAGGATACAATCTTGCCAATGAGCTCAAGATAATGGTAAAAATTTCCCAAGATACGGATTATCTCAACAGTAACTTATCTAATGGATTTTTTATTGGAAACAACGCGCTGACCATGGGTCTTACACCGGGTGGTGGTAACAAAACGGAAATGAAATTGATTTTTGCAAAAAAATCATCTTCCATTATGGAGCCACAGAAAGTGATTGTCTCCATAGTTCAAACCACCGGTTATGACGGATATGTTGCCCTTGAGAAAGATAAGTTCGGCGGAGTCTATTGTAGCCCCCATGGAACCTGTCCCGTTTTTAGCGAAGTGATTTTGTGGGTAGTCGACTCTTCCGATTCCATTCAATGGGGTGAACTGAATCAGAGATGTTTGCCGGATAAAAGATGCTCGCGAAATTATTCCGACCAGTGTGTATCCGGTGACGATCAAGAATACTTTTGTACCCAATATGGAAATACTTGTGTTTCCAAACCAAAATTGGAAGTGGATCAGGAATATCGCTATTGGGATGCTACCATAGATTGGTATACAGGTTCGAACTCCGTTTATAACGGTAAAACCACCTGTGAAAGCAAAAGTTCGAGCAATCGTTTTTGTTATCCACCCGATCCATGGACTTGGAATAACGATAGTGTTTTACCTGCCTGCCAATGCAGTGACAACTCCTTGTTTAAGCCGGCTGGTGCAATGGGATGCGTTGTTGATAAAGGAAGTCGGTGGGTAGATTGTAAAAGCGATATTTTTTGGAAATACAATTTTTACTCACCCTCCTATATCTGTCAGTAGTTGATAATATAGTTCTTTTTAGGTGGCTCTTCTAGAGCCACCTTTTTTATTTAGTAAAAAATGGCTTAAATAAGCAAAATTTATTTTGGCTAAGATTAGCTAAGTTTACCCCTTGACAAAATCGTCAAAATGTGCTATAATATCACGTTACAATCAAAAAGCGTTGGAGAGAGCGCGGAAGTAATAAAAGGCCAAATTCCGTATCTCTCTTTATCAAAAGAGAGTTTTGTTTTTCTAGCCCATTATCCCATCAACTAGATTGATTGGATAAAGGAGAGAAAAAATAAAAATCAGGTTCCTTACAATATAGAGTTAGAGTCCAAAAAACCAATAAGTGGAGGAAAACCATGAAAAAGCTCATCACCACGGTTGTGGTCGCCTTCTTTTTCGTCGCCTGTGGCGGCAGCAATGTCAACAATGTCAATGACGAATTCGTCGGCAACGACGAAAGCATCAATGATGAAATCACCGACAACGAGACTCCCGATGAGATCGTCAGCGATGACGAGATTAACTGGGATGAAGTCGGCCATGAAGGGGAGCCATGCTTCCCGAACAATACTTGTCACGAAGGGCTTAAATGCCGTGACGGCAAGTGTGTGGACGACGGTGGCATGTCCGATACCGGTAAACTCAATCATGAGTGTTACCCGGACGGTTCATGCAGATCAGACGACATGATCTGTGAGGAAGGAATTTGCGTCGAGCGTAAAGCCGATGCGGATGAAACTCTCACGGATAATGAAGTCGCGGATGATGTTGTGACTGATGACGAAACTTCGGATGAAATCATTTCCGATGAGGAAGTGGTGGATGAAGAAGTGATGACTGACAACGACATCGTTGACAATCCCGTGGTCGACAATGACACGGCCGAAGATCCTCTGACCGGGATTGAAGCGGGACATCCCTGCTACCCCAACAACACCTGCGATAGTATCAAAGGTCTTGTATGTCAGAACGGTCTCTGTCAGTATCCTGGCACCACGCCGGATGTTGATACTGCGACTCCGGACGAGGACGAAGTCCTTGTCGATGATGAGACAGTCACTGATTCCGACGTTGCTTCTGATGAAGAAGTGACAGACGATGATGTGCTTCTCACAGAAGAAGAACCGGTGGTTGATAATGATACCACTGAAGTTCCGGATCAGGACAATCTGCCGTCCGACATCGGAAACAAGGGGCAGAGTTGTTACCCCAACCACACCTGTAATGGTGTGCTGGTCTGTATCGTTGGCACTGAAATATGTGCTGATGAACCGATTGCTGTCCTCGGACAGTATGAGGGCAGATGTTGGGACTACAAGGATCCTCTTACAGGAAAAACCACCTGTGAAAAAGAGGGCTGGTACTGGTCTCCTGCTATCTGGGCCGAGACTTCGGACCAATTCCCGCTTTGTATCGGTAGCAGCACCAGACGTCCGTATCTTGCGGAATGTCAGTTGCAAACCAACAGCGGAGAGCCTCGTAGTTCGGTGTGGTATAAATATCCGACCACGCCGTAAATTCTAACTCTAGGATTTAACATAATGGACCGGGCACCTGACTTTACGTCAAGGCCCCGGTCCAATCTTTATATGAGATTGTCACATTCTCTCCTGATGACGATCTCAGATAATATCAAAAAACCTTTCACTTTTCGTGAGGGGTTTTTTGTTTTATAAGAGGGGAAAGTGTGATATAATATATTTAAATAATAAATTCAAAATCTCAAATCCCAAATTATTTGGAACTTGTGATTTTTAATTTGTAATTTATTTTAAATATTAATATTTAAAATCTCTATGTTTATTCGAAAAATTGTTTTTTTAACGGCAGTGTTTTTATTTATGCCGTTGGTTGTTTCTGCTGAAACAACTTCTACCACGTCAACGGTAGAAACTATTGTGTTCAAGGTTTTTAACGCTGATTGTGAAAATATCTCCGAAGGCCTTTTGGCCAATAGTTGTTATGTCAAAAAAGCCGCTGATAATCTGGATTGTTCGTATTGTGAAAAAATAAATTGGTTTGGCGGGCGTGTTTCTTGCTGTGTCGGTGTGATAAACAGTTTCACTCGAGAGGGATTGTGTGACAATTTGACCGAAACAAAATTGAAAGAAAAATGTTTATTACATTTGGCAGTCAAAACCAAAAACGGAGCTTTGTGTAAACAAATAAAAGATAAAAATGAAAATTTTGCTTGTCGAGCTGAGATAGCCAAGCAAGCTACTGATTTGAAGCAGTGCGATAAAATGAATAAAATAGAAAAAGATTATTGCCTTTTGAAATTTGCAGAAACGCAAAAGAATGAAAAAATTTGCGCCAAAATAGGTGAACGCGGAGTTAAAAGATTTTGTTACAATAAATTGGCGGTGTTAAAAAACAATGAAAAGCTTTGTCCTTTAACTGCTAATGCGGATAAATGTTATTTGGCAGTAGCGGAAAGTAAAAAAGATGGAGCGCTTTGCGCTAAAATCAAAGACGGGTCTTTGGTTGGGTATTGTTTGGACAGAGTGGCAATAGTTAAAAAAGATTATAATGCTTGCAATTTGATAAAAGGAAATTATAAATTTGATTGTATTTTTGATGTTGGTAAAGCAAAAGGTAGCGCCATGTCTTGTGAAAAAATAACGGATAAAGAAAAAAATTATACATGTGTTACGCATTTTGCGACAGAACGTGAAGATTTGAGTTATTGTAATTATCTGAAAGATAAAACTAAACTTACTGCATGTACCGACGAAGTAGCAAAAACCATAAATGCCAGAGTTCAAGACGCTCAACGGATATCCGATTTAAAATCTATGCAAACGGCTTTGGAACTTTATTTTATGGATAATAATGAATATCCAGAAGGAAAAGATATTGTTCTTGGTGGTTCAAATGGAGTTTGTTTGATAAATACCGGAATTGAAGGAGAAAATTGGACCTGTCCGGAAAATCCGACAGTTGTTTATTTTAATAGTATTCCCGCAGACCCTATTAACACTGGTATTTATACTTATACCTATACCAAAACCTCTGGAGTCTCACCTTGTTATCATATTATTGCCAGATTTGAAACAAATTATGGCGAATATAAGGCCGGGCCGTTTTATGTAAGTTGTGAAGGTGGAATTTTTCAGTAAAATTTAAGTTATACCTTTGAAAACTCGGCTTCGTAAAAAGAGCCGAATTTTCTTGATTTTTAGCGAAAAATGTGCTATAATTTAGATAGTATGACAAATCTTTGGGAAACATACAAAGAAGAGTTATGGTGGTCGGTTTTGGCTATATTTACGATGTCTGGCTATCTTTTATATTACTTGAATATAGGCCAAAATCTTTGGATTTATGCTTTTGCTGTTTTGGTGGTCGGATTGGCTATTTTGAAATTTCCTCAAATAGGATTATATGTTATATTTTTTTGTACTTTGATTTTTGAGCGACATTTTACTTTACAAACGTTGGTATTTAGAGAAATTGAATACAAATTATACCCACTTGATATTGTTATTCTTATCATAATTCTTTCAATTTTTCTGAAATTTTTTGCTCAACACGATAAAGAAGAAAATATAATCTTTAATAAATTTGATTATCCGATATTTCTCTTCGGTTTATCCGCTACTTTATCCTTTATTTATGCGATGTTGATAAGAGTTGATCCGGCAACAGCTTTCGGGGCTTATAAAAATTATTTTCTTTACGCTATCATTTATTTTATAGCTCTTGTTGTTTTAAAAACAAAAGAGGATTGGGAAAAAATGATGTTCTGGATAACTCTGGGAGCAGGTTTGATGTTTTATTTTCTGGGTTATGGATTGTTGACCGGACATGGATTATGGAGTGAATATACACCGCTTTCTACCGCTGGTGAAAGATTGATAGCCGGGACGCACGCCTTTTATTTTATGATTTTTGGTTTTTGGTTGACAGCTCTTTATTTTTGGAAAAAAGAAGAAAAAAAATTATTTGGAAAAAAAGAAATATTGATAGCTATTTTTCTTATATTAGCAGCCCTGCTAGTTTCTCTGGTACGTCATTTATGGTTAGCGTTGATTTTGATTTTGCTGCTGTGGTTGATCTTTTTACCTTCAAACAAAAAAAAGATTCTATACAATATATTTACCAGAACTATTTTGGTTGCTGTTACAGCATCAGTCGTTTTTATTTGGCTTTATGGTTTATTTTCCGGAGATTTTCCTTCTTTCATAAACAAATATATTTATGTTTTTAAGGAAAGAGCCAGTATAGTCAATGTGGTCAATTTACAAGACGAGAGCTTCCGTTGGCGTATTTCTGCTTGGGTGGCAGGATTATCTTTGTGGCAAACTTCGCCTGTCTGGGGAATTGGTTTAGGTCATCAAATAGTAGGATATGACGAACTTTTCTTTTTTGATATTCCGCCGCGCGATCTCCATAATAATTATTTAGGTATTTTTATTCAGATGGGTATTCTGGGAATTTTAGCGGTAATTTATTGGTTTATTTATTTATTAAATAGTTTACAAAAAATCTGGTTGTCCGTAAGAGAAAAAGGGGATTTTAACACTCAATTATTTTTTATTTGGGGAAACACGGTGATATTGTTTATGATCGTATTTTTCATCTCTGTTTACTGGGACATAAATCTTTTTGTTATTTGGTGGTGGCTGTCTTTGGCGGCTATAAGATTTTTGGCAAAAGAAACCGAAAATATATGAAAATTTTACAGATAAATAAATTTTATTATCGCAAAGGCGGAGCAGACCAGCATTTTTTGGATTTGGTTTCTTTGTTGAAGGAGCAGGGGAATGAAGTTTCGGTTTTTTCCATGCGCGATAAAAATAATGAAAAAACTGAAGATGAAAAATATTTTGTTTCACATCGCGAGTTCGGTAAGTTCAATCTAAACGCCTATCTGAGACCTCTGAAAACAATTTATTCTTATGAGGCTAAAAGAAAAATTACCAAATTAATTAAAGATAAGAAACCAGAAATAGCACATTTGCATCTCATTTATCATCATCTTACCCCTTCCATTTTGCCGGTATTGAAAAAAAATAAAATTCCGGTAGTGGCTACCATTCACGATTGGAAATATCTTTGCCCAAATTATTTATTATTTACACAAGACAAAGTTTGTGATCGTTGTAAGGGTGGAAAATATATAAATTGTTTTAAATATAGATGTCTGCACGGGAGTTTGCCACAAAGTTTTCTCGCTACGATGGAAGCCTATTTTCATCATGCAAAAAAATATTATGAAAATTACATAGATCTATACATAGCGCCAAGTGAATTTGTTAGAAATAAATTCATTGAATTTGGTTATCCGGCGAAAAAAATTATTGTTCTACCTCATTTTTTACCAAATGAATTTTTGAAAATAAAAAAAGGAAATACCCCAACATCTCTACCTTTGAGTTTTGCCTATGTTGGTAGATTATCTCCGGAAAAAGGTATTGTTCGTTTGGGTCAAATTTGGTTAGAACAAAACATTCCGTATCGTTTAGAAATTTTTGGTTCCGGTCCGGAAGAAGAAAAAATAAAAAAAATAGTGGAAAAAAGTCACGGGAAAATAGTTTGGCACGGTTTTATGCCACGAAAAGATATTTTCAAGAATTACGGACGTTTTTGCGCCACTATTTCTCCAAGTGTTTGTTACGAAACATTTGGATTGTCTGTTTTGGAATCTTTGAGTTTTGATGTTCCGGCTATAGTTAACAGCCTAGGTGGTTTACAAGAATTTACCCGAAAAACTCCGGCGGTCTTGGGTTTTGATATGGAGAAACCGGAAACTTTATTACCCACTCTTCAAAAATCTTTGGAACCAAAAATCCGAGAAGAGGCGATAAAATTTTGTTTGAATTATCCTACGATGAAAGATTATTATCAAAAAATAACGGCTACATATCAAAGTTTGTTATGAAATTTTTGAAATTAAAATTTATAATTATATTTTTGATAAGCTTGTTTTTGTTTCCGCAGGAAATTTTTGCGGCTACGGATAAAAACCCTTCTTTAGCCAATTTTTATTTATATACCCCTATAAACGAGGTTGATGCCAGGGAGTTGGCGAAATGGGACATACTCGTGTTACAAATGATTGCTCAAGAAAATAGTGCCGAACAATTGAAATTAATAAAAAAACTTAATCCCAAGATTATTATTTTAGCCTATATCGCTTCCGAAGAATTTCCGGTAAGTATGTATAAACAATGGGACAAACCAGGTGGTCTTTTCTATCGATTACTTTCGGGGATTACTGATGAGATGTGGTTAAGAGATAGTTCCGGTAATCATGTTGCATTTTGGAAAGATAATTGGATGCTCAACGCAACTGACTACCCGACCAAAAATAAAAGATGGAATGAATATTTGGCTGAATTTGTAAACAAAGAAATTTTATCCACCGGTTTATGGGACGGTGTTTTTTATGATAATGTTTGGGAAAGTGTTGATTGGATAAATGATAAAATTGATGCGGATAATAATAAAATTACCGATAAAGCCGATGTCTTAAATAAAAACTGGAGCAATGGTATGAAAAAACTTTTTGCTTTGACCAGGCAGAAGGCTAACAAAAAAATTTATATTATCGGTAATGGAGACAGAGGGTATTATGGAGACATAAACGGTATTTACTTTGAAAATTTTACCATAAGTCCTTATCTATCTTGGGAAGAAAAGATGAAATTGTATCGTCGTTCTTCTTTGACACATGCTTTACCAACAACCCCGATAGTGGGTAATACCGCCCCCAAAGCCAACGGTCAGTTTGATTATAGAAATATGCGTTTTGGCTTAGGGAGTGCTCTGCTTGAAAATGGTTATTATGCACTTGACGGCGGAGATCAAACTCACCGTGAACGTTGGTGGTATGATGAATACGATTTGAATTTGGGCAAACCGTTATCAGAAGCAGCTTCACTTACCGGTTTAAAGGATTATGCCAAAGATTTGTGGCGTCGTGATTTCGAAAATGGAATTGTTTTGGTAAATCCAACCGCAAAAGCCATGGAAATTGATTTGGGTGGAGATTTTGAAAAAATATTTGGACGTCAAGATTCTTATGTGAATGACGGAAAAATAGTAAATAGAGTAAAAATAGGTGCGCGAGACAGTTTGATTTTATTAAAAACTTTTCAAACCCTGACGGATGCTTTTTTTGTTAACGGTGATTTTGTTAGATTTTATTCAAAAGAGGGGAATAAGGCTAGAAATGGTTTTTTTGCTTTTGACAGTAATTATCCTGGCGGGGCAAAAATATATTCCGGCGATCTTAATGGTAACGGAAAAAATGAAAAAGTTATTGTGGATAAGAAAAAACTGGAGATTTTAAACAGCGACGGCGGTAGATGGTTTAATGATTTTCCTTTGGGTTTTGCGATAAAGAGCGATTTACAAGTGGCGGTTGGTAAAATATATCCAGGAAAAGAAAAACAAATGTTGGTTACTAGTCAAACATCAAATAAAATTTCTTTCTTAAATTATCACGGAAAAACACTTAAAGAAAATTTTTATCCGTTAGGAAAAAAATATACAGGAGGATTTACCGGAGCCGTAGGTGATTTGGAAAATGACGGAGCTGGAGAATTTGTTTTTGGAACAAGTAAAGGTAAAATAGGAGAAGTTGTTGTTTTTGATCAGAATTTAAGTAGAATAAAATTACGTTTTTATCCATACGGAAATAAATATCTCAGCGGGGTTTATGTAGCGGTTGGTGATATTAACAAAGATGGTAAACAAGAAATTATAACATCGCCGATAGATAGTAACCGAGTGAATATCAAAGTATTTAGCAATAAAGGAAAGTTACTTCACGAATTTAAAGATCAAACAAGCTTCAATAATAAGACGGGAATTTATACCGAAACTATAGATGTGGATTATGATGGTTCGATGGAAATTATGGCGATAAGTTTATAAAAAATACCCTTGACTTGAAGTCAAGGGTATTTTTTATTTAATTTTTTATTATTTTCCTGTAAAAATACAAACAACCGCTCCGGAAAAAACAATTTCGTTTTTCAATTCTTGCATCAATCCGGCCAGAGAAAGCAAAGAGTTATAAGAAGGTTTTTCGTTAGGAAAATAAGAATGATAAATTTTTTCTGCTTCCAAAAGTTCGCTGTTTTTGATAATTAAAACTTTTCCTTGATTGTTTTTTATTAATTCGTTTATTTGCGGTTTTCTTCGGGCGATTTTGTCAACTATGGCTTTGGCCAAAGACGGGTCAGAAGGTAATGAATTTTCAGCAAACGGGTGACAGGAGGTTGTTTGAATCGGATATATTTTTGGTTTAAGATTTTTTTTGTTAAATCCAAGATAAAGACCTTGGGCGGCAGTACCCGAACTGGTAGGTATAAAAATAGCTTCCAAATTCGGAATTTGCGAAAGCTCTTCACTGAGTTCCTCATAACCCAAAAGAGAGGTATCATCCGTGCTTTGTCTCAGGTTCTTACCTTTGCCGTTTTTTTCAAATAAAAAAGCACTTTGACGAGGATTGAGAGTTTGCCGAATTTTAATCTCCGGACTTATCCCTTTAAATAAGTTTTTAATTTTTTGCAACAATGGTAGATGAGTTACTTGCAATAAACGAGCAAGTTTTTCTTTATCTATTTTGTAACCGATATATATTTTTAAATACAATTTATTTTGGGGATTTTTTTCATTATATTCTTTGATAAACAAAGCAGCGCTCAATGCGGCATTTCCTGAAGAAGAAATAACAAAATTTTTCCAACCGTTTTTTGCATAAAATTCAATCATTTTAGGTATAGATCTACCCTTGTGCGAGCCATAAGGGTGCAGATCTTCACGTTTGAAATATAAAGCCGGTAAACCCAGTTGTTTGGCCAAATTTTCAGCATTTATTAATGGAGTTTTCATATATAATATCCAATATTTAATATTTATTATTTAAACCTCGGTCTATTGCATTTTTTCTTAAAATCAGTTATAATGTGTCCAGTCTAAAAGATTTTAATTTATCAAAATAAATATGTTATTAATTTGTCCAGAATGTAAAAATGAAGTTGATCTTTCCACTTATCCGAATTTGGATGTTGAACATATTGTAGAATGTGATGTTTGCGGTATTACTTTGCAAGTAAAATCTATTGCTGAAGGAAAAATTGAAGCTGAAGTGGTGGATGAAGGAAAATAAAAGTCCGTAAAGTCTCTAAAGTCTGTAAAGTCCATAAAGTCAAAATTGACGACTTTAAGGACTTGATGGGCATTATGAACTTTCGACTAATCGGTCAATCATTCCTCTAAATCCGTGACTACCCAAGAAAACTATTGCGTCTCCCGTGATAGTTTTTTGTTTTAAATAGCTTATTAATTCCTCGTCGTTTTCCAAATAAACAGTATTTTGGTGAGTTTGCGCAATAACAGAAGTAAGTTGCGACCCGTCCATAACTTTATCTTCTTCTCCTTCTTTTATTTTTATTTTTGTCAAACGCGGGATAATAACCTCGTCGGCATCTTTAAACGCATCTTTGTATAAAGGTATTGCTTCTGTTTGCCTATTGCCGGAATTTGGCTCAAATACGGCATATATATTACCCGGATATACTTGTTTGAGGGTTAAAAGAATAGATTTGGCTTTAGTCGGAGAATGGGCAATATCATCGTACACAGTAGCGCCACGTGGAGTTGTTCCGCGTTTTTCCAATCGTCTTTTTATTCCCGTAAATTTTGATAAAGCGGAAATTATTTTTTCTATCGGTACACCAAGCTCACATGCCATGGCAAAAGCGGCGCAAATATTTTCTGCCATATAAATACCGAGCATCGGCGAGTTTATTGGATAAGTAGTTTTATTATGATTTATTTCAAAATGTAACCCGCTTTGATCTTGAACAATATTTCCATAAACATAATCACAGGTATTATCTATGCCATATGATTTATAAAAAGGAATTTTAAGGGGTTTATTTTTTATTTTTTCTGAAATTAAAATAAGTCCGCTTTGAGGAATGCTACCGATTAATTTATTAAAAGCTTCAAAATAACTTTGTTCAGTCGGATAAACGTCCAGATGATCCCAGATCGCATCAGTCAAAAGCAGATGGGTCGGAGCATAAGAAAAGAACTTGGCTCTGTCATCCCAACGCGCGGTTTTGTATTCATCTCCTTCTACCACACTTATAATACTGCCTTCCGGTTCATCGGCGCTTACCCCAAGAGAATCGGATAATCCGCCAAACATGTAAGTCGGTTTGAAACCCGCGTCTTTTAGGATGAAAGATAGTAATGCGGTGGTGCTAGTTTTACCGTAAGTGCCGGCACATACAACAGAAGTTTTTTTGATAAGGTTTTTTGCAATAAGTTCCGGATAAGAAACAAAAGGAATTTTTTCATTTTGTACTTTTTGCCATTCCGGATTTTCACTTCCTGCCACGTTACCAACTACCACTAAATCAGGCGTTCCCATTTTTTCAGGATGCCAACCGGGATAAAAATTTATTTTGTGATCTTCTAAGTGTGTAGAAACAGGCGGATAAAACCCAACATCGCTCCCGGTGACTTTCCAACCTTTTTGTTTCCAGAGTATGGCGAGTGAACTCATCCCGACTCCGCAAATACCGATAAAGTGGATGTGTTGCATATATTATATCTTGATTTTTTTATCATTTTTGGCCAAGAAAGTTTTTGGAAAAAACTTTCTTGCTGTTTTTAGAGCCAAACCAAACTTATCTTTTGTTGCGTATTGACCCGCATCAAAATGGGTTAAAAAAAGTTTTTTAACTTTTGACGATATTGCAACTTTACTTGCTTGCTCGGGAGAAGTATGTCCCCACCTAAAATCTTTATCATTTGGTAATAAACCACATTCATGAATAAGAATGTCTGCATTTTGTGCCAATTTTATCTCATTTAAACATGGGGCTGTATCGCAACAATAAACAACAACCTTATTGTTATCTTTTATTTTTATACCCAGAGTTGGAACAATATGTTTTAGCGCAGTCACTTCAAAATTAAATGGCAAAATATAATTTCCGGGTTTTACCACCTTATATTTGATTGGAAATTTATAATTTTTTAACGGGACGGTGAATGGTTTAGAAATTATTTTTGTAATATTATCTTTGCTTACCTTACTGCAAATAATAGTTAATCCCCGTTTCAATCTCAAACCAGACAAACCATGAAGGCCACAAATATGGTCTATATGTGTATGTGAAATAAAAAGATAAACAGGTTTGTTTTTTATGATATAGTTTTTAACTTTATATAATCCGAAACCGGCGTCTAAAATAATATATTCTTTGGACGTTTCAACGAGTGTGCAAATAGTGCTGCCGTTTTTATTATCAAACCAACCATTGGTTCCTAAAAATGTTATTTCCATATTATTTTTTTTGTAAAATTTCTTTTAATTTTTCAATATTATTTTGCCAAATTTTTCCATCAAACCATTCAAATCCCGCAAATTGTGTTTTATAAATTGCTTTTTCATTTTGAGCGCTTCCTAAATAAATATATTTTAAACCTTGTTCTTTCGCCCACATAATTGCTTTGGTCATCATGCCAATACCTAGATTATTTAGATTATTTTCCAAATTATAAAAAGGATAGGCATAATGCAAAATATCCGTATTTTGATAGCAGATGCAATAACCGACTGGATCATTATTATATTTATATTCCAATAATAAATTAAAATTATTATCATCACTTGTCAGGAGCTCTTTGATTTTGTTGGCGGAAAAAGTTTTTTCACCGAATTTTTTGGTGTAAAAATCAACTCCGAGTTTGTGAATATGCCAATCATAATCGGGGTGGGGAAGTACCACAGTATTTAATTTTACATCTTCGGTTTTGCGTAAAACCCTTTTATTTTCACTACTCAATTCGAATTTATCTAGATTTACACGTACACTCCTGGTTTGTGTCATTATGCCTTTTCCCAGACGTGTAAAAACAAAACCTTGTTCATACATGGTGTTTATATTATTTTCGGAAAAATCAGAAATAGTTTTTTCTTCCCAAGACAAGTAGCCGTCCATATTTTTTTAACCTCAATGGATAATTGATAAATTGAAAATTAATTTAAAATTGCAAAATTTAAAATTAAAAATTTTCGTTTTAGTTCATCGACAGCCAAATGGCGATAAGTACAAAAAAGAAATGGATAAGCCAAAAACGCATTACAATTCTTTCTTCACTCCAACCTTTAAATTCAAAATGGTGGTGTAGGGGAGACATTTTGAAAAGTCGACGACCCAAAAAACGGCGAAAGAAAACTTGTAAAATTACAGAGATTGCTTCAATATAAAAAATAAATCCTAAAACTGGTAAAAGAATAGTTTTGTTGATAGCCATGACGTTTATTGCCAAAAGCGCACCAAGACCCAAGGTACCGACATCACCCATTTGGAATCTCGCCGGTTTTACATTGAAATAAGTATAAGCTATCAAAGCGCCCATAACCGTGGCGTTAAGCAAAGTGAAAGCTGCTCTACCCTCTATCCAGGAGATGGCGGTCAAACCGGCAAAAGTTATCAAAAGCGAACCTCCGGCTAAACCGTCCAAACCATCAGCTATATTTACGGCATTCGCGGTAAACATAACCAAAAATATTACCAAAGGAATTATCCACCAAGATAGAGACACAAAGCCGTCAAAAGGGATCCAGAGAGTATGCCACTGTGGTCCTAATTTAAAATAAATCCACCAAGCAGTGATAGCGCCAGCTAAAAATTGTAGCAAAAGTTTTTCGTGAACCAGTACGCCTTTTCCTGGGTGAGATCCTAAAACAGAGGTACTGCGTTGAAAGATAGTCCAAGGTAAAGTTAAAATATACCACAAACGCACGTACCATTTTTTATGGACGCGAATAAGGGTTAAAGTCATCGGTAAGGTACGGTTACGTCTTTTTTTACCAAAAATATTTAATAGGTCGTCGGCCGCGCCCAAAAAAGCGGAAATTCCCATTACCCCGATAGGAACATAAGTATAACTTCGCTCCCAATTAAAAAGTAAAGTAATAGCGGTTACTACGATTATTACGAGTAAACCACCCATTATCGGTGTGCCGACTTTGAATAATCTTTCACCGCCTTTCAAAGTAAAATCATATTCAGCGCTACGAGTTATTTTAAATTTCAAAAGTAGACGCACCAAAATCGGCGCCAAAATAAAAGCACCCATTGCCGCTAAGATTGCATAAAGCAAAGCTTGTTGTAGGAGATTGGGAGAAAAAGGAAGAAAAGACATCATAATTAGTATACAGTATTTAGTATTAAGTATTTAAAATTGGATAAGACCTAGAATTTAATACGACGGACTTCAAAAACTTTGGCGTTTTTGGCCTCAAGATATGTCTCATTATTTTCATTAATTGTACCAAATTCCACCCATTCTTGATTTAGTAACGGTTTATCAGGTTTGGTGATACGAATTTCTCCGCGGGCTACACCATGATCATATTGACCCTCCATACTCCAAGCACGAGCATGTACATACTTTATGGTTTGACCATTATTATCAGTTATCAATATTATGTGGTTACGGTTTTTTTGCGGACCGGTTTCTATCATAATCATCAGATCGCCCGGGGCAATATCTTTTATCGCTTCTATTTTTTTTGTGTTTTTATCGGAAGCGTAATGTTTGACCGACATATTTTCTATTGGTCGCAACCAACTTATAAAATAGCGAACGGAATTTTTTATCGGGACAAAGAAAAATTTGTTGACAATATCTATTTTTCTAGTTTCTTTGAAATGTTCACGTAATACATGAGAAACAAAACCCGAGCAATCTATACCCAAACCATTATCAACTAAAAATTTTTTTATACATTTGGCTGGAGGGTTGATACTATCATAATCTGGCAAGTTGGTGATCAAGCACTTTCCTTCGCAGTCAAAAATACCATGATGATATTGAATAGAAATTATTTTGGCTTCCTCTACTATTTCTTGTGGTAACCCCTTACCGATAAGCGCGCGCAATTGTGCTCGCTGTTTGGAGCGAGAATTTATAAAATAAGGACAACGTACTCCCGGCACTTCTAAAAACGGCAGGTTCAAATATTCTTCAATAAGTTGTTCAGCTTTGGGAGAAAGCATATTTTGACAATTTTCAATTTTTATTTTTTAAAAAAGTTAATATTGTTTTTCCTAAACTATTTAGTTGCTTCGGGTTTTTCATTATACCGTTTAAGCTTTGGATACGGAGTAAATCAGCTCCTAGTTTTGTGTTTTTATATTTTATAAAATTAAAATATTTGTTTTTTTTCGGAGTTTTTATTTCAGCTGTTTTTTTAGTAACACGTTGAATAATTTGCGCTCCTCTATCTATCTTTATCAATTGATATTTGTTTTTTATTTCTAATAAAGACCCAAGATGTGCTTCAAAAGTAGTAAGGCCTTCATTTAAACCATTTTTTTGTTGTAATTGTGATTCAAAAGTTGTACTGGCCGGTTGTCGGGCGTTGATTTCTATCAGATATAATTTTCCAGTTTTTATCTCAAGTACTGTATCAATACCATACAATCCTTTCCAACCAGCTTTGGCCATGCGGATTCCAACTTCACCGGCGATTTTTATATACTGATTGAATTGTTCTTCAGTTAAACCAACATGAGGTGCTGCCCAATCATTACCTATGGTGGCAAAGGGATTGTCGGTAAAAGGTTTTAAACCGGTAATTTGAAAATTAATGTTTCCAAGCATTATTTTATCGTTCCAAACACAATTGTTGTTAGTAAAAAAAGGCCCTTCTATATAGTCGCTAATTCTGATTTCACGATTAGGAAATATTTTTTTGATTTTATTCAATTGTTTGACGGAAGTGATAAGAAAAGTGCCGCTTCCGGTATGAGCACGATTGTATTGTAAAATAAACTTTTTACCAGACCATTTTAAATTTTTTCCTAAAACTATTTTTGTATTGGGTAAATATTTTTTTAGCGGCCCTAAAAAGTTTACCTGACTAATTTTTTCTTCAATTTGTGAAGCCAGAGAAGCTTTTGGGTTCAAGAGTTTCCACTTATTGTCGGAACAAATTTTTTCTATAACTTCGGTATTTTTAAAAACCACGATAAAATCTTTTTTGGTAATGATTTTTTTTACTTTCTGGTGGTTGAGCAATTCGTGAGTGTCAAGAGCTACTTTATTTTTTATTATTTTTATATTCGAATATTTTTTACTAATTTTAGCGGCGAGAGGGGATTGATTGGTAATAATAAAAAAATTCGGGATATTGGAATCCAAACCACCTATAGCTCTTTCTAAATCACGACAAACATAAAAAATACGGCCGGATTTTATCGCTTTTTTTACGGCTTTTTTATACTCAGTTGCAGAGTCCATAGTTTTCTTTTATAATGAATATATTACGCTAAATTTGAAAAAAATTCAAGTTATGAACGAATTATATAAAAAATTGAAATATTTTGGCTCAGTTAAGGCAAATATGCCTTTATCTCGGTTTTCTACCTTCAAAATAGGCGGACCAGCCGAATTTTTGGTTGAAATTAAAGAAAATTCCAAGCTAATACAGTTATTAGACTTTTTAAATGAACAAGGTCTAGATTTTTTTGTTTTAGGCAGTGGCTCAAATGTTTTATTTCCGGACGAAGGTTTACATAAAATAGTTATAAAAATTAATACTTCAAACACCCAAGTAACGAAAAATATTATAGAAATTGATTCCGGGGTTTTGCTTTCTACCCTAGTTAATTTAGCGGTAAAAAATGGATTAAGTGGTTTAGAGTGGGCAGCAGGGATTCCTGGAACCGTAGGAGGAGCAATAAGGGGAAATGCCGGAGCAATGGGGGAAAGTATGGGACAATGTATACAAGAGGTGTCGGTTTGGCAAGATGGTCAGGTATCATTGTTTGGTAAAGAAGATTGTCGGTTTGCTTATCGAGAGAGTTTTTTCAAAAATAACCCGCAAACAGTCATTTTGAAAGCCAAAATAAAACTACCAAAAGGAGAAAAAGCAGAAATTTTAGAAAAAATTTCTCGAAATTTGTCAAATCGAAAGAAAAATTCTACTTTACCATCAGCGGGTAGTTTTTTTAAAAATATCCGTTTGGAAGATTGGCCGGGAAAAAAGGATAGTTTACCTGAATTATTTAAATCTCGCGGGACTATTCCGGCTGGTTGGTTGATAGAAAATTGCGGTTTGAAGGGTTTTAAGATAGGTGATGCTGGAGTTTCGCAAGAACACGGAAATTTTTTGGTAAATTTTGGATCAGCTACCGCCGATCAGGTTTTACAAGTGGTTGAAGAAATTCAAAAAAAGGTATATAATGAATATGGAGTGGGCTTGGAACCCGAGGTCCAAATCGAGGTTTCCTGAATAATTAAATAATTTTAAATATATGCAAGTCATCATCTCCGGTAAAGGTATAGACTTAACTGAAGCTATAAAAGATTATACGGAAAAAAAGATTTCTTCACTTGAGAAGTTTTACGACAATATTCTACGGGCCGAAGTAGTGGTAGGACTTGAAACCAGACATCATTTGAAAGGTAAAAATTTTGTTTGTGAATGTAAATTGATTGTTCCTGGAAATGATTTGTTTGCCACCAAAGAAGAAGCCAATTTATATAAAGCCATTGATAAAGTCCGTGATTACTTGGAAGGAGAATTAAAAAAACACAAAGTTAAGGAACGTGAAAAAGAAAAAAAATTAAAAAGAAAAGTTCGTGAAAGTAAAGAATATAAAGCAGAATAATAAATTATGGTTTTAGTTTGGAAAAAGATAATTTTAAAAAAGATTGTGCCCGGTTTATATTCTATAGCCGGGCCTTTTATTATTGCTTATTGTTGGAATTGGTATCACTTAACCGGTCCGCAAAGGCAGGTGGAATTGTGGTGGTTGACCATGCTTTATACAGGATTGATTTTTTTTGTTTTCTTCTTTTTTAAAGGACTTTTTCGTTTTTTAACAGTTAAATTCAAATGGCATACTTTTTGGGTAGGCGAATTTGTTATTTATTTAGATGAATTGTTTTTTTTAGGCGCGCTTGCTTTTCCAGTTTTGTTTTCTAAAACCGAATTATTTAGCTTGTTTTATATTTTTTCAATCTTGGCTTTTATTTTTTTACGATTAGATAATATTTTAGGTAAACACAAGGAAGATTTGTCTTGGCAAAAAGTCAATAGAATGGTTTTTTTAATGGCGAGTTTTATTTTTACATTAACTGCCGTTTTTCAATTTATTGCATATACCTACTATTTGTTTGATAGTAACGCCAAATATCACAATATTGTACTTTTTCGTTCTTTTTCTTTGACGATGTTTTGGTTGGGCGGTTTTTCTTTGGCCAGTTTATTTTATTTTTACTTGAAAAAAAAGAAACAACTATTTTTGTTTTTTTGGCTAGTTTTATTTACAGCGATTATTTTTTTGGATTTGGTTAATACCGGAATAGTAAGCAACTCCGGTCTTTATCTTAGTCCGGTAATTTTTGAACATTTTAGTTTTACGGGGTTGAAAATTTTTGCTTTTCCGATAATATCTTCCTTCGTCGTTTTTTTCTTGTTATTGTTTGTTTCGTCTTTAATTTTTAAGAAAGTGATAAAAGCGCACGAGCAAACCACCAAAAGACATTGGTTGTTTTATAATTTTGCATTGCTTTCCATTGCTTTTGCGGCAATTTTTTCTATAAGCTCTTTTTGGAACACTCCGCAAATGATGACTTTCAAGAATTTTTTTGAATTTGATTCAAATGGAAAATCGGTGTTGTCTGAGGAAATTTTGAAAAAACTTGAAAATTTTGGTTTAAGTTATAAAACAAGCGATTTTTTTGTGATGCGCAAAGATCAACCGAAAGAAGAAAAATTGGATTTGAAAATTAAAAAACCGAATATTGTTTTGATATATCTGGAATCTTTTTCCGCGCGTTTAACCGGGCCTTATAATGAAAAATATAAAGAGGTCACACCAAATCTAAATGATTTTGCACAGCATAAAAATACAACAATTTTTAAAAAAGTCTATAATGCTTCCACACCAACTATAACTGGATTGATTTCGTCACTCTGTTCTTTCTTGCCACCAACTGGTCATCAGGAAATAGAAAGAGAAAAAATGCTCAAAAGACAATATTTAACCTGTTTACCGGAAATTTTGAAAAACAACGGTTATCAAAATACTTCTTTTGTCACCGCGGTGAATAAAGAATTTGCCAATAAAAATACAATTTTAGAAAGTATGGGGATAGATAAAATTTACGGTCAGGAAGAGTTACAAAAAAAGATAAAGGAAGCACCGAAATCTTGGGGCTATTCTGATCAACAGTTATTTCCTTTTATTTTTGAATTGATGCAAGAAAAACAAGAGCCTTTTTTATTGGGATATTCTACGGTTGATACACATCCGCCTTTTAACTTGCCGCAGGATTTAGTGCCTTTTGGAGACGGAAGCGGTTGGGTTTTAAATACTTTTCACACTACTGACTTTGCTTTTGGTGATTTTTGGAAAAAATTTAAAAATAGTTCTTTTGCGGAAAATACTATTTTGATTTTGATGGCTGATCACGCTATTTTCCCAGCCGCTTTAGAAAAAAAGTATTTTCCCGATTTTGGTGGTCAAACCACTTTTTATGATGAACTGTTTTTTGGAATTTATTTACCAGAAAATACTTTATCAAAAGAAATCGAAGTGTATGGTAGTGGCATTGATTTGGCGCCTACAGTTTTACATTTATTAGATTTATCCGCCCCCGAATCTTTTGAAGGTTATTCGTTACTTGGAAGTAGAAAAAAATACCCCAATTTGATAGGGATGCACGAGTTTGGGCTTTATTTAAATCAAGAGCTTACCGACAAAAGTCGACAAGAAAATTTTGCCATGCCAAATGATATAGATTGCGAAAAAATTTCTTCCAGCAACCTTCTAACTTTGTGTGAATTAAAAAAATATTACGATTGGAAAAGACAAATGTTAATATCTGGTAGATTGTGGTAAAGCTTCAAAAATATTATAATATTTTGTGTAGATAATTAATTTTAAGATTATGCCTTATCAATTACTAACCAAAGAAAATTTGAAAGATTTGATAAAATCTCAGCCAGATAGATTTTTTCATCAAAGCAACGGAGGTGGTTATTTGAATTTGAAAAATTTGGATTTAGACGAAGTAGATAATATTGATTTTGGAAAATTGCAAAAATATGCGCAAATTATTCGCGCAATGATTTTTACTACTGTTTCTGCTTCACAAAACGGACATCCTGGAGGTAGTAGTTCCAAAGTTGAACAATGGTTGGCCTTAACTCTGACTGGCTTAGTGTCTTTTGATCCGCTAAATCCTAAAAACCCTTCCCGCGATAGAATAGTTTGGAGTGCCGGACATTGCACGCCTTTGTTGTATGCCGGACAAGCGCTTTACTACGAAGCTTTACGTCGAGAGGGGCGACAATTTTCTCAAGCAGTGATAAAAAATATTTTTCCCGAAGATTTGATACGTTTTCGTCGAATTGACGGACCAAGCGGGCACGCGGAAGGTGTTGTACCTTACAGTGATTTTTCTGCCGGACCTTCGGGTCATGGATTTTGCGCAGCCGGAGGTATGGCAATAGCGCATAAAAGTTGCGGTTTACCGACCAACGTATATGTATTTATGGGGGATGCGGAAAGCGAAGAAGGGATGACATATGAAGCACGTAATGTTTTGTCATCTATTGGAGCGGACAATCTGGTGGTTAGTTTGGATTTTAATAAATACGGGTTAGATGGCAAGATAAACGAAGTTATTTCTTCCGATTATCTTACTCACTGGCAAGGCCTAAATTGGAACGTTATTGAAGTTGATGGACATAATCTCAAAGAGCTTTATTATGCCTATCGTTTGGCCAAAGAAAAAGTTTTTGCTAATAATTTACCAACTGTTGTTGTTACCCATACTGTAAAAGGAAAAGATTATGGATCTCTGCAAGATAGTGAAAAATCTCATGGACAGGTTTTGAACGCAGAAGAATATGTGGCGGCTCTAAATAAATTGGGTTTTAAGATTTCAGGAGAAAAAGAAAATTCTTTTAAAGATCTGGAAGAAATTTTAGCTGTTTTGAAAGATGAAGATGAAAAATATATTGTGAAAAATTTGGATTTTGGCGCGCAAAATATTTTGTCGGAAAATAAAATATTACAAAAAATGAAAAAAGATTTGTCCGGTCGGTCGTTAATTTCTGCGATTCATCTGAAAAGACCGAAAAAATTACCGCCAGAGTTGGATTTTAAAGTCGGAGACAACATATCCACCCGTCAAGCTTTCGGTTTATGGCTCAAGTGGGTGATGGAAAATAGCGCCTTTGTTTATGCCGGAGCCGGGGATTTGGGACGTTCAATAATGACTACAGAAGCGGAAAAAGTTTATGGTTTGATAGACAAAGAAAATCCATTTGGTCGGGGAATAAAATTTGGAATTGCAGAAAACAACATGGCGATGATGATGGCTGGTTTGAGTGCTGATATTTTACCCGGCGGTTTTCGACCGATTTCTGTTTTTGGGACATTTGGTTTGTTTTTAAATATGGCTAGTAACAGTATTCGCTTAGCAACTATAAATAACGCCACACACCCGGAATCTGCTGGATTTTTTATTGCTGTATCATCGCATGATGGTCCGGATACTGCGCAGGATGGACCGACTCATCAGGGATTGGATAACCTCAGTATTTTTAAAGCTATGCCCGGTATCAAAGTATATAAACCCAATAGTGCACCGGAACTCGTGGAAATGTTATTTTCCGCTTTGGAAATTGGCGAGCCGATAGTGTTATCTTTAGCCAGACCTGTTTTCCCGATTACGGAAAATTCATTGCAGTGTTTGGGTCAAACAAACAACGGAGCTTATGTCTATTATCAAAGCAAAACAAGTAAAAAGAAAAAAGTTGTTTTGGTAGTTTCAGGAATGCAAATTTTATTGAATTGCGAAAAAATAAAAGAGCAATTGGAAAAAGACAGTTATGGTGTAAAAATAGTAGCTGTCACTTCACCCGAACTTTTCAAAGAATTGTTGCAAAACAATCCGGAAAAATCTGCAGGAATTTTATCTGCGCAAGAAAGAGAAATCGCTATTACCATCAACAACGGTTATCCGGAATTTTTGAGCGATTTTATTGATGGTTTTGATTTGAATAAACGTATGTTGGGTACAGGTGGCTATTTGAAATCCGGCACAGCGGAAGAAGTTTATGATTATGCCGGATTATCACCGGAAAAACTTTATCAAAAGATAAAAAATATTTTGGCTAATGTTTAATTTATGTTCTTGGAAGAGATTTTAAAAAACGAACCAAAATATAAAATAGATCAAATTTGGCAGGGTAAATTTAACCCTGCTTTGAATTCGTTTGCGGAAATTACCACTTTGTCCAAAGATTTGCGAGAAAAAATCAAAGATTTTCCATGGCTTTCTGTAAAGCAGATTTTATTACAAAAAAGTAAATCTGATAATACACAAAAAGCTTTACTTGAATTATCCGACGGTCAAACTATAGAAACCGTATTGATGAGTAGAATCAACAAACGAGAAACTCGCGAAGACGATTTTCGTAATACGATTTGTTTATCCACTCAAGTCGGTTGTGCGATGAATTGCGCTTTTTGCGCTACCGGCAAAATGGGATTCAAACGCAATTTGACCGTGGATGAACTGGTAGATCAATATCGTTTTTGGCAAAAATATTTATTACAAAACGGCGGGGGAGAAGTGGATAATATTGTCCTCATGGGACAAGGTGAACCACTACTAAATTATGAAAATGTCAAAGAAGCATTAAATTTATTTATCAAGTATGGGGAGATAGGGCAAAGCAAAATCACCATGTCTACCTGCGGGATAATCCCGGGGATGAAAAAGATGATTGAAGACAAAGATTTTCCTCCGGTTCGTTTTGCGCTTTCATTGCACAGTGCTATTGATGATGTTAGAAAAAAATTGATGCCAAGCCACACGGATAATTTCTTTGAATTTTTGATAGATTGGTCCAAACAATATCATGCTAAATTCACTTCGCGCACTCAGTTTATCGGTTTGGAATATGCTTTTCTTGCCGGCATAAACGATGATGATAAAAATCTCAAAGCTCTTATTAAGTTGGCAAGTAAACTTGGCCGAGTCAGAATTAATTTGATTCCGTACAACGACACCACGGGAATATTTGTTGGCTCTGATATGGAAATTTTAAAAAAATGGCAGAAGAAATTGATGGAAAGCGGGTTCACGGTAACTATCCGTTTGTCGCAAGGACAAGATATTGCGGCGGCTTGCGGACAATTGAGCAATAAAGCTAGAAAGCAGTAAAACTGTAAAGTAAATTAAAAAAGCTCTCGCATTGGATAGCGAGAGCGTTATTGTCTAAACAGTGGAATTAACAGCTTTGACATCAAACGCGTGTATGGGCTTTTCAAAGCCTTCGAGTTTCAACATCAAAACATCGGTGTTGTGAGGACCTCCTCCACTAGGGGAAGTGAAGAAGTAATCTTTCACAACAACTTCTTTTCCTTCATAAAGAACTTTTTTGCCTTTTTCAATGAAGCTCGGTACGTGTCCGCTCATGGGATCCTCCGTCAAAAATGAATATAATGCTTTTATTTAAGCACCAAAAATCGTTTTTGTCAATCTTTTAATCTTTTTAATCTTTAAATCTTTGTAATCTTTAAATAATAAAAAAGTTCGCTTTTGCGAACTTTTTTATCTCCCCATCATCTTGAGCACTACGGCCACGGTTTTGAGCATAATCATCAGATCCAGAGTCGGGGAGCGGTGTTTGATGTAGTATAAATCGTATTCTAGTTTTTTGAGATTTTCTTCAATATTGCCATAATAAGAATTTTGTAATTGTGCCCAGCCGGTAAGTCCGGGTTTGGTCAGATGGCGTAAACGATAATAAGGCATGGCATTTACAAGTTCAGCGACAAACTCTGGTCGTTCCGGTCGCGGACCGATGAATGACATTTCGTTTTTGAGAATATTGATAAACTGCGGGATTTCATCCAATCGAGTGGCGCGCATTATTTTCCCCAAAATAGTGATGCGGTCGTCTTTTTGTTGTGCAAATTGCGGACCATGAGTTTCAGCACTACCATCAGCGCTGAGCGCGCGCATAGTGCGATATTTATACATTTTGAAAGGTTTGCCGAGCAATCCGGTTCTGGTTTGAGTGAAAAATATAGGCCCTTGTGATGTAATTTTGATGAGCAGAGCCAAAACAGGGAAGGTGATGATAAAAAATAGACCCATAAATAATCCGGCGATATAATCAAAAATTATTTTTACTCGATCGTAAACTTTTTTCTCTTGCTCGGGCAGATTGTTTAAAAACCAATTTTCCGAAAAAACAAAAGGCGGTAGTCTACCAAACATTTTTTCATAAATATCATTTAAACTAACAACGCTTTTGCCGGAAAAAAACTCGGCATAAACTTCTCTGGCCAGATTTTCGTCGCCGGTAATTTGAGGCGATAAAATTATCAAATCGCAATTTACATTACTTTGTTTTAAGTTTTCAAAAGTTTTAAAAAGAGGATAAGAACGAAGATTTTCCGGTAAAATAATATTTTCATTTTTTTCCAAAAAACCGCAAAGCACAAAACCTCTTTCCGGTTCTCTAACAAAAAGATTTGCTAATTCCAGAGATTCGCAAGTGACACCAATAATTAAAACTCTGGTCTTCAAAATATTTTTAGCCAAATATCGCAAATGAAAATATCGCCACAAAACGGAAAAAAGAGCGTAAAAAATGGCGGTTAAAAATAAAATAGTTTTTGGACTACCTATTGGGCTTTGTTGAAAATAAAAATAAGCAAATCCCAGAAACATCCAGAGCATAGTGGAAATAATAGAGTTTTGGATCAATTCGCCAAAACTTTTCTTTTTGCTCACATCATACAGACTGGCGATATAAAAAATAACCACTGACATTAAAAATAAGGGTAAAAAACTGTCCAAAAGTAAGTTAAATCGATGTAAAGGAAATTCTAGATAACGTATGGCTAAAGCAAAAAATAAGCTTAAATAAAGCCAAAAAAAGTCACCAAGTAAAATAATTAGTTGTTTAAAACGATAAAGCATAAAACCAGTTGTTTTCTCTTTATTTTTTTGTTATAATAAGGGGGTCAAAACTATGTTTCAATTTTATCCCAATTTATCAAAAAAATCAATTGTGGCCATTTTTTTGGCTAGTTTTGTATTATTGCAACCAATAGCAGTTTTGGCTTTGGAACCAAATGATCTTTTTTATTCTCAGCAAGCAAAAATTTGGCAACAGATAAAAGCGCCACAAGCGTGGGACCTAACTACCGGAAATAAAAAAATAGTAGTTGCGGTTATAGATATTGGAGTTGACACTTGGCACCCGGATTTATATCAGAATATTTGGGCAAACCCTAACGAAATAGAAGGTAATGGCTTTGATGACGATGGAAATGGCTATATTGATGATATCAACGGATGGAATTTTGTAGAAGAAAATAACGATCCCCGGGTGAGCGTAATGGAAAAAAATTTAGATAAAGATGCTATTTCGCATGGCACTATTGTTTCTGGAATAATTGGAGCGGTAGGTAATAATAGACAGGGTGCTGCCGGATTAAACTGGGATGTCAGTATTATGGCGTTACGAGCTATCAATAATAACGGTGTGGGTTCATATAGTAACATAGCTCGGGCGATAAACTATGCCATAGATAATGGAGCAAACATCATTAATTTGAGTTTTGTAGGCAATGATCCGGACGAAGAATTCAAAAAAGTTTTGAAAAATGCCTATAGCAGAGGAATTTTTATTGTAAGTGCGGCTGGCAATTCTGGTCACATTATTTATCAAGACGGAAAAGAAAAATTTAGTTATCCGGCTTGTTATGATGTGGGAGAAGAAAATTGGATCATGGGAGTTTCTTCGGTCGATAGTAAAGATGCTATGAGTTATTTTTCAGCCTATGGAAAATGTGTTGATATTTTGGCACCAGGAGAGGGTATATATAGTTTACAGAGATTTTCACCACAGTATGATTTTTTTGAAGAAGTCGGCGGACCTTGGCAAGGCACTTCTTTTTCCACCGCTTTTATTTCCGGTGCTGCTGCCTTGATTAAAAGTTTACATCCCGAATGGACTCCGGCCCAAATCAGAGACAATCTCATTCAAACCGCGGACGATTTATTTTTTGATATCAATGGTTCAGGTTCGCGTTTATACAAAAGATTAAATGTCGGCAGAGCCGTAGAAATAGCCAACCAATCAAAGGTGGGCTTGGATAATTTGGACGGATTTTATTTTTATCGTAATGGAAAAAACAATAACGCTGAAATTTTGAGATATGATTTAGGCAAGAGAGAAACAACCTCCACGATTCGATTAGCAGGTAAAATAGTAGCGCTATCCTCTAAAGATATTGATAACGACGGGAGTAAAGAATCGATTATTGTCCTACAACAAGGTAGTACTTTTTCGCTGAAAGCTTATACTCAAAAAGGAGTGTTGGTTAGAGATTTTGTATTAGCCAAAAATGTTAAAGACCATGAAATTTACGGAGTTAAATTTGATTTGGATGGAAATAAACAAATAGATTTTGTGGTTGCTAAATATTATCCGGCTCAAAAAGTGACTAAGTTTGTCAAATACAATTGGCACGGTAAATATTTAAATGAATTTGGATTGGTGGGTAAGGTGGTTGGTTGGGAAACGAACAATATGTTTTTATATGCAGCTACTCTGGTAAACAGAAATTTATTTATTCGAGAAATAGACTGGGGTGGAAATATTATTTCAGAAATAAAATTTTCCAATATTTTTGGAGTCGATTCTTTTAAGGTTGGTCATGTAGATAGCCTGAAAAGTGATCAAATTGTGTTTATAGCCCGTAAAAAAGAAGATACAGAATTGTATACGGTTGATTGGAATAGTTTGAGTTTTTATCGTAAAAAAATAGAAAATAAAATTCAAAAACAATATTTACTTTTGGGTAAATACCAAGATGATTTATTGCAAAATATATTTATATTTAATTTGAAAAAAGGGGAATACAACATTCAAAATTCTCAAGGAAAAATTTTAAAAACTTATACTTTGCCCGATATTATCGGCTCAGTTGAACAATAAAAAATATGGAAAATGTCATTTTTGAAAAGAAAAATATTTTAGTGACCGGCGGCGCCGGTTTCATCGGTTCGCATTTGTGTGAACGATTACTCAAAGAAGGTAATGTAATTTGTTTGGATGATTTTAGTAATTCTGATCCGCAAAATATTAACCACCTTTTGCAATACCCGGATTTTGAATTTATCAACTGGGATATCAATAATCCGATAAATTTGGAAGATTTTGATGAGCTCAATAAATTCAAAATAAAATTTCAAGGTATTCAAGAAATTTATCATTTGGCTTGTCCGACCAGTCCCAAAGATTTTGAAAAACTCAAAATTCATTCTCTGCATGCCAATTCTACTGCCGTGATAAACACCTTGGAATTAGCGGTAAAATATAAAGCCAAATATGTCCTTGGCGGCAGTTCAGTGGTTTATGGTGATGCCACTGATGAAAGAATCATGTTTAAAGAAAGTGATTTGGGTATAGTCAATCAATTATCTGCACGTGCTTGTTATGATGAAGGTAAACGCTTTGCAGAAACTTGTGTACAAACCTACCGTGATTTTTATGGTATAGATGCCAAAATTGCTAGAATTTTTACAGCATATGGACCCAAGATGCATTTATTTCAGGGTCTTTTAATTCCGGATTTTATAATTAATGCTTTGGATAATAAAGATGTAATTATTTTTGGCGATGAAAAACTATCAACTTCGCTTTGTTATGTTTCGGACATAGTTACCGGAATATGCAATTTGATGTCTTCTGATCCGGAAGTAAAAGTTGTTAATTTGGGTTCGGAAGACATGTATACATTTACTCAGGTGGCGGAAATGATCATCAAAATGACCGGCTCAAAATCAAAGATAGTCTACGACAAACCTCTTTTATTTTTGACACGAAAAGGAGCTCCGGATTTAAAATATACCAAAAAAACCCTAGGTTGGATGCCATTGGTTAGACTAGAAGATGGTTTAGAAAAAACTATAGAATATGTGACAGCCAACAAGGAGGCTTTACTTTATAGTAATAATAAATAAGCCCATAAGCGGGTTATTAATAATTATGACTTGGATAGTTGTTCCGGCCTTTAACGAAGAAAAAAATATTAAAAAAACAATTTTGGGTCTTTTGGAAAACGGCTATAGAAATATAGTTGTGATTGATGATGGTTCAATGGATAACACGGCTGGTTTAGCAAAAGAAACCGGGATAAAGGTGATCTCACATCTTATCAATCGCGGTCAAGGCGCGTCTTTGCAAACCGGTCATGAATATGTTTTGAAAGCCGGAGCCGAAATCATAGTTGATTTTGATGCAGACGGACAGTTTGATCCTATGGATATTTCTTCCGCAATTGAAAAACTGAAACAGGAAAACCTGGATGTGGTATTGGGCTCGCGTTTTTTGGATGATCGTTCACAAATGCCTTTTTCTAAAAAATATTTTATTTTACCGTTCGCTAGGTTTATTAATAGATTTTGTACCGGTATAAAATTAACGGATGTTCATAACGGTTTTCGCGTTTTTACTCGTAAAGCCTTGGAAAAGATAGAGATTACTCAGGATAAGATGGCACATAATACGCAAATCGTATCACAAATCAAAAAAAATAAATTTTGTTTTGCCGAAGTGCCGGTAAAAGTTTCTTATACGAACTACGGTCAGAGATGGTATGGTGGTTTGGAAATAATCAAAGATTTAATTGTTAATTTTTTTATAAAATAAATTTATGATATTTGCGCAAATAATTTTATTTCTGATTTTTATTTTTTTGTTTTTCAAAACCGGTTTGAAGTGGAAGAAAAAGGAATTGTCTTTTGGTGAAACTTTTGGTTGGTCTTTAATCTGGTTTTTCGGACTTGTTTTGACTATCAAACCGGACACAGCTTCTTATTTTGCTAAAATATTAGGAATCGGCAGGGGAGTGGATCTGGCTATTTATACGGCGCTTATCATTTTGTTTTATCTACATTTTACCCTAATAGTTCGTTTAGAAAAAACAAATCGTGAGATTACTCGTTTGACTAGGGAAAAAGCTTTGGAGGATAAAGAAAAAAAGGTATGAAGATAGCGCACATAGTTTCTACATTTTATCCGCATCTGGGTGGAATGGGCGAGGTTTGTCTTTTGGAAAGTGAAAATTTAAAAAAGCAAAAAATTGATGTTGAAGTTTTCACTTTATTTTACAATAATACCAGTTATCAGGACGAAGTTTTTTCGTTTAAGATCCATCGTTTGAAGCCTGTTTTTAAATTTGGCGATGCCGGATTTTTGTACGGATTGAAAGAAAAACTAAAAGATTTTGATATTGTTCATTTGCATTTTCCCTTTTATGGTGCGGAAAGGGATATAATAAAAGCCAAAAAAGAGTTTGGTTTTAAACTGGTTCTGACTTATCATATGGATGCTCAGGTTAAGGGTATCAAAAAAATAATGAAAAATATTTTTGATTTTTTTTATGGTAAAAAATTATTTGATTTGGCAGATAAAGTTATGTATGTGGATGAAGAACGCTGGCACAGCTTCAAGTTTTATAATGAAATTATAAAATTGAAATCAGTTTATTTACCAAATGCCGTAGATACCGATATCTTCAAAATAAAAAAAGTTGATTTTTCCGAAGTTGGTTTGGAAAAATATAATCAAAATAAAATCATTTTGTTTGTTGGAAATTTATTACCGGTAAAAAATTTGGAAATATTGATAAAAGCCATGTTAGGAGTAGATAAAAAGACCGTTTTGTTGATAGTCGGCGGAGGATATAAAGAGCTGAAATACAAAAAAATGGTAAAAGAATTAGGTTTACAAGATAGAGTTGTTTTTTATGGTCCGGTGAGAAATAAAGAAAAATTGGCAAAAATTTATAATTTATCAACAGTGGTGTGTGTACCGAGTTTTTATGAATCTTTTTCTTTATCAGCAGTAGAAGCATTGGCTTGTGGCATACCTGTTATTGGTAATAATATACCCGGTATTAGAGGAAGAATTGCTAATGGGGTTGACGGAATTTTAATAACGGAAAATAATCAGTATGTTTGGCAAGACGCCATCAATAGTGTAGTTGATTATTCACAGGAGCAAAGAGAACTGATTGCAGATAAATCTGTTAAAAAAATAAATTTAAATTATAATGTTCAGAAACATCTAGAAAAATTATTGGAAATTTATAATGGTTAAAATTATGCAATTTGATTACGAAAAAAATTTATGGGGCAAAGAAGAAGCGACTCTATCGCTTTTTTCCCCGACTTATTTTCGTCTCAAAAAAGCACTTCAAATCTTGAAAAAAACTCAGCCTGGAGAAAATATTTTAGATTTTGGTTGCGGAGTCGGGCGTTTTATACGTGCATTACGTAATCGTCGCCCGGACTTACATGCATATGGCTGCGATATCAGTGTCTCGGCAATTTCTTTGGCTTCACGTGTCAATGATAATGTAAATTATGTAGTCAATAAAGCGGAGGAAAAACTTCCTTATAAGAATGAATTTTTTGCTAACATTTTTATTTTTGACGTTTTGGAACATGTGGCGGATGTCGGAGATATATTGAAAGAATTAAGCCGGGTACTCAAAAAAGACGGAACATTATTTTTACAAGTTCCTTGCGAAAAAGATTGGTTATCACTTTGGTTTTGGCTTGATAAAATGGGTTTAAAAAAAGAAATTACCAAAAGATTTGCCGGACACGTTAATTTTTTTTCACGTAAAGAGCTAAAAGATATTTTACAAGAAGCCGGTTTTGAAATAGATAAAAAATATTATTGTGATCATTGCTTGGGACAAAAAGCGGGGATACTGGCTTTTTATTTGACAGCTGTGCAAGCCAAGAAAAAGAATTTACCTGTTTATAACAATGAAACTTGCATGAGCGAACTCAAAGAAAGTCGGGGAATGGGATGGTCTTTTTTGGGCAAAGTAGCTAATTTTTTAATAAATTGCGAAGCTTTGTTGTTGCAAAAAACCCCCTCAGCCAATGTTTTTTACATATTGAAAAAGAAATAAGCTATGATCAAAGTTTTACACATTGTTCCATCAGCTTTCGATTATTTTGAAAAAATAAGAAAAGAAGCTTTTTTATTGGTTGATAGTTTGAACGAACTGGGGTTTGATAATTATGTTTTTACTTTGCAGTATCAAGCGGTAAACAAAAGATTGGAAAAAAAAGTTCAAGGAGAAACCAGGGGAAAAATGGGTTTTGAAAAAATTTATAACATTGTGGAAATAAAAGAAAAAATGGATGAAGCCGACATTATCCATTTACACGTACCTTTTTTGGGGATGGGTAAAAAAATATTGGAATATAAAAAAAACAACCCTCAAAAAAAATTTATTGTCACTTTGCATCCGGGCTTGCCATATGTTGATTTTTTTACTATAATTATTTGGCTGTATAATAGTTGGTATTTAAGCAGGGTTTTTGCAATAGCTGATTTTGTGGTGGTAGAAAATGAGGATATTTTCAAAAAGGCCGGGGGATTCAATAAACTAAGGGATGGAAAAAAGTTGGTTTTAATAAACGATTTTATTAATTTTATCAAGGAGAATAATCCGACAATTACGGAAAAGCTTGGTGAATTGAAAAAAGATGATTCATCAACCTATAGTGCTTTGGCCTATGGTGAACTTTACCGTCTTTTGCGCGGAGAATAATCTAATAATTTAATTTATATATTTCTATGGAAAACAAGAAAAATTTTTTTGAAGCACTAACCCCAAAGACCGCGGCGATTGTCGGTGTTTTGGCCGGAATCGGTTTGTTAAGCTTTTTGGCTTGTTTAATTTTCATTTTTATTTTTGTTCAAGGTAAAATGGATTTAAACACAAAACCTTCAAAAAATACTGTTACTACTCAAACTCCAGATATTCAAACTCCGGAAGTGGCAAAAGCTGAAAAGCCGGTGGTTGATTTATTTATTATGTCTTATTGTCCGTACGGATTACAGATGCAAAAAGCCGTCTTGCCTGTAATGGAATTGTTTAAAGATAAAATTGATTTTAATATTCGTTTTGTCTCATATATCATGCATGATAAAATAGAGATAGATGAAAATAATTTGCAATATTGTTTACAAAACGAACAAGATGATAAATTGGTGGAATATTTAAAATGTTTTACTGTTAGCGGAGATTCCAAAAGTTGTTTGAAAACAGCCAAAGTTAATGAAAGTAAGCTAAATAGTTGTATTAGTGCTACGGATAAAAAATTCGGTACTACCGCCGCCTATAATGATAAAGCATCTTGGCTTTCTGGTCGCTACCCGCTTTATTCGGTTGATCAAGAATTAAATGATTTATACGGAGTGCAAGGTTCGCCAACCATGGTTATTAATGGAGCCCAAGCCCAAGTTTCTAGAAGTCCTGAAGCTGTCAAACTCGCTATTTGCGCCGCTTTTAACAATCAACCAAAAGAATGTGAAGAAACCTTGAGTACTCTTTCTGCTTCACCGAGTTTTGGCGCTGGAACCGGAACTGACACAGCGGTTGAGTGTGGAACATAAAAGCCAGAAAGCAGAAAAGCTGTAAAGCACAATTTAATTTTAAATATTAAATTTTAAATATTAAATAAAAATTGTATGGGAAATTTTAAAAAAGGTTTGTTCTTGGGTGGATTGCTCGGTGCGGGATTGATGTGGCTCAATGTCACACCCAAAGGCAGAGAAATGCGCGCTAAGCTCATGGCTTATGCCGAACCGATGTATAACGAGCTCAAGGAAAACATCAAGACACTAGAAGGTCCAACTAAAGAAATGTACGAAGCTCTTGTGGAACGGGCTACCGAAGAATTGGCGGCTAAAAAAGAAATGGCTATGGAGATGAAAATGATGTTGGTAAAAGAGCTTAAGAAAAGATGGAGTAAGTTGGAGAAAGAATTGAAAAAGAAATAAAATAAAAAAAGCGGCTAGTCGCCGCTTTTTTTAATATCTTCTATAGTCAATTGTAATTCCCGGTTTCCATTCCACTGGTTCACGCCGATGCGGAAGACCATATCTATTTTATCTCCGGGTTTTAAGACTTCTTTCCAATTGAGTGGATGTTTATTGCAATCACCTAGTCCAAAGCCGATAGTTTTTTTGATGAGATGTGAATTGTGTTTGACCATCAAGCGAAGATGTTTGCCATCATTGCCAACCGGCACGACAGATGAAACAGTTAAATTGCGTGCTAGATATTTTGGCTCTTCGTTGCCCACACCAAACGGTTCAAATTTTTGTAATAAATCATAGAGGTTCCAATTTACTTCATCCAAATCAACTTCCGCATCAATAGTGATTTGTGGAACGAGTTCTACATTTTTTAATTTAGCTTCCGCATATTTAAAAAATCTTTCTTTAAATTCAGTCAAAGCTTTTTTATCTTTCAAAGTAAAACCGCAAGCTTGAGGATGTCCGCCGAATTTTTCAAACAAGTCAGCGTTGTCTTGTAGAGATTTGATAAGGTTAAATTCGGGAATGCTACGGCCAGAACCGGTGATTTCTTCGTCTGTAATTCCCATGACCAAAGCCGGTTTATAAAATTGTTCACGAACTTTACCGGACACTAAACCCAAAATTCCGGTCGGCCAGTTTTCTTTAGCAATGATTAGTATGTGTTTATCTTCTTGTTTTTCTTCTTTTACTTGCTTGAGAGCCTCGTTGACTATTTTTTCTGTGAGCTTTTGACGATCAATATTATTTTTGTTGAGCTGAAGAGCCAGGGTGTCAGCTTCAATTTCATCGGTTGTCGAAAGCAGGGCAAATGCGCTATTGGCATGATCCATGCGTCCGGCAGCATTGAGGCGGGGGACTATCTGGTAGGAAATATTTTCTGAACTTAATCCTGAAATATTTTTTAATTTATCATTGTCATCCAAAAGTCCGGCGTATTTGAAAAGTTTTTTCAAGCCAAAATTTTTTGTTTTGTTTAAGACAGTCAAACCATAGCGAGTGAGAGTACGACTTTCGCCCAAAAGCGGAACCATATCGCCAATACTCGCAATAGCCACCAAGTCAAGCATCCATTTTTCATATGCTTCATGAGTCTGACCGTCAGGTAAAAGTTCATTGGTTTTTTTATGTTCTTTGAGCAATCCTTGTGCCAATTTAAAAGCCACAGCCGCGCCACAAAGGCCTTTATCAGGATATGGCTCGTTTGGCATCAAATGATGGATAATAGCGTCAGCCGGAGGAATATTTTCCGGGACTACATGGTGGTCGGTAATAACCACCTGCATGTTATAATTTTTTACCAACTCTATTTCTTTGAAATTACTTACTCCGCAATCACAGGTGATAATCAAATCAATTTTTTGTTCTTTAAAATATTCTACGGTATTTTCGTTTAGCCCGTAACCATCAATTTCACGGTGAGGGATAAAGACATTGATGTTTTTTCCGCCGAGTTTTTTTAAAGTATTTATGAGAATCGTGGCAGCGCAAACTCCATCTGCATCATAATCTCCATGAACAACGATGTTTTTATTTTGCGCGATAGCGTTTAGGATAATTTTGACCGCTTTGGCCATTTGTGAAAATAAAAAAGGATCATGGATATCCATCCCATAATCAGGGTTCAAAAATTCATCAATTAGTTTTTGGTCGCGTAAATTTCTATTCCAAAGCAAAGTACTGACAATGCCGGGAAGCTCCGGATGAGAAGATAGAAATTCTGCTGGCGCCGAAGGTAAAACTACCCACTTTTTCATAATAATTTTAATAGAATATTGGCGCAATAGTAAAAAGCAACATGGCCAAAATTCCCAAGAGGGAAATGATTATCCAAATTGATTTTGCTGTTTTGTGTTTCATATAAATAAAATTACAAGATTTAAAGATTACAAGATTGCAAGATTTAATTTAAAATTGATAATTTAAAATTAATTAAAAATTGCAAAATTAAAAATTAAAAATTTTTGAAAAGCTTATCTTTTTAAAACTTCCAGGTATGTCTCTGTTGGTATATCCACCTTCCCGTGCGCAACCATACGCTTCTTACCTTTTTTTTGTTTTTGTAAAAGTTTTAATTTTCTGGTGTAATCACCGCCACTCATAGTTTCAATAACATCTTTACGTAGAGCTGACAGTCTTTCCGAAGCGATCACTTTTCCGCCAACTGCGGCCTGTATTTTTACTTCAAAATGTTGACGGGGTAAAGATTCTTTGAGAGATTCGGTGATTTTTTTACCTACTTTATAAGCATCTTCTTTCCAAACCAGAGTTGATAAAGATTCTACTGGATCTTCAGCAATAAGAATATCCAATTTTATTACTTCTGTCTCTTCATAATCCAAATATTCATAATTCATAGAGGCATATCCGGAAGTAACCGTCTTCAGTTTATCATAAAAATCGGTGATAAGAGATGCCAGTGGAACTTCATAATGAAGCATGGCTCGTTGGTCAACTCCGGTACTCAAATATTCGGTAGTAATATATCTACCTTTACGTTCTGAAATTAGACCCATTACATTACCAACGTAATCTTTTGGGGTGATTATATCTAGTTTCATCCAAGGCTCAGAAATAGATTTTAGATGACTGGGGTCAGGCATTTCTTGAGGAGAATGAATGGTAAGTTCTTGACCGTTATTTTTGATAATTTTATAAGCAACACTTGGAACGGTAATAATAATTTCAATTTCATATTCACGTTTCAAACGTTCTTGAAAAATATCCAAATGAAGCATTCCTAAGAATCCGCAACGAAAACCAAAACCGAGAGCTTGAGAATGCTCCGGTTCGAAAAACAAAGCGGAATCGCTAAGCTTTAATTTTTCTATGGCATCACGCAGAGATTGATATTCATCACCTTCTTTAGGAAAAATCCCGGCAAAGACCATAGGCTTAACCTCTTTGTAACCGGGCAGAGGCGATAGATTTTTGTTTTTTTCAATTATTTCTTTGGTAGTAATAGTATCACCGACTCTACAATCACGAACTTCCTTCAACCCCGTGACGACATAACCGATTTCACCATTTCCGATTTTTTCATTACTTATAAATTTGGGTGTGTAGTAACCCACGTCCAGAGTATCGGCCGGAGTTTGGGTACCCATCAAATAAATTTTGTCACCTTTTTTTATTTCTCCATCTACCATCCGAACCGAAGCCACTACTCCTTTGTATTCATTATAAGTAGAATCAAAAATCATGGCTCGAGGAGGCAGTTCAGAAGTGTCATTTGGTGGCGGTACTTTTTCTATAATTCTTTTTAAAATTTCTTCTACACCGACACCGGTTTTTCCGGAAGCTAGGATAATATCATTTTCAGCACAGCCTATCAAATGTATTATTTCCGCTTTAGTTTTTTCGATATTAGCCATGGGCATATCTATTTTATTTATCACCGGAATAATGGTTAGATTTTGTTCCAATGATAAATAGAGATTGCCAATGGTTTGCGCTTGAACTCCTTGAGTTGCGTCCACCAATAAAATAGCGCCTTCTACTGCGGCCAATGAACGGGAAACTTCATAAGTGAAATCTACATGTCCCGGAGTATCGATAAGATTGAGAATATAATCTTGATTTTCAAAACGATATTTCATCCTCACAGGAGTAAGTTTGATAGTTATTCCGCGTTCGCGTTCAAGTTCCATGGAATCCAGGAGTTGAGCCTTCATCTCTCTTTTTTGTACCGTATGAGTAAATTCCAAAAAACGATCTGCCAGCGTGCTTTTGCCGTGATCAATATGAGCGATAATACAAAAATTACGAATGTTTTTTTTCATAACTATTCATTGGGTTTGATGATTTCTTCATTGGGTAAATTACGGATTTTGAGCCACTGTCTCTTGAGAGTGGAGAAAAGATAGAAAAGTTCCGGTAGTCTTAGAAGATAGCACATAAATAGGTAAGAAATCAAGCCGATGGTAGAACAAAGAATTGTTTGCAAAAAGACACCGTAAAATTTAGTTTGGTCAAAAATATTTTCGAAAATACCGATGAAATAATAAATAATAGTGTAAGTTAAAAAACTGGAGCCGACAATTTTTAATAAAAAGATAAATAACCCGGATAAACCGAATTTTTTTAGTCGTAAACGTAAAAAAATAAATAATAATAACATGTTTAGAGTTGCGCCTGTTGAGGCGGCTATTGCCAAACCATAAACACCTAATCTTCTCATGAGGAAAATAGCAACGCCGATAGTAATGATTTCGGCAAAAATTCCAATCAGAAAAGGTGTTTTGGTATTAGCTAGCGAATAAAAAGTGCGAGCTAAAAGAGGAATGAGACTTTGAGCTAACATACCAAGAGAAAAATAGGCCAAAGTTTGTGCGGTCAAGATGGTGGCGTGCCAATCAAAAGAACCGCTACCCAAGATCAAACGAACAATTTGTAGATTTAAAGTTAAAAATATTATTAAAAGGGGAGTGATCAAAAAAATGATTTGTTTGGCAGTAGCCAGATATTGTTTGGTAAAAGATTCAAGATTATTTTCAGCGGCCAGTTTTGATAAAACCGGAAAAACTGCCAAGGCAAAGGGTATACCAATAAGTCCTATGGGCACAGCCTGTAAATTGTTGGCCAAAGTATAAACAGCGAGACTACCGGAAGGTAAAAAAGAAGCCAAAAAAGTTATGATTAATAAATCGATTTGGGATATTGCCAGCCCGGCAGTACGCGGTAACATCAATTTGCCTATCAATAAAGTATCCTTGTCTTTAAAATTTAATATTTTTTTAAAGCGAAAACCGGCTTGATAAGCTCCATAAAATTGAATGAGCATGTGAACAAAGGCACCAAATACTACACCGAGAGCCAGGCCGGAAATACCGAAAATTTTGGTTAAATAAGCTGCGCCAAAAATAATTCCTAAATTATAAAATAAAGGTGCGACAGAAAAAAGAAAAAATCTTCTCAAGGATTGTAATATACCGCCAAAAACCATAGATAAACCAAACAACAAAGGCGATAAAAACATTATCCGCATCAATGTGATGGTCAACTCTTTGTTTTCAGGAGAAAATCCAGGTGCAATAAAGGGAACTAAAAAAGAAGTAAAAATTACTCCGACAAAACCAAGTGCTAGCATCAATAAAGTTATAATACTGATTACATTATTGGCTAATTCCCAGGCTTGATTTTTATCTGTTTCGTTTTGATAAAATAATTTGGTAAAAACAGGTATAAACCCGGCAGAAAGAGCTCCAACCACCAGCAAATTGTAAATCAGATCAGGGATTTTAAAAGCCGCGTAATAAGCATCTAAAACAGGGCCGGCTCCAAAATAATATGCCAGGACACGATCTCGAAATAACCCGATGATACGAGAAAGTAAGGTGGCGCCAGATATTACCAAAGCCGAACCGGCAATGGTCTTAAATTCAGTATTTAAATTAAGAATGGTTTTTTTAATCATGTTTTTTATTTCTCCAAGGACGGCATATTTAGCATCAAAAAGGCGTAAGAAGTTTTATTTTTTTCATCAGTTGTGTTTTCCGTATAGATAGTGCCTGTATAACCATCAGAACGGGAAAAATCAATTTTTCTATAATTTGTTCCTTCACCGGTGGCGTCTATGATAAAACCGCTACGCTGTAGTTCGTTTCGATAATAATTGATAAAAGTATTATAGCCGTTATCTACGTCTTTCCATTCGATTTTAAAATTATCTTTTTTATCCGTAATCGGAGTTATAAGAGTTTGAAAAAAGGTTTTAAAATTCACTTTTTCTTTTGTTTGGACAGAGGTTTCGTCGTTTCCAGATAAAAATGGAATCATCACTATTTTGGGAAGTAGAGCGGCCAATTCTACACGACGACTTTTGTATTTACCGGAAATAAAAGTCATTTTATCTATTTTTTCTTTGTGATAAAGAGGTATTTCATCAAGAGGAAAATTTTGTGGAATGACAGTAACTGTTTTTGGCCCGATGCCGATATAAAATTTTATACCTATCAATAAGCCTAAAAGTATTAAAAAAATAAAACCACAGCTGAAAAAACAGGACTTCTTTAGGCCAGAAGATCCTTTGTTAAGCTCGATAATAGGTGGTTCTACGATTTTTACATCTTGAATTAGGTCTTTTCGTCGCATATTTAGCTTTAAATTGTTATCAACAGTTTACCAAATAATTCAGGTTTTGTATAGTTTTTAAATATGATACAATAAGTTCGTAAAGTTTATAAAGTTTGTAAAGTTAAATAGGATACGAAATACGAAAATATACGAAATTACGAAATGAAGAATTGAAAATTATAAATTAATTAAAAATTGTAAAATTAAAAATTAAAAATTTTTGGTTATGAAAGTTTCTTTTCACGGCGCAGCGGGGGAGGTTACCGGTTCTTGCACCATGCTTGAAACCCAGGGACAAAAAATTTTGATAGACTGCGGTCTTTTCCAGGGTAGTGATTTTGCAGATGGTAAAAATTTTGAAGATTTTTCTTTTGATCCCAAAGAGATCAGCGCGGTGATTTTAACTCACACCCACCTTGATCATATCGGCCGATTACCCAAACTGATTAAAAACGGTTTTACCGGCCTTATTTATGCTACTCCGCCAACTGCGGATTTAGTTGGTTTAGTTTTAGAAGATGCTTATGAAATCATGGAATATAACCACAAAAAGTTTGGTGCACCGCTTTTGTACGCTTTGGAGGATGTAAATGCCGTGACTGCTAGGATGAAAACATATCACTACGAAAACAGTTTTAACCTGGGACGAGGTGGATTGTTTAATAAAAATAAGATCATCGTCACTTTCCATGAAGCTGGACATATTTTTGGTTCAGCGTTTGTAGAAATAAAATCAGAAGGCAAAAAGCTGATTTTTTCCGGCGATATTGGTAATGTAAGTGTGCCGATTTTGAAAGATACGGCAGATTTGCCCGAGGATGTTGACTTTTTACTTTGTGAATCTACTTACGGCAATAGGTTACACCCAGCCGGTTTGGATAGAAAAATCGTTATTGAAAATAAGATTAAAGAAGCGATGAGTCGGGGCGGCACGCTTATGATCCCGGCTTTTTCCATTGAACGTACCCAAGAATTGCTTTATATTTTGAACAAACTGATTGACGTACAAAATAAATTTAAAAATATTCCTATATTTTTGGATAGTCCTTTGGCTATTCGCGCTACCAGAGTTTTTGAACATTATACGCAATATTATGACGAAGAGGCGGCTAAATATCTGAAAGCTGATGAAAATATTTTTCATTTTTCCAACCTAACTATTTGTGAAAGTCGGGAAGATTCCAAAAAAATCAATGCCGTGCCCGGGAGTAAAATTATTATCGCCGGCGCCGGGATGATGAATGGTGGTCGTATTTTGCATCACGCGTTGCGTTATTTGACCGATGAACGCAGTACATTGATGTTTGTAGGTTTTCAGGCGCCGGGAACTTTGGGTAGAAAAATTTTGATGGGCGAATCACCGGTTAAAATATTGGGCGAGAGATTACCGGTAAAGTGTAGATTGGACCATATTGATGTGTTGTCGGCTCACGCTGATCAAAAAAGACTTATTCATTGGATAGGGAGCGCTCGCACTTGGCCGAAAAAAATATTTTTAAATCACGGTGAGACCGAAGTAACCACCGCTTTTGCGCAGAAAATAAATGATGAATTTGGTATAGAGCCGGTTTTGGCCGCTCCATATACGGAGTATGAAATATAGTAAGTAAATTAGTAATAAATACTTAGCTTTAGTAGGGAATCACGCTGAGCGTGACTAATCCGACGCTGAGCGTCGGGTTGACAAAATAGGGAACTTTTGCTTAAATCAAGGTAGAAGTTCTTTTTATTTTACTTCTTTAGAAGGAGGTTATTATGGCTTTAACAAAGCATGTAGTCGATTTTGTTCTGAAACATCTGGAACAAAGAAATTATTTGGTAAAATTTCTGTCTCCGCTTATCAAGGACTCAGTCATTTTGCCGGAAGAAGAAAACGATGACGGGACTAGCTTCTTTGCAGCTTTTGTATCAATCGGAAATCTCGTTTTTTTGACAGAAGCCTATTCCAAGCTCAATCCTGTTAAGCGCAAAGACGTGCTTAACAAAGTGGACAGAACCGGAGCGTCAGTGCTCGACAGGGCCTATCTCTTGTCGGTTGATGAAGCCGATCGGGAGAAAATCATCCAGTTTCTGCAAAGCCAGGGTGCGGAAATTATCGGGTACAAAGCTCTGAACCATTTTATCGAAAGAGGAAATCTCGCAATAGTGGAAACACTCTGTCGACATTGTACGGACTTTTCTGCTTGTAATAAGTCGGGCAAAACCCTTTTGATGTTGGCGGCAAAAACCGGACAGATGGAAATCGTTCGTTATTTGGTGGAAGAGTTAGCTGTTAATCCGAGAGAAAAGAACAAAGAAGGAGAGACAGCTGTTGATTTTGCTCAAACTATGGAACACAAGGAAGTATACGAATATCTGAAGAAGAAAATTTCAGATACCCTCTGAAAGGGTCAAGGATCGCCATCAAGCGGTCCTTTTTTATTTTTTAATATTTAATAATTTTAAATATTAAATCTTATAGGTATATTTAAGTCGGTAAATAAGTTTAAGTGGGGGGAATAAGTTATCCACAAGCAGTTGTTTATCTTAATTTTTTTATCTAAAATTAGCCAAAATATAGGCTGATTTTTTGTTTCCAATCATTTGACGTTATTTTTAAAGTGGTGTAAAATGGAAACAAGTGGGGAAAAGTGGAAAATTGAAAAAACATGCTTGTCTTTTTCAATAACATTTTTTTATGTTTATCGGTGAATATTCTCATAATTTAGATGATAAGTTTCGCTTGGCCATTCCGGTCAAATTTCGACGCGAACTTGAGGAGGGGGCGGTTATTACCAAAGGTTTGGATAACTGTTTGTTTTTGTATACCAAAAACGAATGGAACAAACTGGCGGAAAAATTGGCAACATTACCATTTTCTCAAGCCAATAGCCGCGCGTTCGCTCGACATATGTTATCCGGAGCTGTTGAAGCGGAAATAGATAAACAAGGTCGTGTTGTTATCCCTGAATACTTGAGAAGTTTCGCCGGCTTGAAAAAAAGTTTGATTATTGCCGGCTTATATAGTCGAGTGGAAATCTGGGATGCAGAGTCTTGGAATGTTTATAAAACCAAAACTGAAAAAGATAGTAATGAGATTGCTGAAAACATCAGCGATCTAGGAGTTTAATATGAGACATATTCCTGTTCTTTTAAATGAAGTGCTTGAAGGTTTGAACTTAAAAAAAGGTGCCAAAGTTATTGACTGTACATTGGGTGATGGTGGGCACAGCGAAGCTATCATGGAGGTTATCGGTCCGCGTGGAAAATTGCTCGGACTTGATGCTGATCCGGAATCATTACTTCGTGCCAAAAGATTTTTGTATCGCTTTGAAGATCAAATAGTTTTTATCAGAGAAAATTTCGCCAACTTGAAAAAAACGGCGACAGAAAATGATTTTTTGCAAGTTGATGGAATTTTGTTTGATCTGGGTTGGAGTAGTCCGCAGTTTGCGGAGCGCAGTCGCGGTTTTAGTTTTGAAAAAGATGAACCGCTCAATATGCGCTATGACAATAAATGCAAGGTCTTTGGTCAAGATAATTGTATAGATGCTGCTCATATTATCAATAACTATAGTCTAGAAGATTTGATTTGGATTTTTAAAAATTACGGAGAAGAAGATCTCAGTATAGAAATAGCCAAAGCCATAGTAGAAGAAAGAAAAAAAAGACAGATCAAAACCACCGGAGATTTGACAGAAGTGATTTTGCAAGTTTATCGACAAAAATTACGTACGGAAAAAGAAATACCTTGGGTAGGCGGCCTTCATCCGGCCACCAAAATATTTCAAGCTTTACGTATTGCTGCAAACAATGAATTGGAGATTTTGAAAAATGTATTACCGGAAGCTTTTGAAATATTAAATAAAGGCGGTAGGTTGGCGGTTATCAGCTTTCATTCGCTAGAAGATAGAATAGTCAAACAGTTTTATCAAAGTCTGCCTTATGCTACAGCAAAAATTATTACCAAAAAACCCGTTGTTGCCAGCGAGGAAGAGATAAAAAATAATCCTCGAGCGCGCAGTGCTAAATTGCGGGTTATTGAAAAAATATGATTAGATATATTATAAATTTAAAAAATAGAATTAATTATTTTTTTAGCGAAGTTCATGAATCAACCATGTTTTTTTTGCGAATGCCAGGCTGGTTATTTGGAACACGTTGCCGTTGGTGTTTGGTCGGGGTGAATATTTTTTTGATAATCGCTTTTGTTTTACAGATAGCCGCCGCTTCCGGTACCGGTTATGAATTAAAAAGGTTAGAAATAGCAATTAACGACATTAATAAAGAACAACAAAAACTAGATGCCGAAATTGCTGTTGTTAGTTCACTGGCCACTTTGAAAGGTAAGGTCGATAGTCTAGTCATGGTAAATGCTCCACGTCTAAAACATGTAGATATTCCGGCAACTATCGTGGCTATAAATCCGCGCTAATTCTTCTTTTTTAACCGATCGCCAAATATGTTTGGCGATTTTTTGTTTTTTGTGGTAAAATATAAGTTGATAGAATATTTACATTTAGCTATTTTTTAAGATATGTTTCTTTTGGTTTTACCCAGATTATTGACCGAAGCTTTTTTGGATTTATTATATTTTCCACTCTGGTGGTACACGGGCGGGGCTTATAGAGCCGGAGCCTGGTGTTTTGATTTAGCGCTTTCCGGTAACGATCATTTTGCTCCCGGTTTATGGTTGAAAAATATTTTTGTGCCAATGTATGGACAATATGATTTTGAAGGCAGGCTCATCAGTTTTTTTATGCGCTTGTTTCAGTTTATTGTCAGATCCTTGGCTCTGTTTATATGGTCGATCATTTGTCTGTGTTTATTTTTATGTTGGTTGGCTTTACCGATTATAACGATATACGGTTTTTGGGGGATTAAAAATTAATTTATGGATTTTAAAAAAATAAAATCTTTACCGCTTTTATATTGCGAAGATTGCAAACAAACCGGCGTCAAAAATAAACGTCGTTGTTCTCACTGTAGAGGAACCAGTGTTGTTTTTAAACCACGTCACAAATTGCTTTATTGGAAATTTCCGCTTACTTATTATCATCTGGCTTTGTTGCAAGCTCGTTTATGGTGGAATCGCGGTCGACGTATTTTTTTGATTTTGTTATTTTTGAATTTTTGGATTTGGGCCGGACTTTCTATATATAAACAAGGATTTTTTACGAGTTTGTTACGTGGTCCGGATTATTTTAATCTTTTTTTATCGCAACTATCTTCTCTGCAAAAAACACTTTTCTGGGCCGGGTTTTTAACATTACTTTATCTGTGGTCGCGGATTATCCGAGAAAGAAAACACTACAAGGAAGTGGAAAAACATGATTATCGCGACGAAGAAAACATCATACCAGAAGACGCTTTTTTTACTTGGGAAGAACTTTTGAAAACATCCCGCCGACAACGTTTGAATATTGAAAAATCTTTTACTGATGAAGCCGTGTGGTCAATAGTCAAAACATTCAAAGAAGCTCGCGAACTCGGTCATAGTGAAGTTACGCCGTTACATCTTTTTTATACACTTCTTTCATCCAATCGCATCGCCAACGTTTTTATCCGTCTAGGCTATCCAACGGATTTTTTGCGTAAAAAAGTTGAAAGTGAATTGTTGTTCAAAAACAATAATACAGGAATTTTTCCATTACCCGATAGAGATTTCTTTCAAATTTTATTTTTGGCCTATGAAGAGGCTTACAACAATCATCAAGAATATGTCAGTGTAGTAGAACTTCTTTTTGGTGCCATATTTTTTACCCCGAGAATTCAGGAATTTTTATTTGATCTTGGTCTAGAAGCACCAAAAGTAAAAAATGTTATTATGTGGGCGCGTATTCGAGAAAGACTTTATCGTCAATATGTGAGTTACGCTCGAGTCGGCGCCACTAAATCAAAACACGGTTTAGACAGAGCAATGACCGCGATAGCGACACCATACTTAAATAATTTTAGCGAGGATATGACGATGATGGCTCGTTATAACCATTACGACCCTTGCTTAGCGCGAGATAAAGAAATAGAAAATATGTTTCGAGTTGTTGAGGGTGGTGTAGGAAATATGATTTTAGTCGGTGAAAATGGAACTGGTAAAATGAGTATTTTGGAAGGAGTAGCCCAAAAGATGTCGGGAGACGATGTGCCAAAAAAGTTACAAGACAAACGTTTTGTGAGACTAAAAACCTCGGCATTGCTTTCCGGTACCACGCCAGCCGGAGCGGTAGAAAGACTCAATAATATCTTTTATGAAATTGCCAGGGCAGGAAATATTATTTTATGTATTCACAATATCCATGAATTGTTCGGAGTCAGCTCAGGGGGTGGTAGTAGTTTGGATGTAGCCGGAGCCTTGGCAGAAAATTTATCCAAAGGTAGATTTTTAACTGTAGCTACTACTAGTCCAGAGGAATTTGCCAGGACTTTTAGCGGTACGACCTTGGGAAATATCTTTACCAAGATAGATGTGCCGGAGATGAACGAAGACCAAGCGATTCAAGTTATTGAAGCCAAAGTTGGTTATATTGAACATAAACATTCGGTTTTCTTTTCCTATGATGCGATAGAAAAAGCGGTTAAATATAGTCATCGCTTTTTACATGAAACACTTTTACCCGGAAGTGCTTTGGAAGTGGTAGTAGAAGCAGCCGCCTATACCAAAAATCACAAAGGGATAAATTCTTTGGTAACCGGAGAGGAGATATCCAAAGTAATAGCGGATAAGACCGGTATTCCGGTATCCTCGGTTACTGTCCAAGAAAGCGCTAAATTATTGAATTTAGAGCAAGAAATGCATAAACGCGTTATCGGACAAGATGAAGCCGTGCAGGCGATAGCCTTTGCTCTTCGACGAGCTCGAGCGGAAATAAGATCGCAAAATAGACCGATTGCTGCCTTCTTGTTTTTGGGCAGTACAGGGGTGGGGAAAACCGAATTGGCCAAAACCATAGCCGAAATTTATTTTGGCGGAGAGAAAAAAATGATTCGTTTGGATATGAGTGAATATCAAGACGCACAAAGCATTTCAAGACTTATCGGCGCGCCCGGTCAAAAAGGTACGGGTGTATTAACTGAAAATGTTCGTCGTAACCCTTTTTCATTGGTTCTGCTTGATGAAATAGAAAAAGCTGATAAAGATATTTTAAATTTATTCTTACAAGTTTTAGACGATGGTCGTTTGACCGACAGTGTAGGTAAGGTGGTAGATTTCACCAACACCATAATCATTACTACCAGTAATGCCGGAACTTCTTTTATTATTCAAGCGCAAAAAGAAGGTGTTTCTTCCGAAGTGGTAAAAGAAAAACTATTACACGGAGAGTTAAAACAATATTTTCGACCGGAATTTTTGAATCGTTTTGACGGCATTGTATTGTTCAAAGAACTACAAAGAGAAGATTTGAAAAAAATTGCGGGTTTGATGTTAATGCGAGTAGTCAGAGACTTAGAAGTCAAAGGTATTGAAATGGTTTTTGACGATGAAGCTCAAGAATTTTTGGCTGATGTAGGTTTTGATCCGGAGTTTGGCGCCAGACCGATGCGACGAGCGGTCCAGGAAAAAGTAGAAAATAAATTGGCTGATTTATTATTAAGCGGTCAAATAAAAAAAGGGAGTAAGATAAAATTAGGTCAAGGAGGAGAAATAACTTCTTTATAATTTTTTATGTTTGTTTTGTTAAAATCGCATTTCAAGGATTATTTTATTTTTGTGAGCCTTTTGGTTTCCATTATTTTTTTTGGTTTATCAAGTTGGTATATTTTTGGTCAAATAAATTGGGGTTTAGAACGTATTTTTTTGCATTATAATATTATTTTTGGTGTGGACAGGATAGGTGAGCCCGGGGATCTGTGGTATTTTTTTGCCGGCACAATCGGTGTTTTATTATTTAATTATTTATTATCTTTGTTTTTATATACAAAAGATAAGATTATTTCCCGAATTATCATGGTTTTCGGTGGTGTCTGGCAAATTTTTATGTTTATTGCGATTTCTTTGATTGTTTCTTTGAATAGTTGATATGCAAAACGGAGAACTTTCAAAAAAAAGTATTGATTGGAATTATCTTATATATATCTTTATTTTGTTAGCTTTTGGTTTGGCAATGCTAGCTTCAGCTTCCGCACCGCTTGGTTATATCAAATTTAACGATTCCTATTTTTATCTCAAGCGCCAAATGCTTTTTGGGGTTTTACCGGGCTTGGCGCTTTTTTTTGTCGCTTTGAAAATGAAAAATGAATGGTTTCGTTTTTTGGCTTGGCCGGCTTATTTTTTGGGTTTACTTTTAGTTTGTTTGACATTTATTCCCGGGATAGCATTGGTCTTGAACAATTCTAGCAGTTGGATACAGATTTGGGGTTTTTCTTTTCAGCCGGGTGAATTCATGAAATTGGGACTAGTTTTATTATTAGCGGCCATGCTTTCCGATCCGCATAGAGATGTTCGGGATTGGCAAAACGGTTTATTGCCGGTTTTGGTTTTTATTGGTATTCCGTTGGGTTTGATTTTAGCTCAACCGGATTTGGGGATGATGTTAATTTTGGGGGTTATTGCTTTCTGTATGCTTTTTGCCGCGCGTTTGCCGTGGAGTTATTTGATAATTTTGGGGTTGCTCGGAATAGTAGTTTTTTCCGGAATGGTCATGATAAAACCTTATCGCATGGAAAGATTGACTGTTTTTATGCATCCTGAACTTGATCCTCAGGGAGTTGGTTATCATGTCAATCAGGCTTATTTGGCTGTTGGATCCGGTGGTTTTTGGGGATTGGGTTTTGGTCATTCACGACAAAAGTACCAGTATTTACCTGAAGTCAACGCCGACTCTATCTATGCGGTTATTGCCGAGGAAATGGGATTCTTGATTGCCGCGGGCTTGATTTTACTTATTGGACTTATTGCTTTACGCGGTTTGAAAATAGCACGAAGCTGTGAAGATGAATTTGCCAGATATGTCGTGGTAGGGGTTTCGGCCTGGTTTTTTTGTCAGTCAATTATCAATATTGGCGCGATGGTCGGGGTTTTGCCGCTTACGGGAGTACCTCTACCATTTGTTTCTCATGGTGGTTCGGCGATGTTGATTTCTTTGATAGCAGTAGGAATGGTTTTGAATTTCAGTAAAAATGACTAAACAAGAGGTTTGACAAGAGTTGTAATTATTGGAATAATTAAGCAAATAATTAAAATTAAAAAAATATGAAATTACTTGTTTGTGGGGGCGCAGGCTTTATCGGATCCAATTTTATCCGTTATATGCTCAATAAATATCCGGATTACAAAATAGTCAATTATGACAAATTGACCTATGCCGGTAATTTGGAAAATCTAAAAGACATAGAAAATAATCCCAATTATACTTTTGTTCAAGGTGATATTGTGGATTTGGAAAATTTGGATAAAGTTGTTAAAGAATATAGTATAACTCATGTAATAAATTTTGCGGCGGAAACCCATGTGGACAGATCTATTCATGGCGGCTGTAAGGACTTTGTCTTGACTAATACTTTGGGGGTACAAATGATTTTGGATGCTGTTCGCAATAATAAACTGGAAAAATTCGTTAATGTTTCCACAGATGAAGTTTATGGATCTTTGGAGCTGGATGAACCAAGTCGTTTTACCGAAAGTACTCCTATAGAACCAAATATGCCATATGCAGCGGCCAAAGCCGGTGGAGATCTGATGTGTCGGGCTTATTTTGCCACACATAAAGTTCCGGTTGTAGTTACTCATTGTTCCAACAATTACGGACCATACCAATTTCCGGAAAAATTGATTCCATTTTTTATTTTTAAACTTTTTAAAGGTGAAAAGGTTCCGGTTTATGGCGATGGGCTGAATGTGCGCGATTGGATTCATGTGGTTGATCATGCGCGAGCTTTGGATTTATTACTACACAAAGGTGTTCCCGGCGAGGTTTATAATATTGGTGTGGATAATGAAAGAAATAATTTGGAAATTACCAAAATGATTTTGAAATTGATGAATTTGGGTGAAGACAGGATAGAATATATTACCGATAGACCAGGGCACGATCGTCGTTATGCCATTGATGCGAGTAAAATAACCGCCCTTGGCTGGTCTCCGGAATATAACAAAGAAAAATTTGAACAAGGCCTTCAAGAAACCATACAGTGGTATTTGAACAACCAGCCCTGGGTGGAAAATCTTTATCAAAAAAAGAAAGATGAAATGAATAAATTTCAAAATGATTTACAAAGATCACAAGAAAAAATGAAATCTTCGACATAATTTATTCGTATGCAAAAATTTCAACAATTTTCCCTGAAAAAAATAGAAGTTCCCGGTAAATTTGTTATGAGTCCGGTGGAACTCAAAGATTATATCGATTTTGAAGTGAAAAGAATTTATTATATAACAAAAGTGGAGGCCCCGACCGGCGCGCATTGTCATAAAGTGGAAGAAGAATTGTTTATTTTGCTTTCCGGCACTTGCACGGCCGTGATAGACAAAGGAAACGGCTTGGAAGAAATTTCGATGACCGGACCGACTGATGCACTCTATGTTCCAGGTTATGTTTGGCATCATTTCAAAGATTTTTCTCCGGACGCCATACTTTTGGCCGTTTCTTCCACCAATTACAATCCGGATAGAAGCGATTATATAGAAAACTACGAAGAATATTTGAAAGTAAGAGATGAAAAATTGAAAGTTTAATATGAAAGTTTTAATCTTGGGTTACAAAGGAATGCTCGGACAATCTTTGACCGATGAATTTAAAAACAACGGCTATGAAGTCGTACTTTGGGATAAAGAAGATATAGATGTTGGCGATTTTGAATTGTTAAACCAAAAAATAAAAGAAGTACAGCCTAATATTTTGATAAACGCCACGGCCGTGAATGCCGTGGATAAGATAGAAGAAGACCCAAATGTTTTTGAATTGGCTTGGAAAATTAATGGAGAAGCAATAGGGGAATTGGCCAAAATTTGTAAAGAACAAAATATTTTGTTGGTTCATTATTCGTCCGATTATGTTTTTTATGGTGATAAAAAAGAAGGTTACGATGAAAACAGTGAAACCAACCCCGTGGACAAATACGGGCAAACCAAAGCTAGGGGAGAAAAATTATTGCAAGAAAAAGGGGATAAATATTATTTAATTCGTTTATCCAAACTGTTTGGCAAACCGGCAATAAGTGAAGGAGCGAAAAAAAGTTTTGTAGATACTATGATCTGGTTGGCAAATGAAGGTGGTAAAACACACCTTGATCTGGTGGATGAGGAAATCAGTTCTCCGACTTACGCGCCGGATTTGGCAATATTTACCAGGAATTTGTTGGAAGAAAATAAACCCTTTGGAATTTACCATGGCGCCAATAGCGGAGTTTGTAGTTGGTATGAATTGGGGAAAGCGACGTTTGAATTGAAAAATATCAAAATAGATATTTCACCGGTGAGCGGGGATAAATTCCAGAGACCCGCAAAAAGACCGGTTTACTCGGAACTCAAAAATACGAAAATGCCGTTACAGAGAAGTTGGCAAGAAGCGCTCAAAGAGTATTTAAAATAAATTAACAAAAAACAGCCCAAACAGGCTGTTTTTTGTTTTAATCTTGACAAAATAGCCAAAATGTGCTAATCTAATTCCGTGTTCTTTGTTAGTTTCATAAACTTTTTTTGGAAGAGGTAAAAACATGACCAAGTACAAGCAGTGGGATCTGTTGACCGATGACGAGAAGTACAACCTGTGTAATCTCGGCCCCGACGGCAAGAAACAGTTCTACGAGGTCATCATGGGCCAGTACGGGCAGCCGCTCATCGTGGCCGAACCCGACAGGGCCTTCCCGTGTCCGGCGACGCTCGAGTATGTCAACGCCAAGGGCGAGCAGGCGGTGCCCAATGAGAAGATCGCCGGGATCATCTGCAGTGATGGTAAGCGTTTCTCGCTGACCAACGCCGCCAACAAAGGGATCAGGATCGAGCCCAAGGAAGACGGTTCGATTCAGGTCGACAATGAGGTCTGGTGGATCAAGACGCTGTTCCAGAAGGACAAGAACCGCGTCATCAACTACGATGCGTACCTTGTCCCGACCAAGCCGGAGCAGGTCAAGGTCATCGAATTGGCCGACCTCGTCAGCTTCCTCTGTTCCTAGTTTCCACGGGTTTGCCGATTGTCCCTAACAATCGGTTTTTTGTTTACAAAACACGTTTTTGATGATAAAATCAGAATAACCTTTTTAACTAAAAATTTTATGAAAATTTTAGATAATTTAGCCAAAATTAAGCAACTTGATAGTAAAAACATGCTTGGTAGTATTGAATTGCTGGGGCAACAAATAAAGGAAGTAGAAAAAGCAGTTAAAACTATAAAGATTCCGAAAAATTATAAAAAGTTTGAAAATATTATCGTGTGTGGGATGGGTGGATCAGCCCTGGGTGCGCATCTGATAAAAAGCGTATATAAAAATGATTTGAAAACTCCTTTGTCTATTGTGAACGGTTATCATTTACCCGGGTTTGCGAATAAAAATACTTTGGTGATACTTAGTAGTTATTCGGGAAACACCGAAGAAGTAATATCTTGCGCCGTTGAAGCTAAAAAGAAAAAATGTAAAATTGCCGTGATTGCCTCAGGTGGTAAATTGGCGACTTTGAGTAAAAAAGAAAAATATCCGGCTTTGATTTTTACTACAGAAAATAATCCGTGCGGATCACCGCGTATGGGGTTGGGTTATTCCATTGTCGGACAGATTTATTTATTTTCTAAATTAGGTCTATTAAAAGTTAAAACTGAGAAGCTGAAAAAAATTCCGGAGTTAATAGGGGAGTTAAATAAAAAATTCGGTGTTAAAGTAAAAAGTATTTTGAAAGATGTTGCCGAAAAAACAAAAGGTAAATCCGTGTGGTTTGTCGGAGCCGAACATCTCGGAGGTTCGGCGCATATTGCCGCCAATCAGATGAATGAAAACGCCAAACGTTTTGCCGGATATTTTCTCATCCCGGAACTGAATCACCATTTGATGGAAGGGATGATAAATCCCAAAAACAATAAAGATAATTTGTTGTTTGTATTTCTAGAATCGGATTTGTATAGCGATAATTTCAAAAAACGTTTTGTCTTGACTAAAGAAATTTTGAAAATGAATAAGATAAATTTTGTTTCTATCAAAGCGAAAGAAAAATCCGCTTTGGAACAAACTGTGGAAATATTGATTATGAGCTCTTATTTGAGTTTTTATTCTGCGATGGTAGAGGGGATTGATCCAACTGCGATTCCTTTCGTTGATTTTTTTAAGAAAAAATTGGTTTAATTATTACCAAAACTTACTTGCTTACTAGCTTACTAGCTTATAAGCTAACAAAATATGAAATTGTCAGTAATCACTGTTACTTGGAAAAATGAATCATCTATTGGAAAGCAAATAGAAAGCGTACAAAAGGGTGCGACTGGTTTAGAATTGGAGCAGATTATCGTGGACAACGGTTCAACGGATAGGACAATAGAAGTTGTCAAAAATTATCCGCAAATCAAACTTATTCAAAATAAAGAAAATCTCGGTTTTGGTGCGGCTAATAATCAAGGTTATAAAATCGCCACCGGTGACTATATTTTATTTTTGAACCCTGATAATGAAGTGGAACCAGATTCTTTATTAAAACTTTGTAAAATGATGGAACAACGTCCAGAAATTGGTTTGCTGAGTTGTAAATTGACTACTCAAGAAGGGCTATTTAATGAAGGTGCCAAACCTAGGCGTTATCCTGGTTTGATTGATCAATTGGCCTTGTTGCTTAAAATTCCACATCTATTTCCGAAAGTTTTAGATAAATATTTAATGAAAGACTTTAATCCGGAAATAGAACAGGAGGTAGAAACGGTGAGGGGAGCTTTTATGTTGCTACGAAAATCAACCTTAGATAAACTGGGCTGGGGTTTTGATCCACGATATTTTATTTGGTTTGAAGATGTGGACCTGTGTAAAGAAGTACAAAAATTGGGGCTAAAAGTATTTTATACCCCAGAAGTTTCTTGTGTTGATTTGGTTGGACAAAGTTTTAAACAGCAAGATAATTTATGGAAGCAAAAGATTTTTACTGCTAGTATGGTACAATATTTTCAAAAGTGGGAACCATGGTATGTGTGGGTTTGGGTTGTATTTTTAAGGCCAGTAGCAATATTTTTAGTTTGGTTTAAAGTCTCTCTAAAGAGAAAAGAAAAAGAAAAAATTAAGCCATATTTATAATATGCCAAAACTTTCTGTAAATTTAGTTGTCTGGAACGGGGCGAAATATTTGCCTTATCTTTTTGATTCACTGCGTAAACAAAACTATCAAGATTGGGAATTGCAAATTTTAGATAATAATTCTACCGACAATACCATAGAAATTATTGAAAAAGAAATTATAAATTTTCCGGTCTCGGTAAGATTTTTCAAAGAAAAAGAAAATCATGGTTTTGCCAAAGGACATAATACATTATTTGCAGAAAGCGACGATGAATATTTTTTACTTTTGAATCAAGATATGTATTTGGCGGAAGATTGTTTAGAAAAAATGGTAGATTTTTTGGATAAAAATCCGGCAGTTGCCGCAGTTTCACCTCGTTTGATGCGTTGGGATTTTGCCAAAATCAATGAAGGATTATTCGGGTCTTTTTCTTCACAAATAGACGCTTTGGGTTTGAAAGTTTTTCGTAATCGTCGCGTGATAGAACAGTATACCGGAAAAAATTGGGAAGAGATAAAAAATATTTTTGGATCAAAAGATAAAATGGAAGTTTTTGGCGTCTCCGGAGCTTTTCCGATGTATCGTCGTAGTGTCATAAAAAATGTTTTGTTTGATAACGGGCAGATGCTTGATGAAAGTTATCAATCTTACAAAGAAGATGTGGATTTGGCTTATCGGTTGCAAGCCTCCGGGTACTCTTCCTTTATATTACTCGATACCATTGCTTATCATGATAGAGCCGGTGCCGGTCCTAAAGAAAGTGGAGATTTAGCGGCTTTAAAAAATAAGAAGAAACACAGTCCTTGGGTCAAATATTTTAGCTATAGAAATCATTTGGCGACTCTTTATAAAAACGAGCGCTGGCAAAACTTTTGGCTTGATTTTGTTTTTATTTTATGGTATGAATTGAAAAAGTTCGTTTATTTTTTGATTTTTGAACCGAAGATTTTAAAAGGTTGGGCCGATTTGATGAAAGAAAGAAAAAATTTAAAAAGTAAAAGACAAGAAATTAAAAACAAACAAAAAATTTCTTGGAGGGATTTACGTAAATGGTGGAAATAATTATATGAAAGACATAACAATAGTATTTGTAAATTATTTAATGAAAGACGACATTATAAATGCTGTCGATTCTTTGATCAAAGATATTGCTGATTGTCCCTATGCCGTTCAAATAACGGTTACAGACAATTCGCAAAACAAAGATAATATCAAAGAATCTTTGGCGGAAAAATTTCCGCAAGTTAAATATATTGATTGTGGAGGAAATATCGGCTTTGGTGCCGGCAATCAAGTCGGTTTTATAGACACTCCGGCTCGTTATTATTTTGCTATTAATCGTGATACGATAATTCCAGAAAACAGCAGGACGATAGAACGGTTGGTAAGATTTATGGATGAACATCCTAAAATCGGCTGTATTGGGCCAAAATTACTGAACATGGACGGAACTCTGCAGGATACTTGTTATCGTTTTGATTTTCGTGCTTTATTGATTAAACCGCTCAAACAAATAAATTTTGATAAAAAATATGCTTGGGTAAAAAAATATACAGATTATCTTCTGATGAAAGATTTTGATCATAACGAAACCAGACCTGTAGATTGGGTTTTGGGAGCGGCCATGATAGTGCGTCAAGAAGTGGTAAACGAAATTGGTTGGTTTGATCCTAGATATTTTATGTATTTGGAAGATTGCGACTGGTGTCGCAGGATGTGGGAGTACCACTGGCCGGTTTATTATGTCCATGATATTGTCATATTACATCGTCACGAAAGACAATCTGCCAAAGTTCCGGGAATTTTCAAAGCTTTGATAAAAAATAAAACCGCCCGCATCCATCTGGCCAGTTGGTGTAAATACCTCTGGAAATGGAAAGGTAAATATAAATATTATGCTGAATAAATATCCCAAAGTTGCCATTGTATATCTTTCATTTCACAGCGAACCGTATATTGATGATGTGGTATCCGCTTTGAAAAAAACCACTTATCCCAAAGATAAATTGGAGTTTGTTATAGTAGATAATCCACATCCGCAATATGGGCCGTCTGTCAGATTTTTGAATGAAACAGTAATGCCTTTGTCGGGTAATGAATTGCCACATGTGACAATTTTACCGCAAACAGAAAATCTTGGTTTTGCTGGCGGTAATAATGCGGGGATAAATTGGGCATTGGAACAAAACTTTGATTATGTATACTTTCACAATAACGATGGCTTTGTAGCTACTGATTTTTTGGAACCCTTGATTGAAACTATGGAACAGGATAAAAAAATCGGCATTACCCAATCACTTGTTATGTTGCATCCGGAAACAGAATTGATAAATACTTCCGGCAACACTTTCCAATATCTCGGGATAGGCTTTTGTAATGATTTTCGTAAAAAGAGAACGAATATTGATTTAACAAAAAACAAGGAAATTAATTATGCTAGCGGTGCGGCGATGTTGATGAGGGTAGATTTGTTGAAACAGTTTGGAGTTTGGGATAAAGATTTCTTTTTGTATCATGAAGACGTAGAATACTCTTTTCGTTTGAAAATCGCCGGCTATAAAGTCGTGGTAGTTCCCAATTCCATCTTCTATCATAAATATTCTTTTTCTCGCAATAAAGAAAAATTTTATTATATTGAACGTAATCGTTACGGAGTGATGTTGATGTTTTTTAAATGGCCAACACTTTTGTTGATGTTGCCGATGGGAATCATTTTAGATATTGGTCTACTCTTGTTTGCTTTCAAAAATGGTTGGATAAAAGAAAAGATGAATGCTTATAAATACTGGCTATCATGGAAAAATTGGCGCTTATGGTTAAAAAAACGCAGTTATGTGCAAAGCATTCGCCAGATCAAAGATAGAGAATTAATAAAAGACTTAGCGGGCAAAGTTGAATTTGAAGATAAAAGTATCAATAATCCTCTTTTGAAATACATAGGCAATCCGCTGATGAATATCTATTGGCAAGTAATCAAAAGAATAATTTTTTGGTAATTATGTCTTTGAAAAAGATTAGAAAAGCTATTTTGACCGGCGGGGGAAGAGCAACCAGACTGCGTCCTATAACTTCCACTATTAATAAACATTTGATACCGCTGGCCAATAAACCCATGATTTTTCATGCTATCCAAAAAGTCGTGGATGCTGGCGTGGAAGAAATTTTTATTAATCTTAATCCCGGAGACACGGAACTTTCTAAATATATTGGTGATGGGGGACATTGGGGAATAAAAATAACTTATTTTGAACAAGAGGGCGGTCCGCAAGGTGTGGCTCACGTAGTCAAACAAGCGCAAAAGTTTATCGGTAACGATCCATTTATTTTCTTTTTATCCGATAATGTAGTGCTTGGCGATATCAAACCGATGGTAGCGGAATTTATGGACAATAAATATGATTGTATGTTGGCCTTATCGGAAGTTCCCAATGCCAAATCTTTTGGCGTGCCGGTTTTTGATGAAAACAAAAAATTGATTGATGTTTGGGAAAAGCCGGAAAATCCGCCAAACAATTTTGCAGTGACCGGTATTTATATTTATGGTCCGGATGTTTTTTTCAAAGCATTTGATAACATAGAAAAAAGCGCTCGCGGTGAATATGAAATCAGCAGTATCCATTCTCATTTTTTGAAAAATAATTATAAAGTCGGTTACAAAGAAATAACCGGTTGGTGGAAAGATACCGGACAAGCTCACGATCTTATTTTGGCCAACAAGTTATTGCTCGATGAATTGAAAGATGAAGAGTTTACCATTCAAGGAAAAGTGGAAGAGGGTGCAACGCTTACGGAAAAAGTGCATATTGGTGCCGGAACGATTGTCAGAAATGATGTAAAAATAAAAGGCCCTTCTACTATCGGTGAAAATTGTGTTTTGGAAAATTGTGTTATCGGACCTTATGCGACTATCGGAGGAGGTTGTATGATAAAAAATGCGGAAGTTAACAATTCTATTATTTTAAAAAATTGTACTATTGATTGTCCGCTAAAATTCACAGAGAGTATTGTGGGTGAAAAAGCGGAAATAGTGAAAAAAAGAACGGATGAATGCCGAAGGATAATTATCGGTGAACAGACGGTGATTGAGGTATAAAATAAATATTAGATATTGGATATTGAATATTAAATATTAAAAACTCTGAACTTAGTTCAGAGTTTTTTGTAGTCCATAGTTTGTAGACTGAAGTCCAATTACGTTCTGTTTTTCAACGCGCTGATGAGAGTGATTTCATCCGCATACTGTAAATCTGATCCTAGCGGGAGTCCGCGAGCCAAACGAGTAACTTTCAAATCAGGATTGATTTGCAACAATTCTTTTTTGATATACATCATCGTTGTTTCTCCGGAAAGGTCAGGGGACAGAGCCAAAATAACTTCTTTTATTTCTTTTTTACTTATTCTTTTTTTCAATTCTTCAATTTTAATTTTAGCGATTTCTGTTTCATCATCATCGGGACTTAGTGTTCCGCGTAAAACATGGTAAAGTCCACCATACTCATGGGTATTTTCAATAGCTACCAAATCTTGCGGATCAGCTACGACACAGACAACTTCTCTGTTTCTTTTTGAATCGCTACAAATATGGCAAGGGGAGTTATCATCAAAATTCCAGCACACCTCGCAACTTTTGGTGTTTTGTAACAAGATATCCAAGGCATCGCGCAATTCATTGACTTCCTTTTTGCCGGATTTGAGCCAATAAAAAACAAAACGCTCGGCCGTGCGTTGCCCGACCGAGGGTAATTTTTTGAGAGCTTCAATAAGTTTGTTTATTGAAGAAGAATACATAAAATTATTGATTTCCGCCTCCTAGACCAGGTAAACTGAAGCCGCTTTCTTGCATTTTGCCGGCGATAATTTTTTGGATTTTTTTGAGCACATCCGTATGAACATCTTTGATGGCGCTTTCCAATTTTTCTTTTTTATCTGGAGCCATCATATCCGGAGCGATTTTGACTTCCGTAATTTGCATATTGCCGTTCATGGTAATACTGACGGTAGAACCGAAATTACTAGCCGTGGCGCTTTCACCGCTTAGACTTTCTTGAAGTTTTTTTCCTTGATCACGAAGATCTTTGAACTGTTTTAATTTGGAGAACATGGACATAAGTTTGTATTTAAGATTTAAAGATTGAAATATTTAAAGATTTACCCCAGTGAAATGGCGCTTCGCGCCAATTTTTATTAAAATAAAAATTATTTCACGGGGTTAAAACTGTGGGGCGGGTGGTTCGGCGGAAATAGGTTTATTTACAAAATCACTTTTTGGTCGCAAACCGGATGAAAATTTATTTTCGGTTTTATTTTCACTGGTAACTCTGGTTTCCAGGTTGCGGAAAGAAGTGCAGTTGGCATTAAAGAGTAGTTTGACCGTACCGACAGGACCGTTTCTGTGTTTGGCAACGATTATCTCTGCTAAATATTTTTCATCCGGCGGAATTTCTTCCGGACGATAGTTCTTATCGGCTGATTTACGATAGATGAACATTACCACATCGGCGTCTTGTTCGATAGAACCGGATTCGCGCAAATGAGAAAGTTTCGGGATAGCCGGTTTGCTTTGTTCAACAACACGAGAGAGCTGAGAAAGAGCGATAACCGGGATATTTAGTTCACGAGCGATACTTTTGAGACCGCGAGTAATTTCGGAAACTTCTTGAACACGATTTTCAAAACTACCGCGTGATTCCATCAACTGCAAATAATCGATAACGATCATACCCAAACCGTGTTCAGCTTGCAGTCTTCTGGCTTTGGTGCGTAATTGCAAAATATTGTTGTTGGGGGAGTCGTCAATAAAAATCGGAGCTTCCGATAATGTACCGATAGCATGTCCGATACGAGGAAAATCATCATCTTCCGGTCTGTCGGACAGTTTGCCGTTACGTAATCGCCACAAATCAATATTGGCCTCGGCGCAGATCATACGATCAACGAGTTGTTCCTTACTCATTTCGAGCGAAAACATCCCGACCGGAACTTTGAGTTTACCTCCGACGTGACGAACAATATCCATAGCAAAAGACGTTTTACCCACAGATGGACGAGCGGCGATAATTATCAGATCTGATTTTTGTAAACCGGCCAACAGTTCATCCATTTCTTTGAATCCGGTTGATAGTCCGCGCAGTTGCCCTTTATTTTTATGCAACTCATCAATACGATCAAAAGCGGTGTCCAAGACGCCGCGGATAGGAGTAAAATTTTGTTTGAAATAATTTCCAGAAACTCCGAACAAACTGCGTTGCGCCTCGTCTAATATTTGTTCCAAATCATCTCTTTCTTCATAACCTAGTCGCGCGATATCCGATGATGATTGGATAAGACGGCGACGGACAGCTTTACGATGAACGATCTGGGCATAATGCAGTACATTGGCCGCGGTAGGCACGACATTGCAAAGAGTGGCTAAATACGGTTTTCCACCGACTTCTTCCAATTGATTTTTTTCATTCAAACGGTTATCAATAGTCAATAAATCTATAGATTCGTTTTTGGCATAGAGTTCTTGCATGGCTTCATAAATCTTGCCGTGAGAACTTTTATAAAAATCACTTACCTCCACAAGATCGGCAATTTTAATCATAGCATCTTTGTCTATAAGTAAAGAGCCGATTAATGACATTTCCGCCTCTACGCTGTGTGGCGGAATTTTATCTATGGAGTCAAAATTACCCGGAATAGTCATATTGTTTTTTAGTTATTTTATCTTAACTAAAAAGATTGAAATTGGCAAGCGGGGAGGGGTGCGTTTTGCGGATAACCTGTTGATGAAATGTGATTAAAAAACCGCCCCCTAAGGAGCGGTTCAAGAACGAGCGTTTAATTTACTAATAAGCGACCGGTAGGCAAACGGTGCGCTCAAAATGATAAAAAAAGAACCAAGTAAGGAAAAATTGCTTTCCGGGTTGGGATAAGCCAGGATAAAAGCGCCCAAACCGCACATTTCCAGTAAAAATTTGATTTTTCCGGACATGCCGGCTTTTATCAAACACTTACTATCGTTGTTAGCGGAAAATTTTTTATAATCTTGCCAACGAACAATAGCGAGCCAAATTTCTACTGGCACAATCAAGGTCAAACTACTGAAAGCGAGTGCTGGATAAAATATTCCCGTGTTTGTAAAATCCATCAGGAAAATCAAAGGAACAATCAAACAAACAAAGAAAACCTTATCCATGAGCGCGTCAATGGCTGCGCCGAATTCGGTCAGCATTTTTCTGCTTCTGGCCAAAAGTCCGTCCACTGAATCAAGATAAGCGGCAAAAACAAACAGGACAAAGGCTGGAATCTGGAAATCAAGCAACAGCAGGATAAGTACGGGTAGAAACAAAAAAGCGCGAAAAACAGAAATGCCGTTGGGCGTGACCCAAGGGGGAAAGATTTTTCCAACGATTTTTTCCATTACGAAATTGTATCGCTGGTAAAAAGCCTTGAAAGATTTTTCAAAGAACTCAAAGGTTGCAAAGACCACTACCAGCAAGAAATCCCAAAGTCTTTTGTACAACAGGTACGGATCATAATCCACTACCGGCTGGAAAAGCATAAGGCAGTTAGTCTGACGCATTTTGTACCTCCTTTTAGTTTATTTTCACAAAAACACTACAATACTTTGCTTTTTTTGTCAACTTTGTTATAATTCAAATAATATGTTAAAGGTAGTAAAAAATTTGCTTGTTATAGCTATTTTTTCTCTGTTTTCGGGGTTTATTTTTACATATCAGCCAGGCTGGTTTTTTGGGCTGATTTTTTTATTATTTTTTGTTTTTTATTATGCCAAAGATGGATATCTACTGCTTGAACGCGTGTTTGATTTTCCACAAAATTCTTTTTTAAGTCGTTTTTTTGGCATGCTCACAGTTTTTTGGTTATTGGTTATAGTCGGCGGTTTTCTGATTTTAATCAAAATACCGATTTTTTATTTGAGCATTTTGGTTTTACCGGTGACAGCCGGGTTTTTGGAAATTTTATTGAGTTTATCGCGATGGCGAAAAAAAAGAGAAAATGAAACAGAAGTTTTTGCGCAAAAACAAGAAACAGTCTTGCCTAGCTCTACTTCTTTTTTAGCTGCGGTTTTACTGTTGATGGCCGGGGCTTTTTATGTTTTGGTGCGTCATCAAACTGGAGATGAAATTTTGACTCCCTGGTCGGTTTTGCCGGATTATTATCCTTATTTGTATTTATTGATTTATCTAGGTTTGGGATTGCTTATTTTTACCAACAATCATGCCAAGACTTTACTGATTTTGTTTTTCGTTTTTTCTCTGTTATGTCATTTTGATTTGAGTTTAACACACCAACTGGTTTATGGCGCGGATTATTGGCGACATTTGGGTACGCAAAATCAGATTTTACAAGGTGGGGGAGTCGTGGTGCAAAATTTTGCGGAAAATCCGAGTTTGATTGAAAAAATAAACTTCGGACTTTATTCTTATCTCGGGTTTTGGGGATTAAACGTTATTTTGAATTTATTTACCGGGTTTGATTTTTTGACTTTGGGGAAATTTGTCGGCCCAATACTTTGGTCTTTGTTTGTGCCGGTTTTGTTTTACGCGCTGGGGCGGGTTTTGAGTTTGTCCAAACGTTTATCGCTATTTTTGGTTTGGTTGTCTTTTATCCCGAGCGCCTTGCTTATCAGCGGTTCGTTTTCACTGCCTGCTACTTTGCATTTTATTTTCTGGCTTTTTTCGTTGACACTTTTGTTAAAAGCAAATTTAAAAGAAAACAGAAGCCAATTTTGGGGACTGCTTTTTGTCGGTCTGCTACTTCTAAGCGGTTATCTGCTTTATGCCATAATTTTCTTTTTGGCTTTGGGGTTGAAATTATTAAACACATTGGACATCAAAAATCGCCTGGCTGATATCGTAATTTGGTTTTCAGCCGGCATTGGCGGAATTTTATTTTTGCCGCTATTGGAAATCCTATCCGGATATTCGCAATTATCTTTCAAAAGCGATATTTTTTCCGCCATCAAACAGTTTGTCGGCAATCTGACCGGATATTATTTTGTTTTTGGTCCGCGACCGCATACCATCGCAACCGGAAATATTCTTTTCAACCAAACTCCTGATTATGCTTTTGTCAGTAATGGTTTGACTGCCTGGTCGGGTTGGATGTTGTTTGTTGCGATTATATTTATTGGTTTGGCGATTTACGGATTATATAAATTTTTTGTAGAAGAAAAAGAAAAACGTTGGTTGGGGATTTTATTTATCGGATTATTTGGCGGGTATTTTATTTCTCGATATTTACTCAATGGTGAAAATATTTTGGCTCGTCGACTAGATACTGTCCTCTCTACAGGCTTGATAATATTTTTTGTTTACGGAATTTCTTATTTACAACAATATTTTTCTCACCGAAGCGTCACTGTGTTTACGGTTATTATCTTGGCGATTTTTGGTTCTGCGATTTATACACTCGGACCGGTCAGTAAAGCGGTCTCATTTCAAGAATATTTGGATTACACAGATATTGCTTTTCAGCTCAAAGATGAAAACAAATATTGCGTCATCGCTGATCCATATAATCTTACCGTGCTTGAAGGGGTTTCTACCAAGCAGATAGTCGGTGGAGGTTTTCCAATAAAGGGAGATTTTTCGCAAATAGAATTGCAAACAGTACTCAAAGATTTGGAAGAGGGAAGAGATAAAAATCAGATTATTGCAGAAGCGAAACAAATCACCGGCGCGAAGAATTGTTTTGTGGTCGAAAAAAACGAGAGTGGTGTTAAAATGATAAAATTTTGAGATATTGAATATTAAATATTGAATATTATTTTTATTTACGACTAATATCCAGTATTCAATATTCAGTATTTATTTTTATGTCTTTTTTTGTCTACATTCTAAAGTGTTCCGACAAAACTCTCTACACCGGTATTACCACCGACCTGAAACGCCGTATTGACGAACATAATTTTTCTGATTTGGGCGCCAAATACACCCGCGCGCGCCGTCCAGTCAAACTTGTTTGGTCAAAAAAGTTCAAAACCAGATCTTCCGCCGCGCGGATGGAGTATAAAATCAAACAGTTAAGCAGAGAAGAAAAATTAAAATTACTCTAGATTGTCATCCTTGCACCCGTCAAGCGGGTATAAACTACAGCAGGGATCCAGGAAATAATTATAAAAAAGCTCGCCTGAAAATGGCGAGTTTTTGTTCCCCTCTCTTTTTTAAGAGAGAGCTTGTCCGTCCGTAGTCCGGCGTAGTCTTAACGGAGCCTGGACGAAGGCGGAGGTTAGGGGAGAGTCTCTAAAAAATTTGTATTGAAGAAAATGTAAAAAAAGAGTAAAATATATTTGTTTTATATTAAAACATTATTAAATATATGGAGGAAAAAAATAAATTAGTGGTTTTGTTTGAAGATAATCCAGTACGTCGTTTATGGGATGAAAAAGAGGAGAAGTGGTATTTCAGCGTAGTGGATATTATTCAAATTTTAACTGGTAGTGTAGATGCGCGCGATTATTGGTTTAAGATGAAAAAACGTGTTAAAAGTGACGATGGAATTGAGTTGTCGACAATTTGTCGTCAACTGAAATTAACAGCCAAAGATGGTAAAAAATACTTGACAGATACGGCCAATATTGAAGGATTATTTCGTATTATTCAATCTGTCCCATCACCCAAAGCCGAACCAATAAAGCTTTGGCTAGCGCGTGTTGGTTATGAGCGCATGCAAGAAACTGTTGATCCGGAAAAATCTATCAATCGCGGTAGAAAAAATTGGCAAAGAATGGGGCGAAGTCAAAAATGGATTCAACAAAGAATGATGGGGCAAGAAATAAGAAATAAATTGACGGATTATTGGAAAGATAATGAAGTAAAAGAAAAAGATGAATATGCGATTTTGACAAATATTATTCATCAAGAATGGAGTGATTTGACGGTTAAAGAACACAAAAATTTAAAAGGTTTGAAAGTTCAAAATTTACGTGATCATATGACAGATGCGGAATTGGTTTTTACCGCATTGGCAGAATTATCCACGCGACAAATAGCTGAAACGATGCGAACCAAAGGTTTGGAAGAAAATAAAATTCCGGCACAAAAAGGCGGACGAATTGCCAAAAATGCGCGATTGGAATTGGAAGAAAAAACGGGGAAAAAAGTGGTGACAAAAAACAATTTTCTCAAAAACATAGAAAACAGAAAAAGAATAAAATAAAAAAACCAAACAATAATTTCAACACTTCAGCCTATAGGTTGAAGTGTTTTTATTTTCTTTGTTTTAGCAAAAATAAGTTGATTTATTTATTAGTATAAATTTTAGTATTGCATTCGTATTATTAGTAAAATTAGTATATTGGTATCAATCAAAAAATTCAGTTGAATTTTTTAGGGAAAGAGAGTAAAATAAAGGCATTAGTTGTTATAAAATTATGAAGAAAAAAGTAAAAAACAATCAAGTTATTATTTATCAAGCCAAAAATGGAGCGATTGAGCTTCGGGGTGATAATTCCCGTGAGACTTTTTGGGCCACACAAGCGCAAATAGCGCGGTTGTTTGATGTTACTCCTCAAAATGTGACATTGCACTTAAATAATATCTATAAAGACAAAGAGCTTGAAATGTCGACAACTTGTAAGGAATCCTTACAAGTTCAAATCGAAGGGAAAAGAGAAATTAAAAGAACCGTTAAGTTTTATAACCTTGATGCGATTATTGCTGTCGGCTATCGTATAAATTCCGTCTTGGGAACAAATTTTCGTATTTGGGCGACAAAGACTCTTCGTGGATATATTATCAACGGTTTTGTTATAAATCGTAAACAAATATCGGTTCATTATTCGCAATTTTTGGAAGCTGTAGAAAATATCAAACAAATATTACCTGGAGCCGGAAATATAGATCAAAATAGTGTTTTGGAATTGATTTCCGCTTTTGCCAATACTTGGTTATCTCTGGAAGCTTATGATAAAGATAAAATGGTCAGCACCGGAAATACCAAAAAATCAGTAGTGATAACCGCGGACAAATTAAAAAAAGCGTTGGGTGATTTCAAAAACGAGTTATTGAAGAAAGGCGAAGCAACGGAAATTTTCGGACAAGAAAAACACAGAGATGCCGTAGGAAGTATTGTCGGTAATGTGATGCAATCGTTTGGCGGTAAATCGCTTTACGCAACCGTAGAAGAAAAAGCGGCCCATCTTCTTTATTTTTTGGTTAAAGATCATCCGTTTACAGACGGAAACAAACGAAGCGGTGCTTTCGCTTTTGTTTGGTTTTTGAAAAAAGCCGGTTTGCTTGATTCTTCCAAAATCACTCCGCCCGCGCTCACGGCTATAACGCTTTTTATCGCTGAAAGCAATCCAAAACAAAAAGATAAGATGATTAAATTAGTTTTACAATTATTAAAAAAATGATATCCTGTGTCATCCTGAACGCAATGAAGGATCTGTAAATAAAACAGGACTTTGAATCAAATAATTTATTTTTTTGCAGACCTGCCTGCCGGCAGGCAGGTTCTTCGCTTGCGCTCAGAATGACAAATTATACTAAATTTAGCCAAATTTAACACTTCACCCTATAGGTTGAAGTGTTTGTTTTATATTGACTTATAACCCTGATCGTGTTATATTTTAAATAGGAGACATTCAAAATTTATTAGCGCGAAATGCGCCGTATAATTCTGGTGAAAACCAAGGCAACCGGGGAAATCTGCCGGAGTGCCGTATGAATTATATCGACTAACCAAAAAGGCAATTGTCATTCCCGTACCCGTCAAGCGAGTATAAACTACAGCGGGAATCCAGTGGTCAAAGGCGGTTGGGAGATTTCATTCTAAGAGATAGTAATATCTTTTTGATGAAATCTCTTAGCCGCTTTTTTGTTTTTCAAAAAGGTCGAATCCGTAAAAACGGGAGAAAAACAAAATGACTAATTTTAATTTTTTAACATCAATCTTTATGACACACAAAATACCTGAAGGATTAACCAAATGCAAAGTTTGCGGTTGGTATGACGGACAAACGACCAGAGGTCAGTTCAATAACGGCGGGAGTTCCACTGAAAAAATCACCATATCCTGTCTTTGCAAAGGTTTGGTTTGTAAAAAATGCGGTCAAACCAAAATACCGAGACCTTGTTCCAATTCTTATGATGAAAAATCAAACACATTCGGACATTGGCCGTATTTCATCGGCATGATGACTACCTGTCCGGATTGCAGAAGGTTGGAAAAGATAATTGAAAAACCTTTTATCGGTTTTATCATTGATTGGAAAAAAATGTATTATGAAATAAATCTGGTCAATCCTACTGATAGAAAAATTTCCAGCGTCTTGGCATATACAGGCGCGTTTTGCGGGGATACAGATGGCTTGATAGAGACAAGCAGGGTTACACGAGAAAAAGGGGAGATGTTACCAAATTCATCAATTCTTTTGGAAAAAAGCGATGTTGACGGTTTGGAATTCGTGATTTGGTTTCATCTGGACATTTATTTTGAAGGAGAAGAAAAACCCCTGAAAGTTTGGTTTAATATACCAAAAAATGGTTGGAATTATAAAGACAATGAAGAAATGCTTCCGGTATTGAATAAAAAAGGGCAAATAATAGAGTTAAAAGAGAGAAATTGAGATTGTATTTTTCTTCCAAAAATGCTAAACTTTATTCAGTGTCATTCCTGCGAAGGCAGGAATCCAGTGGTTAATTCGAATTTCTCGGTTATTCGGGGCATTTGGATATTAATTTGTAGTATTCGGATTATATCTATATGAAATTAACACCAAAAATATTAAAAGCTATTAATTTTGCTAGCAAAAAGCATAAAAAGGGGGTTAGAAAAGGGGACAAGGGGTTGCCTTATATTAGCCACTGTTTTGCAACTGCCTGGATCTTGAACAGCTTTACCAAAGATGAAGATGTGATTGTCGCCGGTTTGCTTCACGATGTTATCGAAGATGTCTTGGGGCCCAAGGGTTACAAAATACTTCAAGAAAAATTCGGTCAGCGCGTGGTTGATATTGTGAAGGGTGTTACCGAAGACAAAGATCCCAACAAAAAAGAAGATGAAAAGCCATGGATTGAAAGAAAACAAGATTATCTTGATCATCTCAAAAAAGATAGCAAGGAATCCATGATGGTAAGTACAGCGGATAAAATACACAATTTGCAGTCCATGCGCGATGCTTATCGCGAACAAGGGGAAAAATTATGGAAGAATTTCAACTCTCCGGCGGATAAAAAGCTTTGGTTTTATGAAGAGGTTTATAAGATAGTAAAGGGAAAATTGAGGAATAAAATTGTAGAAGAGTTAAATAAACAAATTAAAGGAGCAAAATATGAATTTCATTTATATTAAAAAAAGTTCAGCTATTGCCGGAATTATAGCTTTAGCTTTTATTTTTGCCGGAGTCGGTTATTTTTTCAAAGATAAAATACAAAAACAAAATTTTGATAATTATATTAATGAAAATAATGCAGAAAATTATTTTGAAGTCGTTAAAAAAGCCGACATGTGTTTGATGATGGAGCCAAAAGATATTGATTGTTTTATTTATAAAGCCAATGCTTTGGCAAAAATGGCTTATATTGACGAGGCTCTGAAAGTGTTAACCGATGCAAAAAAATATGTAAATAAATGGTCTGATGAGGGTGAAGATTTAATACACTTATATTATTCTATCAGTGACAGAGGAAAAACGGACAAATGGAATCTAATTTTAGATCAAGATATTCAGTGGAAAGGAAAAATTGGTATAGGGTTGGAACAGATTGACGGTATAAAATTTTATTTTATCGGAGATGATGGAAAAACATCGCGAACAGCCGGTTGGCAAGATTGGTTTTGGGTTTTACCAACATCGACAGAGGAAATTGTAATAGAGAAAGATGGATGGGTAGAATATATGCTCAAAAGTTTTGGAAATATTGATATAAATACCGTAGATTTTATTAGTGATACGTTTTTGATAACAGGTAAATATACTAATTTTGATTGTGGTTTCTATGGAGATTATATGTGTGTACCAATAGTTGCTGTTGAGAAAATTGAAAGAATAAAAAATAACAAATAAATATGAAAATAGTTTATTCAAAATTCATTTCCGGTGCTTCTGCTTCGCGATTTAAAGTCAAAGGAGATAAAAAAAGTGTAAAAAATTGGAGAAATAATGTGATTGAACAAACCAAAGACGGGATAGGTATTATCAACAAAGAGTGTAGAATGAAAGTTATCTTTAAATTTCATTCAAGCAGATATCCAACAGATTTTCCATATGGTCCGGATTTAGATAACCACATAAAAAATTTATGGGATGGGCTTAATGAAACCATTTTTAAAAACGCACCAGGGCATGATAGTTGTGTAAAAATACTTCACGCGAGTAAACATAAAGTTGAAAAAGAAAAAGAAGCCGGAGTAAAAATAGAAATATCTTATATATAAAATAAGAATATTTTCTATATTATTAAAAGCTAAAATAAGCCGGTTTTGTCATCCCCGCGAATCCGCCTTCGCCAGTTGGCGAATGGCGGAGGGGATCCGGTGGTTAATTTTTGTAATCTTTCAATTTCGTAATTTCGCCTTTTTTTGTATGCTTAGCTTGTCCGGCGTAACTTTAGTGAAGTCGGATTATATTGTCCGTAAAAATAATATTCTGTATTTCAAACACTTCAGCCTAGGTTGAAGTGTTTTAATTTGCTTTGTTTTAGTAAAATGTAGAACACATTGTCATTCCTGCGAAAGCAGGAATCCAGCGGTCGTCTCAATTTTCCTATATTCCTGCTTTCGCAGGAATTATGTTCTAAATCTTTATTTGAATTTTATAATCAAAAAGAGTAAAATTCCATCATGAAAAAACTTTATATTTCCATCATATTTCTACTATTTCTATCCGGTTGTACTTCCGAGGTTACGCAAAATAGTAAAGTAGAAATCAAAACCGAAAATCAAACCGTCACTGCGGTTGTTTCTTCTACCACAAATATAAAAATAAACGATGATTTTGATGATATAAAAACAGAAATTTTTGTTACTACCAATACCCCTACAAATTCAGAAAAAACTTTTTTGGTGACACGAGTTATTGACGGCGACACTATCGAGATAGAAGGCGGGCAAAAAGTGCGCTATATCGGTATAGACACTCCGGAAACTGTAGATCCGCGCAAACCCGTGCAATGTTTTGGCAAAGAAGCTTCCGCAAAAAACAAAGAATTGGTGGAAGGCAAAAAAGTGCGTTTGGAAAAAGATGTTACAGACACGGATAAATACGGGCGCTTGTTGCGATACGTTTACATCGGCGATATTTTTGTAAATCTGGAATTGGTCAAACAAGGTTACGCCTCCTCATATTCTTATCCGCCGGATATCAAATTTCAAAATATATTTTTGCAAGCTCAACAAGAAGCGCAAGCCAAGGATCTAGGTTTTTGGTCAGCTTGTGAAGAAAATAATATCCCCGAAATATCCACTCCTTCCATAAATACCACAACAAACAACAACAGCCCGACGGATTGTAAAATAAAAGGAAATATCAGTTCAAAAGAAGAAAAAATTTATCATTCTATAGGGTGTGATAGTTACGATCTTACAAAAATAGATGAGGCTAGGGGAGAGAGATGGTTTTGCACGGAAGAGGAAGCGGTGAACGCGGGGTGGAGAAAAGCATTAAATTGTCCGTAAAAATAATATTCTGTATTTTAAACACTTCACCCTAGGGTGAAGTGTTTTAATTTTGTTTTATATTAGCAAAAATTTGTTTCTTGAGTTTTTTAGGGAAAAGGAGTAAAATAAATGCATCTTATTTAACAAAAATTTATGAAATTAAAGGAGGTTCCCGTCGTCGATAGACCGCGGGAAAAGTTGGAAAAATATGGGGTAAATAGGCTCAGTGACAGCGAGCTTATGGCTATTTTGATTCGCACCGGGATTGTTGGTAAAAATGTTGTGGAGCTTTCCAAACAAATTTTGAAAAAAATTAAAAAACTCGGTTTGGAAAAAATGGAAATGAAGGATTTATTGGAAATAAAAGGTTTGGGAAAAACCAAGGCCGGGCAGATATTGGCAAGCTTGGAAATCGGTCGCCGTTTTCTTCAAAACAAAAAATCCGAATTAATACTTTCTCCGCAAGATGTTTGGAACGAAATGAAAGACTTGCGCGACAGTAAAAAAGAACATTTTGTTATTTTTTATCTAGACACGCAAAATCAAATTATTAAAAGAGAAATTATTTCCGTCGGCACGTTAAACGAAAGTCTGATTCATCCGCGAGAAGTTTTTGAACCGGCTGTCAGATATTCCACGGCGCAAATAATCATGGCGCACAACCATCCGTCCGGGAATTTGGAACCGTCGCCTGAAGATGTCGCAGTTTCAAGACGTTTGATAGACGCCGGAAATTTATTGGGGATTGAAGTTTTGGATCATATTATCATAACAAAGGACGGTTTTAAAAGCATGAAAGAATTAAAAATGTTATAGGTTATGTCAAATCACTATACAGAAAAATTAAAAGCGGCTTTAAAAAAACGAGTTTATGTTTACATAGACGCGGCTAATTTGGAACGCTCGGTACAGGATATGTGGGTAAACTCCAAAGATATTCCGGATAATTTAAAAGAAAATAAAGCGGAAGAGTTGCACTATCGCGTAGATTATCAAAAATTTAAAGCTTATTTTGACAAAATTTCCGATTTAAAAGAAATAAAATTTTATTCCGCCGATTTTAATAATGAAAAGCACAGTAAGTTTTTATGGTTTTTAAGTAAAATATTAAAATTTAAATTAGGAACAAAACCTTTGAAAGAATATACTGACCACACTCCTGAAACTCCGCACCGAAAAGCAAATTTTGACGTAGAACTGGCGGTAGATGCTACTTATCATTTGAATAAATATGACACTTTGGTTTTGTTTTCAGGAGATTGTGATTTTGAATACCTGATCAAATTTTTGAAGGGTCATGGTAAAGTGGTTATTGTTTTTTCACGGGTCGGACATGTGGCCAAAGAACTTCCGCCAGCAAGCAGTTATTATTTTGACATAGTGGACTTTAGACAGGAATTGTTAAAAATAGAAACTAAAACGCAAAAAATCCCGCGATAAAGCGGGATTCTGCAGTTGATTACAAGTGATACTGCTATCACCTGTAATTCAACTATACATTAATTTTACGATTTTGTCAATGTTATCCACAACGGAAAAAGTACCTAAGATTGTTGTAATACTAAATAAACAAAAAACCCAATCGGTTAGATTAGGCGCTTTGTTGAAGTAGCGTCTTAAAAAGTGGTTATCTGCGGCTTAAGTCCCGAGTTCCTCGGGGGAACACCACAGCGCTCTCTAAGCTATTATTGCATACTTCAAGATTAATATACCACAAAACCCCTTTTTCGCCAATATCAGCTTATCCACAGGTTTTTTGTCATCCTGAACTTGATTCAGGATCTCCCTTTAAGTCTAATTTCGCCTGTTCAAGGCGGATTTTTTAACACTTCAGCCTGTAGGTTGAAGTGTTTTTGTTTGGGTTGAATTAGCGAAAATTTATTTTTGACAAAATCACCAAAATATACTATACTACTAATAGTTACAATCTAAAATAATTATTTATCAAGAGCGCAGGTAGTTTCTTCGCCGAGGCGGAGAACTTAGGGATCTAGCCCAAAATCTGCCGGCAACCTCTGTGGCTGACTGCCAAAGAAAGGTGCCAATTCTAGCCCGAATAGGGAAAGATGATCGTCGATTTTTTGTTTCTTGAGCAAAAAGCATCTTTCCCACCCGGGAAAGATTTTTAATTTTTAATAATGAATATATGATAACTGAAAATTTTAATACTTATACTTTTAAATTTTTATCAGGGGTTAAAAATAAAATGACGGAGTTTACCGAAGAACCGGATCTTATTGTTTATGAATCAATAGGATTAGCCACGGCTGGCAGTGTAGAACATGCAATTATTCTTGCTTTACAACATAAAGAAGGTTTTTTAAAAGAGGCAGTAGGGTATAGAGTCAGAGAAAATAATGATATTATTAAAATTCTCAGCAAAGCCACGGGTAAAGATTATGTCGGAGTGGAGTTTTATAAGTTAAAAAGAAAAAATCAAGAAGAATTAAGTGGTATAGGTAAGTTTTTTGCGGACAATTTGAACAAGAATGTCCTGGAAGATCAAAAAAAGATGAAAAATTGAAGTTTTCTTAAAAAAATGCTAAACTTTAATGGCAATATTCGTATAAATTTTAGTATAGCACTAGTATAATTAGTATCAATTATTCGTATCTATGAAATTAATATTAAATTAGTATAAATTTTAGTATTACATTCGTATCATTAGTACAATTAGTATATTAGTATCAATTATTTGTATCTATGAAACTAACTCCCAAAATACAAAAAGCCATCAATTACGCCAGTCGTTTGCATGCCAAACAGATAAGAAAAGGGGATAAAGACCTGCCTTATGTCAGCCATTGCTTCACCGCGGCTTGGATTCTCAATGAATTTACCAAAGACGAAGATATTATCGTGGCCGGATTGCTTCACGATGTACTGGAAGATGTTCCGGGTTATGGTTACGAAAGGATGAAAAAAGATTTTGGCGCGCGAGTGGCGAAAATAGTCGCCGGTGTTACCGAAGATAAAGATCCCAATAAAAAAGAGAAAGAGAAGCCGTGGATTGAAAGAAAACAGAAATATCTCGAGCATCTCAAAAAAGATAGCCGGGAATCCATGATGGTAAGCGCAGCGGATAAAATACACAATTTGCAGTCCATGCGCGATGCTTATTGCGAACAAGGGGAGAAATTGTGGAAGCATTTCAATGCTACAAAAGAGGAATCTCTTTGGTTTTATGAGCAAGTTTATAAGATTATTAGGGGGAAATTGAGGAATAAAATTGTGGGGGAATTGGGGAAACAATTGGCAGGGGCAAAAAAGGAATTTAAATAATTTTTAACACTTCAGCCTGTAGGTTGAAGTGTTTGTTTTGTGTAATTTTGGCCATTTTGTCATTCCTGTGGGCCAAAGGCCTCCCTTTGGGAAAGGCAGAGATCTAGGCACTTGTCATCCCCGCGCAGGCGGGGATCCAATGACTAATTTTTCGCAATTTTTCGTATTTTTATAATTCAAAAATTGGTATTGTAAAAAAGGGGGAAAGAGAGTAAAATATAGACAACTTATTTAATAAAAATTTATGAAAAGTTATTATCGTATAATGCTTGGCAAGGGTAGTGTTTATGCCAAAGAAGCAAGGTTAGAAAATTTTATGGGCGCCGGATGGCTTGGTGATATTGATTTAACAAATGAATTACCAGAAAGTCGAGTTGAATTCAATAAGAAATTCATACCTGTTTATTTAAAAAAACATCCTGATGCAAAGAAAATGTCAGCGGCCCTTGCTTGTGGTATGTTATACACGATCGCAAAAGGTATTGTTATTGGTGATATTGTTTTATGTCCGGATGGGTCAGGTAATTATTATTTCGGAGAAGTCATTGGTGATTATCAATATGTGTCGGGAGTAAACTTACCGCACCGTCGTGCTGTGAAATGGTATTCCAAAATTATTCCCAGAGAAGAAATGAGTCAAGCTTTAAAATATTCCACTGGCGCCATTGGTACAGTTAGCAATATAACCGATCATGCTTCTGAATTAGAAAAATTGATATCAGGTAATGTTGAAAGTCCGATTGTTGTGACCGACGAGTCAATTGAAGACCCAAGTGTATTTATGTTAGAGAAACATCTAGAGGATTTTTTGGTACAAAATTGGAACAATACTGAATTGGGTAAGAATTATAATATTTATGAAGAAGATGGTGAAATAGTGGGGCAACAATATCCTAGCGATACTGGTCCAATAGATATTTTGGCAATTAGTAAAGATAAAAAAACACTTTTGGTAGTTGAGTTAAAAAAAGGACGCGCAAGTGATGTGGTGGTCGGCCAAATTCAAAGGTACATGGGTTATGTAAAAGACGAATTAGCAGAAAAAAATCAAGAAATTAAAGGGGTTATAATTGCTTTTGAAGATGATATTAAAATTCGCCGTGCTTTATCGGTTGCAAATAACATCGATTTTTATACTTATAAAATTGATTTTAAACTTGAAAAAAATAAATAATTATGACTAATTTTAATACTTCAAAAGAACAAGAACGTGCCGAGCTTCATCGTGCTATTTGGCAAATTGCTAATGATCTAAGGGGAAGTGTAGATGGTTGGGATTTCAAACAATATGTTTTGGGAATTTTGTTTTATAGATTTATTGGTGAAAATCTTTCTAATTATATCAATAAACAACAGAGAAAAGTTAAAGGGTTTGAAAATTTTGAATATTCAAATTTGAGCGATAAAGAAGCAGAATTGGGTAAAAAAGAAATTGTGTTGGCAAAGGGTTTCTATATTCTTCCAAGTGAGCTTTTTGTAAATGTTCGTAAAAATGCTAAAAACAATGCAAATTTAAACGAAACTCTTTCAAGAGTTTTTAGTAATATTGAAAATTCTGCAAAAGGTTTTGATAGTGAGGATGATATAAAAGGGTTATTTGCTGACCTTGATGTCAATTCTCCAAAACTTGGAAATACAGTTGAAAAACGTAATCAAAAATTAGTAAAACTTTTAGATGCTATTGGAGATCTTCAATTAGGAAATTACTCTGATAATACTATCGATGCTTTCGGTGATGCTTATGAGTTTTTAATGACCATGTATGCTTCAAATGCTGGTAAATCTGGAGGTGAATTTTATACACCACAAGAAGTTAGTGAATTACTTGCAAAAATTACGACTGTGGGTAAAAAAGAGGTAAACAAAGTTTATGATCCATGTTGTGGTTCAGGATCGCTTCTTTTGAAATTTGCCAAAGTTCTTGGTAAAGAAAATGTCCGGCTTGGTTTTTTTGGTCAAGAAATAAATCTTACCACCTATAATTTGTGTCGTATCAACATGTTTTTACACGATATCAACTATAATCATTTTGATATTGAGCTCGGTGACACACTAACTGATCCCAAACATTGGGATGACGAACCTTTTGATGCTATAGTTTCTAACCCGCCTTATTCAATTAATTGGGAAGGGGACGCTAATCCGCTTTTAATAAACGACCCTCGTTTTTCGCCTGCTGGAGTACTTGCTCCAAAGAGTAAAGCTGATTTGGCTTTCACCATGCACATGCTTTCGTGGCTTTCTACCAGCGGAACGGCGGCGATTGTTGAATTCCCTGGAGTTCTTTATCGTGGTGGAGCTGAAGCAAAAATCCGCAAATATTTGATTGATAACAATTACGTTGATGCTGTAATACAACTTCCACTAGATCTTTTCTTTGGTACAACCATTGCTACTTGTGTTATCGTTTTAAAGAAGAGTAAAAAAGACAATAAGACTTTATTTATCGATGCTTCCGCTGAATTTGTTCGGGGTGGTAATAAAAATAAATTAAACGAAGAAAATCGTAAAAAGATCCTGAATGCTTTTATAGAAAGAAAAGATATAGAACATTTTGCAAAAATTATAGATAACAAAGCTATTGCAGAAAATGATTACAATCTAGCAGTTTCTAGTTATGTGGAGCAAAAAGACACTAGAGAAGCAGTGGACATAAAAGAACTTAATAAAGAAATTGAGAGAATCGTAAAAAGACAAAGTGAATTAAGGTTGGCAATTGATGAGATTGTGAGGGAGATTGAGGGTAATTAAATTAATATGAATAAATTAAAAGTTAAATTAGAAAATTGTTACGGAATAAAAAAGCTTGAACACGAGTTTGATTTTTCTAATTTTAAAACTTTTGTTATCTATGCACCCAACGGCGTAATGAAGACATCATTTGCAAAAACCCTTAGCGATATTGCAAAAGGAGAAAAACCCTGTGATCAAATAGATGATACTTTAACACCAATTTTTAATTTTTTAATTGATGATTCTGAAAATCAAATCCAATCAGAAGAAATATGTGTTATAGAGTCATACAACAAAAAAGCGTTTGATTCTGAAGATAAGATTCTTACGCTTCTAGCAGACGACGAGACCAAAAAGGAATATTTGGCAATATTTAACGAAATTGAATCACTTAAAAAAGCTTCTCTTCCTGGATTAAAAAAAATATCAGGCAGTAGTAACTACGAATCTGAAATTACAGAAGCATTTTCTAATCTTGATAAGAAAAATATTTTTGAAATTTTTGAGGCCGTTTTAAATGACATTGAAGCATCGAAAGATTCATTTGAATTTAAATATAACGATGTTTTTGATAAAGGTGGAAAAGTTAAAAAATTTCTGGCAGATAATTTTGCATTATTAAAAGAGTACATTGAAAAATACAATGATCTGATTAGTAAGTCTACTTTTTTTGCAAAAAATGCCAACCATATTTTTGGAACAACGGAAGCAAAAATTCTTGGTAAGTCGCTTGAGGGCGATGAATATTTTACTGCTGGGCATAAATTAGTATTAAAATCACATGGGGATGTATCTGCTAAAAATAAATTATCAGAAATAATTGATGAGGAAATTGAAAAAGTTTTTAATGATAAAGACCTGAAAGATATTTTTGAAAAAATCGATAATTTGCTCAATACTAATAAAGAACTTCAAGCATTTAAGAAGATTATTGAAAGAGACAATTCAATTTTATTGAGATTAAATAATTACGATGCTTTTAGAAGAGAGGTGTGGTTTAGTTTTTTAAAACAAATTGAGACAAGCATAAAATCATTAGTTGAATTATATAATCAGAAAAAGGTTGATTTAGAAAGGATTATACAAAAAGCAAAGGACAGTCAGTCACAATGGGAAAGTGCTATTAAAGAATTTGAAAACAGATTTGTTAATAATCCATTTACTCTTGAAATTCAAAATAAGGCGGACGCTGTATTAAACGAAAAGACACCAGTAATTGATTTTAAATTTCAAGGAAAAGATATCGAAAGAAACAATTTGATAGAAAATGTATTGAGCCAAGGAGAGAGACGAGCTTTTTATATTTTAAATGTTATTTTTGAGATTAAATCTCGGCAGCTACAAAACAAAAAAACATTATTTATTATTGATGACATAGCGGACTCGTTTGATTACAAAAATAAATATGCAATTATTGAATATTTAAATGATTTATCCAAAGAAGATAATTTCTATTCAATAATTTTAACGCACAACTTTGACTTTTTTAGGACACTTCAATCAAGAATCTTGCAAGATAATAAGTGGAACTATTCTTTTATAGCAGAAAAACTAACAGATGAAATTAAACTAATTAAAGCAGGTAGTAAAAATGTTACTGACCCATTTACTAACTGGAAAGCAGGTCTTAATAACAACAAAAAACATTTAATTGCTTGTATTCCTTTTGTGCGAAATTTGATTGAATTTAAAGATGGACGAAATGATGGATATAAGCTTCTAACGCACACTCTTCATAGAAAATCTTTGGACGAAACTATTAAAGCAACCCCAGATATTTCAATTGCTGATCTACAAGCACCGTTTTCGAGTGTTGTGTCTGGTGTTGCATTTACATTTACAGACACAAATGAAAAAATTATTGATGTAATTGAGGAACAGATAGCAGTGATAAAAAATGACAGAAATACCGATTCAATTGTTCTAGAAGATAAAATTATTTTTGCTATTGGAATAAGATTGAAAGCAGAAGAATATATGTGGTCGAAGGTTACAAACCAAGATCTAATAAACGGATCGCAAACAGGTAAGCTGTTTCAGCGATACAAAGATCAATTTAAACAAGATCCGACTCATGTTGAAGCTATAAAAATCTTAGAAAGCGTAAATATAATGACTCCTGAGAACATACACCTGAACTCTTTTATGTATGAACCAATTTTAGATATAGGCATAGATGAGTTAAAGAGTTTACACGATAAGGTTTGCAATTTAATGAATAATTAGTATGAAAAAACACCAATCAAAAATTGAAAAACTAATTTCAGAACTATGCCCTAATGGTGTGGAGTTTAAAATGCTTGGAGAACTAGAAGATGATAATTTGATTAAACTTGGACGTGGAAATGTAATTTCAAAAACTGATATTACAAACACACCTGGTGATTATCCGGTTTATTCTTCATCTGCAAATGATGAGGGCGAATTTGGCAGGTATGGAAAATATATGTTTGATGATGAAAGAATTACGTGGTCAATCGATGGGGGCGGTAGATTTTTTTATAGACAGTCACATAAATATTCTGTAACAAATGTATCGGGGTGGTTAAAAGTAAATGATAATAATGTATTAAATTTACGTTATTTGTATTTTGTTCTGTCAAATGCTTGGTTAACAAAAGTTTTTGATTATACAAAAAAAGCTCATCCTTCAGTAATTAGAGAAGAGTACAAAATCCCTATTCCACCTCTTGCAATTCAAGAAGAAATTGTAAAAATTCTTAATAGTTTTACGGAGCTGGAAGCGGAGCTGGAAGCGGAGCTGGAAGTAAGAAAGAAACAGTATGATTATTACCATAAAGAACTTTTTGATTTAAGGGATGATTTCGAATTAAAAACACTTGGGGATATTTACGAATTTCAATATGGAGAAGGAAATACTATTCCTACTTCAGGGGATAAATTTCCAGTATATGGAAGTAATGGTATTGTTGGTTCTCATGAAAAATTCAACAGTGAAGATGCTCCGGTGATTGGACATATTGGAGCTTACGCAGGAATAGTAAATTGGGCTCAAGGAAAACACTTTGTTACATACAACGGAGTTATTTGTAAAATCAAGCCAGGAGTTAATCCAAGGTTTGGTTATCATCTGTTGATTCTCCAAGATTTTAGATCAAAAGCAAACGCAGGGTCTCAACCTTTTGTTTCTTACGACATGCTTAGAAAAACCGAAGTAAAAATACCTCCTATTTTAATACAAAATAAAATTGCAGATGTCCTTGATAAATTTGATGCACTTGTAAACGATATTTCAGTTGGTTTGCCTGCCGAGCTCAAAGCACGTAGGTCACAATACGAATATTATAGAAATAAACTTCTTGATTTTAAAGAGTTAGAAAAATAATATGGTTGAATTCGACTCAATCTCTGAATTGTTTGTTAATATAAAAAATGATTTATTATCAGATATTGATAAAAAGAGTATTGCTTTACTTTATGCTTTTAATTCTACTGGTAAGACAAGGCTTTCTATTGAGTTTGATGAATTAAACGAAAATGATAATGGTTATATTAAAGTACTATCTTATAATGCTTTTTTAGAAGACCTGTTTGTCTGGGATAATAAGAACCTTGTCTTAAATTTTAGTCCGGATGATTGGCGGATAAGATTTATTCAGGATCAAGGTTTAGAAAATAAAATTGTAGAGAATTTTAAATTATTTACTAATTCAAAAGTTGAGCCTATCTTTGAAATTGAAACACATAGAGCAGAGCTCGATAAATTTATATTAGACAAATCTAAACTAGGTGGAAATAAGATAGGAAAAATTTCTTTTTTTATTGCTTCAGGAGATGGAAAAAATAAAGATAGCATAAAAATTTCTAAAAGTGAAGAAAGTATACTGATATGGTCTGTTTTTTATTCTATTTTAGAGATTGTTATAGAAGAATTAAATACACCAGAAGAACATCGTTCAACTAATCTTTTTAATCACCTTGAATATATTGTAATAGATGATCCTGTTTCTTCGATCGATGATGAAAGAATTATTTCTTTAGCAGTAAAATTATGTAGGACTATAAAGTTAAATGAAAATAGAAAAATAAACTTTTTAATAACCACACATCACGCTTTATTTTTTAATGTTTTATTTAATTCTTTCAAAAAATTTCAAAAATCTGATGTAAAAAAATATTGTTATATTTTATCAAAAAATGGTAATATTTTTATATTAGAAAGCCAGAAAGATGATTCACCGTTTGCATATCATATTTTAGTTAAAAATAAGCTTAAAGAAGCAATAAAAAATGGAAGTCTTGAAAAATACCATTTTAATTTATTTAGAACTTTATTAGAAAAAACGGCAAATTTTTTAGGATATACTGATTGGGGTGAGTGTATTTATAAAGAAGAAAACAGAGAAGAAGTTAAAAGACTTATTAATTTATATAGTCATAGCAAATTATCAGAATTGGAAAGTGGAAGTTTAAGTAATGCTGATAAAGAGTTGTTTGCAAATACTTTTAATTCTTTTATGGAAGATTTTAAATATAAATAAATTATGTCTAAAAATAATAATTACAATTTAGTTGCAGAAAATACACAAAGCACGGTTGTCGCCGAGTATGTTTCTGGTACAAAAAGATTATCACAATATCAAAGTGAAGATGCTTTAGAAAAAGCTTTTATTAAACAATTAGAATCTCAGGCGTATGAATATATTGCGATTAAATCCGAAAATGATTTGATTCTTAATCTTCGCAAACAACTTGAAAAGTTAAATAGTTATACTTTTTCTGATGCAGAATGGGATAGATTTTTTACGAGCGAAATAGCAAATCCAAATCAGAGTATTGAAGAAAAAACTGCAACTATACAAGAAAATGAAGTAAAAAATTTATATGGTGATGATGGAAAATTTAAAAGAAATATAACTCTTTTAGATAAGAAAAATATTCACAACAACAGTCTGCAAGTCATCAATCAGTACGTCACCGAAGACGGACAAAGATCGAATCGTTATGATGTGACGGTATTGGTAAATGGATTACCGCTTATACACATTGAATTAAAACGTCGTGGAGTTGCTATTCAAGAAGCATTTAACCAAATAAACAGATATCAAAGAGAGAGTTTTTGGGCTTCAAGTGGTCTTTTTGAATATGTGCAATTGTTTGTAATATCTAATGGAACACATACAAAATATTACAGCAATACAACAAGATCACAACACGTCAAAGAATCTCAAGAGGGTTCTAAAAATAAAGGAAAGAAGACCAGTAATAGTTTTGAATTTACAAGTTGGTGGGCTGATGCAACAAATAGACCAATCACTGATTTGATGGACTTTGCAAAAACATTTTTTGCAAAGCATGCGATTTTGAATATTCTGACGAAGTATTGCGTATTTACGACCGATCGCCTTTTGCTTGTTATGCGACCGTATCAAATCGTAGCAACAGAAAGAATTTTAAATCGCATTGAAGTTAGTACAAATTATAAAAAACTTGGCACCACCGAAGCGGGTGGCTATATTTGGCACACCACAGGGTCAGGAAAGACTCTGACGAGTTTTAAAACTGCTCAATTGGCAAGTAAATTGTCATATGTAGATAAAGTATTGTTTGTGGTAGATCGTAAGGATTTGGACTATCAAACAATGAAAGAATATGACAAGTTTGAAAAAGGTGCGGCGAACAGCAATACGAGCACTGCGGTTTTAAAGAAACAACTGGAGGATTCAAATTCTAGAATTATTATCACAACAATTCAAAAACTTGATAGATTTATTGCCAAAAATTCTAGTCACACTATTTTTGATGGTCATATCGTAATTATTTTTGACGAGTGTCATCGTTCGCAATTTGGTGAAATGCATTCGAGTATTATAAAATCATTTAATAATTATCACTTATTTGGATTTACTGGAACACCAATATTTTCTAAGAATGCTTCAGCTGGTGGCAGACCTGATTTCAAGACCACAGAGCAGGCTTTTGGTGAAAAATTACACACTTATACAATAGTTGATGCTATTTCTGATAAGAATGTTTTACCGTTTAAAGTTGATTATGTTTCAACTGTTAAAGAAGCAGAAAATATTGAAGACGCTCAAGTAAAAGATATTGACCGTGAAGCGGTATTATCCGCTCCAGAACGATTAGAAAATATTGTTCGCTATATTCGTGAACATTTTGATCAGAAAACTAAAAGAAATAGTTTTTATAAAATTCAAGATAGAAGATTAGCGGGGTTTAATTCTGTTTTTGCAGTTTCTTCTATTGAGGTAGCAAAGAAATATTATCTTGAATTTAAAAGACAGTTGGCAGATGAACCGAGTGATAAAAAATTAAAAGTCGCCACAATATTTAGTTTTGGAGTAAATGACGAGGATATAGACGGAATGATTGATGAAAATTCTGAAGATACAAGTGGTTTAGACGTAAGTTCAAGAGAGTTTCTTGAAAGTGCTATCAAAGATTATAATAAAATGTTTGGAACGTCTTATGACACTTCATCTGAAAAATTTCAAAATTACTATAAAGATGTTAGTGAAAAAGTAAAAAAACGAGAAATAGACATCTTAATTGTGGTTAATATGTTTTTAACTGGTTTTGATGCTACTACTTTAAATACTTTGTGGGTAGATAAGAATTTGAGATTGCATGGATTACTTCAGGCATATTCAAGAACTAACCGTATATTAAATAGTATTAAAACTTTTGGAAATATTGTTTGTTTTAGAAACCTAGAAAAAGCTACTAATGAAGCGATTGCTTTATTTGGAGATAAAGAAGCCGGTGGAATCGTATTACTTAAAGCATATGAGGATTACTACAATGGGTATAAAGAAGGTAATAAAGAAGTTCGAGGATACAAAAGTTTTGTTAATGAACTACTTGCAAAGTTTCCAATCGGAGAAAGAATTATTGGAGAACAAAATCAAAAAGATTTTATAAAATTATACGGAGCAATTTTGAGAGTCAAAAATATTTTAGCTACTTTCGATGAATTTAATGGTAATGAAATATTATCTGATAGAGATGTGCAAGATTATCATAGTATGTATATTGATTTATACAATGAATTCCGCAAAGCCGATGATTCTGAGAAAGAAAACATTAATGACGATATTGTTTTTGAAATGGAACTTATCAAACAAGTTGAAATTAACATTGATTATGTTCTTGGTCTTATAAAAATATATCATGAGGATCATGTAAAAAATAAAGAACTTTTGATAGATATTAATAAAGCAATTGATTCGAGTGTGGAATTGCGTAATAAAAAAGATTTGATCAATCAGTTTATTACTTCCCTTGATGTTCATTCTATCATTGATGAAGATTGGCAAAAGTTTGTGGAAGAGAAAAAAGTCCAAGAATTAGAACAAATTATTGAAACTGAAAATCTTGATCATGAAGCTACATATAAATTTATAAAAAACTCTTTTAGAGATGGTAATATACCGATTACAGGAACCGCTATAAGTGATATTTTGCCACCAGTATCAATGTTTTCCCCAAACGGAGAAAGAACTAAAAAAAGAGAAGGTGTTTTGGATAAATTAACAAGATATTTTGAGAGGTTTTTTGATATTAGTAAAAGAGATTTATAGGTTTGTATGAATATTTTAGGAATACACACTGAATTTATTGTTAATTCAACTCTATTAATAGGAGCTGTGGCTTATCTATCACACTTTTTTGGTAAAGTCATAACCGACTGCAAACCAATAGTTGATGATCGTAAATGGGATGCCGAACTTTCCGGAGTTTATTATATTGGAATGTATGTTTTTTTGCCACTTACACTTTTATTAATCATTCCGCAATCCATATTGATGAATTTTCTTGATTCAATTGGTTTAAATAGTTTTGTTGCTGTTTTATTACAGTTTATCCTTTGCTCTTATCTTTCTGTGTTTCAAGTAATTAAGTCACGGTTTTTTTACAGTGTGCCAACAGGACAAATAAAGTGGGTTGAAAAACGAATTGTAGAATATATAAAAAAGAAACGAAATTTTAAATTAAGTATTATTTTGGTGTTACTTGCACAAATACAATTATATTATTCTAGCAATGTTAGATTATTTATTCTTGGTTTAATATTTTGTTTGATCTTTTATTTTTTACGTGCTGCCATATTTTCTTATGATAAAAATGTAAAACTAAATAAATTTAATATTTATTTTATAGATACAACGATTGCACCTTTACTTAATTATGATTTGGTTAAAATTAACGATGATCATATTAAGTTAAAAAAAGACGGTAAATTTATGATTATAAATAAAAATACTATTTTACGTCTTGAGTGTTTAGAAAAAGAAAAATAATAAAAATATGAATTTAAATGATTATACCAAAAGATTTGAAAAATGTTATCAAATTTTTTCCGAAACTTTTTTAAGTTTTTTTGTTTGGAAGGGATTACAAGATAAAGATTTTGAAAAGACATATTCAGAAAATAATTATTTTTGGTCCGCCATTCTTCGTTCGCTTGAAAATGATTGGCTTACTAATCTTGCAAAAATATATGAAGAATCAAGATATAGTAAAGAAAATGAAGTAATTTCTGTGTATGCTCTTGTATCATACCAGGCTGACCTTGATCGAGCAGTCAAAGTCAGACAGATTTTAGAAGTAAATGCAGATATTATTAAAAATATTCAAATTTTACGTCATAATCAGTTGGCGCACAATAATGCTGAGCATTTACTAAAGCCGGAGACGTTGTTAGAGAAATTTCCGATTGAATATAATAAAGTAGAACAACTTGTGTTGTTAACAGATGAAGTTTTATCAAATTTACATCCTGAAACGGGTCACGGATATATTTATAAAATGCTTTCTGAAGATGCTGTCAACGACAGTAAAAATATTATAAAAAAATTACAATATTATTCAAAACTTCACCATAATCATTCAGAAAAATTTAGGTGTGGAGAAGTAAATGATTGGAAATTTCCACCAGATTTATAATTTAAATAAATATGCAAACACCGATTTTAATAAAAGAACATGTGAGTATAACTCAATTTATTAATTTTTGGTCAAGTTATTATATTTATGCAAAAATTGAAAATTATTATATAAAAAATATAAATAAAAAAGTATTTGATAGTGAAACGTTAAACGCTTTATTTATGTGGAAGAATGGATCTGTGTTAAGTAAAAAAAAGAAAGATTCTCTGAATAAAAATATTATAAGAAAAATTGAAATAATAAATTCTCTTAAAAATAAATTTGATTTCGATCTGTTTAAAAAGGAATTTAAAAATGTGTCTGTAATATGGAAAATTTTTCTTCTAAACTTAATTAAACCGAAAACATACCCCATATTTGATCAACATGTTTTTAGAGCGATGAAATTTATTAAATTTTCTAAAATTGAAGAAGTTCCAAATAATGACAGAGAAAAAGAAGAAGTATATTTTGATGAATACATAGATTTTTTTAATAAAATTAAAGCTGAATTACCAAGAGATTTTGATAATAAAAAAATTGATGAAGCACTTTGGTCTTTTGGAAAATTTCTTAAGAGTAATTACAAAACAATTTTATGTTAGGTGCTATTGCCGGTGACATTATAGGTTCCGCTTTTGAATGGAACAACAAAAAAACAACGGACTTCTCTTTGTTTTCTGAAAAATCTATTTTTACCGATGACACCATAATGACTGTGGTGGTGATGGAAAGTTTGCTTACAAATAAAGATTATTTTTTTAAATTCAAAGATATAGGTCGCAGGTATCCGGATGCCGGATGGGGAGATGTATTTAGACAGTGGCTTTTTTCTCGACAAGAAGAACCCAACGATAGCTTTGGAAACGGCGCGGCAATGAGAGTAAGCCCTATGGGTTTCTTTTTTGACGACCTTGATTCTGTTTTGGAAGAAACGGCAATATGTACAAATATATCCCACGACCACGTAGAAGCTCGCAAAGGCGCACAAGCTGTGGCTTCTGCCGTATTTTTGGCTAGGACCGGTAAAACCAAGCAAGAGATTAAAGAATACGTTGAAAAGAAGTTTGGATATGATTTAAGCAGAAAATTGGATGATATTCGGCCGAATTACAGGTATGATGTAAGTTGTCAGGGGTCCGTACCAGAAGCTATTATCGCTTTTTTGGAATCAGAAAATTTTGAGGATGCTATCCGAAAAGCGGTTTCTTTGGGAGGGGATAGTGATACTATCGCTTGTATAACCGGTGGCGTTGCCGAAGCTTTTTATAAAGGTGTACCAATTGATATAATGGAAAAGGTTAGAGTTTTATTACCGCCAGAATTGTTGGAAATAGTAGATAAATTTTACGAATATATTAATAATAAATAATATGTCCGAATACTACACCCCCAAACGTACAAAAAATATCTTTGATCCAAAATCCAAAGAGCCTTTTAAAATATCTCGTTCCAAACTGGACCTATTTTTAAACTGCCCTCGCTGTTTTTATTTGGATCGTCGTCTCGGTGTTGGTCAACCGCCCGGATATCCTTTCAACCTCAACTCTGCCGTTGATGCCTTGCTCAAAAAAGAATTTGATATTCATCGCGCGAAAAACACTACCCATCCGCTCATGAAAACATACGGATTGGACCTTGTTCCGCTTGCCCATGACAAAATGAACGAATGGCGAGAGAATTTTGTCGGCGTGCAATATTTGCACGAGCCTACCAATTTGATTATCACCGGCGCGGTTGATGATCTATGGGTGGATGCTCCCACCCCCTCTACCTCCTCTTCCGCCAAAGGCGGACAGGCGGGCAGGGGGAGAGAAAAAATTTATATTGTTGACTACAAGTCTACGAGTAAAAGCACGGAAGTGAACTTGGATGCTGACTGGCAAATAGGATATAAGAGACAGATGGAGGTTTATCAATGGTTGATGCGTAAAAATGGCTTTCAGGTTTCTGATACCGGTTATTTTGTCTATTGCAACGGCCGGACCGACCGAGAGGCCTTTGACAGTAAATTGGAATTTGATGTAAAGATTATTCCCTACATTGGCGATGATAGTTGGGTGGAAAAAGCCATCGTTGCCGCGCACAAATGTCTGATGAGCGACAAAATCCCCAAAGCAGGGGAGGGTTGCGATTTTTGTCGTTACGTCGATGAAGCGAGTAAATTTTAGATTTTAGATTGCTGATTTTAGATTTAAATATGGAAGACGATCCATCTATACAACAAAGTATAAAATTTTTAAAAATAACACTGATTATATTTAAGATATTTCTTTTTGTGTTAGTTTTATTTATTGGATATGTAGTTATTAATATTAAAGGTTTGAATAAAAATAGATCAACTATAGATAATTCCTGGAATTATTTTCAAGACAATACAAACGCTACTCCAATACAGAAAAAAACAGAAACGCCCATTATTGAAGAAAAAACAAAACAACTAAGTGACGAAGAGCTAAAAGCTATTTATCAAGCTCAAGAAAATGAAATTAAGGAAGCGGAAGAAAGGGCTAGACAAAAATATAATTTTTAATTTATGTTCAAACAAGTTATTGTCATCCATGGCGGAGACAGTTACAACACTTACAAAGAATATCTTTCCAATTTAAAAAAGATAAATTTAAATTTTGAAAAGATGTTTCGAAAAGGTTGGAAAGATGGTTTAGATAAATCGCTTGGTAAAAACTTTCAAGTGATAATGCCAAGCATGCCCAACAAATCCAATGCTCGTTTTGAAGAATGGAAAATTTGGTTTGAGAAATTGTTCCCGTATTTAAACAAAGAAGTTATTTTAATAGGACATTCGCTTGGTGCCAGTTTTTTGCTCCGATATTTATCGGAGAATAAGTTCCCCAAAAAAATTAAAGCGACTTTTTTAGTCTCTGCTCCTTACGAGCAAACAGGCATGAAGACGGAATTGGGCGACAGTTTCCGTTTTGGCAAAGATATGAGTTTGCTTATTAAGCAATCGCCAAGATTGGTTTTTTATCACAGCAAAGACGACAAAATCGTGCCTTATGCGGATTTTAAGAAGTTTCAAGATCTTTTCCCCGGCGCTTGTTTTGTAGAATTTGCAGATAGGGGACATTTCAATCAAGAAAATTTCCCAGAAATAGTTAAAGATTTGAAAGTACTTTAGATTTATGAGTGTTGTTACCTTTAAACCTCACGACAGAAAAGACATTCCCTTGCGAGTAAAATGGTTGAATAATAAAAAAGCCAATGTTTGCGCTATTGATAATCCGGAAAGCGGAACGACTTTAGAAAAAGAAACGAAGTGGTTTGATGAATATGAAAAAAATCCAACCAAAAAATTCTTTACCATTTATAGCGATGAAACACCGATTGGGTTGATGGGGCTATCTAATATTAATTTAAATACTAAAACCGCCAAATTATTTATTTTGATAGGGGAGGATGAATATCGTGGAAAAGGAATTGGAAAAACATCGCTCAAATATATAATTGATTATGCTTTTAATGATATAGGACTCTATTCTATTTTTTTGGAAGTGAAGAGAATTAATTATCCAGCAATCAAACTTTATGAATCATTTGGTTTTGTAGATAACGGACCAGGAGATAAAGAATTTAGATATATGGTGTTTGATAAAAAATAAAATATTAAAATTATATGTCCAAACCTCGTCGTGTTGCTATCTTTGACATTGACGGAACGATATTTCGCTCCAGTCTTTTGATTGAGATAACCGAAGCCCTGATAGATGAAGGTATATTTTCTCCCAATACCAGAAATATCTACATGAAACCCTACAAAAACTGGTCCAATCGCCGGGATACTTATGAGAAATACATTGATTCGGTGGTAGTGGCTTTCTTGAAAAACATCAAAGGTGTTGATTATGATATTTTTACCAAAATTGTCAGAAGGGTGATAAATGCGAAAAAAGACCGGGTTTATCGTTATACTCGCGATTTGGTACATGACCTAAAAAAGAAAGGATTTTTCTTGTTGGCAATTTCTCAATCACCCAAAGAACTCGTGCAAGATTTCGGTTATAAGATGGGGTTTGATAAAGTTTACGGTCAATATTACGAAGTTGGTAAAAACAAGAAATTTACCGGTAAAGTTTTATCATTAGAGATGACCGGCAACAAAGCCAATTTACTCAACCGCGCGTTGGAGAGAAACAATATTACTTTGAAAGGATCTGTTGGAGTTGGGGATAGTGAAAGTGACATTGCTTTTTTGAAAATGGTGGATAATCCGATTTGTTTCAATCCCAACAACAAACTTTACCAACATGCCAAAAAACATGGGTGGGCTGTGGTGGTGGAGAGGAAAGACGTAACATATAAGATATAAAAAATACTGGATATTGAATATTGAATATTGCGAAAATAAATAAATAATATGATGTCTATGATTATAATAGGAATAGTATTAATTTTGGTGATAGTTGGAGTGGTGAGTTGGTATTTTGTAGATTGAAAGATTACAAGATTTAAAGATTACAAGATTAACAAAATGTCATCCCCGCGAAGGCGGGGATCCAGGACATTTCGCCACTGGACCTGCCTGTCCGGTAGGCAGGTTCCCGCTCGTCCCAAAGGGACCCCTTCGGGGGAGGCGGGAATGACAAGTCAACGTAAATTGATAACTAAAAATTAATTAAAAATTGTAAAATTATAAAATTAAAAATTGCCATTATGTCCAACTGTATTTTTTGTAAAATCATTGCCGGAGAAATTCCGTGCCATAAAATCTATGAAGACGATTATGCTTTGGCATTCCTAGATATTTTTCCTCATGCCAAGGGTCACACAGTCGTGATTCCAAAAAAACATTTGGAAAATATTGATGAATTTAGCGCGGAGGAATGGAACTTTTTGATGTCTGCGGTTCACAAAGTTGCCAAAAGAGTAGAGGAAGTACTCAAGCCAGACGGGCTCAATATCGCGATGAATGATAAGCCTGTTGCCGGACAAATAGTACCACACACCCATTGGCATATCTTGCCGAGATACGAGGGCGACGGGGGAGGATCTATACATTCTATAATTAAAAATCCCGGGGATATCAAACCCGAAGAATTGATAAAATTATTTTAAATTATGCGTAAAGCAAAAAAAACCGACGAAGAAATAATTCACCAAAATCCGTGGTGGACTTACAAACACGACAAATTTGAAAAAGACGACGGCACTGTCGGTGATTATTTTTATGCGCAAACAAATAACAGTGCGATGATCGTGCCTGTGCTTGATGACGGGAGAGTGATATTAGTCAGTCAATATCGCTATTTACAAGATCGAGAAAGTATCGAATTTCCTTGCGGACAATTACAAGAAGACGAAGCGCCCTCAGAAGGTGCCAAGCGTGAATTGTTTGAAGAAACCGGTTATAAAGGCGGGGATTTGATCAAAGTAGGTAATTTTTGCGGAATAAAAGGTATGGTCAAAGACGATACTCATCTATTCCTCGGGACCGATCTCAAACAAATAGATGAACCGCAAAAGGAAGATGATAGCGGGAAGATGGAAGTGATTTATCGTCGAGTGGATGAATTGGAACAAATGATAATAGACGGTAAAATCTGGGATGGGCAAACGTTGGCTGCTTGGGCGCTAGTGCGCGATCATCTGCACAAATTAATTTCCGGATAAGCTATTTTTAGAGTTTTTGTTTTTGTGATATAATATAGTTAGCTAAAAAAATTTTAAATGTGAGTGATAATTTTTGGGACAATTTAGAAGAGGCAGAAAAAGAACCGGAGTTTTACGCACCTCCGGATGTTAATTATTTCGCCATGACCAATTTCCGCAATCAAATGCGTAAATTTGGTATCAAGACCGATGACCGTCGCCGACACATGTATGTTATCGGTAAGACCGGTATGGGTAAGACCACGGTGCTTGAAAATATGGTGCTCAACGATATCTATGCCGGGCATGGAGTTGGTTTGGTTGATCCGCATGGAGATTTTGCCGAAAAAATCATCAACTATATTCCGCCCCGTCGCATCAATGATGTGGTATATTTTAATCCGGCTGATATGGATTTTCCGGTCGGTTTTAATATTTTTGAAACCGTTCGTCCGGAACACAAACATCTGGTGGCTAGCGGTTTGATGGGTGTTTTCAAAAAGATTTGGGTAGATATGTGGAGTTCTCGCATGGAATATATTCTCAATAATACTATTTTGGCGTTGCTCGAATATCCGGGTACGACACTACTTGGTATCAATCGCATGTTGGCTGATGACGAATATCGTAATCGTATCGTTGCCAATCTCAAAGATCCGGTAGTAAAAGCTTTTTGGCAAAGTGAATTTGCCGGTTATAACGACAGATACAAACAAGAAGCGGTCGCGCCTATCCAAAACAAGATCGGTCAGTTTTTGTCCGCTTCGGTTATCCGCAACATCGTGGCACAAGTAAAAAGCAAGATAAACATCCGCGAAATCATGGATCAAAAAAAGATTTTTATCATGAATTTATCCAAAGGTAGAATCGGGGAGGATAATTCTCGACTCTTGGGAGGTATGCTCATCACCAAAATCCAACTCTCTGCCATGGAACGTGTAGATATGGCGGAAAAAGATCGTAAAGATTTCTTTTTATACGTGGATGAGTTTCAAAATTTTGCGACTGAAAGTTTTTCCAATATTTTGTCCGAAGCGCGTAAATATCGCTTGGATTTGACCATGGCGCATCAATATATGGATCAGCTTGATGAACACGTACGCGCCGCGGTAATAGGTAACGTCGGCAGTATCGTTACTTATCGTGTAGGTTCGACAGATGCGGAAATATTGGGCAAAGAGTTTGCGCCGATTTTCACGGAAGAAGATCTGATCAACTTACCAAAATACAACGTTTACCTCAAATTGATGATTGACGGCGTGGCCTCACGTCCTTTTAGTGCCATCACCTTGCCGCCTATTGGCAAACCTACCGGTAGTTTGGAAAAAGTGGTACGCGTATCTCGTGAACGTTACGCGACACCGCGCGATCAGATAGAAGATAAGATTATGCGTTGGAGCGGAATGGAAGAAAATATTGATGAAAACAGAGAATTGGATGAAGATGAAATAGAGTTTAATAAAGCCGCGCCTTTGGTAAAAACTCCCGATACCGGCGGAAAAAAAGAATTTAAGAAAAACGATTTTCGCGGTGACAAAAAAAGTAAACCAAATTTTAATAAAAAAGATAAAAAAAGTTTTGATTTTGCCTCTTTGCGACCAGATCCGGTTTTTGTTCCGCCACCAACGGTTAAGATTCCGCGTAAAGAAATTGTTCCGCCAAAGCCGGTAATAAAAACCGAGCCCAAAATCATAGAACAGAAAACAACTACGCTTTCATTGTCTTCTTTGCAAAATAGGACAGATGTCAAACCACCGGAAAAATTGGCGCAAAAAATAGCCCCGGAACCGATTGAAAAAGAAATTGTTGAAGAACCACCGCAAAGTATCAATTTCAGCGATTTAAAGCGTTCCCACAAAGCAGAACCGCCAAAAAAAGTGGAAAATAAACCGAATTTGCCGAAAACCGAAAAGCCGCGAGAAAATCAAGGTAATCCGAAACCGCTAAAGCCAAATGATGTGGTAACTTTTGATTAATAAAAAAGCAAAAAAGCACTCTTGACAAAAAGGTCAAAATGTGCTATAATATTGCCAAATAAGTTTGGGTTACGTACGTTTTTGTGACAAACAAGTAGTCGTTCCCAAAACAGGTCGTTTAATTAAAAAATCCAAATAACATTTTGGGAAATAGTCACAAAAATTACTATGATGGACAGACAAATGTACTCTGTAGACGCTACTTGCGCAAAATGTGGCGCTCATATTTCTGAGCTTCCTTTTCAACCAAGTGGTGATCGACCAGTTTACTGTTCTGACTGCAATCGTGAATTCCGCAACCGCAACCGTGATGACAGAGGCGGACGTGGATTCAACAATCGTGATCGCGGTCCAAAACAAATGTTTGACGTAAACATTGACTGCGCCGGCTGTGGTACGAAAATTACCAAATTGCCGTTCATGCCAAAAGATGGCGGAAAGCCAATCTTGTGCATCGATTGTTTGAAAAAACAAAGAGCATAAAATTAAAAAACTCGCTGATAAGGCGAGTTTTTTAATTAAAACTCAAAACGCAAATCTCAAAACTCAAAACCACAACTTAAAACCTTAAAACTACTAATAAATCGTCCCGACTTGTCGGGACACCAAAGTTTTGACTTTTGACATTTGAATTTTGACTTATAACATTGAAAATATCCCAAATCTTTGATATTATTAAGTGAGTATGAGAAATAAAAAAATGCCTAAAGTGTTAGTCTGTCTCTCCGGTGGCGTAGATTCTTCTGTAGCCGCCGCTCTTTTGGTTAAGGCCGGATATGATGTTACCGGCGCATTTATGGTGAATTATGATGATAAGGATGCTCTGACAAGTTGCTGGCGAGGGGATTACCAGGATGCTCTGCGAGTCGCTGCTAAACTTCATATTCCGCTTTTACGTTTGAATTTTGTTCGGGAATACAAAAAAGCGGTTTTGGACTACATGTACTCTGAGTACAAAAAAGGCCGGACACCAAATCCGGATGTTTTGTGCAATAAATTTGTGAAATTTGGGTTTTGGTTGAAAAAAGCGAAAAGTTTGGGTTTTGATTACCTTGCGACCGGTCATTACGCCCGACTTTCCAGTTTGTCATCCCGCGGGCCAAAGGCCTCCCTTTGGGAAAGGCGGGAATCCAGTATCAAATTGGTTAGCGCTGTTGACGATAATAAAGACCAAACATATTTCCTTCATCAATTGAACCAATCTCAATTAAAGCATATCATGTTCCCCATAGGCGAATATACCAAAGACCAAGTTCGTAAATTGGCGGATAAATTTGATTTACCAACTGCCAAAAAAGAAGAAAGCATGGGTATTTGTTTTATCGGGGAAGTACCGATGAAAGAATTTTTACAAAAAAAGATTAAATCAAAAAAAGGAAAAGTGATTTTAAATAATAGTAAAGAAGTTTTGGGCGAACATGACGGTGTCCCTTTTTATACTATCGGACAAAGATTGGGTTTGAATAATAAACCTTATTTTGTTGTTAAAAAAGACGCAAAGAAAAATATTTTGTTTGTCGGAACTGAAAATGATCCGGAACTTTTGAAGAAAGAAATTGAAGTTGAAAATGTAAATTGGATAAGTGGACAAAAGCCGAAATTGCCGTTAAAATGTGAAGTAAGACTGCGACATAGACAGACACTACAAAAGTGTAGTGTCGAGTTCATAAAGTCTATAAAGTCCGTAAAGTCCATAAAGACGAAAGCGAATAATAATGTAATTATTAAGTTTCAAACCCCGCAACGGGCCGTCACCCCCGGACAGTTTGCAGTTTTATACAATAAAGGTGTTTGTTTGGGTGGAGGAGTGGTAAAATAAAATATTTAATTTTTTTAATAAAAATTTGTATGATAACAACCATCGGAATATTAGGCGCATTTTTTATGTTATTGGCTTTTGTAATGAATCAAACCGGAAAGTGGAAAACCAATGATTTGATTTATGATGTTGTGAATTTCATCGCAGCCGTACTTTTGGTTGTTTACGGTATATTGATCAAAGGTTATCCTTTTGTAATTTTAAACACGGTTTGGGCGTTGGTGTCGCTTAAAGATGTTTTTATAGATTTAAAAAAGAAATAAGTATGCCTTCCGAAACTGATAAACAAAAAATAAAAAAGATTATCCAAAAATTTGATGCAGAGATTGTTTTGCTCAAGAAAAAACAAAAGGAAGTTATTAAAAAGAATGTAAAGATTGTTGAAAAAAGAAAAATAGATCAAATAAGAAAGAAAATTTTTTAGTATGGAGAATAAAATGATTGACAATGAAAAAAATAACGATTTTTTTTCCGATCTGAAAAAAAACCCAGATCGTGCTATTGAATTTGAAAAAATAGATGAATTTACTGAAAATAATTTTGAAAAAGAAACAGAAAGTTATATTACCAACCAAACTAGAAATACTATTGTATCTGGTGAAAAAAATTTAATAATAGCCATGCAATCTGTTGAAGCTTCAGAACAAGAGTTACAAATGGCAAAGAAAGAATTAAATGAAATTAACCAAGAAATTAAAAAAGTTGGTCAAGATGGTCTTGATAAAGTTCATGAAAAAAAAGAAAGCGAAAAAGATAAAAAGTACGAGGATTTTTCCGAACAAATGACCCATCTATCACAACAAGGAAAAGAAATAAACTATGCGTTAAAAGAAAAAGATGAAAATTATAGAGAATTTATTGAAACAATGCAAGTTATTGCGGATATGGGAAATGTTTCTGAAGATGATGATGTGACAGCTATTAAATATATTGAAGCAAAAGGAATTAAAAAATATTTATCGGAAAAACAAATTAAAGAAGGTGTAAAAAAAGGCATTATTTCTTGCCTTTTGGAACAAAAGTCAATACCAGATTTGACAGTCTTTAAAGGCGTCGCTTCAAAAGAAGATCTTTTGGCAGATTCGGAAATTATTGAATCATTTAAAAAATCGATTAAAGAACTTATAGAGAGGGGGGCTATTTCTATAATTAAAGGTTATATTTTACAGGCCGGATTACCGGAAGATGAAGTTAGAAAACCAGAATATGCTGAATCAATTAAAATAGGAATACAAAAAAATTTGGAACAAGGAGATATCTATAAAGCTGAGGGAGATCTCTTAATGTTGGGTTTTACAGAAGAAGAGATAAAAGAAGAATTAAAAAAAGCAGAGTATAATCCTTTTGTTAAAAAGGGAATAGTTGAGATGCTTAAAAATGAGGATAGTATTAAAAAACTTCTCGATTCCACATCGCTTCCTTTAGAAGAATTAGATACTCCGGATATAATACATGGTTTTGTAATTAATCTCGCTAAAAACTTTAAAGAAGGAAATTACTATAGAATGGAAGAAACGCTTCATTATGTGCCAGAAAAAAGAAAAGAAGAAGTTATTAAAGAAAGTATAATGGAATATTTCTTGATTGCTAATTTTAAAGATCCTAGTTGGGATTTAAGAAGAATGATTGAATGGTTTAAATTGCCTACTGAAAATTTTGATTTAATCAAATTTGTTAAAACAGAAACTGATGATAAAAAAATTCAAGCAAAAATATTTTCTTTTTATGCAGATGAAAAACAATGGAAAGAGGAATTTGGCGAGGAAGAAATAAATAGTTTTTTGGATGTTTTGCCTAAAAAATCCGAAGAAAAACGCAATGCCTTTACGCATAATAAATATGATAGAACCAGTAAATTTTTGCAATTCTTATCCAAAGATAGTCTGTTTGTTTTAGATAAAGAAAATCTGGGTATAGCAAAGGAATATATAAATAAATTTGGTTTAGCGAAATCAAAAATATTATATGAATATTTTAACAATATTAAATTACTTGAAAAAGGTTTATTAAAAGAATTACCGGAAGAACAAAAAAATGATGGTATTGTTTCTATGGAAATATTGGAAACAAAATATAATAATTTAAAAAATACTGTGTTTGGAGATAAGCCGATGATGGCGGAAAATCTGGAAAATTTGTCAGAATTTGAAATTAGTCTTTTGAACAGTGTTACGGGGAAAAGTACTCATCGTTTTGATGGTGATCGTCCGAACATTCAAGAAATTATAGAAAACTTTAAAAAATATTCTAAAAATGAAGGACACGAGGCGAAGGAATATGTGCCGGTTCCAAAGGAATATACATCGGCAGAAGTCGAGGTTAGCAATGTGGATATATCTTTTGATATCGAAAGAGTAAAAGAAGATTTTGATGTTTTGAAACAGGAAATTTTTCAAAGTTTTGATACGGAAGTTTCTGATAAAGATAAAATAAATAAAATAAAAGAATCAGTATTGGATAAAATTAAGATCAAAATTCAGGAGCTGAAAAAAAATATTGAATCAAAATCTAACAAATTTTTGCAGGTACAATTGGAAAATTATCAAAATTTAGAAAAAAATATCACAGCGGTTGATGATTATGATAGTTTGATGGGAAATTTATTAGAAATCGAAAGAGGTACTGCGGAAAAACTGGGTTTATATGGTGAAATGAGGCAAATAATATTTCGTAAGATTTTAGAAAAAAATTACGGATCAAATCAAGCTGTAGAAAATATTCATAGTAATTTGGAAGGAAAAATAACCAGTCAATCAATTTTATCTATCGTTGATTTGATTGATAACTTTGCCAAGGAACATGTCTTGAATTTACAGGGTGCAAATAGTGAAAAATATTGGTCAAACGAAACTTGGAAAAAAATTAAAGATGCGAAAGATAAAAGTAAAATGGTAAACTTATTAAAAATTTTTAGTCCACATCTGGATAGTCTTAAAAATGAAATAGCTAATTTTGAAGTAAAAGACAAAGGAGAACAATTTAAAATAAAATGTATTCCGGATAGAGGATTGGTCGGGGAAATGTCTGGTTATTTGGCGGATGTCTGTTATACAAAAGAAACAAAAATGTTGGAAAGATATCCCAATGTTATTCCGTTTAAGTTTGTGGTGGATGATGGAGTGGGAAATAAAAATTTTATTGGGTCTGTTTTATTGTTTGAACTTACGGATAATCAAGGAGAAAAAGTTGCTTTATTGCGTGGTTTTGACGTGCCTGATGAAAATGATATAAATATTTCGAAGTTTATAGAAAAATTTATTGATCAAGTACAAATAATGACAAAAAATAGAAATATTAAAAAAGTTATTATTCCTGGGCTTAGTGGTGCTATTTCAAATTATAGAAGGACCGTAAATCATATGGCTTATAACTATGCCAAACCAAATAATCATGTAGCTTTGAGCGAAAAGTTTGATTTTAATGGAAATGAATATGATATTACAAACAATTGTTATATAGTAAGAAAAAATTAAAATAAAAAAATTAAACTTATTGTTTTTATGTTAACATCCACAGAACTTCGTCAAAAATATTTAGATTTTTTCAAAAGCAAGAACCATGCGATTATTGGTTCGGCTTCGGTAATTCCGGAAAATGATCCCACTGTGTTGTTTACCACCGCCGGGATGCATCCGCTCGTGCCGTATTTGTTGGGACAAAAACATCCGAGTGGTACCCGTTTGGCTGATGTGCAAAAATGTATTCGTACCGGAGATATTGATGAGGTTGGCGATATGAGCCATTTCACTTTTTTTGAAATGCTTGGCAATTGGTCGCTCGGGGATTATTTCAAAGAAGATTCTATCAAATGGAGCTTTGAATTCTTGACTGACAAAAAATGGCTTGGTTTGGATATAAAAAAATTGGCCGTGTCTGTTTTTGAAGGCGACGCTGACGCACCGCGTGATGAATTTTCCGCTGATGTTTGGAAAAAAGCCGGGATGCCAGAAAATAGAATTGCTTATTTACCAAAAAAAAATAATTGGTGGGGACCAGCTGGTCAAACAGGTCCTTGCGGTCCGGATACGGAAATATTTTATTGGCGCGGTACTAGTGAATTTCCACCTGTTGATAGTAATCCGAAAAACGATGAAGAAAATTGGTTGGAAATCTGGAATAATGTTTTCATGGAATATTTTAAAAATGAAAAGGGTGAGTTTGAACCGCTCAAACAAAAAAATGTAGATACGGGCATGGGAATGGAGCGTACGATAGCCGTGATTAACGGTTTAACTGATACTTACCAGATAGACACAATGTGGCCACTCATTCAAAAAATTGAAGAAATTTCCGGTCGTGAATATGTGGAAAATAAAGATGTTACCAAAGCTATGCGCGTGATTGCCGATCATTTGCGTACATCCACGATGATAATGGGAGATGATCGAGGTATTGGCCCGAGCAATGTAGATCAGGGTTATATCGTTCGTCGTCTCATTCGTCGCGCGGTGCGTTACGGAAAAATTATCGGTTTGAAAGAAAATTTTTGTTCAATAATTTCAGAAAAAGTTATTGAAATTTTTGGCGATATTTATCCGGAAGTAAAAAAGAATAAAGAATTTATTTTGACGGAAATGGCTCGCGAAGAAAGTAAATTTCGAAATACTATTGAACAGGGGATAAAAGAATTTGAAAAGTTGGTTGACGGTTTTCGCCTTGCTTTTGAAAAGACCGGCAAGTTGATCAATACGATTTCCGGCAAGCAGGCCTTCAAACTTTATGATACTTACGGTTTTCCGCTCGAGATGACCATGGAATTGGCGGTGGAACACGGATTGAGTGTGGATGTGGATGATTTTAATGTGGCTTTCAAACGTCACCAAGAATTATCTCGCGCCGGTGCTGAACAAAAATTCAAAGGGGGGTTGGCCGATACCTCGGAAATTTCTACCAAATATCACACTGCCACGCACCTGATGCACAGCGCTTTACGCAAAGTGCTGGGTAGTCATGTAGAACAACGCGGTAGTAATATCACGGCGGATCGCATGCGTTTTGATTTTTCTCATCCGGAAAAAATGACTGACGAACAAAAACAACAAGTGGAAGATATGGTAAATGAGGCTATAGCCAAAAATTATTCCGTAACTTTCGAAGAAATGACAGTAGATCAGGCCAAAAAACAAAATGCTATCGGATTGTTTGAAGATAAGTACGGTGAATCAGTCAAGGTTTACACTGTAGGAAATGATCAAGAAATTTATAGTAGAGAAATTTGCGGAGGTCCGCATGTGGAAAACACTGGAGTTTTGGGAAAATTCAAAATTACCAAAGAGGAAGCAGTTAGTTCCGGTGTCAGACGTATCAAAGCCGTGTTAGAATAATTATGTTTTCTAAAATTGTCGGATACTTCAAAGAACATTCATTTGAATTTAATAGGTATTTTGTTATAGGAATCTCTGGAACGGTTCTGGACATAGTTTCACTTTGGATATTGAAACAGTTTTTTAATCTGGTTCCAGTGTTGGCAGTTGTGGTGAACCAGATTTTTATTTTGCTATATTTGTTTTGGTTAAATAAAAAAATCAGTTTTCGCGCACAGGGGATAGCCCGACAACAATTAGTAAGATTTGTTTTAGTGTTTGGGGGTAATTATATCCTCGCTATAGGCTGGATGTGGGCGTTCAATCATTTATTGAATTTTAATTATTTATTGGTTCGTTTGGTTAATATTGCTCTTTCTGTATCTTGGAATTTCTTTCTATATAAAGAATGGGTGTACAAAACAGCTAATAAGCAAATAAGCTTGTAAGCAGTAAAGTAGTAAATAATTTTTGGCTAAAATAAGCGAAATTATCCATTAAAAAGCCGGTTTTTGGCTAAGACTTGACTAAAATTAAAAAATAGTTTAATATATTTACATAAATAATCCTTTCAAAATGGCAAACAAAGACGCTATTGAAATCAAAGGGACAATCGAAGAGCTTTTACCAGCCGGTACTTTCAGAGTAAAACTTGAAAGCGGCCAGGTGGTTTTGGCTCATTTGTCCGGTAAAATGCGCCTGAATAAAATTCGTTTGGGACTCGGCGATCAAGTAAAGATCGAGATGACCCCTTACGATTTGACTAAAGGTAGAATTATTTATCGGTTTTAAAAAATATTATTAAAAAAGAAATATCAACCACTGCGGTGTAGCTTGACACATAAGTTGAGCGTCGATATCGCGGCAGTGGTTGATGTTTTTGTGTAATTTAAAATTAGTTTTATGAAAGTACGTCCATCGGCAAAAAAAATTTGCCAAAAATGTAAAGTCGTCAGACGTAAGGGAAGGGTTTGTGTGATTTGTTCAAATCCCAAACACAAACAACGTCAAGGTTAATTTAATTTATTAAAGTAAGTTTAACTTATGCGTATAGCAGGTACCAATATACCCAAAGAAAAGAAAATACTTTTTTCTTTGCAATATGTTTACGGAGTTGGTCCGACTTTGGCGGAAAGAATTTTAAAACAAGCCAAAGTTGACGGTGATTTACGCACCAAAGATTTGACTCCCGAACAAGAAGACAAAATCCGAGCGATTGTCGAAAAAAGTTATGTTACCGAAGGAGATTTACGTCGTGAAATCGGCGCCAACATTAAACGTCTCAAAGACGTTAAATGTTATCGTGGTATTCGTCATATGAAACATTTACCTTGTCGCGGTCAAAGAACCAAGACAAATTCCAGAACAGTTCGAGGCAATACCAGAAAAACCATGGGTAGCGGTCGCAAACCCTCTGGTATCAAGACTTAATTTTTTAATTTGGTAAGATTTTGTAATATATGGCAACAGAACAAGCAAAAAAAGTAAAAGCTAAAAAGAAAAAAGTGGTTAAACAAGTACCACGTGCCGTGGCGCACATTTTGGCTTCTTACAACAATACCATCATTACCGTCACCGATCCCAATGGCAATGCGTTGGGTTGGGCTTCTGCCGGTATGGCTGGTTTCAAAGGTCCTAAAAAAGCCACTCCTTATGCTGCTTCCGTGGTAGTAAAAAATTTAGCGGAGAAAATTGTTGATTATGGTGTAAAAGAAGTGAGTGTTTTTGTGAAAGGTATCGGTCAAGGTCGTGAAGGCGCCATTCGCGCTTTTCATACCAACGGCATCAATGTGATTTCTATCAATGATGTCACCCCGATCCCGCACAATGGTTGTCGTCCGCCGAAGCCTCGTCGCGTTTAATACTTCTGAAATCTTAATTTATAGATATGTCTAAAAAAATTAATACCAATTGCGCACAATGTCGTCGCGCCGGAGTAAAATTGATGCTTAAGGGAGAAAAATGTTTGGGACCAAAATGTCCTTTCGCCAAACGTAGTTATGCTCCGGGACAACATGGTCCTAATTCTCGTCGTGGAAAACTTTCCGGATATGGTGCTCAATTGAAAGAAAAACAAAAAGCCAAAAGAACTTATGGTCTGATAGAAAGACAATTTGCCAACTATGTGAATAAAGCCGAATCTAAATTGGGAGATACGTCCAAAATTTTGTTGGCAATGTTGGAACAACGTCTTGATAACGTAGTTTATCGCATGGGTTTGGGAAAATCTCGTTTGGCCGCTCGTCAAATAGTTTCCCATGGTTTAGTAACCGTCAATGGTAAAAAAGTTGACGTTCCTTCATATAATGTAAAAATCGGCGATGTTGTTGCTTTGGGTTCTAAGGGAAAAAATAAAAAAGGATTTGAAAATATCGGAGAAAAATTATCAAAAGTTGAAACTCCAGCTTGGTTGGGCTTGGATGTCAAAAACATCTCTGCTAAAGTTTTGAACGTACCTCAAGTAGAAGATCCTGGTTTCAGTGTCAAAGCTATCATTGAGTATTATTCACGTTAAAAATTTTTAATTTTAAACCATATGGAGAACTTATTATTACCGTCAAAAATTGAGTTTAATGAAGGCGAACAAGGTAATATCGGGGTGGTTACCGTCAGTCCGTGTTATTTCGGCTACGGCACAACTCTGGGAAACGCTTTGCGTCGCGTACTTTTATCTTCTTTGCCGGGGGCAGCGGTAGAATCTTTCAAAATTAAAGGCGTTCAACATGAATTTTCTACCATCGAAGGAGTAAAGGAAGATGTTGTAGAAATAATGTTAAACCTAAAACAATTGGTGGTAAAAGTTTATTCGCAAGAACCGGTAACATTGGTACTTACCAAAAAAGGTCCTGGTGCGGTCACAGCAGCTGATTTTGAAAAAAATGCTGATGTGGAAATTATCAATTCCGACTTAGTTATTGCCAATTTAACCGCCAATAAAACTTTTGAAATGGAAATTACTGTGGGAGTTGGCAGAGGTTTTAGAACGGTTGAAGAAAAAGATAAACAAGCTGTTGATTTGGGAACTGTTTTGATAGATTCCATCTATACTCCGGTCAAAGATGTTGGTTATCATGTTGAATATACTCGTGTAGGAGATATTACCAACTATGAAAAATTGACTTTAACCATTGAAACCAACGGTTCAATTTCACCAAAATTGGCCTTACAACAAGCCAATGACATCTTGATGGAACATTTCAAAATCGTCGCTTCCGGTATAAAAACCGAAGAAGAACTATACAGTGAACCGGAAATTTCTCTAGAAAAAGAAATTGAAGGAATAGATGAAGAAACACCGATAAAAGAAAAAAAGAAAAAGGGGGAAGAAAAGGTCGCTAAAAAAGTTAAAAAAACCACTAGTAAAAAAAGTAAGTAAACCCCTATGAGACACAAAAGTAAAAAAATAACTTTGGATAGAGCTAAAGCCGGAAGACGCGCGTTGATGGCCAATCTGGTTGAAAGTTTGATTTTGTACGGAAAAATAAAAACAACCAAAGCCAAAGCCAGAGCGACTCGTTCCGCAATAGAAAAATTGATCACTATTGCCAAGAAAAATAATTTAGCTGCCCGTCGACAAATTTCTAAAACATTATATACAAAAAATGCGGTTAAAAAGTTGATGGAAGTATATGGTCCGAAATATAATGAAACCAAAGGCGGCTGCACCAGAATTATTACTTTAAAAAACCGTAAAGGCGACGGAGCCGAAGAAGCGGTTGTAGAATTTATTTAATTTTTTTAGCTATGAATAGAAAGAAAATTGAAATTGACGCCACAGACATGGCTCCGGGACGTTTAGCCACAAAAATCGCGATGATTTTGATGGGTAAACACAAAGTCGGCTATGAACCGCGCTTGGACAAAGGAGATAAAGTCGTGATAGTCAATGTAGAAAAATTAAAATTTACCGGTAAAAAGTTGGATCAAAAAGTTTATCGTCACCACAGTATGCATCCAGGCGGTTTGAAAGAAACTCCGGCTAAAAAAATCATGAAAGAAGATCCTAAAAAAATTGTTTTGCATGCTGTCGCGAAAATGTTGCCGAAAAACAAATTACGCGACGGAAGAATGTTAAGAATATCATTTAAATAATTTGTTCTATGGCAAAAACAACAGTAAAAACTTTAAAAAACGCTAAAAAGAAAGATGAAAACAGATCAGTTGGTCGTCGTAAATCAGCTGCTGCCAGAGTTAAGATAGACAAAGGTGAAGGTAAAATCATTGTTAACGGCAAAGATTACAAAGAATATTTTTCTTTTTTTGAACAAGGTTTGGTTATCGTGCCTCTTAAAACCTTGGCAAAAGAAAAAGATTTGGATATTTCCGTAAAAGTTAGCGGTGGTGGTAAAAAAGGCCAAGCTATAGCCGTACAACACGGTATTGCTCGTGCCTTGGTCAAATGGAACGAAGAATTTCGTAAGACTTTGAAAGTTTCCGGATTATTGACTCGTGATGCTCGTGTAAAAGAAAGAAAGAAACCGGGTTTGAAAAAAGCTCGCAGAGCACCGCAATGGTCGAAGCGTTAAGCGAGACCAGTGTGGCAGAGGGGGGTCGGGGGAACTGGGTGTTCCACCGCGGAGGAGAGCAGTGAAGCGCTGAGAACCGTGGGTTCTTAGAGCGCGCAGCGCCCGCAAATGGAGCAAACGTTAATATTACTTCAAAAAAATCCCGATTTTACATCGGGATTTTTTGTTTGAAAAAAGAATAGATTACTGATATAATGGAAGAAACAAAATATGGCTAATAGTATTGCAAAAAATACGACTTTTATGACAATTGCTTCGATCGCTCAGCGGATCGTTTCTTTTGTTTACTTTATCATCATTGCGCGAATTATCGGAGTAGAGAATACCGGCGATTACTTTTTTGCTTTATCCTTTTCTACCATATTTTTGGTAGTGGCTGATTTCGGGCTTAACAATGTATTGGTTCGAGAATTAGCGAGAAACCAAGAAAAAGGAAATAGTTATTTGAATAGTTTATTGAGTTTGAAATTTTTCCTCGGTATTTTTTCTTACGCTTTGATAATTTTATTCGCTAATATTTTGGGTTATTCGGAAAATATCAAACAATTGATTTATGTTGCAGGTATCACGGTGGTTTTTGACAGTTTGCAAAATCTTTTTTATGCCTCTTTGCGCGCGGCGGAAAAACTGAAATATGAAGCTTTTGGGATTTTTATGTCTCAGGTTTTAACTATGGTTATCGGAACAACAGCTTTACTTTTGCACTGGCCGCTTTATTTTCTTATTTTAGCTTATACAATCCCGAGTTTTTTGAGTGTTTTTTACGCCGGATATTTTACTGCTAAAAATGTTGGCTGGAAATTTCACCCTGTTTGGAAAAAAGAAATTTTGCAACCTTTTTTCTTCATGGCTTTGCCATTTTTTGCGGCCGCGATTATCGGCAAACTCTATTCTTTTAGCGACTCTCTTTTGATGAGTAAAATTCTTGACAGTACGCAATTGGGTTATTGGAGTGTGCCATATAAAATAGTTTTTGCATTTCAGTTTATTCCTATAGCTTTGACCGCCAGTTTATATCCGGTCATTTCTGCGCTTCACACCGGGGAAAACAAAGAGCGCATCGCGCAATTACTTCTCAAAGGTTGGCGCTATTTATTACTTATTGTCATGCCTCTCATGTTTGGAATTTACGCTATAGCTGATAATTTTATCATATCTTTTTATACGTCTGCCTATGCACCATCTGTTGCCGTGCTCAAGATTTTGATTTTTAGCCTGGTTTTCGGTTATCTCAATTATACTATGGCCGCACTGCTTAATGCGGTAAATAAACAAACCGAGCAAACACTGTTGGTTTTGTTAGCCCTGATCTTAAGTGTTTGTCTAAATTTGTGGCTATTACCAAAAGCGGGGGTGTTGGGTGCCGCTATTTCCGCTTTGCTTAGTAATGCTATTTTATTTATTTTTACATTATGGCGTGTGCGAAAAATTGTTTTATTGCCAATACGTGATATTATAGCTTTGGTTGATAAATGTCTCTGGCCGGCGGTTATTATGGCGGCAGCGGTTGTTTATTTACAAAATTATTTTCATTTCATCGCTTGTATCTTTTTAGGCGCTTTGATTTATATTGCTTTGGCTTTTGTTTTTGGCGGTTTGGTGCGTGAAGATCTAAACATTAAAAAAATTATTTTATAAAAGGAATTTATGAAAACGCTTATTATAACATTGGAATATCCGCCAAAAATCGGAGGTATAGCTTCTTATACTTATAATTTTGCTTCTCATTTGAAACCGGAAGAAGTTTTTCTTTATGCCCCCAAACAATCAGGGGATAAAGAATTTGATGCTCATAATGATTGGAAAACATATCGTTTCAAGCCATATTTTAGGATTTTATGGCCAAGATGGTTGAGAATGTTTTTTCAAGTTCGTAAAATAATAAAAAAAGAAAAAATAGAAAAAATTTATGTTCACCATGCGTTACCTTCCGGTTATGTGGCTTATTTATGTAAAAAGTTCTATAAAATTCCATATATCGTCTTTTTTCATGGTACGGATTTGGAAGTCGGACTCAAGAAAAAAGCACGCAAAATAAAACTGGTTTGCGATGGAGCAGAAAAAATTGTCGTTAGCAGTCATTTTCTAAAAAATAAAATAACAATGAGAATAGAAAGTTTGGAAGAAAAAATTATAATTTTACATCCATGTCCGGGAGATTTCTTTTTACAACCGATTAAAACAGAAGAGTTAGAAAATTTACGGGCGAAGTTGGCACTTAAAGGTAAAAAAGTTTTGATTTCTGTAGGGAGAATGGCGGATGGCAAAGGTTTTCCTCATATGGTCAGATTATTGCCAAAGATTTTGGAAAAAGTTCCGAATTTGGTTTGGTTGGTTGTAGGCGATGGTCCTAAAAAAGAAGATTTGATTAAAAATATTCAAAAAAATTACCTGCAAAATGTCGCTCGTATTATGGGCTTTATTCCCTTAGCGGAACTACCTAAATATTATCAGTTAGCTGACACATTTGTTTTACTTACCCATAAAGACGAAGAGAGTGAAGAGGGTTGGGGGACTGCATTTCTAGAAGCTGCAGCGTCTGGTTTGCCGGTGATTGCCGGACGTGTGGGTGGAGTGGAAGAAGTGATAGAAAATTTGGTTACCGGTATAGTGGTTGATGTTTATCAAGATCAGGGTGTTGTTTCCGCAATTTCCGAACTTTTGAAAAATCCAGATTATGCTAGACAGATGGGAGAAGCAGGACGCCAGAGAATTCTGGCTGAATTTAATTGGGAGAAACAGATAGCGAAGTTAAATTAATTTGGTATATTGTATACCGTATGTCGTATATCGTATAGTTTATATTATGCTTACAATATACTAAATACTATATACGAAATACGTTTTTCATATGGTCTCAGTAATCATTCCCATCTACAACCACAAACACACAATAATCCCGACTTTAGAGTCCATAATGGGGCAATCTTATCGTCCTATAGAAGTGATAATTGTGAATGATGGTAGCAATGACGGATTTGAAGAAATGGTGCCAAAATTGACTCAAATAGGCCGTATCAACGGGGTAGACGTTAAAATACTCAACCAAGCCAATTTCGGGGCTCCTAAGGCCAGAAATGAGGGTTTTTTGGCCTCCCGCGGGGAGTATGTTATCTTTTGGGATGCTGATACTATTGGTGAATCCCAAATGCTGTCAAAAATGGCTTCGGTTCTGGATAAAAAACCAAATATCAGTTTTGTTTACAGCGGGTTTAAATTTGGTTGGAAAAAATTTAGAAACTGTACTTTTGAACCTGAAAAATTGAAAAAATTCAATTATGTAGATATTACCAGTTTGATAAGAAGAAAAGATTTTGTGCCATTTGATGAAAGTTTAAAAAAATTCCAAGATTGGGATTTTTGGCTGGGTCTCACACTGTCTGGAAAAAAAGGTGAGTGGATTGATGAAATTTTGTATCAAAAAATAGTTCGCGGGAGAAAGGGTATTAGCTTCTGGTTGCCGAAGTTTGTTTATAAACTTCCTTGGAAGATGGAAGAAGTAAAAAAATATGAGGAAGCGAAAAAGGTTATATATAAAAAACATCACTTAGATTAGTATTTAGTATATAGTATTAAGTATTCGGTATAAAAATAAAAAAGACCGTTAGTAGACGGTCTTTTGTTATCCCCGCGGGCCAACGGCCTCCCTTTGGGAAAGGCGGGGATCCAGAAAATTTAATTACTACCACTGGATTCTTGCTTTCGCAGGAATGACAGTAAAAAAATTATCAAAATTATTCCCATCACATGAAATAACGCCGGAGAAGTGAAATTGATAATCAAAATGGAAATTAGAAGCGACAAAGAAAGTTTGTTATTTTTTGTTTGTTTAAATAACAACCAAATTAAAGCCATCCAGATTAGAATTCCAACAATTCCCATTTCACCGATAATTTCGAGATATCCCCAATCATAATGCGAAGTAGTAATTTCTTTTTTGAAAATAGGGGAATAAACGGCTATGGTATCACCTAAACCATTACCAATAAGTGGGTTAGTTTTTATTTTCTCCCAAATTTTTGGCAATAACATCATACGAGAAAGCGAACTATTCTCGGAGCTTGGGTCGATTACACTTTGAGCACGACCAAGAAGTAAATTTAATCCTGCGTCTTTACCTTGAGTTATTATTAAGTTTGTTGAACAAAAAATAAATATATAAATAAAAGCGGAAAGAAAAAAAACAGAAAAAGTTTTTTTCCAATTTAGTTTGGTGATTAAAAATAAACATCCGAAAATTATCGCCAGATGATAGATACGAGTAAAGTTAATCCCGAGAACAAAAAGTAAAGCGGATAATATGGTAATATTTTGCCAAGTAATTTTTTCTTTGATGATTTTATAAAGCCAATAAAGCAAAATAGGCGCCAAAAGCAGTTGTTCGTTGAGAACCAGACGGAAGAAATTTCCGCCCATTTCCGTAATCTTTCCCAAACCGATATCGCGGTACCAGTGGTAATATGGATCAAACATTACCAAAGTACCGGAAGAATAACCGATGAAAGTCAACAAAACAAACAAAGCATTGCCAATAATGGCAGCCAAAATAAGTTTTTTGACAAATGAAACAAATTCAGCATTATCCAAAAGTTCTTTGAGCGGAAAATAATAAAAAAGAAAAAAATAGGGGAGAATGTCGGAAAAAATCAAATTCATACTGTGCCCGTTTAGCAAACCAACAACAGCTGAAATACCGGCGGATAATATTAATAAGCTAAAAATTAGGCTTATGATTCTATCCTCTTTAATTAAAGGAATCAATTGTTTTCGTTTCAGTTTTTGAAAGACAAAAATTAAGGCCGAAGAAATCAAGAGTAAAGTACGTAAAGATAGACCGAAAGCGGATAGAAATCCGCCGGCCCCGCCCAAAATAATTTCAAACGCAATCAAATACCAACCTTCTTTTCTTTTGGCAATAAGCAAAGCAGCGGTTATACTCAAAAAAAACAAAGTTAAAACGGTATTCATCCAATCGCCGGGTTGGAAATAAAAAGAAAAGACGCGTAGTAGTGCGTAGTCTAGTAAGAGTAGATAAGTGGGGTAGGTGGAGAAAGACATGCAGTTATTTTAAATAACCATTGATAAATGCTTTAGCATTCATGGATTTCTTTCCCTCAATTTGTAATTCAAATATTTCCAGCGCTCCTTCTGTGCATCCAATAAACAATCTTCCGTTTTCAACAACAAATTTTCCCGGTTCAATATTTTTTTCTACGGGTTTGATATTAAGCAATTTGACCCTTTTGTTATCATAAAAAGTAAAAACTCCTGGCCAAGGGTTTAATCCTCGGAATTGGTTATAAATTTCCACAGCTGACTTGTTAAAATCAATTTGCCCGTCTTCACGCGTAAACATTTTACACAAAGTCGCTTGCTCGTGGTTTTGTTCTTGAGGAGCGATGTCGCCGGCCAAATATTCCCGGATTGTTTTAAGAAGCAGTTCGCAGGCAACAGGCAACATTTTGTCACTAAGTGTCAAATAGTTATCGTTCGGGGCAATAGTCAATTTTTCTTGGGCTAGAATCGGTCCATGGTCCATTTTGCTGTCCATGAGCATGATAGTAACACCAGTTTCTTTTTCACCATTTATAATCGCGGACTGTATCGGGGAGGCGCCACGATATTTCGGGAGTAGAGAAGTATGAATATTTATACTTCCGTGTTTAGCTGAATCTAACACCGTTTGAGGAATAATAATCCCATATTGGCAAACAATATTTAAATCTGCGCCCAAATTTGGTATTTCGTAGTTTTTTAAACTTTCCGGTTGGAGTATTTTTAAATTATGATCTTCAGCCAATATTTTCACCGGTGATTTTTGGATCTCTTGTTTGCGTCCCACCGGTCTGTCCGGTTGGGTGAATACTGCGACAATTTCAAAATCGGAACTTTTTATCAAAGCTTCCAAAATGCCTTTGCCAAATTCCTGAGTTCCAAAGAAAATGATTTTAGTCATAATAATTTCTGTAATCTCTGCAATCTATCACAGCGCTTTTTCCGCATGTCTTAGTTTCTTCGCTTTATCGATAAACAAAATTCCATTGAGGTGATCAACTTCGTGCTGAATCACACGGGCGGGGAAGTCAACAGCTTCAAAACAGATTTCTTTACCATGTTCGTCAAGCGCTTTAACTTTGATTTTTTTGTAGCGCTTTACCAAACCATAAATTCCAGGCACGGATAAACAACCCTCTTCATCCAAGGTTTTAAGAATGCTTTTTTTCTCCCAAAACGGATTTATCAAAATCAAATCTTTTTCTTTGGTCGGGGTAAAATCTTTGGCAATTAGACAAACCATGAGTGATTCTCCGACTTGAGGTGCGGCAATGCCAACACCATCTCGGATATACATGGTTTCCGTCAAATCCTTGATAAATTTCTTAAATTTTTTTGACCCGATATCTTCTTTGGTAAGTTGTTTGCCAACTTTACGCAAAATAGGATTCGGTTCGGTAAAAATTTCTAATAACATATTATTTAAAATACATTTTTGCACATTCTAAAATTCCCGAAACAAATAAATTATTTAAATTATTTTTTATTTCTTCATAAGACATCCAAGTATACGAAGCGTGCTCATCGCTTATTTTTATATCGCCTTCCAAGAGTTTTCCTTCAAACACCAAATAAAAACATCTTGCAAGTTTATTTTGTCTTTTTGAAAACGATTCATGCCTTCCATAAGCAAGTGGTGTTTCAGATAATAATTCGTATTTTATATCAGACCCAATCTCTTCGTCTGTTTCACGCTTTAAAATTTCAGGTAGTCCAATATTGAATTCTTCTTCACCAATTCTACCTCCGGGAAAATCATAATATCCATGATACCTTCCGCCGTCTTCAACTTTCAATAATAAAAATTTACCATCTTGATTTTGAAGAATAAGTTTCAATGAAATTTGATAGTTATCGTAATTTGTAGACATATTATACTGAAAATAGCGTGCTTGGATTTGGGTCAACCTTCCAATTTTTTGGAATAATCTTATTAATTTCTTTGATTACAGTGTGATAATTTTCATATCCCAGACGAATAAGCAATATATAACGATAATTTCCTTTTTGAAAATAGGGGATTGCTTGATGCGGACCGCTTATTTTAGCGCTTTTAACGGTTTTTGTCAAGTCTTCCAGGTGGTTTTTCAAAATATTTGCTTCTTTGATAGCTAAATTGGCGTTGGGAGAAAAAATAGCTAATTTTAGCCAATAATTAAAAGGTGGATATTGAAAAATAGATCTTTCCAATAATTGATTTTTATAAAAATCATCAGGTTTGTTTAGAGAAGAAAATAAATAATGACCAGGATGAGAAGTCTGTAAAATAACGGAGCTTTCCAAAGATGTTTTATAAAATGAATCACGAATTTTTTGCCAAAGATGTTCTATGTTTTTATATTCCGTAGACATGAGAGAAGGATCGGTGTTGATAAAACAAATCAATTTTATTTTTGACCAAGGGATAAGAGCCCAGGCCATTTCAGTCCCTACATAAATAGTTCCCGGTCTATGTTCAAAAGTCGTATTTTTTTCAAGTTCAGAATCTAGGCGTACAATTTGAAAATGTTTTAACTCCGATTCTTTGCGCAATTCTTTTTCTACACTCTCTGTTCCGGGGTTACGCATCTTCAGGTTAAAACTTTGACAATTGGGGCAAGATCCGATAAGAGGTTGAACAGACTCACAAAAATTACAACGTAACTCTTTTTTATTACCAAAATAAGCCAAAGGCCGGCCGCATTTCTGACAAAGAAAAGGTTTTTTACAATCACCGCAAAAAAGATAACCAGCGCTCCCTTTTTTATTTAAAAACATAAAGGCGGAATCTTTACGGTCTAAGTTCTTTAATTCTTCCAAAAGTTCAAAACTCAAAGGAGAATAGTTTTTAGCGCGTTTTTCTAAATTTAAATCAATGAGCTTAAAAGATTTTTTGAGATTATTCAAATTTCCTTCCAAAATATATTTTTTTTGTTCGGCAAAATAAAAAGAAGAAATGGAAGGGGAATGAGAAATCAAATAAATCTGACAACCGGTAAATTTAGAAAGTAACATGGCGGCATCGCGAGTGTGATAACGCGGAGCCATATCGTAGGATTTATAATTTTCATTTCCTTCATCAAGAATGAAAACATTTTTTAAATTCGTCCAGGGTAAAAATAGAGCTTTGCGGGTGCCGATTACCAAGACATCTTCATTTTTTCGTATTTTTTTCCAAAGTGACGAAGTTTTTTTATCCGTCAAATCACTACTTAAAACCACAGTAGGAAATTTATCAGAAAAATATTTTTCTAATTTTACAAGATCGTTTTTTTCCGGAGTTAGAATCAGGTTTTGTCCGCTAAGAGAAATATTTTTTTGTAAAAAATCCTCTGTAGTAGAGTTATCAGGAGTGACAACAAGATGGGGTTTAGCTGAATTTTTTTTTGCAAAATAATCCGAAAAATCTGATACTGTCAAATCGTTAAAAAACTTTTTTGTAAATTTGGGAAAACTGAATTTATATATAAAACCAAGATCAGTGGCATAAAACGAGGATATTTCTTTATAATATTCAAAAATAGATTGGGGTAAAAAGGGTGTAGAAAAACAAATTTTATTCAAAGCGCGCAATTTAGTTTGATTTTTCAAAAGAGAATTTTGTTCCAAAGAATAAACTAGACCATATTCGTTGTTGTTGCGAAAAGGTATTTCTACAAGTTGACCGATTTTTATTTCTTTTTCTAAATTTTTTGAGACCAAATAATCAAAATAATTTATTTTGGGTGGCATTCTGCGGAAAAGTATTATTTGTGCCCGCATAAAATTATATTTTGAAGTAAGCGGTAAGATAACCGACACCAAACGGTGCTTCATAACAAAGCTGTCTATAGTCGCAATTAATACCCTGTAAAATGCCGGCTAGAATAAGTAAAGATCTAAAACCACATTCCGCCGCCGAAGATATTAGTTCGGGTTTGAGCTGTAGCATACCAGCTAAATTTTGAGTAGAGAGAAGTTCTTGTATTTTAGTATCAAAAATTTTTCCTTCAGAAGTGTAGCCGGCCGGCGCTTCGGTGGTTAACGCATGGGACATGTCACCTGAAGCTATCACCGCCACTCTTTTGTTGGAAGATAAAATAACTTCTTGTAAAATGTTTCCAAATTCAACATGAGTTTTATTTGGCAAGTCACAAAAACCCAATTGCAATAATCCAAAATTTTTTAAATGAGAAGTTAAAAAATAAAGAGGAACTCCACTACCATGATCCAGAGACGATTCACTAATGGTGGCGGTTGGAATATTTTGTTCAAAAGAATTTTTACGTATTTTGTAAGCCAACATGGTTTCACCTTTAAATTTTATTTTTGTGGCCAAATCTCCAAACTCTTTAAAATCCGTGATGAATTCCGGACAGGCATTTATTGTAAAAGCGTCAACAAAAAAACTACCATGGGGAGAAATGATGATTATAATATCCGGATGGGTCGCATATAACTCTTTTTCCATCTGAAGCAAAGCTTTCTTTGTTTTATCTACTTTTTTAGCTTCTTCCTTACCGATAGTCGGTAAAATTAAAGGTGGGTGCGGGGTAATCCCGGCAAAGACTAATGACATATGATTATGGTTTTTGACTGGCTATTTGGGCGTATTTTTCCAAAGCTGCCCATTGGGCTATTTTATCAGGTTCGATAAAACGATTTTTATAATCTTTGTTGCCCAAAGTGATAATGATATATTGTTTTCCGGTTCTTGTTTTGGAATAATTGTCCAGTGCTTGTTTGGTGGCAGTGCCGTAATAACCGGTATTACTCTTGTGTTTAAAGAATCCTTCTTTACGCAAAAGTGCCTGGAGTTGTTTGACTTGATTGTTAGTTTGTCCAAACTTTACTTTTTCAGCCAAGTTTATTATTGGGTCGTTTATTTTTCCTTCGATAAGCATGAGTAATGTTGAGCTGGCCTCATCGGTAAAACCCGTTTTACTGGCTAAAATTTTATAATTTTTTGTTGTTCCCAAAAGCTTGTTAGTGTTATTTAAAGTTTGGGTTGAAACTTTTTTTCCGGAAGTCTTGGTTATTTTGTAAGACTTTAAACCCAAAGCTTCTTTGATTTCTTTTTTATCAAGCGCTTTGACGAAAATTTTTAACAAATCTCTGGCAGTGGAAACATTTTGTTCACTCAAACCGGAGACATCGGATATTTTTGTATTATCCGCACCCCAATCTTCCAAACGTTTATTGATGTTTTGTATAAATTCCGTTTCGTTCACCCCGCTATTTTGAGCGATAATATTGGAAACATTGTTTACAGAACCAACCAACATACCATAAAATAAATCTTTATTTTTAATTTTATCACCGTTTATTAGGTTAAGAGGATTACTGTCAGAAGCTTGTTTTTTGGCATCAAAAACCGAAGTTTTACTGAGACTAAAGTCAGTAACCAGAGCTTCATAGGCGGTTAAAATTTTAGTTAGAGAAGCTATAGGAAAGGCCGTATCAATATTTTTTCCGGAAATTATACGACCACTAGGGAATTCAGCTACCAAATAAGCCGGCAAATTGGTTTTGTATAAGTCTTCAACTGTCATACCGCTATCACCCAAAAATTTATTTTTGGAAGAAGCCAAGCTATTGTTGACATATATGGAATCGCCTTCAGCCATGGACAATAATGTTGAAAGTTCGGCAGTGACTAAATTTTTATAATTATAACCCATTGCCAAAAAAGTTTCTTCATCGGCAATACGTCTTTTTTTACCTTTATCGATAACGTAAATAATATTTCTATCCTTCATTTTAAGCAAAGTTCCATCGGCAAAAGTTATTAATTTATCGGAAATAGCATAAGTGGCAATATCTTTTTTTTGCTTGTTTTCAATTTCCAATCCCGGGTAGTTGGTTTTGGCTACTTCAGATGCTGTTAGGGGAAACAAAACACCGTCTTTAAATAGGAAATGAGCGTTGGCTGCATCGGTAATTTTATAAATAACACCTTGAGGTTTGGTTGTAGAGGTGGTAATTGTCGGGCCGATTTCATAACCACTCATCTCATTTTCAGTTGCTTCGATTATTTCTTGTGGATTAAAACCCAGTTTTCTAACAGTCTCTTCATTGGCAAAAGGTCGTTTAGTGTCATAATCAAGTAAATAATAAGCACGTTCCGTTTTGATAATGGAATAGTTGGGAAAATTAATAGGGGCACCTTCCGGATAATTTATCAGGTCAGTATCAGGAACGATAACCGCTAAATTTGGATTGGATCGAGAAATCAAAACCGTCTTGCTTTCAAAAGGTCTTTTTTTGCCATCAGAAATCAAATAATATTTTTCCGAAGTGGCGGCTTGTAGAATTGTGCCGTTGGGATAGATAGAAGCAAACCAATTATTCCAAATTCGCCAAAAATTTTTATTTCCATTTAAATGAGGAGTATAGGTATATAAAAAAGCGGTAGCCCAGCTCTGAGGAACGACCTGTTGATTATTGATAAAGACCGGAGAATTTATTTTTTTCACTACGCTATGAGAAGTATTGTTATAGTACCAACGGATTATCCCGGCGGCGTTATCAACTTGTTTGGCAAAGCCTTTGTATTTTTGAATTTTCGGATCATTCATACTGCAAGAATCACAAACCGCATAACCCATCGCCCAATCAAGTTGTTTTTGAGTGGGGGAGTTGTCCATCACCAGACTTTGTTCCTTCTGTAAATTCACCAAAAGAAATTTGGGATTAATGTTGTATCTTTGTGCAGCCTCATAAATTATTTGTGCGGCTGTTTTGTGGCAATCATCTATGTCCAAAGCCGAATAAGTTGCCAAATAACTTCCCTTGGCTTCTAAAAATTTTTGGACATCCCGAACGGTCATAGAACTGCTTTGTTGCATCTCTTCGTCGGAAATAATAAAATTAGGATTAAATTCCGTTTGTGCCAAGGAAAAAATAGGTAAAAGTAGACTAAATAAACATATAAAAATAAAGGCAATTTTGGATAGTCTCATAAAAAATTCAAATTATTTTTCTATATGTTTATTTTAACATTTTTTCAAATATAAAACAACCCCTTTTTACAGGGTTGTTTTACGACTTACTTTATAACTATTTCATTTTTGTTGAGAGAAATTTTTACTTTCTGTCCTTCTTTAATTTTGCCTTCAATAATAAGTAAGGATAGTTTGTCTAGAAGTTCGTTTTGAATAACGCGTTTAAGCGGACGAGCACCATAATTGACATCATATCCTTTTTCCGCTAGATATTTTTTAATTTTATCTTCAAAAGAAAGATAAATCTTTTTTTCCGCCAAACGTTTTTCCGTTTGAATCAATTGTAATTCTACTATTTTTTCAATTTCTTTTTCTCCCAAAGAATGAAAGACTATAGTTTCGTCAATGCGATTGAGAAACTCTGGTTTAAAATAATCATTGAGCGATTCGGTAATTTTTTCTTTGATTTTTTCTTCTTCGTTCATCTTTTTCTTACGTGATTCAGAAAAACCAAACTCACTATTTTTGCGAAGGTTTAAAATAGCTTCACTGCCAATATTGGAAGTCATGATAATAACGGTATTTTTGAAATTAACAACACGGCCTTTGGCGTCTGTGATTCGGCCGTCGTCAAGTATTTGTAACATGATATTAAAAACATCTCCGTGTGCTTTTTCTATTTCATCAAACAAAATTACACTATATGGTCGACGACGAATGATTTCCGTCAATTGACCGCCTTCGTCATATCCGACATATCCCGGGGGAGAACCGATGATTTTACTGACACTATGTTTTTCCATGTATTCACTCATGTCTACTCTCACCAAAGAATCCGGGGTATCAAATAAAAACTCAGCCAGTGTTTTTGCCAATTCTGTTTTACCAACTCCGGTTGGACCCAGAAAAATAAATGAACCTATCGGACGATTGGGTTCGGAAATACCGGCGCGACTTCTACGAATAGCTCTGGATACCGCGATTACGGCTTCGTCTTGTCCGATAACGCGTTTTTTCAACTCTTCTTCCATATCAATTAGTTTTTCCGTATCACTTTGTAACATTTTATTGACAGGAATTCCGGTCCAGCGTGAAACTACGCCGGCTATATCGTTTTCCGTAATTTCCTCTTTTAAGATTCCGCGGTTTTTTTGTATTTCACGTAATTTCTTTTCACTTTCTTTGATCTCATTTTCTAATTCAGAAATTTTTCCGTAACGTAACTCGGCGACTTTTTGTAAATCTCCTTTACGTTCTTCAATGTCAGCTTGTTGTTTGGTTTTATCAATCTCTTTTTTGAGATTATGAATTTTTTCTATAGCTTCTTTCTCGTTTTTCCATCTTGCTTCCAATTCAGTGGCTTTTTCTTTGATTTCCGCCAAATCTTTTTCCAATTTTTTTAGTTGTTCTTTGGCATCCTGTGTTTTTTCACTACCTAAAGCGCGTTTTTCAATTTCTAATTTTATTATTTGTCTTTTGAATCGATCCAATTCTTCAGGCATAGATTCCACCTCTAGGCGTAAAGCTGAAGCGGCTTCATCTATCAAATCAATAGCCTTATCCGGTAAAAATCTGTCGGTAATATAACGTTCGGAAAGTTTAACCGCGGAAACAATCGCTGAATCTGTAATTTTAACTCCATGGTGCACTTCGTATTTTTCTTTAATTCCGCGCAAAATAGCGATAGCATCATCTTCATTTGGTTCAGCAACCAAAACAGGTTGAAATCGACGTTCCAGAGCCGCGTCTTTTTCAATATATTTTTGATATTCTTTCAAAGTAGTGGCACCGATAGCTCGCAGTTCACCGCGGGCCAGCATCGGTTTGAGCATGTTGGCGGCATCAATAGAACCTTCAGAAGATCCGGCTCCAACAATAGTATGAAGCTCATCAATAAATAAAATTATTTTTCCGGCTGCGGCATCAACTTCTTTGAGCACGGCTTTGAGACGATCTTCAAATTCACCTCTGAATTTTGAGCCGGCAACCAAGGAAGAGATGTCCAAAGTTATCAATTCTTTATTTTTGAGTGATTCCGGAACGTCTTTATTGACTATCCGTTGCGCTAACCCTTCGGCAATGGCCGTTTTACCAGTACCCGGTTCGCCAATAAGTACCGGATTGTTTTTTGTTCGACGAGTAAGAATCTGCATCACACGACGAATTTCTTCATCTCGCCCGATAACAGGATCGATTTTTTCTTTACGTGCCAGTTCAGTTAAATTCTTACCGTATTTTTTCAAAGCATCATATTTGCTTTCTGGTTCAGGAGAATCAACTTTTTGATTACCACGGATAGAAGCCAGAACCTTGAGCACCTCATCGTAATTTATTTTATAAATTGATAAAATTTCACTGATGGGATTTTTACCTGAAAGTAAAGAAAGAAAAAGGTGTTCAACACTGATATAATCATCACCCATTTTTTTTGCGATTTCTCCGGAATTTTGCAAAACAAAAACCGTTGCTGGAGAAAGCATGAGTTGTCCGTTTTGAAGTAGGGGAGAAGCACCGGGATTTTTTGGTATTTTATTAAGCAATTTTTCCATTTCCGCGTGAATTTGAGAAACTGAGATGTTCATTTTACACAAAACTGAAGCCGTTACTCCTTCCTCATCTTGGAGCATAGCTAAAATCAAGTGTGGTGGATCTACTTGTCCATGACCATTTTGTGTGGCAATTTGTGCCGAAATTTGAATAATTTCTTGAGATTTAGTGGTAAAATTGTTTGGAAACATATAATTAAATTTAGCTTACCACGTAGCGCGGAGCGCTTTATGTGGTTATCACTCCATAACAGAGAGTGATAATATTGTAGCACGAGATAAAAATTTGTCAAATGGGGTTATTTATTGACAAATTTTCATTTAAAAGCTACTATTTTTGTCATAGTTCTTTTATTTTTTAAAAGGAGGTAGTGCTTTTAGTGAAAAAATAATCAATTTAGTTTTAGTGATCCTTATTTCCGGTTGCATAGCTGGAATAGGCGCAATCTTAATCTTGAGAGTTCTTTTGAACCAAGTTATGGGAAAAAACAAACAATAACATTTTTAGGGACTAAATAGTCCCTTTTTTGTTTGAATTTTTTCGATAAATAAGGTAAAATATATCGGCTAAAGTATTTTAGATATGGAAGAACAAGAAAAACAAGAAAAAATAGACTTTGGTTTGGTAAAACAAACCCTGAAGCTTTTTGCCGGCTTTTATAAAAAAAGATGGAAATTTTTGGTATTAATGCTTATTTTTACCATTATTAATCAGGTCTTGGACATCATTGTTCCAGTTTATTATAAAAAAATAGTTGATTTTTTAACTATTAACGCCTTTGAACTTGCTATAAAAGTTTTATTGCTTGTTTTTGCTTTAAAATTAACATCATTTATTTTTCAACGCGCATATTTCTTTGTTGTTAGTTATTTTGAAACATACGGCGATAAAGATATCCAACAATTTTGTGTTACTCGCATGCTGGAACATTCGTTTTCTTTTTTCAATGATCAATTTATCGGTTCGTTGGTTCGAAAAATAAATAAATTTTCCGGAGCTTTTTTTACTCTCAATGATATAATATTTTTTGAGTTAGGCAATTTGTTTATCGGTACCGGCGGTATTTGTTTCGTATTATACGGACGTAATCCTGGGTTAGCTTACGGAGTTTTAATCTGGTTGTTGTTTTTTATCTTGCTTAACTTGTTGGTCTTGAAAGGTAAGATGAAAATAGATATAGAAAGTAATAAAGAAGGAAATAAAGCCACTGGATACGCGGCGGATGTTTTTGCCAATTATGCCAATGTTAAACTTTTTAATAAAACAGAAGAAGAAATTAAGAATTTGGAAAATAAAAATGAAACCATTCGTTTGCTCAATTTGAAAAGTTGGCGTTATGGTATTTTATTTTTTGCTATCCAGGGTTTTTTGTTTATTATTTTGGAAATAGGTATTAATTATTTGGCTATCAAACTTTATCAAGATGGTGCTTTAACCATCGGTGATTTTGTGATGATCCAAGCTTATGTTGTAATGATCATGATGAATGTTTGGGGTTTGGGCAGATCTATCCAGCGACTTTATGAATCTATGGCAGATGCTACGGAGATGACCGCGATTATCGTCAAAGAAGCGGAAGTTGTTGATGTAAAAAATGCCAAAAACATAAAAGTAGACAAGGGAGAAATAATTTTTGATAAAATAAATTTTGGTTATAAAGAAAATGACAAGATATTTGAAAACTTTTCCTTAACAGTTGGAGATAATGAAAAGTTGGCTCTTGTCGGACCAAGTGGCTCGGGAAAATCGACAGTGATAAAACTTTTGTTGCGTATGTATAATCTAAACAAAGGTAAAATAACTATTGATAAACAAGATATTGCCAAAGTAACCAAAGAAAGTTTATGGGAAAATATCTCGTTTGTTCCTCAAGATCCGGTACTATTTCACCGCTCTCTTTTTGAAAATATTGCTTATGGTAAAAAAGATGCTACCAAAGAAGAAGTTTATGAGGCAGCCAAAAAAGCCTTTGCTCATGAATTTATCAGTAAGTTGAAAAATGGTTATGATACTGAGGTGGGTGAACGGGGTATAAAACTTAGCGGTGGAGAAAGACAACGCGTAGCTATTGCGCGAGCGATTTTAAAAAATGCGCCAATTTTAATAATGGACGAGGCTACTTCTTCCCTTGATTCCGAATCGGAACAATTGATTCAAAAAGCTTTGGAAAATCTGATGAAAGAAAAAACAGTAATAATTGTCGCGCATCGTTTATCAACCATTGCTAAAATGGATAGAGTAATAGTAATGGAAAATGGTAAAATCATTGAAGAAGGTGATCATAATGATTTGGTAAAAAAAGGCGGTTTATACGCCAAGTTATGGCATATCCAAGCCGGAGGTTTTATAGTCTAATATGAACAAAAAGAGCAAACAATTGTTTGAAGTAACTTACGATGAAAATGAAAAAAGGCAACTTTTGGAGTGGGCTAGAGTTGCTATAGAAACTTATCTGCAAAACGGTTGGGCTATTCAACCTATTACAAACAATCAGGTATTAAAGCAAAAAGTGGGAGTATTCGTTACTTTATGGGAAGATGAAAAATTGCGGGGCTGCATAGGTCTTCTGCAATCGGATAAACCATTGAATGAATCGGTAGTAAATATGGCTATTGAGGCTGCGACAAAAGATGAAAGATTTTCGCCCGTGTCATTAGAAGAAATGTCTAAAATTAAAATAGAAGTTTCAGTTTTGTCACCATTAAAAAAAATCAAGAGCATAACAGAAATAAAATTAGGAAAACACGGTGTTTTGATCTCTAGGGGAAATAAAAGTGGAGTTTTTTTACCGGAAGTAGCGGAAAAAGAAGATTGGGACTTGGGAACTTTTTTGGAAGCTTTGTGTGTAGAGAAGGCCGGATTGCCTTCTAACGCTTGGATGGATAAAGATACGGATTTATACATTTTTACAACAGTTACTTTTCAAGAAGAATAAAAAAAGAGATCCCGGCAAAAACCGGGATCAGAGAGCGAAACGATCGAAGAATGAGAGGATTTACTCCCAAAGAATTTTAGAATTCGTCGTCGGGAAACGACGGGAATAATTCTTCCAATTCTCCGATAGAATGAACGAAGCTTTTTTCCATGGTCGGAACCAGTGTTTCTTCCTCTAAGATTGACTCGTCGTAACGGGGGTCTTCAAAATGATTGGGCATGGATACACCTCCACAAAAAGGACTCATAAAAGGAGAACAATCTATTCTCCAACCGTAATATTATAATATATTTTTTATCAAAAAGTCAATAGTTGTGTATGAAATTTTGCCAGATAAATATTGATAATATAAACCTAAAAGAAGCTGAAAATAAGGTTTTGGATTTTTTAAATTCGATTGATTCTCATAAGATATTTACTCCAAACCCCGAATTTATTGTTGCAGCGCAAAAGGACGACAAATTTAAAGAAAGTTTAAATAATTCAGATTTAAATATTTGCGACGGTTTTGGCCTAAGTTTATTTTCTGGTTGTCCACGAATACCCGGAGTAGATTTTATGTTAGAAATTTGTAAAATTGCAGCAGAAAAAAATATAGGTATTTATTTGCTCGGATCAGGTGATGATGTGGTTGTAAAACAAACTGTGGAAAAACTACAAACGCAAATTCCAAAATTAAAAGTTTGTGGTTATAACAAAGGTTTAGAGATAGATTGCCGACTACAGAGTACGGACTGTATTTATAATAATATAGAAAATGAAGAAATAATTAAAAACATAAACGAATCTGGTGCAGGTGTTTTATTTGTTGCTTTCGGAATGAACAAACAAGAACGTTGGATTAATGAAAATTTGATTAAAATGCCAAATATTAAGATTGCCATGGGAGTTGGCGGATCATTTGATTATATTTCCGGGACTATTCGTCGCGCCCCTTGTTTTTTGCGTAAAATTGGTTTAGAATGGCTGTATCGTCTTATCAAACAACCAAGTCGTATTCGAAGAATTTGGAATGCTACTGTAGTGTTTGTATATATTGTTATAAAAAATAAATTATTTAAAAAAATATGATAAAAACCAGATTTGCTCCGAGTCCAACCGGATATTTGCATGTAGGGAGTTTGCGAACAGCCTTGTATGCCTATTTGTTAGCAAAGAAAAATAACGGTAAGTTTTTGCTGCGTATTGAAGATACCGACAGAGAAAGATACGTGGCGGACGGCATACAAAATATATTAAAATCGCTTTATTGGGCGGGAATTATTCCTGATGAGGGGGTTTGCTTTAATAAAGACGGAAATATAACACAAAACGGCGATAATGGGCCGTATATCCAGTCGGAAAGATTACCTGTTTATAAAAAGTATGTGGAAGAGCTTATCGAGAAAGGGCATGCTTATTATTGTTTTTGTACAAGCGAACGTCTTGAAGAATTGCGAAAATTTCAACAATTAAACAAACTTCAAAGTGGTTATGATAGACACTGCAGGGACATATCGCCTACAGAAGCAAAAAAACGAATAGCTGCGGGAGAAAAATACGTTGTTAGGATGAAAATGCCAATTGATGGTGAAACGATTTTTTTTGACGAGATTCGCGGAGAAATAAGAATCAAAAATGAATTAGTGGATGACCAAGTAATTTTAAAGTCTGATGGCTATCCAACTTATCATTTGGCTGTAGTTGTAGATGACCACACAATGGGAATAAATCTTATGACTCGTGCCGATGAATGGATAAGCAGTACTCCAAAATTAATACATCTTTATAAAATGTTTGATTGGGAATTGCCAAAGATGGCACATCTTACTTTGTTGTTAAATACCGATCGATCAAAACTTAGTAAACGCCAAGGTGATGTCTCGGTAGAAGATTATCGTAAAAAAGGTTATTTACCAGAAGCCATGATTAATTTTGTCGCTTTTTTGGGCTGGAATCCGGGAGATGAACGTGAGTTTTTTACCTTGGAAGAATTAACCAAAGAGTTTTCTCTGGAGAAAATAGGAAAATCAGGCGCTGTATTTAATTTGGAAAAATTGGATTGGTATAACGCCCATTATATCAGAGAGTTGCAAGGAGAGGATCTATTAAAAAGAGCTATGCCTTTTATATTACAATCCGGTCTAATGTCTGAAACTGAGATAAATAATAGAAAAGACTGGTTGTTAGAAGCTTTGAATTTGGGTAAGGAAAGAGCCAGTACATTGGTTGAACTAGTGGAGAATATGGTTTTTTTACTTAAAACTCCGAATTATCAAAAAGAGCTTTTAATTTGGAAAAAGGGTAGTTTGGAAGAAGTAAAGACAATATTACCAGAGTTAAAAGAACTTTTGAACAATTTTGGTGTTCAAGATTTTAAAGCTATTAAATTACAAGAAAAAGTAGGGGAGTGGGTAACACAAAAAGGATATAGTAATGGTAGTGTTTTATGGCCTTGGCGAGTGGCATTATCCGGAATGGAAAAATCACCTCCACCCTTTGAAATAGCTCAAGTACTGGGTAAAGAAGAAACTATAAAAAGAATTGAGGAAGCTTTAAATAAAATTTAAAAACAAAAATACTCGACTTTAAAAAGCCGGGTATTTTTTTCTTGGCAATAAATTTGAAAAATGTTATAATATTAGCATGAATAAAAATTTGAAAATATTTTTTACTTCCTTCTTAGCGACATTTATTTTGGCGCCTTTGTTTGTGTTTGCTCAAACAGTTAATATTGCCAGTAACGCCGAGGAAATAACCGAGCTCAACAAAGAAATTTCCGCTCGTAAAGATAAAATTAAACAACTGGAAGAAACCATCAGCGTTTATAAAAAAAATATATCACAGAAACAAACTGAAGCTGTTTCTTTGAACAATCAGCTAAGTATTTTGGAAAATAAAATCAAACAAGCCGAAGCGGAAATCAAGATGGCACAGTATAAAATAGACGAAACTAAGCTTGAAATTGAAGCTTTACAGTTGAGTATTGAAGATAAACAAAAAGTGATTTCCAGGCAAAAGAAGATTATCTCTGAAATTATTCGAAATATTCATGCCAATGATCAAAAAAATTATATTGAAATACTCTTAACCAACGACACGTTCGCCGATTTTTATGATCAAGTCCAGTATTTAGAGAGTGTTTATGTAGATTTGGGTCGTTCGGTCAAAAGTGTTCGTTTGGCGGCCGAAGATCTAAGTAATAAAAAAGATCAGGTTGAGGCTAAGAAAAAGATATATGAAGAACAAAAAGCTGAACTGGAAAACAAAAAATTGGATCTCAAGGAGCAAACCGCAGGAAAACAAGATCTTTTGATAGAAACCAGAGCCTCTGAAATGAAGTATCAAACTTTACTTTCAAGTTTGAAACGTCAGTATCAGTTGATAGAAGGTGAGGTAAGATCTTATGAAGAACAAGTGCGTAAAAAACTGGAAGAACAAGAGAGGTTCAAAAATCTTGGTGCTGGCACAGGGGATTTGAGTTGGCCGGTATCATCTCGCTATATTACCGCCGAATTTTATGACAACAGTTATCCTTACAGAAATATTTTTGAACATACGGCTATAGACATTCGCGCTTCGCAAGGTACGGCCGTGCGTGCGGCTGCCGCCGGTTATGTCGGTCGCGCAAAACGTTGCACACTTTCTTCTTGTTATAGCTATGTTTTACTTATACATACAGGTAATATTTCTACAGTTTATGGGCATTTGAGTTCAATAGCGGTCAAAGAAGACGATTTTGTGAATCGTGGCGATGTTATAGGATATTCCGGAGGAACTCCTGGGACTATTGGTGCCGGACCTTTCACTACCGGTCCCCATCTACATTTTGAAGTGCGTAAAAATGGTATTCCAGCCAATCCGGTAAACTATCTATCAAACTAGTATCAATTTAAAACTCAAATAAAAAAACCTGATTTAAACGATCAGATTTTTTTATAGTCTGTAGTCCGTAGACTAAAGTCCAATACAACTATTTCTTCGCTCCGCTATGGAAGTTTTTATAAACGTTTTTCAGTCCGGTATTAGTGATATGGGTATAAACTTGGGTGGTGGCAACACTACTATGTCCGAGCATTTCTTGAACTGAGCGTAGATCAGCCCCATGAGAAAGTAAATCTGTGGCAAAACTATGACGCAGAGTGTGTGGAGTGACTTCTACCGGCAATCCGGCCATCATAGTATATTTGCGCACCAAGTTTTCCACTGATCTGGCGGATAATCTATGTTCATCATCTTTATCTCCACCACGGAAGTAGTTAATAAATAGGGGAGGGGTCATTTCCGGACGTACTTTTAAGTACTTAGATAACCACTCCAGAGTTCTTTTGGAGAAATAAACCGGACGCATTTTACCTCCTTTACCAATAATATTTAGTTCGACATAATCAGGAATTCTATCTGCGAGCAAATCGTTAACATTAAACTGTTTTAGGTTAAGCGAAGTAAGTTCAGAGACCCGCATACCGGTAGAGAAGAGTACTTCTAAGATGGTCCGATCGCGTAAACCATCTGGCGTAGAAGTATCGGGCATGGCTAAGAGTTTTTCTATTTGTTCAAAAGTCAAGAATTTAATTTGTTTGTCTTTGTCAGTCAATTTTGGTAATTTAATTTTTTCTGATGGCAAGGTCACGATATCTTTTTCAGACAGATATTTCAGGAAATTACGCAGGGCTCTTAGGTAATAGCTCTGCGAGGTCTTTTTGAGATAGGCACCCTTATAGTCCTGTTTACGGGATAAAAACAACCTATAATTCCAAATATGTTCTGATGTCAATTCATGAGGCAAAAGATCGCTTAATTTCGACTTATCAAGCCAATCAATAAAGAGTTTAAGGAAGTTGTGGTAATTCTTGGAAGAGACCGGGGAAAGGCCTTTTTCCACTTCACAGTATTCCAAAAACATAGGAATATGCTTTATTAAAGGTTTATTTGATTTTTGCATATATTATATAGTTCGGTTATCCTCTGTTATACGAAGTTAGATATATTATCTCATTATGTAATAAATAAGGCAACTATTCTTAATTACCCTACTATTTCACTATTATTTCCAAAATACCCTATCACCAAAACGAACATCAATGTATTCAAGAGGTGTCACCTTTTCTTTGTCGTTTAAAATAGCTTTTATTTTTTGAAGTTGTTGAATAATGTCTTCTGGGGATATCTTCAAATACCACCTTGTGCCTTCTAGATAAGCTTCGAGACTGCTTTGTTGATTATCTTGTCCAATAAAGTACTTTACCGTGCCTATCCCCTCTTTTTTGAGATTTTCTTGCCAAGATATGATATTTTCCAAAAAACTAACGGGTAAAATATTTTTTTGGTTCAAATATAATTTTTCCGATTTTTTTATACAAAAAAGAGGCAGATCGTTATATTCAACATCTATTTCTTTGCGACTAGGCTTAAAAACCTCTTCTTCAACTGTAGATGTCACTACAAATACCGTGGTCGTAGTTATTGTTTCGGTTGAAGAGACAGTGGCAGATAACGTTTCTGGTAAAATTTCTTTTTCCCAAATTACCTTGATAACTCCCCCGTCATGATTGAGTAAATAATAACCGTCTAAAGTGCAGTAAATTATGCTTTGATTTTTTTCAACTATTTCAATCTGCATCTTATCGGGAAAAATTTTTGTAATTTTAACGTCGCTTAGATCAAATTTTTCTTTAATACCTAAAATTATTTTTTCCGGTTTAGTTACAAAATAATTATTTTTGTGCCAGTATTTTCCGGATTTAAGATAATTTTCAAAAACAAAATTTTGAATTTCTTCCTTGTTTAATGTTTTTATTCCAGAATAAGAAACATTATCGATATCAAAATATGGCAAATAAAAAATAAGCCAAAACCAAGCTAAAAAGAAAGATAAAATAAAAAATATAGAAAAAAATCTACGATAGTTCAATTTCTTTTTTTCTTGCTTACGGAAAGGATTGGAGCCGGTAGAAAAACCCAAAGGATCTGGTGGTGCAGAAACTTCAAAAACTTTTAACGACCGAGATCTTTTTGGTTTTTCGGCAAAAGAAAAAAAAGGCCGGCGTTTTTTTTCGTCGTATTTATATTTTTGGAAATCAAGATAAGGTTTTTTACCTCCCAAAGACATAATTTCTAAAGCTTTTTAAAACCACAATATTTTTGCAAAATTTTTGGCACTGAAATAGTACCGTCTTTTTGCTGATGATTTTCTACTATGATTATTGGAAAACGACTTAGTACTGCGGCGGTGCCGTTTAAAGTATGTACAAAGGCGGTAGACCCGTCTTCTTTTTTATATTTAATATTCAAACGTCTAGCTTGATAATCAGTACAATTACTGCAAGAAGTTATTTCTCCGTAATCACCTTGTTTTTTATCATCACCTTTCATAATCATATACCCTTCGATATCAAATTTACGATAAGCCGGACCACCTAGGTCGGCACTGGCAATATCTATTACTTGATAAGGAATTTCCAACCCATCCAAAATTTCTTTTTCTATTTCCAAAATTTCCGCATGATATTTTTCACTATCTTCCGGTTTGCAAAACACAAACATTTCCAATTTGGTAAATTGATGTACTCGATAAAGACCTTTGCTGGTTTTACCATAAGCTCCGGCTTCGGTACGAAAACAATGAGATAAAGCGATGTATTTTTTTGGTCCGTCGTTCAAGTCCAGTACTTCATTGGTATGATATCCCCCGACGGTTATTTCCGCAGTTCCCACCAAACTCAAATCTGTATCCTTGATAGAATAAATTTGTGTTTCTTCATCGCTTCTAGGATTAAAACCAATTCCGTTTATTATTTCATTTTTGACAATATCCGGAGTTTCCATCAAAGTATAACCGTATTTAACGGCAACATCCATACTGTAATTTAAAAGCGCTTGATTTAAACGAACCAAATTGTTTTTATAAAAATAGAATTTCGTACCGGTAGTTTTGGTGGCTCGTTCAAAATCAACTAAATCGTTTTTTAACAACAATTCTTCATGATCGAGAGGTTTAAAAGAAAATTCTTTTGGTTCAAAATTTTTATAAACTACTTTAAAATCAGATTCTTCACCTATAGGAGATTCTGGATGGGTCAAATTGGGAATTTTCATCATTTCGTCAATATATTTCGTTTCTACTTCACTCAATTCTTTTTCAATTTTGGCGATATTATCCCCTACTTCGCGCATTTTTTTAATTTCTTCGTCAGTTGGTTTACCTTTGGATTTTGCGTTACGTAAACTTCGTAATTCTTCTGCTTGTTTTAAGAGGTTTTTTCTTTCTTCATCTAGCGACAAAACCAAATCAATATCGACTTTAGCACGACGGTCAATGCAATTTTTTTTGACCAATTCTTTATTTTCACGAATAAATTTAATATCTAACATAAATTTAAAATTATTTTTCTTCTGGTTTTAAAGTCGGAAATAAAATTACTTCCTTGAGATTGTCGGTATTCATCAAAAGTTTTACCAATCGATCTATTCCCATACCCAAACCCGCTGTCGGTGGCATACCTTGTTTTAAAGCGGCGATAAAATCAGCGTCATATTGCATACCTTCATCATCCCCTGCTTTGCGTAATTTTTCTTGTTCTTTAAAGCGAGCTTCTTGGTCAAGCGGATCGTTAAGCTCGGAAAAAGCATTACAAAGCTCATTTCCGCCCACACATACCAATTGCATCCTTTCTACATATGCAGGATTATCAGTTTTTCTTTTTGCCAAAGGCGATAATTCTACCGGATGATCAATCATAAAAACAGGATTGATAATATTCGGTCTGGCATAAGTTTTGTAAATCTCGTCAACCAGTTTTCCACGACCAGTATTTTTATCAACACCCTCTATTTTTAATTCTTTGGCTTTTTCAAAAAGAGATTTTTGATCAGGATAATCCTCTATGTCTATTTTGGCGTATTGTTTGATGATTTCTCGCATAGTTATACGCGGATAAGGCGGGGTAAAATCAACTTCTTGATCTCCTACCGTCATCTTTAAAGGTAAATTCATAGCTTTAATAAGACGGGGTAATAAATCTTCCATCAAGTTCATCAAATCTTGATAATTGGCATAAGCCCAATAAAATTCTATTTGGGTGAATTCGGGGTTATGGTTATTATCTATCCCTTCGTTACGAAAACATTTGGCGACTTCATACACTTTTTCAAAACCACCGACAATCAAACGTTTAAGATAAAGTTCCGGGGCAATGCGTAAAAATAAGTCCGCTCCCAGTGCGTTATGATGAGTAACAAAAGGTTTAGCGTTAGCTCCACCATAAAGAGATTGTAAAATGGGAGTTTCTACTTCATAAAAACCCTTATCATTAAAATAATTTCTTAATTCTTTGACTAATAAGCTTCGGGCAACCGCAATTTTCATGGATTCTTCGTTTGAAAGTAAATCCAAATATCTTTGGCGATAACGAGTTTCAATATCGTTTAGACCGTGAAATTTTTCAGGCATCGGTAAAAGAGCTTTGGCTATAATTTTAAACTCTTTCACTAAAACTGAGATTTCTCCTTTGTGGGTAATAAAAATTTTTCCTTTTATTTCCAAAAAATCACCAATATCAAAATTTTTAGTAAAAAATTTAAATTTATCTTTACCTAAATCTTTTTCCGAAATAGCCAGTTGTATTTTACCGCTAAAATCTTTCAGATGAGCAAAGCAAAGTTTTCCCATTTCTCGAGAAGATACCAAACGCCCGACCAAAACAACATTGGAATCAACCGATAATTCACGAGCCTGTGCGATAGTATGGGTTTTTTGACAAGAGCTAGGGTACGGATTTATACCCTGTTGCTGTAACAACTCCAGACGGCCTAGTCGGACCGCTTCTTCGCTTAAATTTTTATCTGTCATAAGTAAATTTTAAATATATTTGATATTAAAATTATAGCTAAAATTGCCATAAAAGTAAAGAATCCCGCCTGTGGAGCGGGATTCTTACAAATTGATTTTAAATTACTCTTATAATTTCGTAATTTTGTATTCCGGCGGGAGTGCGAATTTCTACTTTATCCCCTGCTTTATGACCTAAAAAGGCATTTCCAAGCGGAGATTCATTGGATATTTTGCCGTTAATCGGATCAGCCTCTTGCGCTCCGACAATTTGGTAAGTTTTCTCTATTTTATTTACTTCAACTACCACAGTATTGCCCAAACCAATTTTATCGCTTTTACTTTTTTCAATAATTTGTGCATTACCAATGATATTTTCTAATTCCAAAAGACGCCCTTGTGCCCAGGCCATTTCCTCTTTGGCTTGGTGATATTCGGCATTTTCAGACAAATCACCTTGCTGTTTAGCTTCGTTGATTTTATTGGCCACAGCCGGGATTTGAACGTATTTTACGTCTTCATACTCTTTTTTTAGAGCTTCCAAGCTTTCTTTGCTTAAATAGTGGATTTTATCCGCCATATTTCGTTAAAATTCAATTTTAGTAAAAAATAAGATTCCGAAGAGAATCGGAATATTTATATGTATATATTAACATTTATGAAAATAAGCGTCAAGAACTGAATTTAACAACTTTCTCCATTATTTTGACACTCGCTTCAATTCTCTTTTTCAACGGTTGTTTACCCGGTGTTTCAGTACACATACTGTATGGAGTGCCTTTGCGGAACAATTTATCTTCAAAAGAATCATCTTGAAGATTTGTAACTAATCCCCCACTTGCTTTATCGCCATAAATTTTTTCCGCCAACTCAATAGTAAAATATTTTTTTGCAAGTTTTATAATATCGCGGTAAATAATCTCCGGCTGTTTTTCAAAATTATAAATATAAAAGGTTTTTTTATCCATGTCTTCATGTAAAGCGCAGAAGAAAAATATTTTTTCGTATTTTATTTCGTTATATAAAATTTTATTTTCTCCAGTCAACGATTTTTTACAAAACAAAGCATTCAGATTCTTTTTTAGGTAATTTTCTCTTATATTTTTATCAAAACCCGTAGGATTGGCAACCGGAAAAATAATCAACTTGTTTTTTATTTTTTTAATATTGAGTTTTTCCAAAAATTTTAGCACTGCCCATGGTCCGGCGATTTCATACCCGTGAATTCCGGCGGAAAAACAAACTGTTTTTCCCTTATTATTGATAATAATTTTATAAATTGGATATTCTTTTTTAAATCCAACCCTGCCGATTTCCACCAAATCAAGATTTTTCTTTTTACAAACGGCATTCAATTTTTTTAAGTAATTTTTATAATAGGACATAATTTTCCTGGATCCCCGCCTTTCTCAAAGGGAGGTCGTTGGCCCGCGGGGATGACAGTATTATATCATTTATAGTCAGTAGTCTGAAGTCTAAAATCTATTTCAAGTATTTCTGTCCCCACCAACGTAAAAACTCGTTGGCTACCGGCATAGCGGCCGTAGAACCCTCTTTTCCTTCTTCTATGAGCACGGTAATGACGATTTTGGGGTTGTTGTAGGGCGCAAAACCGGTAAACCAGGCGTGTGGATCGGCTTTTTTACTCCACTGGGCCGTACCTGTTTTTCCGGCCGCTAAGAAAGGCAAGGAATTCAATAATTTACAACTGCCGGTTTTAACACATTCACGCATGCCTTCACGAACGATATTAATATTTTTTTCAGAGACAAAATCGCTATTTAATGTTTGATTGGGAATTTCATAAGTAATTTTTTCTGTTGTGTCTATAATATATTTTCCCAAGTGCGGACGAACAACATCACCTCCGTTGGCAATTGCTGCAGTCCAAACCACTGCCTGTAACGGAGTAACTAACAAATCACCTTGACCAATAGATAAATTATAAGTATCTCCCACATACCAACGTTCTTTTTTTGTTTCTAGTTTCCATTCTTTGCTGGGTAAAAAACCGATATTTTCACCTGGTAAATCAATTTGCGTGCTTTTGCCCAAATTGAACTCTTGCATATATTGGATTATTTTGTCCGCTCCCAAACCAGAAAAATTACCATATCCCCCGCCGACATAATAAAAATAAGTATTAACAGACCAAGCAATGGCGCGAATAACATTGGTAACACCGTGACCGCCTGGTTGCCAATCTTTAAAAAACCAATTTCCAACTTCCAAACCGCCGGAGCTTAAAAAGGCCGTAGTTCTGCTGACTATTTTTTCTTGCAAAGCTGCTGCCGCTACCACCATTTTGACAATAGAACCAGAAGGATAAATACCCCCTATTGCTCTATTGAAAAGGGGTTTGTTTTTATCATAAAGATATTTTTTATAATTTGAGACGGATATTCCTCCGGAAAAATCATTATTATCAAATGAAGGTAAAGAGACCATGGCCAAAATTTCACCGGTTTGCGGATTCATCGCAATAGCTACCCCCTTTTCACGTCTAATGTTTTTCAATTGATTTGCTAAAATCTTTTCAAGTTTAACTTGAGCTTCTACATCCAGAGTTAAAATTAAATTTTTCCCCGGAATAGGCGGTTCTTCCGCTAAAACATTCTGTTCTTTACCCAAAGCATCAACTTCTACTTTTTTCTTTCCATAAACCCCTCGTAAAACTTCTTCGTATGTTTTTTCCAGACCGGCTTTACCTAAATTATCGGTTGTCAAATAACCTTTGGTTTTTAATGATTTTAAATCATCTTCACTCAGTTTTCCGAGATATCCTAACAAATGTGACAAACTAAGAGTACTATCTTTTTCTTTGGGGTCCTGGTTTAAATAAAGACGTTTAGTACCTTTTTCTATCAAAATACCCGGTAAATTGGCATTTTCTATATACAATTTTAAAGCTGTTTCATAATCCAGGTTTTCTTTTATTACTAAGGATTCATAACTATAAGAACCATATTTATCAAGAATATCTTGAAAATTTTCTTGTGGAACCCCGGTAGTTTCCGAAAGTTGTTTTATAATTTCCGCAGCCCTTGCTTTATCTTTGGGAAAATCTTGAGGTACGATAGAAAGCATAAAACTCGGAACATTTTGTACTAATTGTGTATGAAAACGGTCGTAAATAATTCCTCGCTCGGCGGCTATCGGTCGCAAACGTGCCCGATTATTTTCAGCCAAAGCGCGGTATTCTTCTCCTTTGATAGTCTGTAAATATAGAACTCGTCCGGACAAAACCAATACTCCCAAGATAATACCAATAAAAAAATAAAATATTTTTTTATTATTTAAAGAAGGTCCTAAGTGATCTTTGGTAGCAGAAAAAACTTTTTGTTTACCTACCTGTTGTTCAAAACCAAAAGATTCTTCCACCCAAGTTTGACGATATTTACCACTGAGGTCGCCTCGACTTTCATTAAAAAATTCAAAAAAATTATTTTTCATAAACGATCGAGATATTTGGGGTTTAGTTTCTTTATCCAATAAGAAAGTATGAGATAACTAAACATAATCACAAAAGCGGTTAAAGCCATTTCATAAGCATAATCGGCAAATGTGCGAGAAGTATATAAAAAAGTTTTTTTGAAAAAAAAGTTAGATAATGAGTTTAGTCCTAAAAAATAAACCCGATAAATAAAGATACTGATTGCAGAAGTTAAGGTTATAATATAAAAACTACGATTGGTTAGAAAATAAGTCAGTAACCAAGATGTTGTCAATAAACAAAAATACAATGATATCATTGTTACACCGAAAGAAGAGGCTACAAAAAGTTCTAAAAAAAGACCTAAAATAAGTGAATACCAAAGCGCTTGTTCGGTTTTATTCATCAAAAGAGTGAGGAACAGAAAAACAAAAACTAAGTTTATGTGTTCAAAAGGATATGGTAAAACATTATTTACCCAAATATGCGCAATAAATATTATTGCCAATAAAAAAATTTTGCCAAAAATTTGTAAAAATATTTTTAACATTTTATTGGGTTAAAATAATTCCGATATAAACAAAACGACTATAATCGACACTGGGAGTCAAAATAGCTTGTTGAAAGGGTTGATAAGCTTCATTTTCAACAGCAGCCACTTTACCGATAAGCAATCCACGCGGAGTATCCTTTTCTAAGCCGGAAGTTACAACCAAATCCCCTATTTGGACGGTTTCGTTACGGGGAATAAAATTCATTCTAACTGATAATCCATAACCACCTTCCACTACACCTAAACTTTTTTCCCGATTAATTATAGTAGCTGCCACTTTACTTTGATTGTCTGAAAGTAAACGAATAATAGAAATATCTTTATCTGTCTTTACAACTTTACCCACCAGAACGCCATCTTCCACGATAGCGGAGTTTCCGGCCTTAATACCTTCATTTTCTCCACGATCAATAATAATCGTTTTTTCTGTGCCTTCCAGATTATTGCCAATAACTTTAGTAATTAAAATGTTTTGTTTGGTTTTTTCTTTAAAATTTAACTGTTTTTTTAATTCCGCATTTTCTTCTTCTAATAATTTTAATTTTGCCTCGTTTTCATCTTTTTTTTGCAAAGACAGTTGAGCAGAGCGATAAGCATTAAAAAACTGTTCTTTGTTTTGAAAAAATTCATAATCATCTTTTATTTTAATACTAAAATCTCCACTTTGACGAATAAACGGAACAAAAATTTGACGGAGTGTTTTTTTACCAAAATTGAGACCGCCTAAATAATTAAAAAAAACGAGGAATATGATTATTCCCCCGACCAGCATCGTTGTTTTTTGCAAATTACTTTTTCGCATAACTAATTTAAATTATCTTGAGTTGGAAAAACAGCCACTGTTTGCAACAATTCTTCATCATCCAACAGCATTCCACAGCCTCTTACCACGGCAGTAAGTGGATCATCGGCAACTCGAACCGGTAATTCAGTAGCGCGAGAAATAAGCTGGTCAACACCACGTAGTAAAGCTCCACCCCCGGTCAACAATATTCCACGTTCATGAATATCGGCTATCAATTCTGGCGGAGTAACCTCCACCGTAGCTTTTATATCATCAATAATGGCTTTTAGAGATCTACTCAAAGCTTCACGGACTTGTTTATCATTAATGATAACTTCTTTTGGTAAGCCGGTAACCATATCTCGTCCACGCATCGGATATTCCATACGTTCGGCTAATTCTACTGCCGAACCTATTTTTATTTTTATTTCTTCCGCCTGTCTTTCACCAACCAACAAATTAAAGTTGTCGCGAGCATACTGTACAATGTTTTGATTAAATTCATCACCAGCAATTTTGATAGACTTACTTTTGACAATTCCGGAAAGAGAAATAACTGCTATCTCCGTAGTTCCCCCGCCAATATCAATAATAAAATTACCTACAGGGTCTTTTACCGGCATTCTAGAACCGATAGCGGAAAGCATTGGCTCTTCAACAATAAAAACTTCCGAGGCTCCGGCGTTAAAAGCCGCATCACTTACCGCTTTGCGTTCCACCTCAGTTAAATCAAGTGGTGCCCCGATAACAACACGCGGTCGAGAAACAAAACCAACACTACCGGCGTTTATTTTTTCAATATAATAAGTAATCATCTTTTCTGTAACTTCAAAATCAGAAATAATCCCATTAGTCAATGGTTTAGTAGTCGAAATATGCGGTGGAGTTTTGCCGATCATGTCTTTAGCCTCGTTGCCGACAGCCAAAATCTGTTCTGTTTTGGTGTTAACCGCCACCACAGACGGCTCATTTACCACAATTCCCCGTCCTTTGAGATAAATCAAAGTGTTAGCAGTGCCCAAATCTATGCCGAGTTCTTTACGAAATTTATTAAAAAATTTATTAAACATAAAATACTTTTCAAGTTTCTTTACGTGTAAAGATTATCCCCTCAAAAATTAAATAAAAGAAAAGAATTAATAAAAAAGTTAACCAATTCAGCAAATCTTCTCGGGCTAAAAATAAAATTCCGATTATCAAACAAGAAAAAACCAATGCTTGACGAAAAACCTTCTTTATTTGTCGAAAAATTATTTCGTCCTCTTTGTATTTTATTTTTTTAACCAAAATTACCACAAAAGAAAATCCGCCCAAAATCCCGAGAAACAAACTTAAATAGAAAAAAGTCAAAGGTAAAGTAGCGTTTATATTCGGATCAAAATTTAATACCACCAAAATACAAATAGTAAAGCAGAGTATCGAACCTAAACCGATAGAAAATAAATATTCTTTCAAGTTCATAATAAGTTGATTTTAACAGAAAAAAAGCACTTTTGGCAAGCTACAAAATGGTCTTTATACTAATAATTTTGACAGAGGTATTTTTTTCTCTTATTTTAGCCAAAATATTGTTTTCGTTGAGTCTTATTTCAGAAGCAACCACCGGACTCTTACACCAAACGTATAAAATACTATTTTTAATATAACGTGCTTGTAAAAAATCGGTAGCTACCTCTCCAAAAATTTCCAATAATACTCTATTGGCTTCTTCTACGGTTAAACTGGCTCCGGCACTACGTAAAACCGGAATTTCTTCCATCTTGTTTTTAAGAATTGAAAACAATGATTTCATATTATTCTCTAAATTCACAAATATCTTTAAAGTCACAGTATTGGCAAACAAATTTTCCTGGTGTGGCTTCAAAATTACGCTCATTAATATTTTCTATGGTAGTGATGATTTTTTCTTGAATTTTTTCCAAATCCTTAGCTGTACCGATAAAAGTCAATTCACTTTGATCTGAAAGATAAAGATATGTCAAAGCTGAAATCTCACCGATTTCTTTAAATTCGGGTAAAGCAGTAAAGACCAATTGATAAATTAATAATTGGTTTTTGTCATCGGTTTCCAGTTTTTCCTTGGGTTCTCCGGTTTTATAATCAATAATCTTGATTTTTCCTTCCGGAGTTTTATCTATTCTATCTATTCTACCAGATAACAGATAAGGACCGACTTTGTATTTGAAACTTTGTTCCAATACCAAAGGAACTGTCCAATTTTTTTCATTATGTCGATAATAATCACGCAAAATCTCTTTACCACGTAAATAATAATCTTCTTTTTGTTTGGCGCTTTTATACCAATCATCAATAAAATTTTCATCATAAATTTGCAACAATTCTTCTAAGCTCGGAACTTTTAAACCGCCTGTTGAAATAGTATTTTTTTCCGGTAATCCGAACAAACTCTCTTGCTTGACGGAATTCAGTTCTTTGAGACGTAAATAAAATTTTTGCAAAACCGCATGCATGGTTTGACCGAAAGAAAATTGTGGTCCGCCTTTGGTTTGCAATTGTAAAATATTTTTCAATTTATATTGATACGGACAACTCTGATAGGAACTGATTTGCGAATAAGAAAAACTTTTGGGTAAATCATAAACAAACTCTCCTTTTTCTTCTGCGGGTTTATCGGGTAATGAAATTAATGAACTTTTGGTTTCTTTTTTCTCATAATTATTTGCCACATACCCCAGTTCATTTAAAAATCTGCTGATTTTTTTATCTCGCGCTCCGCCATAATCGTCACTTGAAAGCAGATAAAGCCTTTCTTTGGCACGAGTGGCAGCTACGTAAAACAAACGTCTTTCTTCCTGAAGATGGTAATCACCTTCGGGCATTTGTTCGTGTAACAAAGGTATCGGCATTTCAATAGCTTCACCTCTCCTACGTGCTGGGAATCTATCCTCTACCAGATTAACTATAAAAACATATTTAAATTCCAACCCCTTACTCATGTGGGCGGTCATGATATTGACGGAATCCGGAGTATCTACCGGTTGTTTGAGCACACCAAGATCACCGGCATCGAGTACATCGCTAAAATGTGCGATGAAATCCGCCACTTTGGCGCCAGGCACTATTTTTTCAAAATTTTCAATATAATCAAAATATTGTTTGAGTTGATAAATGCGACGAATAATTTCTCTGTCACCTTGCAATTCTCCTTGAGTTAAATATTTCAGATAACCGCTGGTTTCCAAAAAATTATAAAGTACCCTGGTAGGCTTTTCACTTTTTTGCTGTTTCATCCCTTCGTGTAAGAATTCCAAAATTTGATTGAATGTTTTTTCACCTTCTTTACTTACTTGATATTCTTTTCCCAATTTGAGCGCTTCGTAATAAGATCTGGTTTTACGTTTAGCAAAAAATAACATTTTTTGTAAATCGTTTTCACTCAAATTAAAAAACGGTAAACGCAATAATCTATAAATAGCGGTATTTTCATGATAGCCGTCAATAGCTTTGAAAAAATTATAACAATCTAGCACTATTTCTTGTCGAAACAAGCCGCTACTGCTAAGAAATTCAAAAGGTACGCCGACATTTTGCAGTCGATTCAAAAACGGCTCAGCGTGATTATTGGCGCGAACCAAAATGGCAAAATCATCCCAAGTCGCTTCTTTGTCTTCTTTTTTCAATCGTACAATTTCATCAACTGCAAACTTAACTTCATCGTCAATTGTCGCTTGGTGGACATGGAGAACATCACCTTTTTTTATTTCTCCTTTAGCTACCAATCTTTTGTCAATATTTAATTTGGTTTCTAATCTATCAGGGTTATTGTAAATGATACTTTGATAAGCTGTATCCAAGATTTTTTGTCCGGAACGATAATTTTCCGTCAACACTACTTCTTTACTTTCCGGGTAATCTTGTTTGAAACGTAAAATATTGGAAACATTTGCCCCGCGAAAAGCGTAGATACTTTGATCATCATCCCCGACCACCGTCAATTGTGCCCCCCCACTACAAAGCAGTTTTACCAATTCATATTGAGCGTAATTCACATCTTGAAATTCGTCCACCAAAATATATTTAAATCTTTGGTGAAATTGTTGCAAAATATTCTTTCTTTTTTTAAAAAGCTCAACCGCATAATAAAGCAGATCACCAAAATCCAGAGCATTGCTGTCAAGCAAAAGCTGGTTGTATGTATGATAAGCGTCGGAAAGTTCGGTCAAACGAGTTTTTTCTTCTACCTGTATATTATCTTTATCTAAACGCAGATTTTCCGCGTATTCCAGATATTCTCGCGGAGAAATAAGTTCGTCTTTGCATTTACTGAAATGTTTTATCAATTCATGTAAATGTCGAACCGGATTGCCCAGTGGTCGATAATAATCCAGATTAAATTTGTCCAGATTTTTTTTCATGAGCAACCAGGCATCGGTTTCGGTCAAAATTTTAAATTGATTGGAAAGGCCGATATCCAAACCGAAATTTTCCAATACTCTTTGCGCAAAAGCGTGAAAAGTGGAAATTTGCATATCCGCATAACCGATAGACAGTTTTTCATCCAGTCTCTCTTGCATTTCTCCGGCCGCTTTTTCATTGAAAGTCAGAGCCAAGATATTCTCCGGTTTAGCCAAATTATTTTCCAAAAGATAACGTATTTTTTCCGTAACCACTGTAGTTTTACCCGTTCCCGCTCCGGCTACAATCATCAGAGGTCCGTCTACATATTCTATCGCGGTTTTTTGCGCTTTATTTAAAGTATTTTTTGTCATAAATTATAAATTTTATTGTCTTTATCATAGCGTAAAAAACCAAAAAAGACAACTGTTTAAAATAATATATAAAAATAAAAATCCCCGGGATTGTCCCGGGGTTAAATTTATGACATTTCTATACTGTCTGTCGGTTCAGTATGTCCGCATTTACCACAAACATAATACTGACCTTTCACAGTCGTTTTGCTTAAACAAACACGACAAACGGTAGAATCGTCACTATCTTTGACAGGTGTTACTTTACCGCAATTACTACAGCGGTAATAAAGTTTTTTAGCCTTTTGACGAAGCAATGCCTTTTCTACAGAGGACTCCATGGTAGCGAAATTTGCAGTTTCATAACCTCCTTCCGCTTTCAAATTTGGGAATTCCCCTATCAAAACAGCACTACCGCCACAGTCACATTTTTTGATATCAATTTCAGCATCCTGTTTTTTGAGAGTTTGGTAATCCAAATCCTCGATTTTTTTTTCAGTAATCCCAACCATATTCTTCCTCCTTTCTTTTTCTCTTCGAATTGATAAAAAGACAAAAATGATACAAGGGCGGTCCGATGATCATAGCTATTTTTATCAAAATAACAAAAATAACAATTGTCACCACGCCAAGAAACCTCAACATCATCCTTCCGAAATTTTTGTGCATTCTTTTTTTCTCCTCTTTAAAAAATTGATAAATTTTTCCAATCCTTTGATCAAAAAAAATACAATAAATGCCGATAGTACGGCACATATTGCCATAAAAATTACCAAAAAAATCAAAATTCCTTTTATGATTTCCAAGATAACACCTCCGTTTATTTATTAAAGAACTTAATATTTTATTGAACGCCTAAGTTTAATATATTTTGCCATTTTTGTCAAGCTAGCTTAAAAAATAAAAAGTCCCTTATTTTATTCATAAGGGACGACATTTTAACTTTTTTAGCTTTTCTCTCCTTTAAGGAACCAATAAATTTCCATCCCAGCACGACCTATTGCTCCCGCAATAATCAACAGAATGGTCAAAGCCGTGATACCTCCAACCAAAGCTATACCGATAACGTGCTCTTCCCAAAAATACTTGAACTTTTCTTTCATCTTTACCTCATTTAAAAAGTTGTTTATCTATATTTTATTTTATTATGCGATTTTGTCAAATAAAAAAGAAAGGCGGTTCTCCTTGACAGAATAATGTGAAAACATCATTCTAGGAAAAACCGCCTAAAGAGCTACCCTGCACATTGTTGAAGATTCACCTCCGGTAATTGCGAGAATTGTTTTACAGAAAATTGCATACTGCAATCTCTGCATTGGTAGCCACACCTGATGGAAAAGATCGGTTTGACCAGCATAACCAGTCCCTTGTGAGCTTGGTGTGAAAGTTCACTCAGGACGATGTTGGCACGGCATTGTTCCAAGGGCCCGCCGCACGAAGGACATCTTTTTGTTTTTTCCGGTTTCATTTTTACCTCCCCCGGAAGTTGATAAAGGGCCTCTTTTGGCTTTTCTTTATCTTATTTGTATTATAGCAGTTATCTTAAAAAAATCCAATCTTGACATTTTTTTAACACCCTGATAATATCTTCTAATTGTTCTTTAGAAGCCCGCGCAGCCAGCGGGATTACCAGTCCGGAACGGTAATGGGAATGCCGAGATTTCCAAGTTTCTAGGTTCCTTGGAAGAATTTTGACCTCCCCTAGCAAAGACGGATAGGCAAATGTAATGGCTGTACCTCTTCAGCTGTCGTCCGTGACCGTACAAACCGAAGCAAAAACTCCTGAAACATCGGGGTTTGGCCCGGTTGAGCTTCGATGGATTTCTTGCAGGCAAACAGGCAAGGTAAGCGTTCATCTGCGCTTATAAAATCCAGGTCGAATTCCCCTGTCTCGGGGGTCTGGCTAGGCTAAAGAACGATTTCCCAGCGCGTACGCCATTCAGTACACGCTTTTTTTATTATCAAGGGTTTGACAAATATGATTTTTTTTGCTATAATTAACAGCTGTTCTTTAGAAGCTCGCTTTATGCGAGGTTGTTTGCGAACGAAGGAAATTGATGAACCTTTGTTCAAAAACAATAGGAATACCGGAAAGGGTGTAAAGTAACCTATGTTGCCGCGGCGACATTAAAGGTTTACCCGAAACAAATCTCTCTTGGCAAAGGCGGTTTAAGGCAAATTATGGTTGTATTTTCACAACTGCTTACCGTTACTGTAAAACACAGGATTGGCCTCCTACCCTTGATTAAGGGCCTTGGGTTTAACGGAACTCAAGTCAATCCGATGAGCTCTCGTAGGCTGAAAGGACGAGATGGATGCTTATCTGCTTCCATAAAACCCAGGTAGAATTCCCCGTTTCCGGGGGTCTGGCCAAGCTAAAGAACAGCCGATTCCTTCAGACGCGTGTCCGTTAACACGCGTCTTTTTTTATTCTTGCAATTTATCGGCCAAATAGTGTATACTTAAAAAGTAATTTTCTAAAAAACCTTTTTATTTATGAAAAAAACAACTGTTTTGGTTAAACAAATTTGGGATGACCCGAAAAAATATTTAAATAAAGAAATTTCTTTGTCTGGTTGGGTACGCACTTCTCGCTCATCCAAAACCTTCGCTTTTATTGAATTCAATGACGGCTCTTGTTACAAAAATATTCAAATAGTCTTCAATGATAAGTTGTCAAATTTTTCAGAATTGGAAAATATTTATACCGGATCATCTCTGATTATCAAAGGAAAACTTGTAAAATCAGAGGGTGACAAACAGGCTTACGAAATCCAAGCCGACAATATTAAAATAATTGGTGTTTCCGATTTGAGCAATCCTATCCAAACCAAACGCCATTCTTTTGAATTTCTTCGCACCGTTCCCCATTTACGTCCTCGCACCAACACTTTTATGGCAACTTTCCGTGTCCGATCTGTTGTCGCCCAAGCTATTCATCGTTTTTTTGAAAACAAAGGTTTTGTTTATATTCATACTCCGATTTTGACCAGTAACGATGCCGAAGGTGCTGGTGAACTATTTCGTGTAACTACGCTTGATCAAAATAAACTACCCAAAACTCCCGAAGGTAAAATTGATTATTCACAAGAACTACTTGGCAAAGAAGCTTATTTGACTGTTTCCGGACAATTGGCCGTGGAATCCATGTGTTTTGCTTATCGCAATGTTTATACTTTTGGTCCGACTTTTCGCGCGGAAAACAGCAATACCGCCCGTCATGCCAATGAATTTTGGATGATTGAACCGGAAATAGCTTTTGCCGATCTTTTTGCCGATATGGAATTGGCGGAAGAATTTGTAAAATATCTTATCACCGATTTGTTTGAAAAAGCTCCGGATGAAATGAAATTTTTCAACGAATTTATAGAACCGGGATTGATAGAAAAATTGCAAAATATCTTAAAAGAAGATTTTGCTCGCGTAACTTATACCGAAGCGATAGAAATTTTGAAAAAATCCAAAGTCAAATTTGAATATCCGGTTGTTTGGGAAGATGGATTACAAAGTGAACATGAAAAATATCTCGCAGAAACGGTTTACAAAAAGCCTGTCTTTGTTTACGATTACCCCAAAGAAATCAAAGCTTTTTATATGCGTCTCAACGACGATGGTAAAACTGTGGCCGCCACCGACCTGCTTGTACCGGGAATCGGTGAGATTATCGGCGGATCACAACGTGAAGAACGTTTGGAAGTACTTATTCAAAAACTCAAAGATCACCACTTAAATCCGGAAGATTATTCTTGGTATTTGGACTCTCGCAAATACGGTACATTTCCACATGCCGGTTTTGGTCTGGGTTTTGAACGCGCTATTATGTATTTTACCGGGATGAAAAATATCCGCGATGTTATCACCTACCCGAGAACGCCCAATAACATTGTTTTTTAGCAATAAAGCCTATAAGCAGTAAAGCAATAAAGAATAAAACCGCCCAAATGGCGGTTTTTGCTTACCCTTGTTTTTTTTTAATAATTAATTTATAATAATGGCGGTTGTTTTTATAGTTCTTTAAACAGGAGGAAAATATGATAAGGAAACTTATCAAACGTTTCAGGGTTTTAAAAAAAAGACAGGAAAGAAGGTGTCTTACATGTCCATGGTGTGGAGAAAAAATCAAACCCGGTAGTGAAATAACTTGTTATTCTCTGTTTCACCCGGCAGATAGAGACAAATTTACCATGATGGGACGAGTCAAAATCGTTTCTCACAATCCGACAACTTTCGTCGGGTGTACCAGTCTCACTTGTCCGTCAAATCGTGATGGGGTAATAATCGGTGGTTTTTTTGAAAAAAACGGTCAACTTAAAATCAAAAAACCGGAATCAAACAAAATATTTGATTTTCGAAACCACTAAAAAACTCGGCCTCGCATTGTATGCGAGGTTTTTTAGTCTTTTGAATTTATACCAAAACAAATCAAAAAGGACCTTAATAAAAGTCCTTTTGATTGAACACTTTTTGTATTCACCCTGTGAAATAAGATTTGAGTCTATTTCTTATAAATAATTTACCTTTGTAAGATTTTAAGTACTTTTCCCTATGGGTTGCGTCTTGCTGATTTAAACAAGCTTCATAATAAACCAGTTTTCCTCCTTTAAAATTTAAAATCATTTCACAGGGTTAACTTTTCCACAATCCATGTAAATTGCAATAAGCTCTGGCAAAACCCAGTTCAGTGATATTAAATCTGGCTTCAGGCTTATCCTCCGGTTTTAGATATTTCCTATCTACTTTGTTTTCCGTCACATATTCAATCCATTCTATATAATGAGTTTCTTCCATTGGATGTTCTACTGCGCCGATTTTTATCAATACCCCGCTATCATCACGTTCTATCACCGGTACATGTTTTTCCAAACTGGCATCAACGGTATTTTCTGTCTGCAAAATCATAGGTTTACCGCAACAAACCAATTGCCCAACCCCGGTGTGCACCAATTCTACGATATTTCCACAAACCTCGCATTTGTATACTTCATTAAGTTTAGTCATAAAAGAATAAATTATAATTTCTAAACCCTAAACCCTAAACAATATTCAATATTTAATATCCAATATCAAAAATTTTTGAATTTAAATTTTTATATTGTTTAGAGATTAGAAATTGGAGCTTAGGATTTCTTTTAGTATGTTTCCACAAACACTTCAAAATACCCTTGTGGATGAGAACAAGCCGGACATTTATCAGGAGCCTCATCGCCCTCATGAATATATCCACAATTATTACATTTCCAACGTTTCGGCTCATCTTTTTTAAACACTTCGCCTTTTTCCAAGTTTTCCAATAATTTTTTATAACGAATAGCGTGTTTTTCTTCTACTTCACCAACTTCTTTGAACATTTTAGCTATCTCTGTCTCCCCTTCTTCAATGGCTTCTTTTTCCATACGCGGATACATATCATTGGTTTCATAAAGTTCACCGGCAATCGCATCTTTTAAATCCTCCGGAAGATCTTTAATCATTCCAAGCGCTTTGGCCCAAAGCTTAGCGTGCTCTTTTTCGTTTCCCGCAGTTTCTTCAAAAATATTAGCTATTTGAATGTAGCCGGCTTTACGAGCCACGGATGAATAATAAGTATATTTATTGCGAGCCATGCTTTCGCCGGCAAACGCTTCCTCCAAATTTTTCTTTGTTTTTGGACCCATACAAAAATAAATTAAACTATAAATTAATAAATTTGTTTTAAAATAATTTTAACTTCTTATGTTTTTTTGATAGTCTGTTAAATCCTAATTACCAATTCCCAATGACCAAATCCATATATATTTTAGGTTTTAAACATTTTAACATTGGTCATTCATTGGGCATTGGGCATTGGACATTGGGGTTTGGTCATTTTATTCCAAGATTTAGACTCTTATAAACATACCACACTTCCCCTTTTTTGCCAACCCACTTGTTTTTTAAAAAAGAAGACTTTTTACTGTTCCCTCTTTTTCAAAAATTTGATATAATTTAAGCAAAGAATGTATTTAAAAATAATTTCAAATTTATGGAGGACGTTTTTATCCAAATTACTCTGCTTTTAGTATTGACTGTTGGTATTGCTTTTACTGTGAGACTTTTCAAACAACCACTTATCATCGCGTATATTATCACCGGTATGGTGTGTGGTCCGCTTTTTTTGAATCTTTTACACGGTCAAGAAAGGATGTATGAAGTATTTGCACAGTTTGGCGTAGTTCTCCTACTTTTTATCATCGGTTTAAATCTCAATTTCAATCATCTCAAAAATATAGGCAAAACTTCTCTGGTTGCCGGATTGGGACAAGTTATTTTTACCGGGATTATCGGTACTCTGATTTTACTGGCGATGAAAGTTCCGCTTTTAACCTCTGTTTATTTAGCAGTAGCGATTACTTTTAGCAGTACTATCATAATCATGAAACTGCTCTCGGATAAAAAAGATACAGAAACGGTTTACGGTCGTTATACTATCGGCTTGATGTTGGTACAAGATGTTATCGCCGTACTTATTATGATCGCTTTGGGAGTTTTAAAAAACGCGCAAGGTAATATTTTGGATTCTTTTTCTTTACTTTTTTTCAAAGGTCTTTTTGCTGTAATTTTTGTCGTGTTACTAGCAAAATATGTATTACCTAAATTTTTGGATAAAATTTCTGATTCCGGTGAATTACTTTTTATTTTTACAGTAGCTTGGTGTTTTGGTGTCGCATCTTTACTAATGTATTTTGGTTTTTCCGCAGAAATTGGAGCTATTGCCGCGGGTTTGGCTCTGAGTAATTCCCCTTATCAACCGCAAATAGCCTCTCGCGTCAAACCGTTGCGCGATTTCTTCTTAGTATTGTTTTTTATCGTTTTGGGTAGTGAGATGAACGTCGCTTCTTTCAGTGAGATTTGGCAACCAGGCTTGGTTTTATCTCTTTTTATTCTTATTGGTAATCCATTTATCCTCTACACCCTTTTCCGTTTGATGAAGTTTACTCGTCGCAACAGTTTTCTCTCCGGAGTAACGGCGGCGCAAGTGAGTGAATTCGGTTTTGTTTTACTTTTTATCGGTGCTCAAACCGGACATATTTTAGGAAATGAAATTGCTATTTTTACTCTAGTGGCTATAACAACCATTTTTATTTCTTCCTATTTGATTTTATATAACGAACAAATTTATCGTTTTTTGATCCCGCTATTTAACTTGTTTGGTTCAGATAAATATCGTGAACAAGAAAAAGAACCTGGCGGTTTATACGATGTCTGGGTAGTCGGATATCATCGTATCGGTCAAAATGTTTGTGAAACCTTACAAAAAATGAAAAAGAGGTTTGCAGTGATAGATTTTGATCCGTTGGCGATAAAAAAACTACGCGAAAAAAATATCCCTTCGGTTTTTGGCGATGTGGCTGATATAGAATTTTTGGCTGATTTGAAATTTTGCGCTACTAAGCTGGTTATTATGACTATCCCGACCACCGATGATCAGCTCAATTTCCTCAACCACTTACGCGGTGCTCGTTGTAAAGCTCTTGTTATTGCCAATGCTTATCACAAAACCGATGCCAAAATACTTTATGCCGCAGGTGCGGATTATGTGATGATGCCTCATCTTCTGGGCGGAGCTTTTGTTGCACAAATGTTGCAAAAAAACGCTTGGAATAAAAAAACTTTTTCGCTGTTAAAAAAAGAACAGCAAAAAATGATTCCAGAATCAGGAACATTATTATCTCATCTTTTAAATTAATCTTCGCTTTATGAATGAATTAAAACAAAAAATTAATGAATTATTATCTTCCAAAGATCCCAGAGGTGCAATAAGGGAAATGAAAAAACGTCATGCCAGCGAAGTGGCGGAAATTCTACGTGAGATGCAACCGCGAGATCGTAATCTACTGTTCGCTCTACTTCCTACCAAATTGGCGGCCAAGGCCTTTGCCTATCTTCATCTCAAAGATCAAAAATATTTTTTAAATACTCTCAAAAATGCACAGGTTAGGATTTTACTTTCCAACCTTTCTCCGGATGACCGTACTCACCTGTTTGAAAGCTTACCTGCCAAACAAGCGGAAAAATTACTTGACCTGCTTTCTATCAACGATTTGCGAGAAACCAAATTTCTTTTGAACTACCCCAAAGAAAGTGTGGGGCGTGTCATGACCCCGGATTATATTTCCGTTAATTACGCCTGGTCTGTACAAAAAGCTATAAATTATATTCGCAAAAATAGCGCTAGCGCGGAAACCGCGGATACTATCTATATTACCGATGATGGTGAGCACTTACTTTTTAAAATCAAAATTTCCAAACTTATCTTGGCGCAACCAAATTCGCAAATCAAAGATATTTTGGACGAGACAAACACGACCTTAGGAAAATTATCTCCTTTTGATGATCGAGAAAAAGCGGTGCATCTTATCAAAAAATACAATCTGACCGCGCTACCGGTAGTGGATTCTGCTAATGAAATGCTCGGGATAGTGACAGTTGATGATTTGATGGATGTACAAGAAGAAGAAACCACTGAGGATTTTCATAAAATTGGGGCTATCTCGCACGATCCCGATGACGGTATAACCGATGATCTAGCCAACGCTCCTATTCGTTTTGTTTACAAACGTCGAGTTTGGTGGCTTTTGGTTTTGGTCGGAGTAAACTTTTTTTCCGGGGCTGCCATGATGCGCTTTGAAGATATCATCGCCTCCACTGTCGTGTTAGTCGCTTTTCTTCCACTTCTTATCGGTAGTGCCGGTAATGCCGGCGCTCAAGCCTCTACTATAGTTATCCGCGCTCTGGGTACCGGTCATATCAAAAAAAATTCCTGGCTAAAAACTCTTTTCAAAGAAATAGCTATTTCTTGGATGCTCGGAATTTCTATGGCCCTGGCAGTTAGTCTGGTTGGATATTATGCTGGCGGAACAAAAATTGCTTTGACCGTAGCTCTGGCGATGATGAGCGTAGTGATGATTGGGAGTTTACTCGGAGTAACTTTGCCGTTTATTTTTGCCAAACTCAAAAAAGACCCGGCTACAGCCAGCGGTCCACTAGTTACCTCTATTGTTGATATTCTCGGAGTTATAATATATTTTTCTATTGCTACTTTTATTTTGAGTTTATAAGACACGATTTAAAAACCAAACACTTCAGCCTCTAGACTGAAGTGTTTTTTGTTGTGACATTTTTAATTATCAATTTGATTTGTCATGCTGAATTTGTTTCAGCATCTCCCTATATTTTATATTTTTTTAAATTTTTTCTGCATTCTTTGCGAGAAGGAAAAAGTTCATCAACCAATCGCCAAAACCTAGACGAATGATTGAGTTCTTTCAAGTGACAAACTTCGTGCACTATGATATAATCTCGCAAATTTTCAGGCAGATAAATCAATTTATAATTGAAACTTAGAGTTCCGTTTTTAGCGCAACTCCCCCATCGGCTTTTTTGATTTCCAATTCTGATTTTAGTAAATTGCAAACCCGTTTTTTCACAAACTTCTTTTGTTTTTTGGGTGATGATTTTTCGCGCTTTTTCTTTGTTTTGTAAATAATCTTTTTTACCTTTGGGGAGCGCTATTTTCGTTTCTTGGTTTTTGATTAAATCTATTTTATGCGTTATCCAATCGTTTTTTCTACGCAAAAAATCCTCTATTTTGGTAATACTTAACCATACCGGCGCGCAAACAAAAACATCACCATCCTCTTTGATGGTGACACGTAGACTTGAAGTTCGTAGATTTCTTTTGAGTAAATACTTTATTGCCATAAATAATTTTAGATTTTAGATTGCAGATTTCAGAATGATAGAGTTATTTTGTCATTCTGAGTAAAGCGAAGAATCCCTTGTAGTTAATATTATTTCTCAAAGCGTTGCTTAAGGGATCCTTCTCCGCTGTAGCGGATCAGGATGACGACGGTTAGACAATCATAATTCATAAATCATAAATCTAAAATTGGTTTATTGCTGTTGTCTCATAAATTCAACAACCACCGGATCTGTAATCACATGCCTTTTGAGTAACGGTTGTTTGAGCACCAACCCGGATAAGCTGGCGCAACGAGAAAGCGCCACATAAAGTTGGCCGTGGGCAAAAGTTCCCCAACCGATATCCAGCACCGCTTTTTGAAATGTTTTACCTTGGGCTTTATGGATAGTGACCGCCCAAGCGAGTTTGAGCGGATATTGAGTATAAGTTCCGACAATTTCAGTTTCCACTTTATTTTTGGCTTTATCCAAAAAATGTTTGTAATTATTCCAAGTATATGGCAATACCTCTACTATACTTCCTCCGTCCAGTTCTACCAAAATTTTGGCGCCTTTTATTTCACGACCGATTTCTATCACTTTGCCGATACTACCGTTGACCCAACGACTTTCTTTGTCATTGCTTATCATCATCACTTGCGCGCCGACTTTGAGTTTGAGAAGGTTTTCCGCCGGAACTACTCTGTCCTCAAAATCTCCTTCCATTTTACCTTTGAACACTCTTTCTGCTCCCGGCAGTTTACGCAAACGAGCTTCGTTTATCTGATTGGCTTGCGCATTGGTAGCGGTTAGTGAAATATAAAAATCATTTTCCGGGCAAATAAAATACGGATCACATTGCTGATTGAGTAGTGCCAACTCTTTTTCTTGCACGATATTTTCTCGGACTTTGTTGAGGATTTCTATAAACCCATCGTCTTTTTGTCTATAAATTTTACTCAATTCAATAATCCTAAAATTAAATTCATCTCCGAGCAGCCTCCTGTCGTTGAGTGCTTTGGCGCTAAAAAAATACGGTGAGGAATAATAAGACTCGAAGTAATCTCTTTCATCGTCAGTTACTACCGGCGGGAGCTGATAAAGATCGCCCAAAAACACCATCCTCACTCCGCCAAACGGCTTCCCCGGGTTTTTGCCGTTTAATCTCATAAATTTATCAATACAATCCAGCAAATCCGCCCGCACCATGGATATTTCATCTATTACCAGTGCATCTAGTTTGCTATAAAGCGATTTACTACTATCTTTGCCGTGTTTTCTGACCATTGCCGGACTAATTCCCGGACGAAAACCGAAAAATGAATGGATAGTTTGTCCGCGGACATTGAGTGCTGCCACACCGGTTGGCGCCAAGACAGCGATATTTTGTCCGGTTTTGGCGCGCCAATATTCAAGCAAGGTTGATTTACCTGTCCCGGCTTTACCGGTCAAGAAAATATGATCACGACGATTTTCCAACATATCCAGCGCAACAGCAAACTCATCGCTGATTTCAATATTTGAAAATTTATCTTTATCTTCTTTTTTATCTTTAAATTTTTCTTCATCACTCTTTTTCCGGCGCAGAGAGTATTTGTGCATACAACAATTTATGATTTTAGATTTATGAATTTAGATTACGTACGAACTTACGAAATGATACCTGCCCGCCAACGGCCTGGAGCCGTAAGGTGAATGGCAGGCGGGCGAAATTACGAAAAATAAAATGGTTTTTGTCATTATTTATTCGAGACATTCGGATGAATTCGTAGATTCGGATTATTCTTGAGAGAATATTATAACACTTCTGAGTAGAAAAAACAAAAATCAATATTTTTAAAATTATTTATATCAAGATATCTGACTAAATAACTCTAATATTAGCTAAATTTTGATTAAAAATTACATATTTTATCTAATATTAGCCAAAAATTGGTTTATATGATGGTCTTGACAAAAGTGTCAAAATATGCTATAATATGCCGTTGAGTTCCTTTTATTAACTAACCCGAAGGAGGGTAAAATGAGTTCAGGATTATTTTTAAGTCTCGAAATTTTTGTTATCATTCTCAGTGGAATTTCTCTTAACTTCTATTTCTCAAAAAATACTGAGAAGAAAGAAAAAGAAATCTTCCAGGTGCTTTCCGCAGTTTTCATCATCTGTTTCTTTGTTCTTGTGTCCTATCAAATTGGATACAAAGTAAATGAAGACTCTGGAAAAGGATACGCGGAAGCTATCCAAGAGGGAGAATCTTTCACTATCCATGCTCTGGTTGACAGAGCGGCGCTGGCTAAAAAGTCAGGCGAAGAAGGGCCGCTTCGTTATTTCCAGATCCCTCTTTCGTGTGTCCGGAAAGAGATTATACTTCCTGCCAGGCTTATGGTGACTGGCAAAAACCACTGCGAGTGGTTGGATGTCAAAGAAGAAAAACCGGAAAAAATATTTTCTTTATTTGTAAAATGAAGAAAATTGCTCTTTAAACTTTTGTCGCAGGCCTACCCGGGCCTGCTTTTAAATTTTAAAAAACAAAAACCGGCCTTCCGGCCGATTTTAATATCAAGTCCGCATTCGTTAAAACTATGGACGGACAAGTGTTCAATATTTAATATCCAATATCTTTTATGAATTTTTCTAATTTTGTTTCAAACTGACCACTATTCATCTCCTTGTTGTTTATTGCCACGCTAGATAGAGATTTTTTTCCAACCAGTGTTTCTATCTCCGCTACGGCTTTGTCGGCCCCAGAGCCTCCCTGAGTGCAAAAAACAGCTATTCTAGGGAGTCTATCGGCATATCTGGTCGCAAAAGCGCGTATTGGCGAGCTCATATTCCAACCCCAGATAGGAGTACCGATAATCACTAGATCATAGGTGGTCAAATCAGATTTTATATCTTCTATCGGAGCAAGAATTTTTTTTATTGATTCTTTGCCACAGCGGAAATACCCCACCACTCCGGCTCTATCAGTCGGGTCTTTTATTTCTTCTATGTCGGCATTGAGTTTGGTTCTTAAATTTTCAGCAACCTTACGAGTCATCCCCGTACGGGAAAAATAAATAATTAGTGTTTTCATATTTTTGATTTATGAATTATGATTTTTGAATTATGATTTATAGACACCTGCGTCATCCTGAATGACAAAATGGTTTTATCATTCTAAAATCTGCATTCTAACATCTAAAATTAATTAATCATCACTATTGTTAAATTAAGCACTGAAGCAAAACTCACCCATAAAATATACGGAACCAAAAGCCACCCGGCTGTCTTGTTGATTTTATAAAAAAAGTAAATATTTATCGCAATAGCAAACCATAAAAAGACGATATCAATAAAAGCCAGGAGCGGATTGTGAAAACCAAAGAAAAATATTGACCAAAAAACATTGAGAGTTAGCTGCACGGCAAACGCGGTTATGGCCCAGAGTTTGAGATGATTACCTTTAAATAATCTAGTGAACCAATTCCCCTGTTTACTGGTCCAAACAAGTGCCAAAGCTATACCCATCATAATAAAAAGTATTGTCCAAACCGGTCCGAAAATCCAACTTGGCGGATTAAACTCAGGTTTATTGAGAGTTGCGTACCAACCTGGAATACTCGGGGTGGTAAAAAGAGAACCTACGGCGCTAGCCGCCAGCGGAATAATGATAGCGATGATATATTTTAAATATTTGGGCATATGTTATTTTTAATTTTTGAATTAACAAATGTATTATATCACTTACATTCTCCATTATACAATTTATCCAACGCGCAAGTTGATCCGTCATCAAAAGTACAAATATCACCATTGTTGGTCGTGGTGTGTCCCCCTACCCAAGCGCAAAATCTTTGCTCTTCCGTGTCGTAACCTGTAGTTTTTACCCCACCGACCGGACATTCACCGCGCATCAACGCCCATTCTTCACAAGCTCGATTATCTTCAAAATAACACAAACTGTATTGTCCAGCATTATTTTCTTTCATCACCGAAGTTCCACTTTTTTCCGCACAATTCACACTGGCCGGATTGGCAATACCAAGATTTTGTTCTTGATCATTATTTAACGTCTGTTTATAATTATTTATTTTTTCCGGATAAAACGTCAAAAAAATACTTATTCCGGCCAACACAATTACTGTCATCAGTAAAGAAAATAATTTTTTTGTCATATAATTAAAGTAATTATATAAAAATAATATTTAATATCTACTTTTCATTTTTACTATTAATTATCTATATATTACACTTATTTTATAAAAAATTCAATCTTATTTATTTTTACTAAAACAAGTGCTTAAACCTACAAGCTAAAGCATTTGGCTAAAAATAATATCTTAATATTTTAATTTATCTTTTTACTATTTTTCCCAACTAAAACCCTCTCTCCCAAAATGTCCATAAGCGGAAGTCATGGAATAAATAGGCTGTTTTAATTGCAAAAATTCCGTAATACCCCGTGGGGTAAGATCAAAATTGGCGCGCAAATATTCGCCCGCTTCTTTTTCTCTACTTTTATCTCCGCGAAATATTTCAACATTTACATCCACTGGTTCACTAACACCGATAGCATAAGCCAAGCGTACTTCGGCTTCTGCTGCAAAACCCAGTTTGATAAGCTGTCTGGCGAGAAATCTAGCCATATAGGCGGCACTACGATCCACTTTACTGGCATCTTTACCGGAAAATGCCCCTCCTCCGATACGACCGATACCGCCATAAGTATCTACCGCAATTTTTCGACCGGTCAAACCACAATCACCATAAGGTCCGCCGGTTTCAAAACGTCCGGTCGGGTTGATATAAATTTTTATTTTTTTATCATCCTTGATATTTTGAAAATGCGGATTAATAATGAATTCTTTTTTAAACCATTCACCGCAAATCGGCTTGATAACATTTTCCAAAACATATTTTTCCAAATCCGCGCTGGCAATGTCTTTGATGTGTTGCACGGAAACAATCACTGATTCTATTTCTTTTGGGATACCGTTTTCATACGCGACAGTAACTTGGGCTTTGCCGTCGGGCAATAGCGGACAATCTGCTTGGGTTTTGGTCAACTCATTTAATCGTGCGCAAAGACGATGGGAAAGCAGTAGTGGCAACGGTATCATCTGGGAAGTTTCATCTGTGGCATAACCGTACATCATCCCCTGATCGCCCGCTCCGCCAGTATCCACTCCTTGAGCAATATGCGCGGATTGTTGACCAATGAGATTTTGGATCTGGAAATTATTAACTTCTCTTTCACTATAACCAATATTTTTCAATACATTTTTGGCAATAGTTACATAATCAGGTCTAGCACCAGAAGTTATTTCTCCAGCCAAGATAAGGTGGTTGTCCTTGATAAGACATTCTATAGCTACGCGCGAATTTGGATCTACCCCTAAACAAGCATCCAAAATCGCATCGCTAATTTGATCACAAATTTTGTCCGGATGACCGGCACAAACTGATTCACAAGTTTTATATTTCATATTTAAAAATTTAAAGATTGTAAAATTAACGAATTTTAGATTTATGATTTTAGATTAACAATTTAAGACTCTCCCCTAACCCCTCTCTTATCAAGAGAGGGGAAACCATAGACCCCCTCCTTTTATTTAAGAGGAGGGCTTGGGGTGGAGTCTATAAATAAAAAACTTTCCCTATTTGGGAAAGAAGAAAATCGACCTGCCTGCGCGTTTTTTAAGACGAACAGGCCTTATCTTTCCCTATTCTCCGCATTTGAAACGGAGTAAAGGCTAGAATTGGCACCTTTCTTTGAAGTTTAATCAAAGAGGTTGTCGGCAGTGTTCGGGCTAGATCCCTAGATTCTTCGCCAAAGCGAAAAAACAAACTGCACTCTGGATAATTTAAATTGTCTGGGATAATTATAACACAAATAATTTAAAGTTGTAAAGTTGAAAATTAAAATTGAAAGATTAAAAAGATTTACCCCTGTGAAATGGCGCTTTGCGCCAATTTTTGTTAAAACAAAAATTATTTCACGGGGTGAATAAAAAAAGCGGAGGGTTAACTCCGCTTCTGATTTTTTAAACCTTTCTAAATTTACTTTCGCGACATTTCAAATCACGTCCGCAATAACGAACACCTTCGGCACAGGCGCCGCTATGAAAACAAGGCGGAATCATTTTGGCAATAATTTTTTTTATGCCTTCTTTCGTGTGGTTGCTCTCTTTGTTTTTACTCAAAGACAATATGGCATCTCTGAGCAAAACATTGAGATTGTAGATTTCTTCCTGTGCTTGCCAACAGAATCTCTTTGCACTTTCATGAAGCCAAGCATTGAAAGTGCTAGTTTTCTTGTAAGTAACTACGGTACCATAAGGAGCGATAGCTGAAAACAGGCTTACAGGAATAGAATCTCTCAAGTCACAGTAGTATGAAAAAAAAGATTTAGCAATTTTTTCCATTCTGAGTTCCTGACATATCGGCGTAAGATAAAACTGTCCGGTAAATATAGGTTCGCCACGACGAACCGTCCGGTGTCGCTGATCCTGTCCCATGGTTGTTAGAGAAATTCTAGCGCGATAAGAAATCATACCGATATTATTTTCCATTCTCTCCGGCAAAAAGTGAAGCTTGTCAACCGGATGCATATCCGTCTCTTCGGGAGATTTGAATTCCATCAAATCTTGAAAATTAACATCTTCTACTTTGGGATTAAGAACAAGTATTTCTTTCGGTAAAATCAACGGCCAACGGCAAATCCAATCATCTTTACGTCGACGGTTATGGTCAAACATAAAGGCGATCTGGGGATATTTTTCTAAAATCCGTTCTTTCATCATTTCCGTAATCTTCCGCATTCCCGGCGACCAAGCCGATTCCCACAAAGAAACCAGGGTGACAAGATCAATGGTATGCACCAGGCCAGTGGGAAAAATTGTGGAAATAAATACCCGGAGTTGCTCCTGAGCGATTTTCGGCGCTCTATCAGCAATAACTTCTTCATTCAAATCAGGTCTTTCTTGACGAAAAAGTTTTGCGGTAGTCGCAATCGCTTCACTAATATGAGACGAGTAAATTTCTGTTCCGAGTTTTATAAAACCCAGAACATTTTCAACTTGTGTCGGAGTACACTCCGGCCACAAGGACAAGATGTGCGCGCGGATAGAGATATAATCGGGGTTGATAAACATTTTGGCACAATATCTGCCCGAACGCTGGTCCGAATTGTAAAAGGGATGAGTCAAATGAAGACCCAGCGTCACATCACTTACCGGAATATCTTCCAAGAAAAAGGTGAAATTGGTGTGTTCCAATGTAGTGTGATGAGAAACGAAAAAAAGTTTGTTTTGAACGAATTTTTTCGCATTTTCTTCTTCATTAATCAAACCGGGCATTTCATCTTGATAACAAGTTTTACCGGAAAATTCCGCCATTCCCAACGGTGGGTTGGAAGAAACACCTAACAACGTTACTTTCATGACTTTTCTCCTATAGAAAGGTTATTTTGTAAAGTACAATAATCAAAAAGACTTTAACAGCTTACAAACAAAATGTCAAAGATATTTGGGCCCTTCTGATTGACAAGACAGCTTTTATTTGTTACTTTCAAAATGGTTATTTAATAATTTTCCTATATTTATAAGGAGGATATTATGAATTATCCGGAAAAAAAGATTTTGGATGAATTTGAAGATGGAGCTTATACCTACACCTTCACCTGTAAAATTTGCGGTTCAAAATTTGATTTCAGAGCTGATAACATGCAAATAGCTGTTTTTCGCGGTTTCAAAAAACACGACAAAGAAAATCCGAACTGCCACAGCAACAAATATCATCTTTCCGGCGCCGGAGCCGTGCAGGAAAATTAAAATCAAAACCGACCCTTTTTACAGGCCGGTTTTTTATTTTTTAGACTCTCCACTAACCCCTCTCTTATTAAGAGAGGGTGTTTTCTCCCACTCCCTCCCAACCTCCCTCTTCCGCCAAAGGCGGACAGGCTGGGCAGAGGGAGGAGTTTTCCCCTCCTTTTATTTAAGAGGAGGGATAGGGTGGAGTCTTAATTTCTTCTAAAAAATTCGTATAGAAATATACTGGCAGCGCAAGCGGCGTTGAGCGATTCTATCTTTTCACTGGTTTTGATACAAACATTGGCATGAGATAATGCCAAAATTTCATCATCTATCCCACGGGCTTCACTGCCGATAACTATACAGTAATCCCCTGTTTTTTTGAAAACTTCGGACAACTCAGTATTATTTTGCGAAACAGTCGCGCAGACTATGGTGGTTTGTTTTTGTAACTGTTTTATAATTTCCCTATTTTTATCTTTAAAAATTTTGACTTTGAAAATGGCATCTTTGGTGGCGGAAATAGTTTTGGGACTAAACGGATCGGCACATTTTTCATCTACCACGATATTTTCTATTCCGAAACTCACGGCCGAACGGATAATCGTGCCGACATTTCCCGGATCGTTCAAACCGTTGAGATAAATAACACTGCCTTTGATTTTTTCACTCATTGTCGGCAGAGGGTAAACAGCGGCCAAGCCGGACGGAGTTTCCAGAGAGCTAAAATGTTTGTTCATAGGCGCGCTAATCTGAAAAACCGGAATATTTTGTTTGGTTTTTTGCAAAAACTTTTCCAGTTCACCTTGTTTATCAGACAGAAATTCCTCAGTCACATAAATTTCTTGCGGATAAAAACCACTTTTGAAAGCATCAAAAACAGTATTATGATTTTCAACCAAAAATAAACCGGATTGAATACGATATTTGTTCAATTCCAGTTTTTTCAATTCTTTGATTTTCGAACTGTTTTTTCCCAAATTTATAATATTCATAACCAACTTATTTTAATACTTCACCAACATAATAAGTGACAATAATTACAATAGTGGCGATAGTCAAATGTTCAAAAATTACCCCTACAGGATTGACATTCTTTTGCTTGGCAATATAGTAATTGAAGGTAACAAGTAAAAAAATACCCCAAAGTATACAAGCGACAACCGCAATATTTAAAGGTAAAAATAAAATCGGTAGAACAAAAGATAACGCAATAAAAAACTTTGATAAGAAAGTAGCTAAGGTGGATTCCCAAATTTCTTTTTCCGTATTACTTTTTTCCGATTCTTGCGAGACATGAATTCCCAGAGCATCCGACATGGCATCTGCTATTGCGATCACCAAAATACCGCTGATAATAACTACACTGGAGTGTGTGTTGGAAAAAAGACCGACGATTAAGCCCAGAGTAGTGATAATCCCGGAAGTCAACCCAAAACTAACCCCTTTTTTAACGGATAATTTCATAAAATTTTAAAAAATATAAATTATTTTTTCTTGTTCGTGTTAATACCAAAAAGCACATAAACACCGCAAAATCCGGTGATCGCAGTAAAAAGCAAAATTATGCTTACCACATATAAAAACCAAGCCATCAAACCGACAAACGAAGTATAGGCCCAAAAAAATACACCAACTGAAGCCAGAAAACGAATAACTCTATCTAGAGTTCCTTCGTTTTGTTGAAATTTAAACATATATGTTAAATTATTCTCTCCTTTTATTTAAGAGGAGGGATGGGTGGAGTCTCTCCCACTCCCTCCCAACCTCCCTCTCAGGCAGAGGGAGGGGTTATTAAATTTTTTTTAAAAGATCAACCAAAGACAATTTAACAAAATTACCATTATAAGTTTTCAATGTTTTTTCCCATTTTTTTGGAAGTAATTTTTGCAATTCCGGCATAATAGTCCCCGGAGCAAATAGATAAGCGACTTTGGCACTACTGACATTTTTGAGATTGGATTTAAAAGCGGTAAAAGATTCTTTTTGTAAAAAGTTTTTCATAGCCCCCGCCTTATCTCCGGACTGAAAAAACACATTACCGTATTTACCAGTCTGTTCCCTGTCGGAAAATTTGGACTTTTCTACTACAAAACCGGACACTTTGTTTATTACTCCTTTATCAGCCAAATAAAAATCCGCATTTAAATTTCCCGCCACGATAATCGCCACGCTGTTTTTCTCAAATTGAGGTAAGTTTTTTGGTATTTTCATAGAAGCTATGAATAGATTACAAAAATTGCAGAAATTGCAAAGATTGCAAAAATTAATAAAATATTTATCTTTTATGTTCAAAATTTTTAATTAAATAGCTGCGAAAATGTGAAAGGTGTGAAGAAATATTATGTAATTCTTTTAATAATTCTTCAGCCTCTTTTTTGTTAATATAATCATTATCAAGCAAAATATAAACTATTGTTCTTACTTCACCAGCCGATCCTTTGGCTATATTTATAAAATTTGCAAATTCTTTATTAGATGATCTTTCAAAACCTTCAGCAATATTTAACGGAACTGAATATGTTGCCCGCTTTAACTGATCACAAAGAGAAAAATCTCTCTTTAATCTTACGTTTTTATCAATAAGCTTATAAATGTCTGAAACAAATTTTCTTGAAATTTGCCATACTGGAATATCCTCAAATTTTTTATAATACATACCTCCTTTTATTTAATTTCTGTTATTTTTGTAATATTTGTTATTTTTGTAATCTCTTTGGTCTTACCCTCTGTAAATCAAGAAACTAATATACGCAACATACATCACTATAAAAGCAACACCCTGCCAACGATCCAATCTTTTCTTGGTGCCGATAAACAAAAATAGAAATAATATCAAAGTGGCAATAATCTCAGCCAAAATATCAAAATTCATTCCTGAATTAAACGGCAAAGGTTTAATAGTAGAAGTAAGTCCTAAAATCCAAAAAATGTTGAAGATATTGGACCCGACGATATTACCCACGGCAATATCCGCTTGTTTGCGATAAGCGGCTACTGCAGAAGTTACAAGTTCAGGAAGAGATGTCCCGACCGCCACAATAGTCAAACCGATAAGCGCTTCGCTCATCCCGGCTAAACGCGCCAAAATAATAGCGTTATCCACTAAAATTTTACCGCCTAAAAATAACAAACCTATACCTGCTAAGAGAAAAATAATTGATCTGGCCCAAGTAAAAACTTGGACTTCTTCTTGTTCAACTGCTCCGTTTTTGGCTAAATTGAAAACATAATAAAGAAAAATAATAAATACCGCAATTAAAGCCAAACCATCCGTACGAGTCAAAATATTTTCTCCCAAACCATCAAAGAAAATATCATTTCCCATAAACAAAATCATCCAACCGGCTAGGATAGCAAACGGGATTTCTTTCCAAGTCGTGCTTTCTTTGACTAAAAGCGGACAAATGAGGGCTGAAACTCCCAAAATCAAAAAAATATTTGAAATATTACTTCCAATAATATTACCTACCGCCAAATCTGTCGCGCCTTTGAAAGCTGAAAAAATATTTACCACCAGCTCCGGCATAGATGTGCCAAAAGCAACCACAGTCAAACCAACGACTAATGTAGAGACTCCCCACTTTTTGGCCAACGATGCTGCACCTTTTACCAAATATTCACCGCCAAAAACTAACATTACCAAACCTATTATGAGTAAAAATATTGCCATGAACATACGATAAGTTAAAAATTTAAAAAATAAAGATAATGGATATTGAATACTGGATATTAACCCGATGATATTTTTAATCCGCCTTCGCCCTCTGGGCTACGGACGGACAAATATTCAATATTTAATATTCAATATTAGCAATTTGGCTTCCCGCCAAATTGCCTGTACTCCAACAAACCTGCAAATTATAACCACCAGTTGGACCATCAATATCCAAAATCTCTCCGACTAAATATAGATTTTCAATAATTTTGGAACGCATAGTTTGCGGATCAATTTCTTTGAGGTCAACCCCACCAGCGGTAATAATAGCTTTATCGAAACTATCCAGCGCTTTGATTTCCAGAGTAAAGCTTTTTAATAACTTGAGTAAATTTTTTCTTTCTTCACGCGAAATTGTGTTTACTTTTTTATCCGCTTGAATTCCTGATAATTTTACCATAACCGGGATTAATTTTGAAGGGCAAAGTTCAGCGAGATAATTTCTAAATATTTTAGCGCCAAACTCTTTGAAATCTTTTTGTAAACGATCGTCCAATTTTTTATCATCAAGTGCGGGTTTAAAATCAATTTTCAAATTTACATCTCCAGGCAACAACTCACCTGCTGTTTTGCTCAAATCCAAAATTATCGGTCCGCTAAGCCCGTTGTCGGTAAATATCGCTTCACCAAATTCAGACTTTATTTTTTTATTGTTTTTATAAATACCTATTTCTACATTTTTTAAACTCAAACCTTCCAATTCTTTTATCCATTTTTCTTTGACAATTATCGGTACCAACGCTGGACGGGGTGCAACAACATGATGACCAAGTTTTTGCAACCAACTATATCCATCTCCGGTAGAGCCAGTCATGGGGTATGATTTACCACCTGTGGCTATGATAAAATTATCAGCCACCAACTCTTGCCCATCGGATAAAACTATTTTTTCTATTTTCTTTCCTTTTTTGACAATATCTTTAACTTGCGCCTTGGTTTTTATTTCTACTTTGGATTCTTTTAGAAACTTTTTCAAAGCATTTAACACATCGATAGCTCTATCACTTTGTGGAAAAACTCTATTTCCTCTTTCTACTTTTACCCCTACACCATAATTTTCAAAAAAAGACATGGTATCCTCTACGTCAAATTTATTAAAAGCAGAAAAAAGAAATTTACCATTTACCCCATACTGCTTAACTAGTTCAGAAACTTTCAAAGTATGGTTGGTGATATTACATCTCCCCTTACCGGTAATCAATAATTTTGCTCCGAGGTTATGGTTTTTTTCAATCAAAAGAACACGGGCGCCATTTTGCCCCGCAATCCCAGCGGTCATCATACCTGATGGTCCTCCACCTATAACTATAATATCGTATTTCATAGGAGTATTATACCAAAAAAATTATAAAATTTAAAGATAAAAACCAATAAATCGGAATCTGTCATCCCCGCGAAGGCGGGGATCCAGGAAATGTTATAATTAACCACTGGATTCCCTCCGCCAGCTGGCGGATTGACGGGAATGATAATAATAACAAAAAACCACCCTTACGAGTGGTTTTTATTATTTTTAAACAAATCTGAAATTAAGCAAGTGTTACATTGATAGCGCGAGGACCCTTATCGGATTCTTCGGTATCAAAACTAACTGCATCGCCAGCTTTCAAATCAGTGAAATTAACACCATTAAGAGCGGATTCGTGAAAGAAAATATCTTTCGCGCCACCTTCTGGAGTAATAAAACCGAAATGTTTATCAGCAATCAAGGTTTTAATTGTACCTGTCATAGTGATAGAAATAAAGTGAATAGTTTACAAAACTTAGGCCGTTGTAAAGAAATTCGACTGTATTTCTACTACGGGATTTTGTGACTACAGTATAGCATATTTTGGCCATTTTGTCAAGTTGCAAATCTTTTTTATAAAAATAAAATCCGCCTGCAAAAAAGCAAACGGATATAAAATAATGAACATACTGTTCTATTCCATTTCTGTACCTGAACCAAGAATCAAAAAAAGATGATAGAATATTTTGGCAATAACATAAATAATCATCGCCAAAATCCAAACAAAGAAAAAACCTGTAGCCAACATCGCATTATTCAAATTCCTTGGAATTCTATGGGCTTGATAAAATACTCCTCCGATAAGAAACGCCAAAATAAAGACGACCACCCATCGAAAAACAAAAAATTCAAAAAAAATATCGGGTTCTGTAAAGAAAATCGCGGCTGAAACCACAAACCCTAAAACACTCACGATAACGGTTGATCTCCAAGATTCATACAATTTGGGATACACGGCTCCAATGGTGGTAAAAACAAGGGTAATCAAAAGTGCATTAATAAATATATCCCTAAAAATTGGAGTGTAATAAACCACAAATCCGAAAAACATTGAGGACAAGAAGTAGCCAAAAATAGGTAATTTCTTTTGCCACCACAATAAATTTTCTTCCATACCGAGAAACATAAATTTTGCAGCAATCCATGGTGAAACAAGCGCTAAAAGCAAAGGTCCCAATTTAACAGAACTAATTTCTAATAAATCCGAAGGAAAAGCATTACTAGGGTATACAATAACTATCCAAAGAAACAAGAAAAATAATCCCAGAATTAAATAAAACATCCTCCTGTTCATTTCTGATTTTTCGCTGTTTTGCTTAAAAAATCCTTCTTTGTAGTAACTAAAGGTTTTCATTGGTTATACCTCTCGTATGTAGTTAATAAAAAGAACACACTTGTAAGATACCAACTAATTATTAAATAGTCAAAAAAGTTAGTTTTGCTGGCTAATTATTGACAAAAGTCCGAAATTGCGCTATTATACGATGATTGTTCATTTTATAAACCACTAACGCAAATGGGAGGTGCGTTATGGAAAACATTCCTAAAAAAGAAGATGACCGTTGTACCTGTCCGGCCAAGCATTCTTTGACCTGTTGTTGTATTTCTCTGCCTGGTCAAGGAAAGATGCTTTCTCCGTACTGTCCGGTATGCAACGAACGTCCGATGCCTTCTCCGGATTGTCCGTTGCATGGCGGACTTGCCTGCTATCCCAAAGATATCAATTAACATTCATAAAGGAGGTACTTCATGTGTCATGACAATTGCGAATGTGATGGAAGCTGTGGAGATGACTGCAGATGCAAAAGGTTGCAGCCGGTAACGGTCTACTGCACCTGTCCGGGACAAAACAGTGCGAACTGTTGTTGCCCGGATGACGATCTGAATCTCTGCTGTCCGCAGCACAACGAACGCCCCAAACCGGCATCAGATTGTCCACTGCACAAACATCTGGAATTCTTTCCGAGAAATGCGAAGAAGTCGATGATTAGATGGGTTCTCCCCAAATAATCTCTCTTTTTCGTAAAATTCAAACGGCCCACTCGCGTGAGCCGTTTTTTTTACCCCGTGAAATTTTGTCCGCCGTGGCGGACGAACCTGCCTTTGGCAGGATTTCACTGGGGTAAATTCTTTTTCTTACCTGCTTACAAGCTTACTAGCTAATCAAGGTATTTCGCCCCCAAAAATGTCGCTATAGGCATAGAAAGTGCCACCCCGATACTACCGGTTAATGTGCGGATAATTTCCGTGGCCACCATTTCGTTATTTATCGCCTGTGCAAAAGTCAAAGCTTCATTTTGCCCTAAAGTAAATAATATTAGTAATGGTAAAGATGCACCAGCATAAGTCAAAAATAAAGTATTTACTATCGCGCCCAGATGAGTATTACCCACTTCATAACCCATTTTGAAAACTTGCCAAAAAGGAAGATTTGGGTTAGCTTTTTTGATTTGTTTAACCGCTTCTATTTGTCCGATAACCACATCGTCAAGCACCCCAACCGCACCAATCAACATCCCAGCCAAAAGAAGCCCACGAAAATCTATCGCTTTTTCCCCTACTCCAATGAGAAAAACCGCTTCTTCATTAGCCAAACCGGTCAATTTACTCAAAGAAACAAAAAGCCAGGATAAAAATAAAGTTGCAACCAAAGAAATAAAAACACTTGCTAATCCCAAATTTGATTTTCTATTTATCCCTTCAGTAATATAAATCATCGCCACTAAAATAAAAAACGAACCAAATAAACTGATAACAAGAGGATTGTTACCGCCGATAATTTGCGGTAAAATAAATTTCAAAATTATAAAAAAACTAACAATGAGCCCGAGCATGGCGCGCCAGCCTTTTTTCCCTCCTATCACGGCAATTATCAACACAAATAAAAATGCTAGAAAGCCCAATTTACCCGAACGGACATAATCCATCACAAAAAATCTTTCTTCATCATCAAAATCAGCGATTTTTTGTACCAAAACCTTATCTCCGACTTTATAAATATTACTGCCAGCAATATCAACTTCAGAAATTCCTAAATATTTTACTTCTTTATCTTTATAAAAACCCTCTGTCCCTAATAACAAAAGATTTTGTTGGATTTTTTGCGTACCATCACCTCTGTCTATTTGCTGTTCTTGTAAAATTTCAATAACTTTAGCTTGAAAAATATCTTCCGCGGTTTGCGCAAATACAAAAAACGGGCAAAAAAGTCCGACCAAAAGCATAATAACAAAAAACTTTTTTAAAAACATATTTATCCAAACATCAAAAATTCCGGTTTAAAAATCAACAAAAAGCCGATGATTACCATCAAAATACCGCCAATCAGATTGGAATATCTACTGTATTTACCGGATAGCACAGTCATCCGAAGAGTAATCATAGCGGCAAAAAATACTACCAAATCGTCGAGCATAAAAAAGAAAACATACCCGAGAATATATAGATAATATTGCCAAGTCGGTAAATTATTAAGCGCCAACACCTGCGTATAAATAGCCGGAAATCCTGCAGAACAAATAAGTTCCACCAAATTAACCATACCAGCTAAAAGCATAATTCCACCGAGCGCCAACCAAAAACTGTTGTGTTGAACCAACCCTTTCAGCTTAGCAAAAGTTTTTTGTTTTTCTTCTCCACCCGTCACTTTACAAGCTCCGTCTTTATTTTTCCAATATTCTCGCAAATGATAAAGTCCTCCACCCACAGCAAAAACAGCAATAGCGACACGAACCCAAATGATAAATCCCAAAAAAATAAGTAAATTTAACCAAGCCGCCATAAACATGAAATAAACGGCGGCTGAAGAAACAATGAATGCGGTTCCTAAAATAAACATCCTTTTACGATTTTGCATCCCGAGTAACAAACTGATAAGAAACACCAAAACCCACATAGCACAAGGATTGAAACCGTCCAAAATACCGATAATAACAGTGAGCGCTGGCAAAGAAAAATCCATCGCATCAATTTTACCCAAAAAAGGCACATCGATAATCTTTTTTTCTTTTTCCTCATCTTTTGGAAGCTGTTCTTCTGAAGTTGGCTCTTTTGTTACGCCGACAATTTCTCCTACGCTATCTGGGCATTTTTTCCTACCACATTCTTCTATCCTATTGGCAAGTTCCGACGGTGACATGGTTTCCAAAAAACCGACAAAAGTTTTATCACCGATGATAGTAAAAGGCACACCATCCACTCGTGCGCCAAGTTTTTTTCCAATCTGTTGCAAATAATTCATGTTTTGAAAATTGGTATAAACTTCAAAACTATGCACGCGTAAATATGAATACTTGGTTTGAAAATATTTCAATAATTCTTCTTCTTTGGCACAATGAGGACATCCCTTGCCCCAAAAGAAATATAAATTAACTTCTTCTTGAGCGGAAGCAGTCGGTGTCAAAAATAAACCAAAAATAGTAATAAATGTAATAACAATTAATTTAGCGACATTTTTTTGTAAAAAATTCATAAATCTAAAATCAAAAATATTTATTGATAGTTTATCATATTAATTCTTTTTTTCCAAGAGTCCCAAATTTGGCTTATCTATCCCCAATTTAACCTTGACTTTTTGGCTAAAAAGTGTTATTTTTAAAGCCGGTTTAAAAAAATTGTACCTTGACAATATTATCAATCATCATCAAAAGGAGACTCTGATGACAAACTGGATTATTTGGGCTGTACTTGTCTGCGCCGTTATCGCTCTGTTTTTTGCTTGGAAATTTTTTCAAGCAATGAAAAAAGAAAAGGAAGATGAACGAACAAAAAACATTGCATTGTACATCAGAGAAGGGGCTATGGCTTATCTGCGTCAGCAGTATAAAATAGTCGGACCTTTTTTGATCGTGTTGGCAATAATTTTTGCCGTAATGGCATACTTTGGATTGCAAAATCCTTGGGTGCCGTTTGCTTTTTTGACCGGAGGATTTTTCTCCGGTTTAGCCGGGTTCTTTGGGATGAAGACTGCTACCTACGCGAATTCTCGCGCAGCTAGTGCAGCCACTGTATCTTTAAACAAAGGGTTACAAGTTTCGTTCCGCTCAGGAGCGGTGATGGGATTGGTGGTTGTAGGACTGGGATTATTGGATATAGCAGTTTGGTTTATGGTTTTAAGCCATTTTTATTCTTATCTGCAGGATCCGCATAATCTCATAATTATCACAACAACAATGCTAACTTTTGGTATGGGTGCTTCCACTCAAGCGCTTTTTGCGCGTGTGGGCGGAGGTATTTACACCAAAGCTGCAGATGTTGGTGCTGACCTTGTGGGTAAAGTTGAAGCCGGGATTCCCGAAGATGATCCTCGTAACCCGGCAACCATTGCTGACAATGTCGGTGATAATGTTGGTGATGTAGCTGGGATGGGTGCCGATCTCTATGAGAGTTATTGCGGAAGTATTTTGGCTACCGCAGCTCTGGGAGCAGTGGCTTTTCAAGCTGATACCACCATGCAACTGAGGGCGGTTTTGGCACCGATGATTATCGCTGCTATTGGTATATGTCTTTCAATCTTTGGAGTTTATACAGTGAAAACTGCAGAAAATTCTACGATGAAACAGTTACTTTCCGCTTTAAACCGCGGTACATTTCTCTCATCAATCCTGGTTGCGATTTTTACTTTCGTGTCTTTATTTTTTCTCGGACTGCATAACTGGATAGGTGTTTCTTTTTCCGTTGTCATTGGACTTGTGGCTGGAGTTATCATCGGTCAAGCGACTGAATACTATACTTCGCATAGCTACGCTCCGGTAAAAGCAGTAGCTGAAAGTTCCAAAACTGGCCCGGCAACAGTTATCATCGCCGGTCTAGGGTTAGGAATGAATTCAGTATCTATTCCAGTGTTGACAGTTACATCTGCTGTTATTTTGAGTTTTCTATCTGCGATAAACTTTGATGTAGCCAATATGTTGACTGCTGTGAATTTAAATACCGGACTTTATGGTATCGGTATAGCAGCAGTTGGCATGCTTTCTACTCTGGGTTTTACTTTGGCTACAGACGCTTTTGGTCCTATAGCGGACAATGCCGGTGGTATTGCCGAGATGGCCGAACTGGGTAGCGAAGTTCGTAAAAGAACCGATGCGCTGGATGCACTGGGAAATACTACAGCCGCGACTGGTAAAGGCTTTGCCATAGGTTCAGCCGGCTTAACCGCACTGGCACTCTTGGCCGCTTATCTGGAAGAAGTGAAAATTGCTCTTATTCGCGATGGTCAAACTTTTATCGGAGAAATTCCAATAAAAGACGCTGGTATTTTGGATTTTATACAACACTTCCAAATACACTTGATGAACCCTAAGGTTTTGGCCGGAGCGTTTATAGGTTCGATGCTGTGCTTTGTATTTTCTGGAATCACCATGAACGCTGTTGGTAGAGCTGCCGGAAGCATGGTAGATGAAGTCCGCCGTCAATTCCGGGAAATCCCCGGAATATTGGAGGGTGCGAGTAAGCCTGATTATGCGCGTTGCGTGGCAATATCCACCAAAGGTGCACAGAAAGAAATGCTCTTTCCTTCATTTTTGGCTATAGTCACCCCGGTTTTTGTTACTGTAATTTTTGGAGTAGCCGGAGTAATGGGGCTTTTGGTCGGAACACTTTCCACTGGCTTTATTTTGGCTGTATTTATGGCTAATGCCGGCGGAGCATGGGACAACGCCAAAAAATACATCGAGGAAGGCAACCTTGGTGGAAAAGGTAGTAATAATCACAAAGCTACCGTTGTCGGCGATACGGTCGGAGATCCTTTCAAGGACACCTCCGGACCAAGTTTAAACATACTCATCAAGCTGGTGAGTATGGTCAGTATCGTCATGGTCGGACTCACAACCTTTTCGATACTTTAAAATTTTGTTCTTTAAAACCGCCTGTTTTCACAGGCGGTTTTTTTATTTGCTAAAAATTATAAAATAAATTATTATTATATCGTATGCAAATCCCTTACCGTAAACCGGGAAAATATAATTATAACGATAAAGATCCTCTAATAACAGAGGATAAATTTTTACAATTAAAAAATAAATTGGAAAGACTAAAAAGAAATCAACCGGAAGCCATATCAGAAGTATCACGTTTGGCACAACTGGGAGATTTCAGTGAAAACGTAGAATATCAATTAGCCAAAGGACGTTTACGTAAAATAAATCACGAAATGCAGGTTTTGGAAAATCAATTACACCAAGCAAAAATTATAACAAGTACAGACAGTTCTAAAATACAAGTTGGCCACACTGTAACAGTGCTTATAAAAGATGAACAAAAAACATATACAATATTGGGGTCTGAAGAAACAGATCCGTTTACAGGTAAAATTTCTTACAATTCCCCTATCGGATCTGCGCTTTTAGGTCATCGAGTTGGAGATGTGGTTGAAATAAATATTGGGGGAAAAGGAGTAAAATATGAGATATTAGATATTAAATATTAAAATATTGTAATATTAAAAACAAAAAACGGACTTTAAAGTCCGTTTTTTTTTATTATTTCTTCTTTTTTACTACAACTTTTTTTGGAGCAACTTTTTTTTCTTTCACTGGTTTTTTTATCTCTTTTTTTACTTCTTTCTTTGCCTCTGCTTTAATAACTTTTTTATCTTCTTTTACTTCTACTTTTTCGGCTTTTTCTGCTACTGCGTTTGGAGCTAAGATTTTCATCAATCTATCCAATTTTACATGCAAGCCTTTGAGCTCTACCATAAGTTCTCCATTATCTTTTCCACCTTTTCCACTTTTACCAAAACAGTCATCACACAAAACTTCTTTACCCGGAGTTGGTCTGAAAGGCACTTGGCATTTTGCTCCGCATTTACCACAAACCGCATCATGCATACCACCTCTATCTTCGTGACGAGGTCTGCTATCTGACCTTTCTCCTCTGCCTCTGCCAAATCTATCTGGTCTTTCACTGCCACCGCCTTGTTTGTCAAAACAGGTGCTACAAAAAACCGGCCTGTCGCCTGTCGGCCTAAACGGAAGTTCACATTCTTTACCACATTCACTACAAGTAGCTTTGTGCATTTGAGGTCTACCTCCGCCAAAACCACTCCCAAAGGGACCCCTTCGGGGCGCGCCACCACCAAATGATCGTCCCCCGCCAAAACCACCTCTATTACCACCAAACTTATTTCCACCACCAAACTTTTTTCTGTCGTTAAATTTTCCCATACACTTAAATTTTAGATTTATGATTTAAAATTTTAGATTTAAAATTATCAATTATAATATCCATTTATGCAACTTTATGAACTTTATAAATTTTTTAAAACTTTTTATATTTTATCATATTTTAGCGAAAAAAGCAAGGGCAAGGCAAAAAAAGACAAGTTTATTAAAAAAACAACCAGCTTTTTTAGCAGGCTGTTTTTTGTTTTTATCTTATAATTACCGGCTCTACTGTATCCTTTCTTTCCTTATCTTTATAATATTCTGGGTCTATTTTTCTTTCAAAACAAACTCTTCCGGCTTCGTGTTGCCAATTTTCTTGATAATAAGGATCCGGATAATAACCATATTTTCCCGCATAATTTGAATTTTTATCATCTGTGTTTGATGTACCAAAATTGGCGCAAAGACTGAAATTAAGCGCATCTTTCACAATATATTCATAATTTTGTTCAGTATCCGGATCTTGCGGAATATAAAATCCGGTGATATCAACTTTCAGGTCATCCAGATTTTCCGGCAATTTTCCTTTTTGAATCCAAAAATTTATAACTTGACCTTGGATTGATTGTAAATCGTTGATTCTTCTTTCGTCAAAACGACGGTTGCGTTGGTCAGCGGGTGTACCGACAATAAAAAATCCGGCAATAATACTGCCTAGCACCACTATTGCAACAACTATTGTTAAAATCTTCGGTATATTGGTTTTTTTATTATCTCTTTTGAGTTCCCAAAAATAATACCCGAAAACCGCTCCTGCGACCAGTAACACTGCCAAAACTTTCAAGAAAAATCTGGTGGAAATTTCTCCATCAAGAAAATAATAAACCGTTATCATCAAATCAACAATTATAGTAATAGCAGAAAGAAAAAGTGTAAAATAAATCAACCATTTACGTAATTTCAAATCTCTTTTTTCCGGTTGTTTTTGAATATCTTTACCAAGCATCCAAGAACTCAACAAATAAGCTGGAACAGCTATAAATAATACTGAACTGGCCCAACGAACACCTGTAGAAATTCCGGTAAAATAATAATTTAGCGCATCTGGAAAAAGAGCGTTGATATAATTGACGTAAAGTGTTATCAAACCGATAACACTGAGATAAAAAGTCACGATGTTGAAAAGATGTAAAAATACATCTTTGGGTGTGCTTTTGACGTGAGTTTGTTCCATATAAAATTAATTATAATTAAAATTTAATTGTTTTTTGTTTTTTATATATTTAAATATTTCAGAAAAAGCAATGACGGTAAAGCTCAATAGGAACAAAATAATCCAGTTTTTCAAAGTTATTGGAGAAACTCTGAGCAACTTTGACAAATATGGATTGTACATGGCAAAAATATGCAAGGCATGAGCGGCAATAATAGCAAAAACTAATAACCTATTTTTGTTTAACGAAATCTTGAATATTGAACGTCGTTCGGAACGGCAATTCAAAGCATGAAGATTTTCAAACATTATCATAATCAAAAAAACAAAATTACGAGCAATGTTTTCTTCTAAATGTAAAAATCTCAAACCTACAAACCAAACAGAAAAAGCGACAAATCCGATAACTAAACCGGAAATCAAAGTTTGTTGAATCATCAGATGATCAAATACCCCCTCTTTGGGAGATCTGGGCGGACGAGACATGGCTCCCGGTTCTCCGGCTTCAAAAGCCAACGCCACATATTGAATGCCCTCGGTTACCAGATTTAACCATAATAATTGTACGGCAAAAAGTGGCAGAGGTAAACCGGCAAAAATAGCAAAAAAGAAAAGCATGATTTCCGCACATCCGGTACTGATCAAAAGATAAATTACTTTACGCACATTATCATAAGCAAATCTACCCTCTTCCACTCCGGCAACGATGGAAGAAAAATTATCATCCAAAACAATCATTGAGGAAGTTTCTTTGGCAACATCGGTTCCGGAGCCCATTGCCACCCCTAGGTTGGCGCGTTTGAGAGCCGGCGCATCGTTGGCCCCATCTCCGGTTACTGCCACAAAATGTCCGGATTTTCTCAAAGATTCCACAATTTGATATTTTTGCATAGGAGAGACTTCGGCAAAAACCCGACAAGCGGATATTTTGTTATAAAACTCCGGCGTGTCTGACGGGCCTAATCTTTGAATTTGTTCTCCGGTGATGACTTGTGAACCTTCTTTGGCAATATTTAATTCTTTGGCTATCGCCATAGCGGTAAGCGGATGGTCCCCGGTAATCATCGCTACTTCTATACCGGCACCACGACATTTTTCTACCGCTTTTTTGGACTCGGCTCGCAACGGATCAATAAATCCAACCAAGCCCAAAAATACCAATTTTTTCAAATCTTTTTTATTCAAATTATTTATTATAATTTTTTCGCCACATTCTTTTTTGGCTACCGCCAAAACCCGATAACCCTGCGAAGCCATGTTTTTAACCTGTTTTAAAATTTCTTCTTTATCAATATCTTTATTTTTTCCTTTTACCAAAATATGAGAAGATAGTTGAACTATAACTTCAACCGCGCCTTTAACAAAAGCACAATGCTCTTTTTGGTTTTCAACCAAAATAGCGGAAAACCTGTTTTCCGATTCATAAGGAATAGACAAAATTTCTTTATATTGTTTTTTGCTTTTTTCCAAATCAATTCCTTTTTTAATGGCCAAAGCCAAAAAAGCCACGTCCATAGAATCGCCATGATAATGCCATTTGTTACCGGATTTTTTTAATTCCGCTTCATTGTTGATGGCTCCGGAAAAACACAGTTCTTCCAAATCTTCTAAATAATTTTTTCCTTCATCCTTATCACCAATAAATTTTATTTTTCCTTGTCCGTTATACCCTTCTCCCTCAACCTCAAAAGACGCTCCGGACGGTAACCAGATTTTTTTGGCGGTTTGTTGATTGACGGTCAAAGTACCGGTTTTATCACTGGCAATAAGTGTGCAACTCCCCAGTCCTTCAACCGCATTTAAACGTCGGACTAATACATTTCTTTTGGACATGCGAAAAGAAGCAATAGATAGTGCCACGGTTAAAGCTACCGGTAAGCCTTCCGGAATAACGGCTACCGCCAAAGCCACAGCCAAAAAGAATACTTCAAGCAAACTCATTCCTTTGCTTAAAGAAATAACCATCAAAATAAGACAAACAAATAACATGATAAAACTTATTTTTTTGGTAAAATTTTCCATTCTTAAAATAAGCGGTGGCTTTTCTCCTTTGGAAGAAGAGATCACTGTCGCTATTTTACCAATTTCAGAATTCAATCCGGTTTTGACAATCACTGCCAAAGCTCTACCTGTAGCTACTGTTGTCCCGGCAAAAATCATATTTTCTTGAGCGCTGATAGGAATTTTTTCTTCTATCGGATTTAAATTTTCTTTTTCCACCGCCCTGGATTCTCCGGTTAAAAGCGACTGATCCACGGTTAAGTTTTTAACTTCTAATAAACGGGCATCTGCCGGGACTTTGTGACCGGAAGAAAGCTTGATAATATCTCCAGGAACTAATTCTGCCGAATCAATTTCTACTTCAAATCCATTACGTAAAACTGTAGTATTTATCTTAATCATTTTTTTCAAAGCTCCGGCGGTTTTTTCCGCTTTATTTTCTTGCCAAGAACCTATGATAGCGTTTAGAAAGATAACGATAAAAATAAAAAAAGCGTCCGAAATTTCTTTCAAAACTGCGGACACTAAACCGGCGGCAATCAAAATATAAATCAACGGGCTCAAAAATTGACGTAAAAAAATAATGACCAGCGACGGCGGTTTAACAGTCGGTAACACATTAAAACCGAATTCTCCTCGTCTTTTTTTTACTTCTTTGTCATGCAATCCGTTTTTGGTCGCGTCTAATTTTTTTAATACCTCTTCTTCGGATAAACTATGCCAAAAGGCTGTTTCGTAAAAATTATTTATATCTTTCATAAATTTTTATTTATAAACCGCAACTATTCTGCGTAAAATTATTTCCGAAGGCTTTCTAATGTAGCTTCCCGGAAAATCAAACCAAACGCTTAAAAAATCTTTGCGTTCCATTTTACGCACGCGCCCGATTTCCGGATCGGAAACATAAATATATTTATCGTCCAATCCTATACATACCGAATAGTGACCGCCGGCCACATCAAAATCGTCGTAATCATTACGCCCACGGGTAAACCAATCTACTATCACCGGAACATCTTTTTGCAACCATTTATAAATTTCTTCAAAATTGCTATTATTTTGAACTTTTACTTTAAAACCAAGATTTTTGGCTATTGCCCTGATGTTTTGAACTGTCGTCCCCTTTTCTCTGGTGGTTTTACAAAGTTTGACCAATTTTTTCTCTGGTAAATTTAGGCCGTAATAATCGAAAACTATTTTGAGAGTTGACGGACCGCACCATCCTTTAAAAGGCGTGCCTTGGAACGGTTTACTTTTTAATATTATTTTTTTCATAATTTTATAAATTTCTTAATCAAGCACAACCTTTTTAAACTCATTATAAACAAGACGATTGTTTATTTCTATATCAAGCAAGGCTGCAACTTTTTTAATTTCTACTACTTTTGGTTTTTGAAATACTAGGCTTCTGGCCAACTTTGATACTTTTTTCAAATCATCAAAAGAATCAATGACCATTCTATCTAAACCGGCTTTTATCAAGACTTCAGAAAAACCAACATTTTTAGAAACTAAAACCGAGACTCCATTGATCAAAGCTTCTGAAGCAACATTACAAAAAGTTTCAAAACTTGAAGTTACAACTAAAAGATCGATTTTTTTATAAAAATTTAAAAGCCTATCATGACTCATCGGGTCAATTCTTTCCAAAGTATTTGGAAAAGGGAAGTTTTTATCCCAATATGAAGTAACTAACAATGCTCGGTGATCCCAATTTTTTAATAATTCTTTGTGTAAATTTATAAAAGTTGAAAAATTTTTAATTGGCGTCCAACGACCAATCGCCGCAATAACCGGTTTCTGATTTTTTACCAAAATTTTATCACTCATACTTTTTTTAGCTTTACCCATGGGATTGGTTATAACCACACAATTTTTAATTGGTCTTTTTAAAATTTCTTTTTCTACCACTTTTTGACAAACCTTCGAGGGAAAAATTATTCTCTCAGCAGAAGAAGCTATCCATTTTTCATAAGACAAAAGCCTCTTTCTAATAAAAAAACCTTTAAACTCGGCTTCTCTTTTTAAAACACCAGCATAACGTAAAACTATTGGTATTTGTAAATCTTTGGCTGCTTGAGCCAAAATCCAAGGTAAATTATATGTTCCATTTATAAAAACAACATCTGGTTTTTCTTGTTTTAATATTTTTTTTGTTGTCTCTATCAAAACCCCCCACTTTTTACGAGCATCACCTCTTTTTTCCCAGGACATACTGGTGATAATATCTAAACCGTTTATGATGTGATGACTAAAAAATTCAGGTGGATAATTACGAAAAATAGCTGGGCCCTTAAAATGGCGAGAGCTAATTAATTCTATCCCTACTACCTTATCGTTTCTTTTTTTAAGCCAATCAAATAAAAATAAATTGGAAGTAGTAATGCCACCAAAAGCATCCCGACTGACATTGGTAGCTATTTTCATAAAAATTTCATTTAACTTTAAATTATAAATATTTTTTATTTATCAAATCCGCGGCTATTTTTCCGGATTGATAAATAGTCGGCAAACCACTACCCGGATGAGTTCCACCGCCGACCAAATAAAGATTTTGAAGTTCTTCAAAACGATTGTGCGGACGAAGCCATAACATCTGCCCCAAATTGTGAGCTAAATTGAAAACCGCACCCAAATCTACATTGAAATCTTTTTCCCAATCATCCGGAGTAATTATTTTTTCCACTTCAATATTTTTGGATAAATCTCCTACGCCAAGTCGGATATTCATGAGCTCTAGTACTCGGTTGCGAATTTCTTGTTTTTTTTCCGTCCAATTTATTCCGGCGCGATTATTGGCTACCGGTACCAGAACATAAAGCGCAGATTTACCGCTTGGCGCCAATGTCGGATCGGTTTTGGTGGCATCACGAACATAAAAAGAAAAATCTTTTTCCGTGAGTTTACCGCTAAAAACATCCAGGATATTTTGTCGATAATTTTGCGCAAATGCGATATTATGATGACGTAAAGGCAAGGTCTTATTAATCCCGAGATATAGCATAAAAATAGAACATGAATATCTTTTTTTCTTCAATTTTTCCGGCGACCATTTTTTTAAAATCCCCGGCGGTATCAGATTTTTCATCGCATAAGAAAAATCGGCGTTTATCACCACCTCATCGGCGAATTCTTTTTGTCCGTCTTGCAGTTCAACCCCGACAACTTTTTTATTTTCTAAAATCAATTGTTTAACTTTTTTATTATAAAAAATTTCTCCTTTGTTTTCTTTGATAACCCTAGCCATAGCCAAAGCGGTTTCTGAAATTCCACCTCGGGAGTGATAAATCCCGCTGGCGTGCTCAACATAAGGCACCATGGCAAAAGCTCCCGGACATTCCCAAGGCGACATCCCGAGATATTTGGATTGAAAAGTAAAACTAAGCTTGGCGTATTCACTCTTAAAATAATTTCCCATCACGGAAAACAAAGATCTTCCAATAGCAAACGCCGGTAAGGCCCGGAAAAATCGCCAACTAAAAACTTCAAAAATATTATTATTGTGATTTGATAAGAGAGGAAAAAGATTATCTAATCTCTGCTTTTCCTTTGCCATAAATTTATCTATACCGTTTTCCTCACCCGGAAAAACTCTTTTGAGTTCATCACGCATCTTTTCCTTTTCATCATAAATATCCAAATATTTATCTTCAAAAAATAATCTATACATCGGGGACAACTTGGTCATTTCTACGTAATCTTCCAAATTTCTACCGGCAGAAGAAAATATGTCTCTCAATACATAATCCATCATGAAAAATGTCGGACCGATATCAAATTTATAATTCCCCAGTTGCAGATAGCCGTTACGCCCGCCGGGAATACTTTCTTTTTCAAAAATTTTTACTTTGAATCCATAGTGAGACAAAAGCATGCCAGCTACCAACCCTCCCGGACCGGCCCCGACTATGATGATAGTTTTTTGCTTATTTTCAGACATAAAAATATTGACATAATATGAATATTATAACATTTTTTAAAATTAAATGCCAACAAACAATTGATATTTATATTATTATCAAAAATACCCAAAAACAAAACACTTCAATCTATAGATTGAAGTGTTTAATTTGACTAATTTCAGCAAAAATTATTTTTGAATTTCTATGGCTTTCTTTTTACCAAGAACAAAAATATAGAGTATTTCGAGCAATCCGACGGTATTTATAACCAAAAGGGCGATAAACCACCATTTGTCGTTCTGGCGAGCTGATTTCCAAAGCGCCCACCCTTTCCAAGGTATGGTCCAAAGAGCTAATACTATAAACAACCACGCTTGATTGTTAAGTAAAAATTGTTCCATAAGTTTATGTTTAAATAATTAAACTCTATTTATTATACCACATTAAAAAATTATTCTGTAGCCACACTAACAAAACCGCATTTTGGTCTTATTTGAGCAAGTACTTTCATAATATCGTCTATTTTTGGTTCATAAACCTTAAGTGTGTTGCCATTTTTTAAATCCAAGGTTACCAGTTTGCTGTGTGTTTGAAAAGCTCTTTTCACTTCGCAATTTTCTAAAAACACCAAGGCTGTTTCCCACTGCCCATTGCTTTCTTGAACAAAAGTACGATCATCTGCCGTGGCGCACTGCGGTGGATTGGATTTCATGATAGCAAACCCAGCTTTTACACAATCGTCAAAATTGACTATTGTTTTTAAAAGCTCCTGACATTTATCTCGACTACCTATATCGCTTTTGGGTAAACAATCAGACAGCTCGCGCGCGAGATCAATTTCTGTTTCCGCTAAATAAATATTTTCAAAATCTTCTGGAAAATTCCACAATGAATAAAATCTACTGTACTGACGATGGACGACTACGATACTTTTCCCTTGTCTTTCAAAGACATAACCAGAGCCAAGTTGTTCAACAAAATCAAAGCCCTTTTGACGCATAAAATTTATCACTGCTTCCTTACCACCTTCGCTTTTGGTCATATATTTATTTTCCTGGTCGGAAATTTTGACAATCTCGTTTTTGTCCAAAGTCAATCGCGCTATTCCTTTGATTTGAGGCCAAGGATTGCCTTCTTGAAAAATAATCGGAGAATATAAAAATAAACCCAGACCAAAAGACAATATTATCAACAAACTAATTTTAGATAAACTTTTCAACATAAATTTATCTAATATTTCTTTAAAATTTTTCCGATTATCATTGGTAAAAACAAAACGGACAATAAAACAAAAATCCAAGTTTCTCCTTGCCAAAAATAATAGGTTTGCAAAACTTGTTCAAAACTTAACTTTCTCAAAAAAATATTCATGCCTATTTCAAAAATAAAGGTCATCACAAACCAAACCATCCCTATTATAACCAAACTTTTTTTATTATAATTTTCTTTTGAGTTTTTTAAAAAAAGATATATAACACAAAAAAACAAAAAAATTCCTGTTAACGAACTTATCTGGTGAGCCCAATTACCAATATGAGGAGTTAATAGCGGTTTGTACGTCGCTTCTCTAATACCGGCATTTAAAATAGCTGTTACCAACAATACAAACCAAAATAAAAAAGATTTTAAATAAAATTTGTTCATACTATTAAATAACTTTTAATCTTATTAATTTTCTATTTTTTTAGGAAACCGCAATTTCTTTCAATTATCGCCGAAGCTGATTTGTGTAATTTTTCTTTATTATCGGAAAAACAAAGATTTTTCAAAACTACGGTCTTATATCCAGAATCAAATAAGTCGTAAGTAGTGGCTAAAACACAGGCATCGGTTTCAAAACCACAAATATCTACTTGTTTTATTTTTTTCTCTTTTAATTCTATTTTTACTCTAGGAACTTTAAATAAAGAATAGGTGTTTCTAGAAACTATTTTATAATTATCAACTAAACCGATGAGTTCTTTCATTATTTTTATGTCTTTTCCTTCTTTACAGTCCGTCCACTTAAAAATTTTCCAAAGTGGAGATTTTGGATTGTTTTTAAAAATCGTAAAAATAATTAAAGAATATTGATTTTTATTTTTCTTAATATAATCTTTTATTTTATTCGCGATTTTTTTGGTATTTTTATTTTCAAAAAAACCTTGGACATCGATTACAAATAAGGCTTTTTGCATATTTTATTTAATTTTTTTTCTAACCTTTATAATACCCACAATACCACCAATAACTACTAACAATCCGAGCCCTTGCGCTCCGGGACTATCGTCATATCCGCCATAGATAAATAAAAATATACCAAACAATACTGCTAAAATAAATAATATAATTTTAATAATTTTCATATATAAAAAATCTTTTAATCATTGGTTTAATAGTAGCAAAAAAGCCATTTTTTTGCAAAAATAATTTTGAATAAAAAAACCGCTGGGTAAAACCATGCGGCATAATTTAATTTCGATAAGAGATTATTAAATAAAACCTTTAGGCAAGGATATAGGAGAAGGTTTTTTCTCCTTGCTTTCCCTGAGTTCAGGCTCAGAGAGTTTAGTGATCTCTTTGCCTTTACACTGCCTCAGATCAAAATCTAATTTCTGGATAGGATTCCCTTTCTTCTTAATGAATCCCTTCGGCTGAATCACAACGTGAAAACAGCCGTTCACGTGTCTGATGAACTCAACCGCCATCCCCTTAAAACCGGTTGCCGTATCAGTCACAATTGTACCAAGGATTTCGAAGGGTACACTAACCTCTTCAAAATAGTCCTCAGTAACCTCAAGTCGCTCTTTTTCAAAAAAGAGTCTATTTACTGGTTGTCCCTCCTCATCTAGCTTTTTTGGCTGGAAAATGTACAGAACATTATGACCCATGTCCACCTTCTAATGAGTCAATGTTCCAGTTAAACCAGTAGCTTTGTCACGACACTCGATTCCTAACTTCAGTACTCTCATCACATCCCCCTTTTCTAATGTTTTATTAATCAATTATAAAAAAGAACACGCCATGAGGATATCATAAATAAAACAAAAAGTCAATACCTGAGAGGTAGGATTCGAAGTCGCTCCACTTCGTTTCGTTCCTCCATGGGGCTTCCGCCCCCTAGAACGACCCTTTGGGTTGCGCTAATTAAATAAAAAAATAATATCCTAAGCTCCCGGGGTCGGATTCGAACCGACGACCAATTGATTAACAGTCAACTGCGCTACCGCCCCCGAAGGGGACCCTTTGGGTTGCGCTAATTAAATAAAAAAATAATATCCTAAGCTCCCGGGGTCGGATTCGAACCGACGACCAATTGATTAACAGTCAACTGCGCTACCGCTGCGCTACCCGGGAGCTTAAAATATTATTTTATTTAAGCATTATTTAAATTTTCAATAATTCTTTTCTTCTCCAAAAAACCTTTGGGGCTTTTTAAAAAGAATTCTCTTTGGAGAGCTATATGTTTGTCATCAAGCTCCTCAAAATAAACTAACTTTAATGGTCGACGATGTCTAGTTGAATCGTTAGCACCTCTATTATGATAAGTTAATCTTTTTTGAAGATTCGATGTTGAACCAATATAAAATTTTTTGTCTTTTTCACTTTGTAAAATATAAACAAAATATTTCATAAAGTTATCTGCGCGCTACCGCCCCCAAAGGGAACCCTACGGGTTGCGTCTACCCGGAAAATTTACTTTAAAAATTCCTCTCTCAAAACAAACCGGCTTAAACGACCTACGTTACATATATTGCATTAATATACATTTACAACCTCGGTGTGATAAGCCAGTCTCTTTTGAAAAAATAACCGTTTGAAACAGCAGTGATAATTATAGTTTTTTTGACTTATTTTGTCAAATAGGGCAAAAAAGAGTTATACACAATGAAAAAGGAGGGTTTTAACCCTCCTGAAAACTATCTTGACCTCCCCAACCATCTGGCGGACCAGGTTCGTCATCATCATCCAGAAGAGAATCATTATCATCCAATTCCGGCATCTCATGATCGGGCATGGGGACACATTTCAGGTTGTCCCCTTCGCAATAACACTGCGGGTAGCAATTACAGATTCTCCTCGGGAGAATACACCTCCCCCCAAGCTCGCCGTCTTCCCCGGTATACTCGGGCTCACTATACCATGAAGAATAATCTGCCCCGGAGTCGCAAGAAATGAAGAAAAAAACGAAGAACATGAAAACAAAAACTTTCATCTTATCCTCCTTAAAAAAGTTTAAAGAACATTAATTAATAACACATTTTTAATGTTTTGTCAACCCCGCGCCGAGCGCGGGTATAGTCACGCTTAGCGTGAGGTCCTTTACCAAATAAAAAACCGATCCTTTATGAATCGATTTTTATAACTTCTTATTTTTTACAACAATTGAAAGCTTTTGGCTGGCTCTTTAACTCCATTAAATACCACATCTTTGATATTGGCTACTCCAAACTGTCTACCATCCAAAAATCCTGACATGGCCGCTTCTGCCAACCAGCCGGAATTTACCCAATCAAAAAGCCACTCATGGGTATCACTCGGGATGTTTTGCGAAATGCCGGCTCCAACCATCTTGAGCCAAGTTTTATTAAAAAATTCTTGAGAACCCAGAGGTGGTGCCATTACAATCGGGATTCCCAAAGCACAATAAAAAGAAAGTTCCGAAGGTTTAGTCCAAAGAATATCCGTTTTTCGTAAAATTTGATTAAAGGACCGGAAATAATCTTCCTTGTGAACTTCAAAAATAATATTGAGATTTTTACCAAGACTTTTTTGCATCCCATGACGACAAATTTGTTCTTTAAAATAAAGATAAACATCATTGCGTGTACCAGCTACCAAATTAAAATTAATTTCTTCAGACAATATTTTCTTTTTCAAAGACAATAGAATACTATGTGCTAAATCTCTTTGTGCTCCAGCTCCACCCACAGCAAAAGTCAAAGTAAAAGGGTGTCTGTGTCGAGCTTCTATTTTAATATCCTTAATAAATCTGGTGACAGTATCGGAATATTTTTGACGATACATTTTTTCCGGATCCAGATTGATAAGACGTTCGGCCAAATCACTTTTCAAAATTTTTAGTTCTTTACCACCGAGATTTTCCTCTGGCAATGGAAATCCGGTTAAAAATATATTTTCTTCTTTAACCCCATACAATTTCAATCTTTCTACAACTCGACGGCAAGGTGCCAAATATTTTATACGACTTTTGGAAGGGTCAAGCGCTACCCAAGCTCGAGAAATATCTGCATCACACAACACGCAATAAATTTCATTTTTGAAACCGTGTTCTTCGGCAAAAAAAGCCACGGTAAAAAAAGTGGTAATGAGAGGAATATTTTCCTGATTGAGATAATTGATAAAATCTTTTCCCCAACCACGTTTGATAAGTCGATAAATTTGAGTAACTTGAAGAATAGGTTTGCTCAAATCACGTCGGGGATAAAATTTTGGAATAGCTTGGAGTTTGTCATAGAGATTAAAAACTGGTTTTCCAATAAAAGGAACATGGGTAAAACGAGAAATGGCTTCATAAAATTTCCTGGTGTTTATCCAAACTTTTTTGTCTTTTTCCGGAATACCCGGATAATTGTTGGCATTTATAACCTTGCCATTGGGAGATAAATGACGCAGTGGATAAGCGGCTCGTTGATGACCGTAACCCATATCCACCGACACTATCCAAGCTTTTTGGTTTTCCTCCATATTATTTATTTTGTTTTTTAATTCTTTTATTACGGGCTAGTAAAAAACCCATAGTTTTATCAAAATGTGAAGGAAATATTTCTACGGTAAAACCGTTTTCTCGTAAAATATTTTCTATCACTTTAAAATTTCTATTTTCACTCTGATGATATTCCAAAAAAACATTTTCTATTTTAGAAAAAATTTCTTTTTCCAAATTTTCAAAAATTTCATATTCCCCTCCTTCAATATCTATCTTCAAAAGAGATATGATTTTGATTTTATTTTTCTTTATAAAATCCGCCAGGTTTACAGATTTTACACTCTGGGTTTTATCGCTTATTGGTAAAAGTGAATGGTTGTGACTATCTTCGCTTAAAAATATATTTATTTCTCCGCTTTTTTTAGTTAAAGCCAAATTTTCCGGTTTGATATTTTTAAATTTATTTTCCGCAATATTTTTTTGTAAAAATTCAAAATTATCTTTTACCGGCTCTAGAGCATAAATCTTGACTTTTGGGTTTTGTGCCGCCGCCCAAAGAGAAAAATATCCGGCATGCGCTCCTACATCCAAAACCACTCCTTGAGCTTCTCTTATCAAATCCCCCGCCCCGCGATATTCGTGAAATTTAAAAACTTCATTGACAATACTTTCATCAACGTCGTCACGTAACAATAAATTGATTTTTTTATTATTAAAAATCTGTTCTCTATTATACATATATACATATCTGTATTATACAGGAATTTAGACAATAAAAAAAGCCCCAAAAAAGGGGCGGAAGAATATTAAAAATAAGCTTTAACGATTTCTTCGGGAAACACGATTTCCTCAAAGAGCTTGATCATGGCCTTGCCGAGTTCTTTGAGATTGGTAAAATTCGCAGAATTGAGCTCCCTGATCTCTTTTTCCAGAGAACTAAATTCGGCCACCATACTTTTGAAAAAACCATGATTTTCGATTTCTTGGTTGATCATTTCCCGGTACAAAACCAAACGGCGACGCAGTACTCTCATCCTCCTGACCACCCGCAATGAAGGCGTGGGTAATAAAGAAAAGAGTTCTTCGGCCTTTTGAGAAAGTTGAAGAAGTTCTTCAAACTTCTCTTTTTCAAAATAATTGACCATGGATACCTCCCTAAAAATAGTAATGAACGATAATTTATAATTTTACTCTTAGAAAATTGTTTTGTCAAGATATAAAAACAAATCTAAACCAAAAAGTCTTTATTTGTTTCAAGGATAGTATCTCACTGTTTAGTCTTCATCTATACTTTAAACAGAGAAATAATTACGTAATTGTTTTTTAATATACTTCCTACCAGATCCAGACTTTAAAAATCTTTCTCTTCCTAAAGCATCAATTTTATTTAGATAACATTCAAAATAAATTAATTTCCATTGTTTCTTACTCGAAGTGGTTTTACCACCTAAACCAGACAGATGTTCTTTTAATCTCTTTTTTAAATTTGTAGTAAAACCAATATACCAACTTTTATCAATTTTATTTTCCAAAAGATATACAAATTGCATATAATATATTAACATTAACATATTGTATCACAAAAAATAAGCCACGAAAAATGCTTTGCCTTTGGCAAATCATCTCGTGGCTAACGTAAACAAATACTTCGTATTTTACGTGGCTGCGCCACGTGATAAAACAAAGCACCCTGTTTAGGATGCTTTGTTTTATTTTACGTGGTTCCGAGGCTTGGAATCGAACCAAGATAGACAGCTTCAAAGGCTGTTGTCCTACCTTTAGACGACCTCGGATCAAACCTATACTTTCAGTTGTTTTCTCATTGCCAAGCCGCTACTAACAAAGGTTAACAACAACACACTGACAAATTGAATTCCAACTAGCCAAATAATATGCGAATTATAATAATTTGTCAAGGTAAAGCCGTTACTAAAAACTATGGATAAATAAGGGTCTAAAAATCTTAACCCCAAATAAATAAGCCCAAAAGTTATGGCTACACTTAGTAAAGCAAAAACAAAAGCCTCCACAATATAAGGACCACGGATAAACCAAGTAGACGCACCAACCAATCTCTTGATGGAAATTTCTATTCTTTGAGTATAGATAGCCACCCTGACGGTATTAAAAATAATCAAAAAAGAAATAATGGCAAAAAGCGCCGCCAGACCGAAACCGACTCTTTCAATACGATTGGTTATATTTTGTAATTTTTCTATCCCCTCTTCATTACCTTCAAAACTTTTTGTTTCAATCAAAGCATCATATTCCGGAACATCAACCGCTTGTAATACTTTTTTATAATCTTCCGGTTCTCGAGTTTTGATAATTAAAGTTGGTCCAAAAGGATTTTCATTTAATTCTTCCAAAGCTGATAAAACTTCTTTACTCATTTGGTGACGGATTTTAAAAGATTCCAAAACCTCCTGTCTATTAACAAGCGTCATCTCTGTAATCTCAGGTAAAATACTCAGGTATTTTTTAATTTCGGTCAAATTATCATCGGTAGCTTCCGCTTTAAAATAAAGTGAAATATTTATCTGTTCTTTGACAATACTGGTAGCCTGTTGGGTTAAAATATCCACACTCCATAAAATATTCACCGATAGAAGCATTAAAATCAAAATAAAAACGGTCATCGAAGAAAGTCCGAAATTTCTCCCTAAATCTTGAAAAGCATATTTAGTTACTCTATAAATTGATCTCATATTTATAAACGATATTTACCTGTTATTTCATCACTAACTATTTCTCCACCACGTAAAGTAATCACGCGACGACGAAGTTCGTTAACTATCTCACGATTGTGCGTAGCCAATAAAATAGTAGTTCCAAATTCATTGATTTTTTTCAAAATTTCAATAATTTCCACAGTATTAAGAGAATCGAGATTACCTGTAGGTTCGTCGGCAATGATTATTTTTGGTCGATGTACCAGAGACCTTGCTATTGCCACTCTCTGTTGTTCTCCGCCTGAAAGTTGTCGCGGATAACGATTCATTTTATTTCCCAAACCAACTATATCCAAAACTTGCGGCACGATTTTTTCAATATGAGTGCTTTTTTCACCCGCTACTTCCAAAGCAAACGAAACATTTTCATAAACGGTTTTTTTGGGTAAAAGTTTAAAATCTTGAAAAATAACTCCTATTTGACGACGTAAGTAGGGTATTTCACCGGCGGGAATTTTGGTAATATCCCAATCACCAATAACAATCTTGCCTTTAGTAGGTTTCTCTTCGGCTATTAAAAGACGAACCAAGGTGGTTTTACCAGTCCCACTTTGACCGACAATAGAAACAAATTCACCGGCTTTAATATGCAGATTAATATCACGTAAACCGACAGATTCGGTACTATAAATTTTAGTAACTCCTTCGAGTTTGATCATAAATTAAAATTTCGTTTATAGTGAATATATTATAACATAAAAAAAACAAACGGGCTAACTCCGTTTGTTGTGGACAATTTTAATAAATTTGAGCCATCTCGGGGATTCGAACCCCGGACCTACGGTTTACGATACCGTTGCTCTACCAGCTGAGCTAAGGTGGCAATTTTGAGCGGGATACCGGAGTCGAACCGGCCTCTTATCCTTGGGAAGGACACATACTACCGATGTACTAATCCCGCAACAAACCCCGCCCCTTTTATTGGGGCGGGGGGAAATTTATTCTGTAACAGTTGTTTCGCTGGCGCTCACTTCAAAAGGATTATGAATTTTGGAATAAAATCTTATTTCTGCGTTCTTTAGATAATCATCCATGTATTTTTCAAAGCTTGGTAAAAGAAATAAAATATGACTGGCTTTAACTTTTGGTTCGTTTACCCAAACACCGCTTTCATTTTTTACTCTTTCTGTTTTAGTATCATAAACTTTCACAATATGATAACCGAATTCTGTTTCTACCAAATCTTTTGCTAATTCACCTTTTTTCAAAGCAAAAACCGCTTCTTCAAATTGTGGAATCATTTCTCCTTTTCCAAACCACCCCAAATCACCGCCTGTTTGTTTAGTACCATCTTCACCATGCAAAGCGGCCATTTCTGCAAAATCAGCACCATTTTTGATTTCTTCCAAAACTCCTTCGGCTTTTTGTCTGATTTGAAGTAATGCTTCTTTGTCGGTTTGAATAAGTTCATTAACTTTATTCTGTAAAACAAAGGGTCTGATAACCTTGGCTTCATAAGCAGACATATTCCAACCATAACGCTTGATCAATTCTTTTTCCAATTCCGCTTCAGAATCAAATTGCTGCAAAACCTCTTCTTTCAATTTTGCAATATCTTCCTTTTCCACTTTTACCCCGAGTTTATCAGCCACTTGAGCAACCATCTTATTATTTACTAAACGCCAAATAACCTGGTCCGACATCTGATCTGCAGTTAATTCATAAACCGCACCTTCATTGTTTGTTTCTTCATAGGTTTTCATGGTTTGAATAGCTTCCATATCATCTAGGTAGTCGACATAGGAAATTTTTTGCCCATTAACCGAGATTAAAGATAAATGCATAAACTTGGCAGAATAATAAGCAAACGTGTCGGTTGCTCCTGCACGCACTCGTATAAACCCAAAAATTCCAGCAATCACTATAGCGCCGATAATCAAAGCGCCAAAACCATATAAAAAAATCTGTTTATTTTTTGAAACTATGTTGTTATCTTGAACAACCGTTTCACCGGCTTCTTTTTTCTCCTCTACGGGTAAATTTTGTTTTTCGTTTGAATTTTCCATAAATTATATATTAGAAAATTAATTATTTTTTAAAAAAATAGTCCCACCATTTTTTATAATTTGGCAAATCAGATTTTAACATATTATCCTTTGTTTGTCCACCGGTTTCTTCATTCAAGCCTTTTACTACCGCTACTTGCTCACCGGGTTTTACCAGATTCATTTCTAAACGAGCTCTTTTTTCTAAAAACTCATCCGATTTGAAATATGCCAACAATTCAAAAGATTTAAACTTTTTTTCCTCCAAAACAGCCGCTTCCTTTTTTAAACGATCAATTTCTTTTTTAACTTGATAGTCTTGGTAATAGGAACGTACAAAAGCGACAGAAAAAATAAAAAAAATACCTATCATCAAAAAAAGAAACCAGTAGGAATAGAAAAATCTTTTTATTTTTTTACCGCTTGCAGACATAAATAAATTTTATTTTTTTCGTTTGATAATATTTTCCTCTATACATTCTTTTATCTCTTTTAAATCTTGGGTCTCAATAAGTGGTACATTATTGATAAACATATCTATAATTTCATCTATATCCAAATCTTTTTCTTTTAACCAAAAATCATTTTTTAATCTATTAACCAAATGAAATATTTTTTCCGGAGAAGATATCTTGTTTAAGCGCAAAAGCTCTTGACGTTGATTATTTTCCAACGACAAATCTCCGTAATTAAAAATTTTGGCCAAGAATCCTTTTTTAAAATATAAAATATTTTGAATTTCGTAAAGATTGACTTCCAGTATCGCTTCATTAAAAAAACCTTCACCTTTGAAATCAATCACCCTTTTATCAGTCAAAACACTAAAATTTTTAGTTCGCTTCATCAGTGTTTTTGAAAACAACAAAACCCCAATTAAAATTGAACACCCGAAAGCAAACAAACCATATTTACCTTGAGCAAACAACCAAAAAGCAAAGTATGACGGTATCAAAATAAACAGCAAACCCAAAATCATCAACCACATATCGTTGAACAAACTTTTATGAATAACAGCCAAAATATTTTCGTCTTTTTCTAAATTTATTTTTTTTTCCAAAGACATAAACAAGGGTTGTTTGCTATATATTATAAAGTTTTCAAAATTTTTCGCGCCACTTCTCTATCGTCCCAAGGAATTTTCTTTCCGCTTCCAACCACAATACAAGGTTCAGTACCTTTAGCAGTTATCGCTACAGCATCCCCCGCTTTAGCTAAACTTAAAGCTTTTTTAATTGCCTGTTCTCTATCAATTATAACAAACAGGTTTTCTTCGTCTTTTTTACCAAATTTACGCACACCGACTGCCAACATTTCCGCGATACTTTTTGGATCTTCATCAAAACAATTTACATCAGTAACTATCACATAATCGCAGAGTTGACCGGCGATTTCTCCCATTTTTTCCCTTTTAGTTTTATCTCTACCACCGCCATCACTACCAATAATCGCGATGATTTTTTTATCTCTTACCAAATTACGTAGAGTTTCAAACAAAGAGGTCAAACTCATACTTTCATGAGCGTAATCAACTACCACGTTAAAATTTTGCCCTTCGTTTATAAATTCCATTCGTCCCTCTACTTTTTTTACTCCGGCAATTCCTAAACCTATTTTTTCCAATGGCAGTGAAAATATTTTACCGATCGCAATTGCCGGCAAAGCATTGTAAACATTGAAAGCTCCGGCCAGATTTAGGTTAAATAAAAAATTGTCAACTTGAAACTCGGTTTTTTGACCTTCTGCTTTCAAAATTCTGACACCCAGAAAATGTTCTTTTTTCACCAGATACTGATCTCTTTGACCGAAGGCTATTTTTTTATCAGCTTGGAACTGTAAAAAATATCCGGCATTTTCATCGTCAGTGTTGGCGATAATTACTTTTTCTACTTTTTTGCCGTCAATAATTTTTCTTTTGTCTTTATTTAAACCGGCAAAAATTTTTCCTTTATCTCTACGCAGGTTTTCAAAACCGCCATGACGTTCTTGATGTTCAGTACCCAAATTAGTAAAAACGCAAATATCATAATGCAAACCGAAATGACGAAATTGCAAAATACCCTCAGACGATGTTTCTATCACCGCATATTTACAACCGTTTTTCAACATTTGTGCCATCATTTTATGAATTTCACCACGACCAAGCATGGTCATCTTCTTATCATTTAAATAGCGATTACCGCCATCTTGAAACTCAACTGTGGACATCAACCCGACTTTGACACCGGTTTGCTCCAGTACCGAAGTAATAAAACGGCAAGTGGTGGATTTGCCTTTGGTGCCGGTAACTCCGATAACAATCATTTTTTTTGCCGGACGACCGTAATACCAATAAAAAAAGACTGAAACCAAATAATGATAAAATTTCTTTAAAAAACTTAACATAATTATTCAAATTTCAAACTAACTTCATAAACTACTTGTTGCAATTTATTCAAAGCTTGTTTGGCCTGATCAAACTTTTGACGATTATAACCGGTTAAATTCATATCTACCAATTCATTGATTATTTCTTCTGTTGTTTTATAACAACGCTTAACTTCGGAAATATTTCTTTCCGTTGCTGATTTTATGGCAAATCTCAATATTTCACCCGGCACATCGCATAATCCACCGATATAAATATCCGAATCTATTTTTAAATCTCTGATTCTGCTTATTTTTTTATCCTCTACAAAAGACAAAAAAAGTTCGGCTTCTACATATTCTTCCAAAGCTGCTTTAAAAGACCCTTCATCAAACAGATCAGCGGTGGTTTTGTACTTTTTACTTAGAGTTATAAGTATTTTTTTAGCTTCGTTTAAAGAATTTTTTGCTTCCTTTGTATTTCCTCCCTGGAGAGAAAAAATGGTTTTTTTAGCCAAAAATTGAGCATCACCGGCAAATTTTATGACATCTCGTCTCTTTTGTGCATAATTTAAAAGTTCTTTACGAACTGTTTGAAAAAAGCTTTTATCCAACATATAATATAAACAAAAATTAACTTATCCACTGTTTTTAAAATCAGGGACTTGATTTTTTTCTAAATTTAGTATATCATAACGAGCGTTATTTTGTCTAATCCAAGCCAAGATAAAATATGGGCCGGTAGCCCCTCACCTATGCCTTTATGTTTTACGTTTATCTTATAAAAAGTAAAATAGATGAGAGCACTTACATTGGCTATACAAACGATCTAAAAAGACGCTTGGTTGAACACAACAAAAGACTGAATAAGTCTACCAAGAACAAAGCGCCTTTTGAGCTCGTTTATTACGAAGCTTATAAAGAAATGGCTGACGCAAAACATAGAGAATTTAATTTGAAACGTTTTGCCAAAGCTTATCAACAGTTAAAACTACGCCTTAAGGACAGCCTAAAGGCATAGGTGAGGGGCCGGTAGCTCAGCTGGTAGAGCAATTCCCTTTTAAGGAAGAGGTCCCGGGTTCGAATCCCGGCCGGCCTACAAAACACATTATCTAAAATAAAAGATAGTGTTGTTTTTAGGAAAACAACAGGGTTAATAAGGATATATTAAAGTTCATTAAAAAAAACTCGGAGGGAACATGTGCAATCTTAAGGTTGAAATTGCAAAGAAAGAGAAGAAGCTTCGCGGTCTCAGAAATGAGATTGCAAAAACAGGCAACAGTCTTTGCAACGCCACCAAAAAGCAAAATTTTAACATTGAGGAGATTCAGAAAATTACGGTTAAGCTTCATGACCTTACGGAAGAGGCCGATAATCTGGAAAGAGAGATTAATCTTTTGAAAAATCCTCAACAGGAACCCCAGCTTTCCCCCGCCTAACCAGGCGGGATTTTTTATTGCCAAATTTTGTTTTTTTGTTATAATCAATCCAATGTATGCAAATATCCTATCTTACTTTTGGCTGTAAACTTAATCAAGCGGAAACAGATTCCTTGCGCAGAGCTTTGGAAAATTTCGGTTATCAAACCGTTGATTTTGATTCTGGAGAAAATGTTTGCATTATCCGCGCTTGTGCAGTTACGTGTGGCGCTTCTTCTACCACTCGCGAACACATTCGTCGTGCCAAAAGACAAGGTTCTCATGTGATTGTCGCCGGTTGTCTGGAAAACAAAGAACTGTCGGAGATTGATTTTGTCGGGCAAACCAACGAAATGATTATTGAGCATCTTTTGGAAAATTTTTATCCACAATCACAAGTTTCAAAATGCAGAACTTTATCAGTAGACAAAACTCGCGCTTTTGTAAAAATTCAAACTGGATGTAATTTTCAGTGTGCTTATTGTATTATTCCCTCTTTTCGAGGAAAATCTATAAGCCGCAAAACTGAAGAAATTATCACCGAATTAAAAATGTTGGAAAAACAGGGTTACAAAGAAGCGGTTTTAACCGGTGTAAATATTTGCCAATACCAGGACGGACCGGATAAATTGGCCGATTTATTGGCAGAGATTTTAAAAAAAACCAAAATTCCGCGTTTTCGCTTGGGATCGCTTGATCCCCGCCTTATCGATGATAAGCTGATAAAAATTTATAAAAACCCTCGCCTACTTCCTCATTGGCATTTATCACTACAGTCTGGTTCTGATAATGTTTTAAATTTGATGAGACGCGGTTATGGCACTGCTACTTATAAAAAAATTGTAGATAAAGTCAGAACTTTTTATCCTGATTTTTCCTTTACCACTGACATTATTGTCGGCTTTCCCGGGGAAACAGAAAATGATTTTCAAGAAACTTTGGACTTTGTAAAAAAGATTCAATTTACCAAAGTTCATATTTTCCCGTTTTCTCCCCGACCCAATACTCCGGCCAAAGATATGAAACCGGCGGTACAAGATAAAATTAAAACCGAGAGAGTAAAAATTTTAACCGACCAAACTTACAAAACAGCTCAAAAATTTGCAAAAAATTTTTACGGTCAAAATAAAAAAGTTCTTTTTGAACAAAAAAAATCGGGCTACTGGTTTGGTTACTCGCCCGAATATTTTAAAATAAAAATAAAAGCTAACAAAAATTTACACAATAAAATAATTACTGTCAAACTTTCCGAAAAAAATCTTATTATCGAATAGCAGCTACTTCGTTAATCAAACTGATTATTTTTTCTTTCTTGGTAATTGGCAAAACCGCATGCAAGCGTTCACCTAAATTTTGACGCTTGTTTTTATTTTCAAGCAATTCTTGAGCGGTTTTACCGAGTTTCAAACCATTATCCCAAATTTCATTCATCAATATTACGGCATTTTTTTGCGCCAAATATAGCGCGTTTTCCAATTGATGAGAATCTGAAATTGGCAATAAAATAGCCGGCTTTTTTAATAACGCCAATTCTGTAATAGTTCCAAAACCCGCACGACACACTACTAGATCCGCGGCCGCATAAGCATATTTCATCTCTTCATCAAAAAATTTATACATCTTATAATTAGGAAAAAATTTAACCGCTTTTTCCGCCATATCGGAAGGGCGTTCCTTGCCAACCAGATGGATAATATGCCAAGTTTTGGGCCAATGATTCATAGCTTCCAAAATCATTTTATTTACTTTAAAAGATCCGGTACCTCCGCCTAATGCAAAAACGACCGGTTCATTGTCATTTATTCCCAATTTTCTTTTTGCTTCCGCAATATCATCAAATTTTAAGTCCCTGGCCGGATTACCTATCCATTCGGATTTTATCATGGGGAAATATTGTAAACTTTCATTTATTGCCACAGTTACTTTGGTGGCCGCGTGACTCATCAATCTGTTAGCCAAACCCGGACGCACATCCTGTTGGTGTACCCAAGCTGGAATTCCCAAAACTTTACCGGCAAAATGAACCGGCACACTCACAAAACCGCCAGCAGAAATCAAAATATCCGGTTTCTCTTTAATCAAAAAAAATAAAGAGTGTAAAAAAATAAACCCAAATTTAAATAGATCATGGATATTTTTGATTGAAAAATAACGTCGCCATTTGGCCGTAAAAATAGCACGATATTTTATGCCTCGCTTTTCAATAATTTCTCTTTCCGGGCCTTTTCGTGTTCCTACCCAGATAAATTCCGCGTCCGGATAAGCTTGTTTATAAGTTTCATACACTGCCAAAAGCGGTGTTACCGGCCCTAATGTTCCCCCACCGGATAAAACTATTTTCATACATTATTTATAAGTTCGTAGAAATTTAATAATCTCTCAACTTGGTGACAATATTCATGTTTTTTATTCTTTCCAAGGCCTTGGCTTCAATTTGACGGATACGTTCGCGAGTTACTCCGAATTCTTGTCCGACTTCTTCCAGTGTATGGGTTACCCCGTCGCTTAAACCAAAGCGCATTTCCAAAATTTTCTGTTCACGTGGTGCCAAATCTTTGATAGCACTTTTTACATAGTCGCGTAAAATTTGCAGCCCAGCAGATCTGTCCGGAGAAATATTTTTTACATCTTCAATAAAATCTTGTAAAGAAGAATTATCATCATCATCACCGACAGATACTTCAAGAGATACAGTATCTTGAGAAATTTTGATAATATGATTGATTTTATCCACTTCTTCCCCCATTTCCGCCGCCAACTCCTCAGCGGTCGGATCACGTCCCAAATCTTGAAGTAATCGGCGTTGCACCTGTTGAAAACGATTGATAGTTTCCACCATATGCACCGGAATACGGATAGTACGCGATTGATCAGCCAAAGCACGAGTGATAGCTTGGCGTATCCACCAAGTGGCGTAAGTGGAAAATTTATAACCTTTGCGATAATCAAATTTTTTAACCGCTCGAAAAAGCCCGATATTTCCTTCTTGAATCAAATCGAGCAATGATAGACTCTTACCGACAAATTTCTTGGCAATTGAAACTACCAAACGTAAATTCGCTTCAATCAATTTTCTTTCAGCGGCTTTTTCTCCTTTTTCTTTTCTTTTGGCCAAAGAAACTTCTTCTTCGGTATTCAAAAGCGGAATTTTGCCGATTTCTCGTAAATACATTTGAATAGAATCCGCAGATATTTGACCCAAATCAAATGGGGTAGCCATATCCGGTTGTTCTCCTTGAAACTCTTTTAATATTTCTTTGTGAGCTTCTCGGTTACCCAATAATCCTGTTTCATTTTCTACTAAAGAAAGACCGTTTTTTTCTATTAATTCCAGGAACCCTTCATACAAATCCAAATATCTCTCGGGTCTATTAAAAACAGTGTTTAATTCCACTTCTGTGATAAAACCCCTGCTTCTTCCTTTGTTTATCAAATTCCAAACTCTGTCTTCGCCAGGTTCTTTCACTTCTTCCAAAACAAAAGCGGGTTTGGTCTTTGCCTTGCTTTTTTTGACGATTTTAAAAACCTTTTTTTGTTTAATCGGTTTCTTGTTTTTTTTAAGTAAAACTTTTTTAAACGTTTTCTTTTTAGGTTTAACAATCATCTTTTTCTTTATCGGCTTAACAAGTTTTTTCTTAGCAACTTTCCTAGTCACACTTTTTTTCTTGATAATCTTTACAACAATTTTCTTCGTCTTTTTGTTCTTTTTTTGTTTTATTCCGGATTTTTTCATAAATTTTTAAATTTTAATTTTGTTTAATTGTGAAAGCTCATTAAAATATTTTTCTACTTCTTTAGTATCACCTTTTTCTTGAGCTTCGTTTAATAAAAATTTTATTTTATCTTTTTCAGTTTTTAACCATTCTTTGCGCATGCCTTCAAAAATTTTACCAATTATTTCTTTTAATTCTTTGTCGTCCTTATCTCCAAATTCTTTTTCCCCTTTCATTAGTAATATTTCTGCAATTTCTTTTTGTTTTTGGTCGGGCAAAATCGTTTCTAAATTTTTTAAATCAAAAACGGCTTTATTATTATAACTGTTTTTAATATTTTCGTAAAGTTCGCTAAATTCCGGCAAAGAAAAATAATTTCTGTCCATTTTTGATAAAATTTCTATAAAAAATCCCTGTTTTTTCAATAAAATAGCTAAGAATTGTTCTTCTAAAACACGGCTACGACTATTAAAAAGTTCAGAAAAATTACTTTCTCCTTTTTCTATTTCTTTTTTAGTTTTATTAAATTCTTTTTTATTTAAACTTCTCATGGTTTGTCGCAATAGTTCTGTTTGAACACTAAATTTATCCGACATCTTTTGCAACCAGTAGTCTTGTTCTATTTGCTCGGGAATTTTACTTATTTGTTCCAACAATTCCCCAGCAGCTTTCTTTTTTTGCTGTGAATCTTGTAAAGAATATTTTTTTAATATATTTTCAAAAAACCATTCCATGATGAATTTGGCTTCTTCCACGGATCTAAACCAAACTTCCGGATTTTTTTTCAAACACTCATCCGCATCTTTTCCGGAATTTTCCGGAATTTGAATAACTTTTACATTCATCCCCTGAGCTATGGCTGTGTCTATCCCGCGCTTGGCTGCATTTTCTCCGGCGCTGTCTTTATCAAAAGCCATAGCTATATTTTTTGTAAATCTTTTAATCAGACTTATTTGTTCCGCCGTCAAAGCCGTACCTGAAGCTGCGATCACATTTTTCATTCCCGCCTGATGACAAGCCAATACATCCATCTGACCTTCCACTAAAACAACCAAATCTTTGTTTTTTATTTCTTGTTTTGCTTTATTTAAACCGTATAAAACTCTAGATTTATCATAAATTTCCGTTTGCGGCGTATTAACATATTTACCCCCGGAATTTTCCGTTTCTATCAAAACTCTTCCTGTAAATCCGACAACATTACCATGCACGTCAAAAAGCGGAAACATGATTCTTCCACGAAAACGATCAAAATATCCCGAACCTCTTTCTTTTTTGAGCGATAATCCTGCGGCTATGATATCATCTACATTAAAACCTTTTTTCAATAAATATTGGGTCAATAAATCCCATTGATCAGAAACAAAACCTATTTGCCACTCCTTTATCATCTCTAAGCTTAAACCTCTTTTTTCTAAATATTCCCGCGCCGGTTTGGCTTGGATCATCTCCAATAAAAAGTGGTGAAAAAAATTAGCAGCTTTGGAATTTATTTCCAACAATCTGTTTTTCTTGTCCTTATTAACTTCAGTAACAAAATTTTGAGTTAGTTTTACTCCGGATCTATCCGCTAACAATTTTAAAGCTTCCGGAAAATTTATACCCTCTATTTCTTGTAAAAAAGAAAAGATATCTCCACCCTTACCACAACCAAAACAATGCCAGATTTGTTTTTCCGGGGAAATCATAAAAGAAGGAGTTTTCTCGTGATGAAAGGGGCAGTTAGCTTTCCAATAAGCACCTGCCTTTTTCACCGGTATATACTCCTCTATAAGTTGCTTGATATCTATCTTGTCTTTTATGGACTGGACATCAGACATAAAATAAACTAAAAAGTTTAAAATCCTAAGCTCTAATTTCTAATTTCTAAATAATATTATCCACCATGGCGGACAAATATCAAAATTAAATATTTGATATTAGATATTGTTTAGAATTTAAGGCTTTATTTTACTTAACTATCACAGATTTAAGCCAAAAAGTCAACCATCTGACTATTCTTTCCTCAATGCTTCAATTGGATTTAAATTCGCCGCTTTTTGAGCGGGATAAAGTCCAAAAATTAAACCTATAATTCCTGAAAAACCAACTGCCAAAATTATAGATGAAAGTGGTACAATATAAACCCAAACAAAATTATAAGAAACAGCTACTAAGTAAATAATTAATGCAAAAATCGCACCCAAAATAATTCCCAAAATTCCACCACTTAATGTCAAAATAACAGCTTCAGATAAAAACTGCCAAAGAACATCTTTGTTGGTAGCCCCAACCGCTTTGCGTAAACCTATTTCAAAAGTTCTCTCAGAAACGGAAACATACATGATATTCATAATTCCAACTCCACCAACCAAAAGAGAAACACAGACTAGAGCGACTAATAGCAAAGTCAATCCATCCACTACACTTCCGAGCATCTGTGCCGCTTCTTCCATAGTGTTTACAGCAAAATCATCTTTGTTGGGATCGGTAATATCGTGGTTATCTCGCATTATTTCTTCTATTTCCGCTACTGTTTCTTTAATTTTTTCCCGATCTTTTACTTTGGCTATAATATTTATAAAATAATCAACCCCTAAAATTCTCTTTTGCATGGTTTTAGCCGGCAAAATTATCAGGTTATCCATATCAAAACCGAAAGTCGCGCCACGTTTGGCCGCCACTCCGACAACTTTAAACGGCTTACCTTTTATATACACGGTTTTACCCACCGCTTCATCTTCACCAAAAAGAGCGTCTTTGGTAGCGTGACCTAAAATTGCCACTTGAGAAAGGGACTCTTCCTCTTCTTTAGAATAAACTCGACCGGAATCCAATTGAAATTTTTCCACTTCGGGAAAACTATAACCCTGTCCCCATAGTAAAGTTGTTTTATTTTCACTTTGGTATTTTACCACCGCTTGCCCAATAACAAGCCCGTAAGCTGATTCTATATTTCTATGTTTCCCCACATCTATCAAGTCTCTTTCTTTCAAAGTGGTGATAGTAATTCCGGTAGCCATACCCATCGCATTTTCACTGGAGGTTTTTTTGGTCGCCGGCACTTTTACTTCCACGGTAATGGTATTGGGTGAATAAATTTCTAACTGACTCATTACCATCTTATCCAAGCCTCGTCCCGCAGACATTATAGCAATAACCACCGCAATACCAATACTCACTCCAAGAATTGTCAAAAGAGTGCGGGTTTTCTGCGCCAACAAAGCTTTAAATGCCAGTTGTAGTGAAGTTTTATTCATAACTTAGTAGAAATTCTAAGCTCTAATCCCTAAATCCTAAACAATATTTAATATTAAATAAAAAATTAATCTTTGAATATGATAGAACCGAATATTTTCATTAATTGTGTAGCTTCATCTATTAAACTTTTTTGATTTTCTTCTTCTAGAGTTACAGATAATCTTAACCATAAAATAGATTCTTTTGCTTCTTTACGACAAATTTTAATTCTCATCATAAAATCTTTTTGACTCAACGCTTCACAAGCCTCTATATAATTTGCCGCCACAGAACCGGATGATCTAATAAGTTGTTTACCATATTCAATATTAGAAATAGTTCTAGGCAAGCTTTTAATAAAATCTCTTACATTTCTTGCAAAAATAAAAGTTCTTTCTTCCAAATCGTAGTTTGTTCTTTTTTGTTTTTGAATTTCCTCCATTTTATATTGTTTAGAATTTAGAGCTTAGAAATTAGAGCTTCACTCGTAACGTAGTGCTTCTATTGGATCAAGTCTGCTTGCTTTACGCGCCGGAATAATTCCAAAAACCAAACCTACTCCGACAGAAACAAAACAACCCAAAAATATCGCAGAAAAAGAAATAATGAATTCCCAATCATAACCCAACCCTTGAGCTATCCTAGCTACAACAAAAGAAATCATAACTCCCAAAAAGATTCCTATGATTCCACCAAGCGAGGTTATCATTACTGACTCTATCAAAAATTGAATGGTGATATTTTTGTTTTTTGCACCCACTGCTTTACGCAACCCTATTTCTCTGGTTCTTTCTTGAACTGCGGCAAGCATAATATTCATAATTCCGACTCCACCCACAAGCAGCGCGATAGCGGCTACGGCCACCAAAAACATAGTTAGGGCGTCAGTTATTTGTGTAACCGATTCCAATCCTTGCGCCATGGAACGAATGGAAAAATCATCATTTTCCGGATTATCTATATCATGTCGCTCGCGTAAAACTATTTTGGCTTGATCCACCGCACTTTCTACATTTTTTGCTTCGTCAACTTTCAATCTGGCAAAACTGACATGATCTATCCCAAGCAATAATTTTTGCGCCGTGGTCAAAGGGACAAAAATCTGGTCATCTTGATTTTGCATCCCGGAAACTCCTCTTTCTATCATCACCCCAATAACAGTAAAGAAGGTTTTTTTAATTTTTATTTGTTTACCGAGCGGATCTTCGTCCAAAAAAAGATCTCTGGCTGCATCATAGCCCAATACTGCTAATCTAGAATTTGTCTTTTCTTCTTCCTGAGTAAAAAATCTTCCTTTTTCAACTTTAGTGTCTTCCACCAAAAGATATTCGGCATTGACACCGGTAAAATTAGTATCTATTTTTTGATCTTGCCAAGAAACAGTGTCTGTGCCTTTGACATAACCGGTACCGGCAATAAAATAAGGGATTTCTTTGATCAGTTCTTTTATGTCGCCGTCAGTTAGAGTTGTTATAACCACACCCATCACCGAAGCCGGCGGACCTTTTTCATCCGCTTTACCTGGGAGTATACCTACCAGATTTGTTCCCATACTTTTTACTTGATTGAGAATCAGACTTTGCGCCCCAGCACCAACTGACATTACTACAATCACCGACATCACGCCGATAACAATTCCAAGCATCGTCAAAAACGACCGAATTTTATTTCGGCCGATTATATGCCAAACATTTTTGATATTTTCAAAAATATCCATAAAATTATTTTGCCAACTCTGTAGCTATTTGCGCGATCTGACGATTAATAACTTTTTCATCGCTTTCTATAACTCCGTCTTTGATACGTAAAATCCTTTTGGCATGTTCGGCAGTATAACGTTCATGAGTTACCAAAATTATGGTTTTTCCTTCTTCGTTTAACGATTGTAATATTTTCATAATTTGTAATCCAGATTTACTATCTAGATTTCCTGTTGGTTCGTCCGCAAAAATAATTGAAGGGTTGTTAACTAAAGCACGGGCTATCGCCACTCTTTGTTTTTCGCCACCGGATAATTGCGAAGTATAATAATTTAAACGATGTTCCAGTCCCACATTAACCAAAGCTTGTTTAGCTTTATAAACGCGGATATTACTATTACTCACCCCATCATAAAGGAGCGGCAACATTACATTTTCCAATACCGTAGTTCGCGGTAAAAGATTAAAAGATTGAAAAACAAAACCTACTTCTTTACTCCTCATCTGTGCCAATTCATCATCATTTAACTTACTGACATCTCTGTCTTTAAAAAAATATTTTCCACAGCTGCTTTTATCCAAAAAACTCAAAATATGCATAAGCGTGGATTTACCTGAACCGCTCGGACCCATTATCGCCACAAATTCACCTTCTTCTATTTGAAAGCTCATTTTATGAAGTACGGGTGTCACTACCTCGTCATTCACATACTCTTTACATAAATCTGTAACTTTTATCAATGACATATTAACGAGTTGAAATGATTATTTCTTCGTCTTGTTGTAGACCTTCTAGGATTTCCACCTTACCGTCATCAGCTCGTAAACCGGTAACAATCTGTCTATCCTGAGCTTGGCCGTTTACCAAAACCCGCACAAAACGACCGTTATCTCCGGACCTTAACGAACGACTCGGAATATACAAAACATTTTCACGTTTATCGGTTTTCAAAACGACGTTGGCGGTCATCCCGGATTTTATCTCCTTGTCAGTTTCTTCCAAAGCTACCTTTATTTTATAATAAACCACATCCTGAATCACGGTAGCACTATAATCAATATTAACGAGTTTACCGACAAATTTTACTTCATCACCATAAGCGTCTAGAGTTATTTCCGCCGCATCATTTAATTTTATTTTTGCTACATCGGTTTCGGGAATGTCCACAGTAATTTCAAAATGCGGTGTCAATAAATTGACCATTTTTTCCGACGGCATTATTTGTTCACCGACTTTTTTATTTATTTTAGCTACCACCCCGTCAATCGGTGCGCGAATAATAGCTTTTTCTCTGTTGGCTTGAGCCTGATACAATAAAGCTTTCAAAGCCGCTACATCAACTTCTCTTGGCGGATTTACCCTGCTTTGATAACTAGCCAAAGCCTGATTATAGGAAGCTTGTTTGATATTAATATTATTGGTTACTGTATTTTTTACAGTATTCAAATCGCTAAGCGCTTTATCATAAGCCAGCTTATAAGTACTATAACTGTTTTTGGCGTTAAAAATATTTTGTTTTTGTAAAATAATATTAGAGTAGTTGGTGGCAATAGTTGAGCGCTGAGTTTCGATAGTGGTTTTCTTGGCATCAAGCGCAGCTTGGGTCAAAGTACCAACCGGCGGAGTTGCGCGCAAAACATCACCGACCATAGTTAGTAAAGTATTCATAGAAGAAAGAGCTTCTTCAATAGCATCCAGACCGTTATCAATCTCTATATAAACACTCTGTGAAGTCAAAGACAAGGTTTTATTTTTTGCCTCATTTATTTTTTCTTTAGTCAAAGGGTACTGATTTTCCGCTTGAATTTTTTTACTACTATCAAGCGCGGATAAATAAGTTTCAAAATCGTCATTGGCTAGCTTATTATCAATTCCCAAAATATTATCCGCCTGGGTCAAAGCGCTATCCAAAGCACTGCCGGCGGTTTTAATATAAGCCACGGCAGTTTTGTAAGCACTATCGACTATAGCACTACTATCGCCGCCTTCAGCCATTTTTAAATTATTTTTAGCAGTTTCCAAAGCTGTTTCCGCTTGGGCTACGGCGCTTAGAGAATCTACTCTGGCTTGATCCAAAGCTGCTTTGGCTGCATCCACAGCTGCCGCATAATACCTTTTGTCTTCGTCAGAAATTCCAGTTAAACGTTGTTGTAAATTAGCATTGGCTTGAGCCACAGCAGCATTGAGATCATCAGCTTTAAGTTCAGCCAAAATCTGGCCGGTTTTTACTTCCGCGCCTTCACTAACTAAAATTCTACCGACCGTACCGGACATCTCAAAATTTAATTTCAGATCTTGCGAAGATTCTATTTTACCGGTTGCATCCACTGTTTGTACCAAATCACCGCGCATTACTTTCACTGTGTCGTATTGCGGCTCAGAGGGCGCTTTGAAGCGACCATAAGCAACAAAGGCAACGATAAGACCGACAATAATTATCGCATAGAATTTTTTTTGTTTGTAAAAAGACATACAAAATCAATTTTTAATTTTTAATTTAAAATTTTTAATTAGTTTTCAATATTCAATATTTAATTTTTTTCCCAATCCTGCGTTTCAACCATATATTCATTTTTTATCTTTTCAAAATAACTTTTCGCTTCTTCGTAGTTGTTACCTATCTTCCCGTCTAGAATAGCTTCTTCGATATCTTTTTTTATTTTTCCGACTGTCGGCCCGGGTTTGAGATTACACTCTTTCATAATCTCATCTCCACGCACCGGTGATTGAAAAGCTCGCATCTTATCTATCTCCAGAACTTCGGCTATTCTTTTTTCCAAGTTATCATAATTTTTCAAACGCTGTTCTTTTTTATTAGGATTTCCAGTAGTAATATCGCATCGCCCTAAAATCAATAATTCCGGCAAATTATCTCCCAAACCGACAATGAGACGTCGCACAGCAGAATCTGTAACACCACTATCCATTAGAGCTATTGGGTGTTGATGCCAACGAACAATCTTAGTTACAAATTTTGCTTCTTCTTTGGACGTTTTCAGACGTCGACAAATATCATAAGCCATTTTCCGACCCAAATGTTCGTGCTGATTAAAAGTCCAACCGGTTTTGGGTACAAACTTTTTTGTTCCCGGTTTACCAATATCGTGAAGTAAAGCGGCAAAACGTAATAAAACATTTTCCGAATACAAAGCTACATTATCCACTACTTTGAAAGTGTGGACCAAATTATTTTTGTGCTGATGACCATAAACTTCTTCCACTCCGTCTAATTTACTAACCTCCGGTAAAACCATATCCATCAACCCAGTATGAAACATCAAAATCAAACCTATTGAGGGCTCTTTGGTAGAAAGAAGTTTAAATAATTCTTCTTTTACCCTCTCTGCAGAAATTATCTTTAGTCTGTGACAATTTTTATTGATAGACTCCAAACATTTTTTTTCAATAGAAAAGTTTAGTTGCGAAGCAAAACGAACCGCTCGTAACATCCGCAACGGATCTTCGCTAAAAGTTTTATCCGGATCAAGCGGGGTTTTCAAAACTTTTTCTTTTAAATCTAGCTGTCCATCAAAAGGATCAATGACGTTTTTTTTAAAAATAGTCGGAGTAATTTTTTTTAACATTATTTCCACGGGTATAGCCATGGCATTAACGGTAAAATCACGTCGTAGTAAATCTTGCTCTAAAGTTGTCGGACTAACTTGGGGTTTACGTGATTTTTTTTCATAGCTTTCGGTTCGCGCACCAGCAAACTCCAGCTCTACTTTTTCTTCTCCTTCTCCCAAAATATAACGAGCAGTATCAAAATCGGAAAATTCTACCAGACTCCCGACTTGTTTCATCTTTTCATCCAATGCTTTGGCAAAAGAAAGACCACTTCCTACCACCACAAAATCCAAATCTTTTTTTTGTTCTCTACCAAGCAATATATCTCTTACCGCTCCACCAACTAAAAAAATAGGCGTCTTTTCTTTTTTCGCCACCGTAACAATCACTTTTAGAGCTTTGCTGTTCCAATCCATAATAAATTATATTTTTTTATTGCTACTGATATATTGTTTAGCAACTTCCTCGTCTATCAAACCTTGGCTGGAATAATTTTCCAAAACTTTTTCCATGGTAATCATACCGTCTTTGGCACCGGTTTGAATAGCAGACTTGATTTGATTAATATTGTTTTCTTTTATCAAATTGGCTACTGCCGGCGTATTAACAAAAATTTCTCGCACAGCTATTCGTCCGCCGCCTTTTTTTGGTAACAGATGTTGAGCAACTACCCCACGCAATACCGAAGATAATTGGATGAGAATCTGACGTTGTTTACTACCATCAAAAACATCCACGATTCTTTCTACCGCTTCAGCCGCACTGTTGGTGTGTAAAGTGGAAAAAACCAAATGCCCGGTTTCCGCCGCTGTTAAAACAGTGGCGATAGTTTCCGGATCACGCATCTCACCGACAAATATAATATCCGGATCTTGGCGCAATACATATTTGAGTGCGCTGGCAAAACTTTTGGTATCTACTCCGACTTCACGTTGTTCTATCAAACTTTTTTTATCTTTAAAAACAAATTCTATTGGATCTTCAATGGTCACGATGTGTGCTTTCTTGGTTTTATTAATTTCTTCAATCATAGAAGCAATGGTACTAGACTTGCCACAACCGGTCGGACCGGTAATCAAAACCAAACCATCATTGATATTGGTAAATTTCAAAATTGTTTCATCAAAACCAAGTTCTTGCGGAGTAGGAACTTCGCTTGGAATTATTCTCGCAGTTAGCCCAATTTTTCTGTCTTGACGATGTAAATTGATACGAAAACGAACTCCTTCTATCTCATAACCTATATCCAAATCTTTTTCTTCCAAAAAACGACGTTTTTGTTCGGTGGTTAAAATAATAGATAAAACTTCTTCTAGTTCATCATTATCTATTTTTTCCTCTGAAATTTCTACCAGTTCTCCGTCAATCCGAAGCATTGGCAATTCTTCGCCAACCAAATGAATATCCGAAGCTTTTTTCTGTATCCCTTCCTTAAAAATTTTCTGCAAATTTATCATAAAAATAAGTTGAAATTACCAAAAATATAGCTCGTTGTGAGCTCCCCGATATTATACCACTTCTACCCCCTCTTGAAAAGGGCGGAAAAGTGTGTTAAAATAGCCCGGAAGTTAAATTTCGGGCTATAGCGAAGTTGGCTATCGCGCATCCATGGGGTGGATGAGACCGTGAGTTCAAGTCTCACTAGCCCGACTAATTCTTTTATGAATAAATTAAAAATACTACGAAAAAAGATAGATGGAATTGACACAAAAATCATTTCTTTATTATTGCAAAGAGAAAAAGAAGTAAAAAAGATTGCTGCGTATAAAAAAAGCCATAATTTGTCAGTGGTTGACAAACAAAGAGAAGCTGGTGTTTTGAAGAGAGCGATCAAGAAAAGTAAGTGCAAATTATCAAAAATATTTATAAAAGACTTGTTCCAAAGGATAATAAAATATTCACGAAAGTTGCAAAAATAAAAAACACCAGATAGGTGTTTTTTGTATAGTCGGGGTACCGGGACTCGAACCCGGAACCTTACGCACCCGAAGCGTACGCCCTAGCCAATTAGGCCATACCCCGAAAATAAAGCATGCTAATTATAAATCAAAAAAATTAAAAAGTAAACATTGTTAAAAATCGCTAATTTTAGCGGTTTTTTGTTTATTTTTAAACAATCTTGCAATCTTTCAATCTTTCAATCTTGTAATTTTATCCTAGGGCTTGACAAAATCTTCAAAATATGCTATACTGTGCAGTCGCTCAAATTGACGAAAAGACCCCTGTGTCTTCAGTCAAATCGGCGAAAGTTCGTTTCAAAACACCAAAACCCGCTCGCCAAGGAGGTTCAGATGAACCGTACGAGAGATCGACCGTAAATTTCCCGGTCCAAAACTGAGATCTTTTTTTTAAGAAAACGTCGCAGATCCAGTAGGACAAATCTCATCGGCAAAGTTCGGTTTTCCAGGACATGTTCCCGGAAGCCTTAACCTGAACCGCCCAATCGGCGCGCCAAACAGCGCAATAAAGCGCAGGAGGTGTAGGATGTCCAGCATCCGCGATGGTCCCAAGTAATACAATCGTAACTGAACAACCATCTACGAAAAAAGTTTTGATGTTCCGTTCCTCCCGCCGTCGCCGACGCCTAGAATGGCGCCCCGTGCCCCGGCTTTCGTGGCACTTTTCCGGCGGGTTAAACACGCGAAGGCTAAACGGCATGTCGACGAGGTTAGGGTCGAGAGATTTCGACCTGGGCTACGTTTTTTTGTACCTCGCGGCAAAGACCGTTTTGGCCCATATCCGGCGTCAGGTCAGCCTCTCTGTAACTTTTGGAAATGTGTTCCTATGTCCAAGTGACGAGGAGACACTTTCCACTTTCAAAAAAGTTAGAGAGGCTGACACGCCGAGCGAAAATTGCGGATAAACCGGATCAGCTTAAAAAACCGGTGATCTCCGCACCAACGTCAAGGCGATTTCTAGGCTTCCGGATCGCCCACGGCTCATCTGCCGTGTACAGTGAAGTCACATTTTCCCCGGTCTGCGATCAACAACTGAGCGCTCAGTGTTGATTCGCAGCCGGGGCGTTTTTTTTACATACGAATAAATAGATACTAATATACAAATTGTACTAATGATACGAATGCTATACGAAAATTTATACGAATGAACAAATTTTAGATTTATGATTTTTGATTTATGAATTACCGTTTTTGTCATTCTAAAATCTGCAATCTAAAATCTGAAATTAGTTAATCTTTCAATCTTTAAATCTTGTAATCTTTAAATTTTTTACCTTGCAATCTTGCAATTCATTTTATATAATTAATTCCTATGAAACCAAAACAAACTCATAAACCCATCCTCCTCGCTCCCGTCCGAGACGAGGTCTCTTTTACCGCCGCTATTGATGCCGGAGCGGATGCGGTTTATTTTGGTATTGGTGAACTAAATATGCGATTAAGCTCCCGTGGGATAAATTTGAAACAACTCCCCCGCTTTGTCAAAAAAGCTCATCAAAAAAATGTTTTGGTTTATATCGCTCTGAATGTGATTGTTTATGAAAATGAACTGGCGCGAGTAGAAAAAATCCTCAAACAAATCAAAAAATCCGGAGTTGATGCCGTGATAGTTTCAGATTTTGCTATTATCTCTCTTTGTCAAAAACTCAAGATTCCTTTTCATCTTTCCACTCAAGTTAATATCAGTAATAGCTCTGAAGTGAAATTTTTTGAACGTCTCGGCGCCAAAGCCGTAGTACTCGCGCGCGAATGTACTCTATCTCAAATCAAAGAGATAAAAAAGAAAAGTAAAATCAAAATAGAAGTTTTTGTTCACGGTGCGATGTGTGTCTCTGTTTCCGGTCGTTGTTATATGTCGGAATTTACTTCTTGCAAATCCGCCAACCGCGGGCAGTGTTTGCAACCTTGTCGTCGTGAATATGAAATCAGAGACACCCAAACCGGTGATGAACTCGTCATTGGCAAAGGTTATGTGATGAGTCCGAAAGATCTTTGCACTTTACAAATCCTAGATAAAGTCATTGCAACCGGCGTGGACATTTTAAAAATAGAAGGCCGTAGTCGATCTCCGGAATATATCAAAACCGTAGTATCTGCTTATCGCCAAGCCATAGATGCTGTAGCTACTAAAAAGTTCAACAAAAAACTGACTGACGAACTAATACAAAAAGTTTCTGGGGTGTATAATCGCGGATTTTCTACCGGCTTTCTTTTTGGCGCACCTAGTAGTGAAGGTTGGGCGAGAATTTCCGGAACTGCATCTAAAATAAAAAAAGAACGCCTCGGATACGTGCGTAATTATTATAGCAAAAATAAAATTGGGGAAATTTATCTGGAAGCCAATACTCTAAAAGCTGGTGATAAAATTCAAGTAGAAGGTCCAACTACCGGTGTTATTGATTTTGTTATCCTAGAATTTTGGGTGGATGATAAACCAGCCAAGAGCGCTAAATTGAAAGATGCGATAACGTTTAAGTCGCCGGTTGTTTTGAGAAGGAAGGATAAAGCATATAAAATTACAAGATTACAAGATTAAAAGATTGTAAGATTGGACAATTTTAGATTTTTGATTTTTGATTTTAGATTGGTAATTGTCCGCCAAAGGCGGATCCGCCCGTGGCGGAAAAATTAATTAAAAATTGTAAAATTAAAAATTTAAAATTCTAATTAAAAAACTGCTCTTACGAGCAGTTTTTTAATTAGTTGATTTTTACTTTGGTAAACGGTTGACGATGTCCGTAAGCTTTGTGGTATCTGACTTTTCGTTTGAATTTTTCCACAAGAATCTTTTTGGCACGGCCTTGCATTTCTACACTGGCTTCTACGGTCATTTCCAAATATGGAGTACCGATTTTAACATCAGAACCGTCATCTTTGGCAGTCAAAAGGACTTTGTCAAAAACAACTTTCTCACCTTCTTTAACGGCAAGTTTTTCAATTTTAATGGCATCGCCGGTTTTTACCAAATATTGTTTACCGCCGGTTTCAATAACTGCGATCATAGTTTTGTGATTAAATTTATCCAATTTTAGATTTATGATTTTTGATTTATGAATTACAGTTTTTTTGTCATTCTAAAATCTGCATTCTAAAATCTAAAATTCTTTGATATTTATAGAATGTTTAAAAACTATATAAAAACAAGTTTTTAAATCCCCAATACTATACTAAAAACAGGCCAATTTGTCAAGTGCTTAGCGTTTAAACTCTATTTTATCTCCGATTTTAACCTCATATTTATCCAAAAAACCGGCCGGTAACTCCAAAACCATATTATTTTTAACCCTGGCAATATATGGGGTTAGTTCGGTTTCGGTTTTACCAGGTTCTGGTTGTAAGTTTTTGGCCATATCCACAATTTCCGTTCCATCTAACCACAGCATGTCCAAGGAAAAACGCATATTACGCATTACCATAGGGTGTTGGCCATAATTACCAAAAACAAAAAGCATTCCATCGTATTTTCCTAAATTATCTTTATTACTGCAACCCTCATACAATCGTGCTGGATTTTTGGCGACCAAAACTTTTAGATTTTGCCCAGCCAAAACAAGTTCGGCTTTAGGCCAATAATATTTTTGATAAAAATGTAGACAAACAGCGCAGACTAGAAGACCGACGATGATAACAACATTAAACTTGTTAACTTTTTTTTCTGTTTGTTCCGATTTGTTAAACATAAATTAATTATTAGAAATATTGAATATTAAATATTGGATATTAACCACCCCTCGCCCCTCCTTCGTAAGGAGGGGAAAATATTCAATATCCAGTATTCAGTATTAAATATTTTGTTTATTTTTTCTCGCCAACCAAAAACCCAAACACAGCATAGCCACACACAACAATCCCAAAACCAAAAGCTTTTGCCAGCTTTGTAAAAATAAAGTAGTAAAACCAAAGGCAAAAGCAATGATATAAAATAATATTACACTTTGACGATGGCCCAGTCCTGCATCAACAAGTTGAAAATGCAGATGTCGTCTATCGCCTTTATAAAAAGGTTGTTTGTGTAAAATCCTCATGAAAATAACTCGCGCTAAATCCAAAATCGGAATTGCCATTACCAAAAGTGCGGTAGCAATTTTTCCGCCAGCGATAACTGCGAGTACTCCAAGCAGAAATCCGAGCAGTAATGATCCACCTTCGCCCAAAAATATTTTTGCCGGATAAAAATTAAAAAATAAAAATCCCAAACATGCACCTGCCAAAATCAAAGCTAACGTGGCAGTTTCAGGTTGAAAAAATTTGGCAGTATTGGAAAGTGAAGCGATCATCAAAGCACCGATAAAAACTATCCCTGTAGTTAAACCATCCAGACCGTCCAAAATTTTTGTAGTGTACATCATCCCGAGTAACCAGAAAAAAACTATTAGATCAGCTAAAATAAAAATATGACCGTAGCCAAATAAATCAAGCCCAAAAATTTCCAAATTAATAATTCCACCAAAAGGATTTGTGACCATTTGTAAATCTACTCCACCAAGTACAGCGATAGCTATAGCCGCGCAAGTTATCATTAATCTTTTCTTGGCTGATAAATTTTCTTTATCATCAAAAAATCCCAAAATCATCAAAATGACACTTCCCAAAAATACCCCTATAAATTCACGAGGTTCAATATGGCGATGAAAAATATCGGTAAAAAAAGACAAATACCCTACTACTGACCAAAAACTCAAAAATATTGCCAAACCGCCCAAAAGTGGAACATTGCGACCGTGAAGTTTGCGAATTCCTTCGGGTTTATCCACAATATCCAATTTTTTAGCTAATTTTAGCGTAAAAAATGTAAAAATAAGGGATAATATGAAAGTTATAAGAAAATATTGCATATTTTTATTATTGTTTAAATTCTATCAAATTTCCGCTCTATTGACAAACGGGTTAATATTAGTTATACTTTTTGGGATTCTAATATATTATCAAACATAATCAAAGTATTCAAAAATCTAAATGTTTTACATATTTTAGATTTTAGAATGCAGATTTTAGAATGACAAAAAATGATAATTCATAAATCTTAAATCATAAATCTTAAATTTATTAAAGTATGTCCCATAAAAAAGCCGGTGGCTCAACGCGGTTGGGTCGAGATAGTATAGCCAAAAGACTTGGTATCAAAGTTCATGACGGACAAGAAATCAAATCAGGCATGATTATCGTAAAACAAAGAGGTACAAAAATTCATCCTGGAACCAATGTAAAAAAAGGAACAGATGATACATTGTTTGCTCTTACCCCAGGTAAAGTAAAATTTACCAACAAGAAAAGAATGCGTTTTGATGGAAAACTCAAAATTGCAAAATACGCAAATGTAGTGACGAAATAATACTGAATACTAGATACTGAATATTAAAAAACATTCGTTTTAAAACGAATGTTTTTTGTTTTTAATCAAACTTTTCTTCAACTCGTCAATATCCAATATTTAATATTCAATATTTTCATTTTACAATCCAAACTCTTTTTTAAGCATTGCGATTCCTTCTTCCAGTTTTACTGTCGGTTCCCAACCCAACATACTTTTCGCTTTACTGAAATCCGCATGAGTTTGACGAACATCACCTGGTCGTTCAGGGACAAAAATATGTTCTCCGCCGATAAGTTTAACTAAATCATTTACTGAGTGCGGATCGCCGTTACCAATATTGAACACTTCCCCACTTCCGACTTTACTATTTTCCATCGCCAAGATATTGGCACGAGCGATATCGTCCACATGAGTATAATCACGGAAATATTCCCCATCTCCACACACGGTCATAGGTTCGCCGTTTTTGACCTGTTTGATAAATTTACCAATAACTAGCGCATAAGCCCCTTCTGGGTCAAAATAAGGGCCATAGACGTTGAAATAACGCAAAGAAACGGTTTTCAGGCCATAAAGCTCGTTAAATAACCGGCAATAATGCTCACCTATGAATTTATGCAAAGCATATGGGCTTATCGGGGAAACTACAAAATCTTCTTTGAATGGCACAGCGTCTTGATTGCCATAAACTGAGGACGAAGAAGAAAAAACTACTTTGTTTATTTTATTTTCTTTGGCAGCCATCAAAACATTTAGTGTGCCGTTTACATTCACGTCGTGAGTCAGAATAGGATTTTCTACAGAATAAGTGACACGAGGAAGTGCGGCCAAATGGAATATTCCGTCAAAACCTTCGGCACAAATTACGTTCAGAGCTTCTAAATTCCTGATATCCAAATCAACATATCTAGCTTTTGGCTGAATGCGATTTTCTTTGTATCCCCCGGCATAGTTATCAACAACAACAACTTCGTGACCTTTTTCTAAAAGCATTTTGACTAGGTTGGTTCCAATAAATCCGGCTCCGCCGGTTACTAAATATTTTGCCATAGTATTAAGTATTATGTATTAAGTATTAAGTATTAAGTATTATGTATTTTTTGTCATTCCCGCGAAGGCGGGAATCCAGTGGCCGTTTTGATTTTTCCTGGATCCCCGCCTTCGCGGGGATGACACTTTATATCACTTTATAAACTTTACGAACTTTGTGAACTTTTTTTTGTTGGGCTACCGACGGCAATAACATCGTATCCCAAATTATTTAATTCTTCAAATTGATCTGTCAACATACGACGGCCGTCCATTATCAAATAGGGAGTCGGACAAACATTCTTAATAATCTCCCCAAGTGAACGAAATTTTGCCCAGTCGGTTAAAATCAAACAAGCCTGACTATTTTCTAAAACACTTTTTTCATTATCAAAATATTTTATTTTCGCAAATCTTTTTTCTTTATTTGGATCAAAATTCTTCTGGAAAATATCCATAGCTGCCGGATCGTAAACCCTTATTTCTTCTACACCCTTATCCAACAAAAATTCTACCGCATCAATAGCCGCGGAATTACGAATATCGTTTGTGTCCCTTTTAAATGCCAAACCCAAAATGGCTATCTTTTTATTTTGCCAATCGAATTTTGCTTCCTTTTGCGCGCGGGCAAAAAAATTATCCCTTTGAAAAGCATTGCCGGATAAAACCCTTTGCACCTGTTCTGTGTTTGCTCCGGTTTCCGATAATTGTTTTTTAAGCGATTTGGCATCCTTTATCAGACAACTACCCCCAGCATAAAGACTATCATAAAAACCCCATTTTCCTATCCTCTCGTCAGTAGTTAAAATTTGCCTTAGATTTTCAAAATGAATATCACCAAAACTCTCCGCTACCCTACCCACCACATCATAGACCGATACCAATCTGGTAAAAAGCAAGAAGTTGGCTAATAATTTACCGGCCGCCGCTTCTTTGGGATTTACTTCAATATATTTTACTGTTGGAGAATTATAAAAACGCTGGTAAATCCGACGCATTATTTCAAAATCTTGCTGATTCCAAGCACCAATTACTATCCGGTCAGGTTTTAAAGATCCGTCTATAGCCTTGCCTTCCACCAAAAATTCCGGATTAGAAACTACACCATAATTTTTCACTCCGTATTTATCCATTATCTTTTGTGTTTCATCCACCATATTTATCGGCACCGTGCTTTTGTTCACAATCACTAAATAATTTTCTTGACTGTTATTTTTTCTTTTTACCAAATCAAGTGCCAATTTTTCAGCCGCCGCATAATAATAACTCAAATCCGATTCCCCTTCGCTATCCTTTTTTTCTGGCGTAGGCAAACACATAAAAATCGCTTCGACTTCATCTAAATATTTTATTACTTTTTCATAATCACCGGTAAAAGTAATATTTTCTTTGTTACGCACAATCATGTCTCCCAGTCCTTTTTCAAACAGACATTGTTCAATGGTATCCCTGTCGCCCGAACTAAGCATTTTTATTTTATTTTCATCAATATCATAAACCAAAACACGATGGCCGCTATCCGCCGCCACCGCTGCACTACAAGCCCCTACAAATCCGGCTCCGATATATAAAATCCTCATAAATACTACTTAAAGATAAACTGGCCAACTTTATTTAAAATCCGCAACGGAATTATAAATCGGGGAATTTGCTTGGAGTTGGTTTTCCACGCCCTTTTTATTTCTTGCCAACCGGACACTCTTTGTTTAAAACTCTTTGCACTATGTCCGCCCTCACGCATACAAACAAAGGTTTCCGGAATATAGGCCACGGAAATCCCCTTCAACAAAAACCGCAACATCAACTCGTAGTCAGCGGCAATTTTAAAAGAAAGATTGAATAACCCAAAACGCTCGTAGATTTCTTTTTTTACAAAAAATGTCGGATGTGGCATTATCCAGCCACGGAATAGTTTGTTTGCATTATACGATCCCGCTCTCCAATATCTAACCTGCTTAGAAACGTCACGACGGTCAACATAAGCCAAATCGCCATAACAAGCGTCCGCTCCGGTAGAAATACTGTGTGCTACTTTACTCAATACTTTATTGTCCGCATAAAAATCATCGGAATTTATAATCCCGACTATATCGCCGGATGCCAACTTGATACCTTTATTCATGGCATCGTAAATTCCCTTGTCCGGTTCGGAAAATACTTTTGCAATTTTATCTTTATATTTGCCGACAATACCCAAAGTGCCGTCGGTAGACCCGCCATCAATAATAATATACTCCAAATCCGCATAATCCTGATTGATTACGCTTTTGATAGTGTCTTCGATTGTACCGACGCTATTGTAGCAAACGGTTATAATTGAAATTTTCATTTAAAAAATTCTTTGATTTTTTCTATAATTTTACTCTGTTCTTCGTCGGTTAAGAAAGGATAACACGGCAAAGACAAAATCTCATTTTGAAAACTATCCGTTTTTTCCAAATTAATACCTGAATATTCATCTTTGTAACAAGGTTGTTTCGGAATAATGGTTGGATAATGAATCAATGAATCAATTTCTTTATCACTTAGAAATTTTTTCAACTCGTCTCTTTTGTTATTCAAAACTCTAATCACAAATAAATGGTAAGCAGAAGTGTCGTCAAAATCATTAATTTTTAAATCGGAAATAGAAGACAACTCTTGAATATATCGCTTAGCGATATTTCTTCTTTTTTCAATAAATTTATTCATTTCTTTGAGTTTGGTATTTAAAAACACACATTGCAGCGAATTTATCCTATAGTTTACACCTTTTATAGTGTGATTGTATCTTCCTTCTTGTCCATAATTTCTATAAGAAACAGCAAAATCAAAGACCTTTTTGTCGTTGGTAACTATCGCCCCACCCTCTCCCAAAGCGCCCAAATTTTTTGTAGGATAAAAACTGAAGGCCTTGGTGTTTACCAAAGATTCACCGGCAAACAAAGCCCCATGAGCTTGGCAAGCATCCTCAATAACTACCAGGTTGTGTTTTTTGGCAATTTTATTTATCGCTTCCATATTGCAAATTTTGCCAAATAAATGGACCGGCAAAATCGCTTTTGTTTTATCGGTAATCAATTTTTCAATTTTGGTTTCATCCATCAAAAAATTGTCGCCGATATCGCAAAAAACCGGCTTGGCTCCCACACTGGAAATTGCCAAAGCGGTGGCTACGGCACTGTTGGGCACGGTAATAACTTCATCGCCGGCACTGATATTGTAAGCGCGTAAATTAATTTCCAAAGCGGACAATCCCGTAGAAACACCTACGGCATATTGGTAGCCGCAATAAGCGGCAAAATCTTTTTCAAATTGTTCCAATTCCGGTCCCAAAACGTAAATACCGTTTTGACCGAATTTTTTGAAGCCCGCTACAAATTTTTCTTCAAAATAACTCCACTCTTTTTTGAAATCAACAAAAGAAATTTTCATATTATTTTTTGATTATGGCTAAGAAGTCATCATAATTCCTGATATAGTCCGCTTCATCATATTCCATACTCGCCAAAACCATCAAAATTGTACCTGGTGTAAAATCCCTCATCACATGCCAAACATACGGTTCCAATTTCACCCCTTGGGTAAATTTATCCAGTTTGACACTATCTTTTTTGTCTCCATAATCCAAATCAACGGTACAACCGCCATCTAGGGCAAACAAGATTTGTCTGGTTTTGTGGTGAGTATGTCCACCGCGAATATCCCCTTCTTTCATATCTTTCATAATCAGCACCCTTTTGATATCAAAACCTACTTTTTGAAACATGCCCAAAATGCCGTTTTTTGTATCAAAGACCGGAAAATCCAACATCAGACTGTCACCGTCTGTTTGTTCGTTAATATTATTTACCATACTTGTTGTTATATAATTTAATTATTTCCGGTAAATACTGTTTGAGATCCATTTTTGGTTTCCAACCCAAAGCTTTTATTTTTGATGGATCTACACAATAACGTACGTCTTGGCCGACTCGATTATCCACAAATTCAAAATGATCTTCCGGTTTACCCATGGCTACCAAGATTTTTTTGATGATTTCCAAATTAGTCAACATTTCACCGGAAGAAATATTATATATTTCGCCCATTTTTCCTTTCTCCATGGCCAAAAGTATTCCTTCACAATTATCCCCGGCATAAGTCCATTCTCGGGTATATGAACCATCACCATGAACCGTCATTTTTTTGTCTTGCATGGTAAATTCTATGGTTCTTGGAATTAATTTTTCTTCGTGTTGACCATAACCGAAATTGTTACTACTACGACAAATAATATATTCCAATCCATAGGTTCTACCCCAAGCATACAACAATTGTTCTGCTGAGGCTTTGGTAGCCGCATAAGGATTGGAAGGAATCAAACGAGCGTCTTCCTTTTTAGAACCTGTCAAAATATCTCCATAAACTTCATCCGTAGAAATTTGTAAAAATTTTGGACGATCAGCCGGGTCTTTCAAACGAACAAGTTCCAATAAATTATAAACTCCTTTTATATTAGTTTGCAAAAAAACATCATTTGCCAGAATAGAATTATCTACATGGGTTTCAGCAGCAAAATTTACTATCCATTCAATATTGCTTGGCAAATGCACCATATTACAGATATCCTCTTTTATCCATTCATAATTTTCATTTTCTTCAAACTTCAGATCGTTTCTTGAAGCGTATGTTTGTTTATCTACATTGATAACATAATACCCTCTGTCCAAAGCCAATCGTACAAAATAACTACCGATAAAACCTAACCCCCCTGTTACCATAATTCTTTTTTTCATATTTTTTTTAATAATTTTAAAATTAAATTATTTTTTATTTGCATAATAAATTACCACCAAAAACCGCTTGGCTAACTGTTTAATTTTTTCCATAAAACTTTCCGGTTTAGTATAACCATAATCGAAGTTTAAATCAACATCTTTTGTCATTTTAATAGCTTTTTGTATTTCTTTGATATACGGCTCATAAATATATTTTTTTACCTGTTTACCCAAAGAATAAAAAGATGAATACAAGATAAATTTATTATTCGTAATTATTTTAAAGGTATGAAAATGATAAAATATCAACAAATCTTCATCTACAAAAATTTGGTTATTTTTTTCAGTAATTTTATATTGTTCCACGTTCCAAGGAGCAACGTCTCCGCCTTTATGTTTCAAAATATGAACATTTTGATATTTTTGCGGCCAATAATCCAAGTATTTTTGATCACCAAATCTACCTTCTTCATCTTTGTTATAACACCATTGTATACAATCATTTTTCCAATCTTTTAAACAAGCTTTGCCAATATCGTCATTTTTAAAAATAACCATCGCCACATTATACAACCCCTTTTTTTCCAAATATTTTAATCTTTGAATATAATTGTGTTTGATAATTAAAACGGAATTTTCACCCATTTCATCATAAATTGGCTGAAGCGGAGAATAGAAATACAAATCACTGTCCAAATAAGTGATATGATTCAAACCAGGATTGGTAGTCAAAACATAATGAGTAAAAACAGAACCCAGGGTCCAGCAATATTCACCATGAGAACGATTATTTTTGGCTACTAACAATTCCTTGTCTTCTATATCTTCTAGTTTAACTAAAGTAATATTTTGAAAATTTAATTTTGACAATAATTCGAAAGTTTCATTGTCCAAACACAAAATCCAAAGCTGAAAATCTTTACTTTGCAAAAGTAAGGAATTATACAAAACCAATCCACGGGTTAAATAATTTTTATCAAAAAGAGTGCAGAAATTATGCTTCATATTTTTTCACACAAAAAAATTGATTCTTTGGAAAAGAAATTCGGCCAAATCAAGTCGGCAATTCTACGGAAACAACCCAAATGTTTTACTTGGAGTATTTTGATACGGTTGTTTTTACAAAACGTTTTGAAATCCCGGATACTTAGCTGGTGGATATGGCCGGTATTGAACCAAGTATATTTGTGAAGCATGGGTCTGGGCATAACTCCGTTAAACAAAAGATCCAACCTGTTTTCAAAATAAGCGAAATTAGGAAAAGATATGATTTGATATTTGGAAATCCTCATCATTTCTTTTAATAAAATTTCCGGATATTGGACCATCTGTAAAGTGACGTTGCAAACGGCTACATCAAATTGGGAATCAGCATATCCGGTATATGTTTCCGCTTTGTCTATTTCCCCTTGTCTGGCCTTTAATCCGTTGTTCAAACAAAAATCCACGCCGGATTGTGCAATTTCAATACCTTCAATTTCAATATTCTTTCTTTCTTTCAGATATTTCATCAAAGAACCGTTGCCACAACCCAGATCAATGACTTTGTTTCCGTCTTTCAGCCAATCGGTGATAATCGGAAATTCCGCTCTGGTATAAAAACCTTCATTGCTAAAATCATAACAACGATTGTCATTCTGTTCCGGCTTGTCTATATTTGTGCGATTATTTGACATACTTTTTAAAACTTTTGTAATAATATTTTAATCTTGTAAAACCAGTGATCATTTTTAGCGGCCAGGAATTAAAATACTTTTTAACCGCTTCTTTGGCTTCTTTGTTTTCAAAAATATCAATATTACCGACATTTAGAGATTTTTCAGAAATTTTAGTATTAAAATGTGTAATTTTACCAGTATGTGTACCACTATTATCAAAACCAGAATTACTGACCAACGACTTTCCAGGATAAAGCGTTAATTTATTTTTTAAAAAAGCCGAAGCATACCAAAGTATCGCCCAAGAATGGTTAAATCCTTTTATTTGTCCGCTTAACATTTGGGTATAGGGATATGAACCTTCAAAATCAAACTCATGGGTCAAATTTTTTTCTTTCAACTCCGCCAATAATTTTTGGCCATTTTGTTCAAACAAATCCCAACCCCGCTTCCAGGTCGCCCACCCCCAACAATCCGCACCCCTCAAGAAAAAAGTCTCCGGCAATTCTTGTTTAACCGGATAAATATATCCATGGATACTGATTACTTTTTCTTCTTTTTCATACAAATCCAGCGCCTCGTTCATATATTTCAAAAAATAAGGCGCGGTTACCAAATCATCTTCCAAAACTATAATCTTCCCGTATTGATTTACTATTTCTGTAACTCCACCAACAATGGATTTGGCAAGACCAAAATTTTCCGAACGCTCAACAATTCGCACACTTTTGAATCCGGTAATTGTTTTTAGATATCCCCGAACTTCACCGACTTTATTCTTCACTTCTTCGTTTTTGGCTCCATCGGAAAAAATAATCAAATCGCTTTGGGTAGCCAATTCATTTTTTTGCAAAGCTAAAATAGTACGGCGGGTATGCTCCGGGCGGTTGTAAACAAATAAAGCTATGGGAGCAAATGACATACTATTTAATCTTTTTTAAAATTTTAGCGATCCTTTCGCTACTTTTTCCATCACCATAAGGATTAAACGCCTTGGACATTTTCAAATAAGAAGTTTTATCAGAAAATAATTTAATGCTGGCTTTAACTATTTTTTGTTTATCGTGGCCAACAAGAAGAGCCGTGCCTGATTTAATACCTTCCGGTCTTTCGGTTTTTTCCCTGGTAACCAACAGAGGTTTGCCCAAAAACGGCGCTTCTTCCTGAATACCCCCGGAATCGGTAATTACAAAATAACTTTTTTTCATAAGCCAAATTAATTTAGAATAATCCAAGGGTTCTAACAAATAAATATTTTTTACAGACCGAAGCTCTTTATAAACAACTTTTTTAACATTGGGATTAAGATGAACCGGATAAATTATTTCTATTTCCGGAAATAATTTGGCTATATCACGAAGAGCAGAACAAATATTTTTCAGCGGTGCTCCAAAATTTTCTCGACGGTGGCCGGTTACAAGTATTATCTTTTTATTAAAATCGATTTTTTTAAAATCTCCGGAAAAATCAATTTTATTTTTTTTAATTATTTCCAACCCAATTTTCAAAGCATCAATAACCGTATTACCTACCGTAAAAATTGATTTTTTAAACCCTTCTTTTTTTAAATTACCGGAAGCATTGATAGTCGGAGTAAAATGAAAATCAGCCAATTGGCTCACAAGACGACGATTGATTTCTTCAGGAAAAGGCGAAAATTTATCATCGGTCCTTAATCCGGCTTCAATATGAACGACTTTTATTTTTTGATAATAACCGGCCAAAGCGCCGACAAACGCAGTAGTAGTATCACCTTGAACAACGATTAAATCGGGCTGACTTTTTGTTATTATTTTTTCCAACCCTCTTAAACCGTCGGCTGTAATATCGAATAATGATTGTCCTGGTTTCATCAAATTCAAATCGTAATCGGCTTTTATTTGGAAAAAATCAAGCACATCGTCAAGCATTTTACGATGTTGAGCGGTAACGGCAATAGAAACTTTAAAACTTTTTTTATCTTTTTTAAATTCCTTAATAAGCGGCGCCAATTTAATCGCCTCTGGCCGGGTGCCAAAAATAAATAAAACTTTTTTCATACGTTATTATTGTAAGTAAAATTTTTTAATTAACGGCCAAAACCAAGAAAACGGTTTATAAATCAAAGGATGTTTTCGATATAATTTGGTTCGCCAATTAGACCTTTTATTTTCATATCTTTTTATTTTTTCAATAACAACATCTTTATTTTCAGCATCAACCTTAACTTCTGAAAAAATTTTTATTAACAAATCGGCATTGTTTTCCCAATTTAAATTAACTTCAGCATAAGCGCGAGCTTTTATTTTTTGTTCTTTAACCAATTCCGGATGATCCGTATAATACTGTAATTGTTGACATAAATCATTTTCATCCAGTTCGCAAACCGGCCAGTAATAACCATCTGTGCGAGGTTTGCAATCAATAATTTTTACAAGCCGACCAAATTCCGGAGAAAAAAATTCATTCATTGGCGGATTATCACTAGTGATTATGGCCAAACCACAAGCCAATGCTTCCGGTAAAGATAGCCCGATACCATCAAGACGCGAAGGATAGACATAAACATCTCCCAGATAATACAAACCCGGAGCGGATACGGTTTGAAAATATAATTCTAACCGTCCTTGTTCTAACAATTTATCAATTATACTGACTAAACTTGGGTAAGTTTTTTTTAAATCAATCTGGGTGTGAATAATAAGCTTGGATTTTCCTTGAATTCGAGCAAAAGCTTGCAAAAGCAAATCCGTTCCTTTTCTCTCCGGACTAAAACCAGCAGAATGAAAAAAAGTAACAAAATTATTATTAACTAACCCGTTTTGAACTGGTTTAAATAAATTAATATCTGTTCCCCAAGGAATATAGAAAGCGCCGGGATGCCAATTAAAAACACTATGATGTCTTTTAGTATTACAAATCAAAAAATCATAAATTTCAAAAAAAGGAATCGTCTCCCTGGTATAGTAGTCGATATAGGCACCGGTTTTAACACCCATTTTTTGACACATTAAAACAGGGTCCCACCATTGCTGTTCATTAAAAAAAATAATTTCCAATTTATTTTTTAAAATCCATTTTCTAAAATCAGCCAAATCCATAGACATAGGCATGTGAATTGGAATTTTTTTACCCCAAGTTATAGATTGATCATCCCAATTTTTATCACCAATGGCATACTTTTCACCACCACGCGCATAAATAAAAACTTCGTGTCCTTTTTTTAAAAGGTCACGATATTGACGCGAAACATACGCCGCGCCCCGTTCTTGCCAGGTTGTGACAATACCTATTTTCATATCTATTCAATAGCAATCAGAGATTTAAAATTATCTAATAATTTATAAATAGTGGCCGGAAAATATTTTTTATCTTTTTCCATATCCAAAACGCGAATTTGAAAATTTACTTTCGGATCAAACGGATATTTCTTATTTTTAACGGCGTCTTCTAAAATATTTTTATCGGCTAAATGTTTATAATCATGGTGGTGCCCGTAATAGCCAAGTTTACTGATCATTTCATCAACAGTTAAACACCAAGAAAAATGGCAACCGGCATAATTCTTATAAAGCCAGCCGTCATAACGCCAATTAGCCGGATAATGATATTTATAATACTTGGCAAAACAAACAGTAGGGGCGATAAATTTATTATTTTCCCACAAATAATTTATCCTATAATAAAATTGGTACAACGGTAATTTAATAGCAGGTCTCCACCATTTCAATTGAGATATTATTTTTGGATATTCTTGACCAAAAATAATTTCATCCGCATCAACCGAAAATATAATATCTTTATTCTCCAGTTTAATTTGCGAAGCAAAATAACCGCGAATAATTTTTTCATTCACATCATGAATTATACGGCCATCAGTTTCACTAAACTTAGCAAAAGCAGAAATATCCCCTTTGATATAAATTATCTTTTCTTTTTCTTCCGGCGTAAACTGATTCCAATAATTTTCAAAAATAAACTCTCTTTCCGAACCAATATGCGTGCGATTAAACTCACAAATAATAAATTTATCAACGTAAGGGAAAGCCTCGGATAAATTCAATTTCAAAAATTTAATTTCATTGGGAGCGGAAAATATTGTTTTTAAATAAATCATATTAAAAAGACTTCCAAATGGAATAGTATTGACTTTCACTTTTTAATAATTTCACCCAGAAAGTATCGTTTTGGGCTACTGCATAATCTAACCAACTTTTGGCGTGAATAATTTTTTTATTTTTTCCTAAAATACCGGCAAAAATAGCAAATGTGCTTGGCGATGAAACGAGAATATCACACTGCGACATTTGATAAAGATCATAAATCGCCGATCTCCTATTGTCACTAATATAGTATTCAACATTTAGCGATTTCAAACAATCTACTGTTTTAGTAAAAGTATCAAACTTTAGATCGTCGGTAAAAATTACAAAAACCAAATTATTTTCTTTTAATTCTTGTAAACAAAAATCAATTGCCGCCTTATAATATTCAAACTTTAAAGAAGCATTTTCGTTCCAAGCTTTAAAATCTGTCCCTCGAAAATGTAAACCAACAACCGTTTTATTTTCTGTGCCAAAATTAAAATCTACTTTGAATTTATCTTTTATTTTAATAAATTCCTCTGGCGGGTAAAATAAATAATCAAAAAATACTTCCCCTAACATTGGTGGATTAAAAACCACATCTTTCCCTATATTATTCTCTTTTTTTACAAATTCAACTAATTCTTCCGGTTTAAAATTAAGAACTTCTTTGGAAGTTAGAACTGTCTCTTTTTTAAACAAAGAAAACGGTCTTTTTTTCTTTTCCATATCTTCAAAATATTTACTATCCGGTAAGTTGGGATGAAAATAATCAAGACCGGTTTTTTTTGATACTTGTCTTAAAAAATGGTAATGAAACAAACGATTACCCATACGGCCTTTGGTAATTTTATTAATACCTATCATAATTATTTAATTGCTTCAACTGAGGCTGTGTGCCAAAGGGAGAATTTTAACAAAAGCTCATCTGTGTCTCTATTGTAATAATTTGATTCTAAATTATTGAGTTCTTTATATTCACTTTTTCCAGGATTTTCTTTTATTATTAAAGAAAATCCGGCATCTTTTAACTGCTGGGATAATGCGCTAAAATTATAATTATATTTATATCCTTTGTCACCTATGACTTTATTTAACAAACTAACTCCTATTTTAGGTTCTTTTCTATCATCCACACCCATCACTTCACATGCTTTATTAAAAAAAACTTTATCATCATCACTGATTTCTAAAGGATTAACAATAAGATTAATAAACAAATCTAAGTTGGGTACACTTATTCTTAGCACGCCGCCAGGTTTTAATACTCTATTACATTCACGTAGCAAATTTAACCCATCTTCGTAAGATAGATGTTCGTGGACATGTTCTGAATATATAAAATCAAAAGAATCTGAGGGAAGTGGCAACTTTTTCCTTAAATCCATAGGTATTATTTTGGGATCACTAAACAAATAAGCTTTGAAACTTTGAAATAGATCAACATTTAACCAGTCGCTAAAATTTCTAGCACCACACCCCAAGTGTAGACACCTAACCTTATGAGAAAACATATAACTTCTCAACATCTTTTCTCTAAAAAAATATATTATAAAACATTCCGATATTAAAGAAAGTACTTTATCAATTACTTTTTTTATTTTTTTAAAAATTTTTTTCATGTCTATTAATTATTTTTTATTAAAACCGCTCTAAAGCAAAAAAGTTTATTTTCTTTTGAATAGACGGCATTTTGAGGAATAGTAAAATCAACATTGTCAACAAATTTCAAACCTAATTCTGCTACTATCTTTTTAAAATGATTTAAATCAATTGTTGGATAATCAAAAGTCAAAATTATTAATCCATTATCTTTTAAAACACGTCGAAATTCTTTTAATGTCTGACGAAATTTATCAAATTTAAATTTTTTTAACCAAGGAAACTGGTTCAGACGTGATAATTTTCCCTGCCAATCATTAAGATGTTCTAAAACTGATAAACAATAAATTTTATCAAATTTTTTGTCTTCATAAGGCATTTTCGTTAAAGTTGCTTTGGTATAATTAATTGTTTTAAAATATTTATCTTCCATTTTTAAAACAGCTTCTTTACCGAAATCATTTATTATATCCTCTTTTATTTTTTCTTCTTTTAATATCCTGGGATCACAATCCAACGCGTGTGTTTCTTTACATCTGTCTAATAGATAAAATTTAAACGGATGAGAAATACCACTCGCCGCATCCAACGAAATATCATCGCTGTTAATAAATTTACTCGCCCATGCATATTCATAAAAACGACTCCACCAAGAAGGGTTTAGTTTAAAGAAAAAAACATCATTTTTTTCATCATTTAAATTAAAAAATCTTGATTCGTTTAAATTCATAAACTTATTACTTATTACGTAAGTTAATTAATTATTTAATATTAAATACTAAAGAATTACAAATCAAATAAATCTGTTTTCTTGTTTTTTTAAAAAATAACAACGAAAGAGGTACAAGACTGTAAGAGATAACCGTTGCCCATGCAGCCCCTATGATACCAAACTTGGGGATAAACAATAAATTCAGTAAGATATTCAGCACAGCCCCAATTAGCGTAATTATAAAATAAATTTTAGTGTAATTTTCTACTACCAAATAATAATTTATTATGATCATTAAAAAACTTGGGACTATCGACCAGATATAAATATTAAAAACTACGGCGGAAAAACTATATTGATAGCCAAATAATATTTTTATGATAAAAGAAGATAATGCAAAATTTAAAACAGCTATAACAATTGCTAACCATAAAATTATCAAATACATTTTTTTTAATCTATTTTCAAATAACATATTATCAACTTTTTTAGCATTAATTATCGCCGGAAACAAAGAAGCACAAATGATACTAGGAATAAAATACCAAATTTCAGATAATTTTACTGCAACAGAATAAATACCAACTGCCACTTCGTCCATCATGTGTCTTAAAATTACTTGGTCAATTTTTGAATAAATAACCACTGTTATCGTGGTAAACATCAGAGGGATAGAATCTTTAAGAAGGAGTTTTATCAAATTAAAATTTATAGACCAATTGAAATATTTTTTATAATTCTTATTATAAAGCAACGTTAATCCGATTGCTAAATTTATACTATCAAATAAATAAACAGTAATTATCCAAAAAACACCGAGATGTAGATATACAAACAATAATTTAACCAACGTTGATAAAAAAGTAATAATTAACTGAACGGAAACAATTTTTTTTGACAAAACCTGCGATTGAAAAAAAATACTTATAACTGTAAAGCTTTGAAAAACAAAAGTTAGAGAAAAAACAAAAACTAAAAGTCTTGTTAAAGTATCTTCATTTGTAAAAAATGAAACAAAATTAATCACAATAATAGCAATAATTCCGCCAATTAACTTTAACCAAAAACTATTACCCAACAACTCATCTTTTTTTTCAGGATATTTCACTAATTCACGATTTAAAATATTATCAACACCGAAACCAGCTAAAAAACCAAACAGACTAACAAAACTAATTGTGTAACTCATTGCCCCGTAATTTTTCGGGCCTAAATATCGAGCAATGTAAGCCCCTATAAAAAAAGCCACGATCATGCTAAAAAATTGCCCAAAAAACATCCAACCCGTATTGGCAAAATATCTTTTAAAACCGCCGTGCTCCAAAACCCAATGCCATTTCTCTGGCACTATCGGTTTAAGTTTTTGAAATAGAATATCCAACATAATTAAATAATAATTTATACCAATATACTAATCGTACTAATTATACGAATGCTATACTAATCGAAAATAAAGACGACTACATATTTTGATACCAGGTGTAGGCTAGGTTTAGGCCTTCTTGCAAACTATATTTTGGTTTCCAACCGAGATTATTGACTTTACTACTATCCATCAACCTCCCCGGTGTGCCGTCAGGCCTATCTGTGTCCCAAACGATATTTCCTTCATAACCAACTGTTTTTTTGATAAGTTCAGCCAAATTTTTGATAGTAATATCTTCTCCGGCGCCTAAATTGACAAAAATCTCACCGCTTTCATTTTGTTCTTTACTCGGATTGAAATTTTGCAATAAAAATATACAACCCTCGGCCATATCATCTACATATAAAAATTCTCGTCTAGGATTACCTGTGCCCCAGAGAGTCACTTCTTGGTCTCCTCTAATTTTTGCTTCATGAAATTTACGAATCATCGCCGGAATAACATGAGATTTTTCTAAATCAAAATTATCATTTGGGCCATAGAGATTTGCCGGCATCACGGAAATGAAATTGGTGCCATATTGGCGATTATAACTTTGGCACATTTTGATACCGGCAATTTTAGCCAATGCATACGGTTCATTTGTAGGCTCCAGTGTTCCAGTCAATAAATATTCTTCTTTTACCGGTTCAGGCGCAAATTTAGGATAAATACAGACCGATCCCAAAAACAACAATTTTTTAACTCCATTTAAATAAGATTGATGAATAACATTGTTTTGGATCTGTAAATTTTGATAGATAAATTCTGCCGGATAAGCGTTATTCGCTCCAATACCCCCAACTTTCGCGGCCGCCAAAATAACATATTCGGGTTTTTCTGATTCAAAAAATTCCGCTGTAGCCTTTTGGTTGGTCAAATCAAGTTCTTCAAAAGTTCTGCAAACTAAATTATTGTAACCCTGTGATTGCAAGTTACGAACCAACGCTGAACCGACTAACCCTGTGTGGCCGGCGATGTAGATCTTGGAGGTAAAGTTCATAAAGTTTTATAAAGTTTTTCCAATTTATGATTTATGATTTTAGAATTATGAATTATGATTTACAATCGACAAGTTGTCATCCTGAACCTCAGGTGAAGGATCCCTTAAACAATGTTTAAAAAAATAGTTAAACTACAAGGGATTCTTCGCTCCGCTCAGAATGACGAAATGGTTTACCAATCATCAATCTGCATTCTAAAATCTAAAATTATTCGCACATCAGTGCGACAAGTTCTTTGAACTTGACTTTCGGTTCCCACCCAAGAATATTCTTCGCTTTGGTGGCATCACCTAAAAGTAAATCCACTTCCGCCGGACGAAAATAACGTTTATCTATTTCAATAATAGTTTTACCGGTATTTTTATCTATTCCCACTTCCTGTATCCCGCTCCCCTGCCAAACAATATCAAAACCGAAATATTTTCCCGCAACTTCAGCAAATTCGCGCACAGTATGAGTTTCTCCAGTGGCAATAACATAATCATCGGGTTTATCTTGTTGAAGCATTTTCCACATCGCTTCTACATAATCTTTTGCATATCCCCAATCGCGTTTGGCATCCAGGTTGCCTAAATATAATTTTTCTTGTTTACCTTCTTTGATATTTCGTAACGCATCGGTGATTTTTTTGGTAACAAAGGTCCCGCCACGACGAGGAGATTCGTGGTTAAAAAGAATTCCGTTACAGATAAACATATCATATGACTCGCGATAATTCACACACAGCCAATGCGCGTAAACTTTAGCACAAGCATAAGGACTGCGCGGATAAAAAGGCGTTGTTTCTTTTTGCGGAGTTTCTTGTACCTTACCAAACATTTCAGATGATCCAGCTTGATAAAATCTGGTTTTTATACCGGTCTCTTTGATAGCGTCCAGCAATCGTAAAGTTCCCAGTCCATCGGTATTACCTGTGAAAACCGGCATTTCAAAACTTACTTGCACATGACTTTGTGCACCGAGATTATAAATTTCATCAGGTTTTATTTGCTCCAAAAGGCGAGAAATATTACTACCATCGGTCAAATCTCCATAATGCAAAAACAATTTTACACCGTTCACATGCGGATCTTGATAAAGATGATCAATGCGAGAAGTATTGAAAGTGCTGCTACGGCGAATCAAACCATGAACTTCATAGCCTTTAGATAGTAATAACTCGGCTAGGTATGAGCCATCTTGGCCGGTTATGCCGGTGATGAAAGCTTTTTTCATATGTATAATCCGAATAACAATTTAAAGATTTAAAGATTGAAAGATTTAAAGATTGTTAAATTGTGTAACTATTTTTTGTAATGTAAATTATCCAACAAATAACTACGAAAATTCGATAAATGGGTAGAAATCTTGTATATTTCTTCAATTAAATTTTCTGCTGTTTTATTTTCTATATAATTATTATCCAATAAAATATATAGAATCGTTCTGACTTCTCCAGCTGAACCTTTGGCAATATTTATAAAATTAGCAAATTCTTTATTTGAACTTCTTTCAAAACCTTCAGCTATATTTAAAGAGATTGAATAGGTCGCTCTTTTTAATTGATCACAGATAGAATAGTCCTTTTTTAATTTTTGATTATCGTCAATCAACTTATAAATATTAGCAACAAATTTTCTTGAAATTTGCCAAATTGGAATATCTTCAAATTTTTTATACTGCATACCCTCCCTTATTAATTAAATTTTTAATCTTTAAATCTTTCAATCTTTAAATCTTGCAATTTTACTCGCCCGCTGGCGTAGCCATAATCTGTGCAATAATATTATTTTCATTTTCTGTAAAAGTTACTCCGTTTTGCTGTGCTAATTGCAAAATATTTAAAGCCTTTTCATTTTCTCCGGCGATTTTATAAACATAAGCCAAACGCCAATAGCTTTCACCAATTTTAGCATTATCTTTTATCGCTCCGTCAAGCAATTTGATAGCGTCGTTAAATTTACCCATCTGCATCTGCAACATAGAAAGCGAATAAATCAACTGCTGACGGCGCGGTGATTTATTCAGCGCATCTTTGAGATAATTTTCCGCTTCCGCCATTTTTTGTGGATCATTATTAAGTTGTGCCATCACTTGCGCCATTTGCGACAGAGTCATCTGATTGCGAATGTCTAGGGGGTGAAGATCTGTATTTTTATGCAGTTCCGTAAAACAAACATCTAGGATTTTTTTTAAGAAATCTTTTTGTGCTTGTTGATTTTGCATCACGGTATAAGCGATTTGCACTACGGAACGAGAGATATCACTCCTGATATCATCAATATGCGGAGATTGAAAATGCAATGCATCCTCCACTACACTCAACGCTATGGTCGGATTTTGATTGAGCGCTTTGATGGCAGTGAGAGATTTACTATTAGCACGAGCGGGTTGAAGATTAAAAATTAAGATAAAGATTAAGACCAAAATTCCAGCTACAGAAACCGCACCAAAAGAAATGTTTTTATTAACTGAAGCAACTTTTTCAGTATTTTCATCCGGAAGCAAAGTAAGACGAGAAACCATAGCCAGCACGAACATAAAATAAATATATGAAGTCAAGTTTTCAAATACTGTAATATTTTCCACCAAATGCGAAATCACATAGACTGATAAAACAATAAACAAAATCAAATCAATGTGTTTTTTGCGATACGCGATAGTAAGCGAAAAGAAAGCAATAGCAAAAAGTAGTAGATATACCAAAATACCAAATGTCCCCTGTACTGCCATAGTGTTGAGTACTATGTTGTGCGCATTATCAAACCAAGTTTCACCATATCCATGATCAAGAGATAGTGGGTTGTAATGAGTATTAAAAACATAAAAATAGTTGTTTGGTCCCCAACCAAAAACCGGTCTATCTTGCCAACCTTGCAGAGCTATTTTCCAAGCAATCCAACGAGGAGAAGCTTTGATATCAGAATATGAAGTATTGATAGCACGACCAACAGCTGGAATATTTCGGACAAAATCAGTTTGACGATTCAGATATAAAACTCCGAATAACAAGGCAAAAGCTATAAGAGACCCCCAGAGATAAATTTTGGCTTTTGGATTATTTCTAAGTGAAACTGCTAATAAAAAGATGGTAAGCGGAATAGCTATACCCAAAGCCAAGATATCACCACGGGTACCGGAGAAAAAAATGTTGGCAAAAGCTAACAAAAACATCCCGCCCAAAATCCAACGCCAATACTGCTCCTTTTCCTTGATAAAAAGCAAAATCGCCATTGACGATAAAAACAAAGCATAACCACCCACATAAATAGGGTTCCCCAATGTACTGGCGACACGATCAGAACCTTGGTTGAGTAGTAAATCCGGGTTGCCAACTTGTAAAAACCCGACAAACATCACGCCCATACCGGCGGTCAGGAAAACTTTTAAAGCCAAGCGGTAATCCGCCCAGGTCTGGAGTACCGCACCGACAATGTAAAAATAAATTACATAATGAGTAATAGTAAAAAACCCGAGCATGCGTTCGTGGTTATCCCAAAAACTATGATAAGGGTCTACACCCAAAAAAGTAGAAAGTCCGAAACTGAGCCAAAACAAAAATACAGCGATATTTACCGGGGTAAATTTAGGTTTAAATTCTTTAAAATCTAAAATCAAAAGTAAACTATAAAGCCCAAGCATCACCATGACTATGGAACGGAAGGCCAAAATCTTTGGCACGATGAAGGGAAAAATAAATGAGCTTGGAAGTACGATAAGCGGAACGAAAAAACTGGCGTAAATTAGCAGTTTTATCGCCAAAATTACTTTGTCTTTAGACATAATTTATTAAATTTTAACAGACAGGGCCTATCCCCGCCTTTTGTATTTATAATCTGGTATATTTTACTACAATCAAATTAAATTGACAAGAAGTAAAATTTTTGCTAAAATTAGCATAATCTGATATTTCAGATTTATGATTTCAGATTGATGATTTCAGATTTATGATTAATAAATATTGGATATTAGAATATTAGATATTAAAATAATATGTCATTCCCGCCTCCGAGCGGGAATCCAGTAGTTCGTCATTCTGAATTTATTTCAGGATCTCCCTTTTGTGGCTCAGTAGGGAGATGCCGAAACAAGTTCGGCATGACACTTTGTGCTAATTTTTCCTGGATCCCCGCCTTCGCGGGGATGACACAACCTGTCATTCTAAAATCTGCAATCATAAATTGTTTGCTAACAAAATAAAACCCCTATCAGATTAATAAATATATATTTATGAAAGAGTTATTAATTAAGAATGAGAAGGAAATGCTTGATTTCGGAAAAAAAATCGCCGCTGAACTTAAAAGCGGAGATGTTTTGTGTTTGTATGGGGATTTGGGGGCTGGAAAAACTACGATAACCAAGGGGGTCGCTCAATATTTCGGGATTAAAAAAAGAATCACCAGTCCGACATTTACTATTTTTAATGTTTATAAATTATCTACAGAAAATTATAAACCGGATCAACCCGACTTCGCTAAAGCTACGCCGGGCAAGCTAAATTTATCCGAATGCCCCGAATGCAACAAAAAGCCGAAATTATTGGTGCATATCGATGCTTATAGGGTAAAAGACGAGGAAGAATTGTTGGATGTAGGCATTGATGATTATTTGGGAGATAGTGAGACTGTTTGCGTGGTAGAATGGGCGGAAAAAGTACCAGATCTTCTTAAAAAAAAGAAATGTGTAGAAGTACACATTGAACACACGGAGACGGGACGAAAAATACGATATTAATCTCAAAAGTCAAAACGCAAAAGTCAAAACCAAAACCTTAAATGTCAAAACTAACACAAAGTGTCATTACGAATCCGCAAAGCGGATGAAGTAATCCCACTGTTTTCTGAATTTTGTGGGATTGCTTCGTCATTACACTCCTCGCAATGACAAGGTTTTAAGGTTTTAAGTTGTAGTTTTGAGATTTGACATTTGAGTTTTGAGTTCGGTTTTCTACCGAAAACCGACATCCACAATAATCCTGCCGATAAATCTTTCTATCAGCAACCATCTTCCTTCCCTTCTCCTGTCTTCCTCCTGTTTTCCAATCAACATCTAAAAACTTCAAACCAAGCTTTTTGGCGATACTGCTCCCAAGTGGATGGATAACATCCGCTTTTTTGTTTCTACCACTGGTCAAAGTAGTGGCAAAAATATCAAAACTATTTTTAACTGCATATTCTCCGGCTTTTTGAAGGCGTATGACAAAACATTTTACACATCTGACACCACCTTCGGGAGCATTTTCTAAACCTTTGACACTTTCTTCCCATTTTTGCGTTTCATAATCCGCATCAACCATAGGTATTTTCCATTCTTTACAAACACGAACTACTTCGGCTTTACGTTTTAAATATTCTGACTCCGGATAAATATTTGGATTATAAAAATAAACCGTCAAATCATAGAGGCCTTTCAATTCATCGATGATAGCGATACTGCAGGGAGCGCAGCATACATGAAGTAAACACCTTTGCATAAAAAATTTATAAATTTCAAGATTTAAAGATTAAAAGATTGAAAGATTTTGATATTGGATATTGAATATTAAATATTAACCACCCCTACCCCTCCTTCGTAAGGAGGGTAATATCCAGTATTCAATATTCATTATTTATTTTCGCAAGTATTTTTTATTTTTCAACTCTTCCGGCAAATATTCTTGATCAACAGGTCCGGTGTGATCCGGATTATATTTATAACCATCACCATAACCGATATCTTTCATAAAACCCGTCACTGCATTGCGCAGGTGAAGTGGTACACCCAGATGAGAAGTATTTTCCGCATCTTTCATCGCCTTTTCATAAGCCACATACAACAAATTGGACTTGGTGGATTTGGCGCAATAAACTACAGCTTGAGCTAGATGAACTCCGCATTCAGGCATACCCAAACGATGACAAGCGTCGTACGCGGCATTGGCTTGGATAAGCGCTTCGCCATTGGCCATACCAATATCCTCACTGGCAAATCTGACCACTCGTCGCGCCACATAAAGAGGATCGGCTCCACCCTGCAACATTCGAGCTAACCAATAAATAGCAGCATCCGGATCGCTACCGCGCATAGATTTGTGTAGCGCGGAAATGAGGTTATAAAATTCCTCTCCTTGTTTATCAAAAACCACGTTTACTTTTTGTGCCGCTTCTTTAACAATTTCTTTGGTGATGTCTACCTCACCCCGCCCCTCTCCTTTTAAAGGAGAGGGTGACTGACCTCCCCCCGCCCCTCCTTCGTAAGGAGGGGATAATTGTCCCTCCTCTCCTTGCGAAGGAGAGGATTGAGGTGAGGTCTTCACCGCTAACTCCAAAATATTCAATGCTGTCCGCGCATCACCACCGGAAAAAAAGACGATACTTTTAATCACCTCATCATCAATTTTTATTTTTATATCTCCCAATCCTCGCTCTTTGTCCATCAACGCTCTTTTTATCACTTGAACCAAATCCTCTTCACCAAGAGATTTCAAAACAAAAACTCGCGAACGAGAAAGTAAAGCGCGAATAATTTCAAACGAAGGATTTTCCGTAGTAGCGCCGATAAGAATTATTTCTCCCTGTTCTACATAAGGCAATAATGCATCTTGTTGGGCTTTATTCCAACGATGAATTTCATCAATAAATAGAATAGTGCGCAAATTTTCTTTTTCTTTTTTTTCTTTGGCCACTATTACTGCCTGACGCAACTCTTCTTTACCGCTCATCACCGCAGATAGTTGAATAAAGTGAGATTTTGTTTTAGTGGCAATAATTTTGGCCAAAGTTGTTTTACCTACTCCCGGTGGTCCCCAAAAAATCAATGAAGTTAAATCATCGCTTTCTATCAAACGGCGCAATATCTTACCCTGACCCACGATATCGGCCTGTCCAAAAAATCCGTCAAAATCAAGAGGACGCATACGCTCGGCGAGAGGAACAGAGTTTGTTGCTACAGTTTGAATTTTGTTCTGTTTAGGAGACATAATCTTTATAAAAAATATTTTAGATTTATGATTTATGATTTAAGAATTATGAATTATGTAACAAAATACAAAATATTACAAAATTACAAAAAAGATAAGTTGTCCTGTCATTCTAAAATCTGCATTCTAAAATCTAAAATTCTCAAACAATTTTCTTCATCGCACTTCCCCACCACTGTTTAATCTTTTTTACAATCCAAAAATCAGTGAATTTTTTTCGATCATAGAGCACGGCTTGGTTTTTGAGTTCTTCAAAAATATTGTTCAATTCTTTGACCATATTTTTTTCTTCAAAAATTACGTCCGCTTCTTTGTTGATGTAAAAACTACGGTGAGTAAAATTATTACTACCAATAGAACCAAATTTATTATCTACAGACATGGCTTTGCCATGATGCATTCGTGGCAAGAAAAAAAGTTTGGCTCCGGCCAAATGAGTCAATTCATAAAAAGCCTGAGACGCCAATTGGATAAATTTATGATCCGGACGATAAGGTAAAATAATATTTATTTCCACTCCGCGTTTTTTGGCTTCAGTCAGAAGTTTCAAAAACTTCTTGTCAGGGATATAATACGGCGTCATCAAGGTAATAGATTGTTTGGCGGAACGAATAAGTTTGTAATAAAAATTTTTCAGTTTTGACTTTTCCGCATCAAAAATCGGCGCATGAAAAATAAAATTTATTTTCTTTTTCCAATCGGGTAATTCTTTATATTTTATCGGATGAAACAAACGACGAACTTTTTTCTTTTCTCCACCGGATTTTACATAACTGCGCGCAAACTGACGGATAAGCGGACGAACACTTTTCCCCTCCAACCGTAAATGTAAGTCTCCCCATTCTTTTTCTTCCGCCATCACATTTACTCCGCCCAAAAAAGATATTTCCTCATCCACTATCAAAACTTTGCGATGATTGCGTTGCCAAATACGTTTGAACCATTTATAAAAATTGAATTGAAATTTAAAAACTTCGTTATAAATCACCAAGTCTATTCCTGCTTGACGTAAATCGTTTTGTTGAGCGCTCGTAAGAGAAAAACTACCAAGATGATCGGCAATAATTTTTATTTCCAATCCGGCTTGAGCTTTTTGTATTAATAGGTTTATAAACTTCTGCCCCACTTCGTCATTGCCTATAGCATAAATTTCCCAAAAAACTGATTTTTGCGCTTCTAAAATAGCTTGATACATAGCATCCCAAGCTTCATTGGCAGTGGTGTAGAATTTGTAGGCAAAGCTTTTTTCACTCATAAATTAAATACTAACGATTGATAAAAATGTTAAACTAAATTTTATATGAATAAACGAATTTCAGATTGTAGATTGCAGATTGATGATTAATAAAACGTTTTGTCATTCTGATCCGCCCAGGCGGAGAAGAATCCCTTGTATTTTAAATGTTTTTAAGAAGCATTGTTTAAGAGATCCTTTCCCAACGGGACCCCTTTGGGGCACACGTTCAGGATGACGAACTGTCGGTCGTAATTATAAAATCATAAATCTGAAATCACAAATCATCAATTTTACAGGTATTCTAAGTATTTCTGCTCCAAACTGTCAATAAACCGACTTCTGGCTTGTTGTCGCGGACCGTAAGAGCTCAGATAATTATCGCTATAACTTAAATAAATATGTTTTTTTGCGCGAGTTAAGGCCACGTAAAATAAACGTTTTTCTTCTTCCAAATCACTTTTATAAGCCGGGAATTTGAATTCATTCATCCCGATAATAAATACATAATCAAATTCCAATCCTTTGGCTTGATGCACTGTAATAATCGGAGTCTTGCCGGATTCCAGTCCAAGAAAATCCAGATTTTTTGCCAAAGCAAAACGACCAACAAGTTCTTTCAATGCATTCTCACTATCTTTTTCAAAGTCGTCATAATATTTCAAAAAGTTCAATAATTTTTCCACATTTTTTATTTTTTCTCCGGTTTGATCATTTTCTTCATAATATTTTTTCAAACCGGAATCTGTAAAAATAAATTCCACCGCTTTGTCCGGTCTAACATCGCGAACCGTTTTTTTCCAATTTTCCATTTTCAAAGCCAAAGCCAAAAATTTGTTGGCATATTCTTTGAAAAATTTTTCTCGTTCTTTGATATTTTTTTTCAAAATTTGTCCGAGCTTTAACAGTAAGTCTATAGTAGCCGCTACATCGTCATCTGCGCTATGCGTGGCAGAGCTCAAACCCAAGAGATTAGAAAGAGTCGTGAGTTTGTAATTTTCGCTTTGCAATAAACGGCGACTCAAATCCAGGGTATCGTAAAATTCTTTTATTACTTTTTTGAGTCCCAGTCGTTTACAATTTTCCTCCATCATTTTCAAATCAAAATAAACATTGTGTCCGACTACTGCGTCTGAACCGATAAATTCATTTATTTTTTGCAATACTGTTTTAGGATCTTGTCCGTGTTCACGTAAAAATTCATCGCTAAGTCCGTGCACGTCTTGAGAAGAACCGACCGGAACGGAATTTTTCAGATAAAAATGAAGTTTTTCTCCCGGTACACCGCTTTTTACTTCTTGAGCAAAAATCTGTACGATCTCATCACGCAATGGGTTGATACCCGTGGTTTCGGTATCTAACACCACCAAACGTCCTTTTTCCATTGAGACTAAAAGTTTTTCAAAAGGTTCGCTACGACCGAAATTTTCAAAAGACAAAAAATCACAAACTCGCAAACCAGAAGGAGAAATTTCTTCTGTCATTTTTTTGAAAGCCGGCGCAGTCATGATTTTCTCAGGTCTGACTGTCAATCGTGCTGCGCTTTCGGTATCAAATTTATTGAAAATTATTTTTATACAAGCAAGTAAATCTTTGATTTCCTGGCGACGAAAAAATCGGAATTTATCCACGGTAATAAATGGCTCGTTTTTTTCTTCAAATTTACTCACCGCTTCGCGGATAAGCTGGTGTCCGCGAGATAGTACCGCCACACTCACCTGCGGCTCCTCTTGTCTTATCTTTTTGAGCTCTTCAATCACAAAACCGATTTCCTCGTTAAAATCAAAACCCCGCCAAACCGTAATACATTTTTCTTTACCTCCGTTATTTGGAGTAGTCAATTCACCGGTATGAGTTTTTTCAAAACTATTCAAAAAAGATTTAACTGCTAAAAGCAAATGCGGATTGAAGCGATAGTTAACCGTCAGATAATGCTCCGTAACCGGCGCAAAATGAGATTTAAAAATTTGAGAAATAAAAGTAGGATTACTCCCGCGCCAAGAATAAATAGTTTGATCCAGATCGCCTATGAAAGCAATATTTTTATAAACCTTGGCCAGCTCTTTGACTACCAGATACTCGGACAAGTGCGTGTCTTGAAATTCATCCACTTGGATAAAACGATATCGAGAACTCCATTTTTGTTTACTTTTTTCTTCCAAATACAGAACTTTCAAAGTATTAACCACCAGCTCGTTGAAATCCAGAACATTCAAATCAGAAAGTTTTTGCAAATATTTATCTTTGATAATTTCTTCTTCTTTGTTTAGAGGTGTTTGTGCGGTTTTGCAACCGATGAGATTTTCCGTTTCCGCCAAACGATGACGATAAAGACGGTCAAACAATTTATCATTGCGCGGTTGTTTAAGTTCCGGATAATCATCCAAAATACTTTCGAAAATCTGCATTTGTTCTTCCTCGTCAATAACAGAAAAATCTCGACTCAACCCCAAAATTTCAGCTTCACTCTTGACCAGATTAGCGCAAAAACCATGAAAAGTTTTGACCGTCAGTTTTTCCCAAACTTCTTTTTCAGGTATCTGCGATTTTATCCGTTCTAGCATTTCCGTAGCTGCCTTGTTGGTAAATGTCAAACACAAAATCTCCTCGGGTTTTACCCCCTGTTTCAAAACAGAAAGCACTCGTTGCGCCAAAACAGTGGTTTTACCAGTACCAACCGGAGCGCAAACAAGATGGGCGCCAAAAACCGTATCAATGATTTTTTGTTGTTCTTGATTAAAATTCATAAGTTTCAAACTTACTTAAATATATCCTAAAAAAGCGAATTTTACAACTTTTTTAACCATTTTAATCAATTGACAAAACGGATCGAAGATGTTATGTTGAAAATAACCAGTTCTTTACACAAACCAAACGGAGGTGTGTGATGGTCAGGACTTTTACGGGTTATCAAACCTTTGAAGAAGCCTCGGACGCCTTTGCGGAAATTATCAAAAAGTATGGGATTGACAAAAGCAAGATCGGCACTGGTTTTCCTTTTTATCAGCTGTATTACAAAGAAGATCCGAAATTACCTTCCAACCCACACATTCGCTACGGCAATGTTTGGAAAGAAAAAGATAGTTGGATCGGTTTTTTCAAAAAGAACAAAGAAGAAATGGGATACTACACTTTTGAAGAAGCTGTGCAGGCCATCCAAAAACTGCTTTTTGTCCCCAAAACTCCGGCGCAATACAGGCAGTGGCGCAAAAAAGATCCACGGCTACCGAGTAACCCTAGAAAGCATTATTCGGATTTTGAAGACCGCGGCGGATGGGATGCTCTTTTACTGATCGCTGAAATTTATATAAACAAAAACCCTCGTTATTACGAGAGTGCGGAAAAAGCCAGACGAGCGGTTCACATCCTGGGCATTGTCAACGAAGAAGATTATCGGTTATCTTGTTGGCAGGATTCGTGTTTACCGCCAAATCTGCGGGAATATTACGGAAGCTCCGCTTTTTTGAAAGCGTTTGGTTCAGGCAATAAATTCTCTTGAACTTATTTCGGGAAACCATTGGTTTCCCTTTTTTTTATCCAAAAAAATAGAAGTATGGAAAATATAATAAACGGAAGACTAAGCCATTGTCCGGCAGTCAAAATACCTTCCCAAGAAGTTTGATATTCTTTGAAAAATTCCAATAAGAATCGCGAAGAAAAATAAAGAAATAAAAATAAATTAAAAATTGAACCGGATCGCCAAGTTTTTGAATACTTTTGGTATACAATATACAAAATTACAAATAATATCCAAGCAACAAGCATTTCATAAAGTACTACCGGATGGCGCAAAAGCGGAAATTGTTCTGCGCGAGCAAAATAAACTCCCCAAGGAACAGATGTAATCCGACCCAAAATCTCAGAATTAAAGAAATTTCCTAAACGGATAAAACCGGCTAATAACGGAACAACCACTACAAAAGTATCAGCAATATTAAAAAAAGATATTTTTTTATAATAGCCATAAATAATAACTGTCAAAATAATACCGATTGTCATCCCATGACTACTGAGTCCGCCGTGATTGATAAAAAATATTTCTATCGGATTTCGCCAATAATAAGAAAAATTATAAAACAAAATTTCGCCTATTCGCGCACCGAGAAGTCCGCCCAGGATAAGCCAAATACATAAATCCAAAGTTTGATCAGTAGTCCATTTTTTTGCTTTAAAAAGTTTTATCAAAACTAAAACTGCCAACAAAATCCCCAAAGCCAAAAAAATTCCGTACCAACGGATGGAGATAAAGTTTGATTGAAAGATTATTGGATTGAGATTATTGGTAAACATACCTGGTTAGTATAACAGAAATCTACTTAATATTAAATATTGGATATTAAAAAAGACCTTTGAAAAGGTCTTTTTTAATTTCTATTTTCCACAATCACATCCACAACCGCAAGTTTCTTCTTCTTTTTCTTCACATTTGCAGTCTGGACCACAGTCACAACCTTCTTTACCACATTCACAAGGTTCTTGTGGTTTTAATTCATCTAAGTTCATAGTTTTTGTTTACGGCTACTAAAAGTAGCTACTCGGGGTATATTATAGCACATTTTAGCCTTTTTGTCAACCCCGCTGAGCGGGGTAAGAATTTTGGCTAAAGAAAGAGAAAAATACTGTATTTATAAATTATAACTCTCTACTTTTTTTCTGTCACGCTTAGCGTGACAGTTTAAGAGAAGCGGGGTTATTAGATGCGCTCAGCGTATCAAGGGCTTAATTTGGCTAACTTTAGCCATTTTAGCTAACTTTAGCCTAATTAAATATTGAATACTAAAAAATCGCTTACTTCAGCGATTTTTTATGACTTATTTATTTATTTTAATCTTCCTATATTTCTTGCCGACGACCGCGCGGTTCATTTCTTTTTCAATCATTGCTTGAATTCTGGCATATTCTACATCTTCTACATTTTTAATTTGCTTTAACAACTCTTCGGCTCGAGCTCTGGATGCTTCAGCGCGTTCTACATCGATTTCTTCTGCTCGTTCAGCTGAATCAGCAATCAAATAAAGCTCGTTGTTGGGTCTCATTTCCAAAACTCCACCGGAAAGAGCCAGGTCGGTTTCATAACCATCTTTATAAATATTAATTTCTCCGGAACGCAAAACAGAAACCATTGCTTCATGCTCTGGTAAAATAGTTACTTCTCCGGATTTAGTCGGTAAGGTGACTTTTTCTACATTATCCTCGTAGATAATACCACCCGGCGTAACAATGGTTAATTTAAATGTTTGTTCTTTGGCCATAATTTAGGCTTTGACTTCTTCTATTGAACCTTTCATATAAAAAGATTGTTCCGGTTTATCATCGTGAAGACCATCTAAAATTTCTCTAAAACCGCGAACAGTTTCACTGATAGGCACATATTTTCCAGAAATACCGGTGAACTGTTCAGCCACAAAGAAAGGTTGAGATAAAAATCTTTGAATTTTTCTCGCACGAGTTACTACAATTTTATCTTCTTCGGATAATTCTTCCATACCCAAAATTGCGATAATATCTTGTAAGTCTTTATAACGTTGTAAAACAGTTTGCACTTCACGAGCGGTTTTATAATGTTCTTCTCCGACAATGTTTGGATCCAAAATAGTAGATGAAGAATCAAGCGGGTCTACAGCCGGATAAATTGCTAATTCTGACAATGCACGTGAGAGCACCACTGTGGAATCCAAATGAGCAAAAGTAGTAGCCGGAGCCGGATCAGTCAAATCGTCAGCCGGCACATAAACAGCTTGCACGGAAGTGATAGAACCTTTACCGGTAGAAGTAATACGTTCTTGTAGTGCCCCCATCTCGGTAGCTAAGGTTGGTTGATAACCTACAGCCGATGGCATGCGACCAAGCAGTGCGGAAACTTCAGATCCAGCTTGAGTAAAACGAAAAATATTATCAACAAACAAAAGTAGATCGCGATTTTCTTCATCACGGAAATATTCCGCCATAGATAAAGCAGTCAAAGCTACACGAGCACGAGCACCCGGCGGTTCATTCATCTGGCCAAATACAAGAGCTGTTTTTTCCAAAACTCCACTGGCTTCCATCTCTCTATATAAATCATTTCCCTCGCGAGTACGCTCTCCGACTCCGGCAAACATAGAATAACCACCGTGTTCTTGAGCAATGTTGCGAATCAATTCCTGAATAACTACAGTCTTACCTACACCAGCTCCACCAAATAAACCAATTTTACCACCTTTCAAAAACGGACAAAGCAAATCAATAACTTTAATCCCGGTTTCAAGAACTTCAAATTTGGTTGATTGTTCTTTGAAACTCGGTGCTTTACGGTGAATAGGATAGGTTTTTTTTGCTTTAACTTCACCTTTACCATCAACTTCTTTTCCTACCACATTAAACATTCGGCCTAAAGTTTCTTTGCCCACCGGAACCATAACCGGTGCACCAGTGTCTTCAACCGCTACTCCACGACCCAAACCATCGGTACTGGAAAGCGCTATGGTACGCACAGTATTGGAACCCAAGTGTTGTTGTACTTCCAAAATTAATTCTTTTTTGTTTTCCAATTTCACTTTTAGGGCGTTATAAATATCCGGCAAACCATCCGGAAAATGTACGTCAACCACTACCCCGATAATTTGCGTGACTGTTCCTTTGATATTTTTCATAAAAAATTTTATTACTATTTAAAGGCGGCCGCACCAGCGGAAATCTCGGCTATTTCTTGGGTTATCCCCGCTTGTCTGGCTTTATTATAATTTAAATTAAGTTCAGAAATCATATCACCCGCTGCATCGCTAGCGCTTTTCATCGCCACCATACGAGCACTATGTTCGGAAGCGGCCGATTCTAACATCGCTTGATAAAGTTGTACTTCTACCAATTTTGGTAAAACCTCGTTAATAATATCTTCCACACTTGGTTCAAAAAGATAGGTTTCCAAACCAAATTCTTCCTCAGTTTGTTCTTGACCTTTTACTTTATGACTAAATTCGTTCTTTCCCAAATCAATCAACATTTTTTCTAATTCACGAGGAGATACTGGTAACAACTGACGAAGTTTGGGTTCTTGCAATAAACTGGATTTGAAATCAGTATAAGCTACCAGAACTTTATCATAATTTTTTGCCAAAAAATCTTTTAGCGCCATTTTGGAAATCGTCAAACTCTCTTCATAATTTGGAACTTCACTGAGCTTATCAAAAACTGAAACTAATTTAAGATTATTTTTCTTGGCAAAAAAAGCACTTTTGCGTCCCAATCCCAAAACCTCTATCTCTACTTTATCTGTCGGCGGAATCTCTTCATCATTAACAGTACGATGACGAGAAATATTTTTTACATCTTTTATCAATTTGGCTGTTTTTTTGAAAATATTGGCATTGAAACTACCACATAAACCACGATTGGAGGAAATCATTATCAATAATATTTTTTGTACTGGCCTAGTTTCAAGTAACGGACAATCTGGTTCGTTAAGATGCGCCAAATGATTGAGTAAATCTTGGGTCAATCTGGAATAAGCGCGAGTTTTCAAAGCCGCATCTACGGCTTTGCGCATTTTGACCGCCGCAATCATTTCCATGGCTTTGGTAATTTTTTTGGTATTACCGATGGATTTGAGACGACGTTTGATAAGTTTGGTCGAAACCGCCATATTATCTTAAAAATTGTTTTTGAAAATCTTCACAAGCGTTTTTTAATTCGGTCTCCAATTCTTCGTTCCATTCATTTTTTGCTATTTTATCCAACAAACTACGTTTGGCATTATTCATAAAAGCCAAAAATTTTTCTTCTGTTTCTTTGATATTTTTAACTTCAACCGCGTCAAAATAACCGTTGTTAACCGCAAAAATAGAAACTACTTCTTCTTCAACCGGATACGGTTTGTATTGTGGCTGTTTGAGCAATTCGGTCAAACGCTGTCCTCTGTCAATTTGTTTTTTGGTTTCCGGATCCAAATCAGAGGCAAACTGAGCAAAAGCTTCCATCTCACGGAACTGAGCCATAGCCAACTTCAATTTACCGGCAACTTTTTTCATCGGCTTAGTTTGGGCTGAAGAACCGACACGGGATACAGATAAACCAACATTGAGCGCTGGACGAATACCGCGGTAAAATAAATCTGTTTCCAAAAATATCTGCCCGTCGGTAATAGAAATCACATTTGTTGGAATATAAGCGGAAACATCACCGGCTTGAGTTTCGATAATCGGCAAAGCTGTGATAGAACCGCCACCATTTTCTTTGTTAAGGTTACAAGCACGTTCCAATAAACGAGAATGTAAATAAAAAACATCACCCGGATAAGCTTCACGACCAGGCGGACGACGAAGAAGTAGAGAAATTTCACGATATGCCCAAGCCTGTTTGGTCAAATCATCATACACAACTAAAACATCTTTACCTTTATCGGCAAAATATTCGGCCATAGCTACTCCGGCATAAGGAGCCAAATAGGACATCGGGGCCGGATCCGAAGCACCGGCCATCACTACGACAGTATATTCCATCGCACCGGTTTCTTGAAGTTTTGCCACCAATCTGGCAATTTTGGATTCTTTTTGTCCGACCGCCACATAAACACAGATCATGTTTTGTCCTTTTTGATTGATAATTGCATCAATTGCCAAAGCGGTTTTACCGGTTTGTCTGTCACCAATAATAAGTTCGCGTTGACCACGACCAATCGGAATAAGCGCGTCAACTGCTTTGACACCGGTTTGAACCGGACGATTTACTGGTTCACGAGTCATAACTCCGGGAGCAATTCGCTCCAAAGGATAAAATTCTTTGGTTTTAATATTACCTTTACCGTCACGAGGATTACCCAAAATATCAACTACTCTGCCGATAAGCTGTTCGCCGACCGGTACTGACAAAATACGTCCGGTACGTTTTACCAAATCACCCTCTTTGATTTGTTTGTAATCGCCCAAGATAATAGAACCGACAGTTTCTTCTTCCAAATTGAGTGCTACCCCGTAAACTCCTCCGGGAAATTCAAGCATTTCTTGCGCTTGGCAATTTTCCAAACCGCTCATACGCGCAATACCATCGCCAACCTCTATAACTGTACCAACTTCTTCCACTTGCGCCTGACGTTTAAAAGATTCGATATTATCTTTGAGAGCTTTGATGATTTGATTGGTATTTGACATAACAAAAATTTATATTAGTTGTTGTTTTAATTTATTTATTTGTGTTTTCAGCCCGGCATCAAAAATCTTATTTCCAACTCTGACCACCGTACCACCCAAAATTTCTTTATCAATTTCTGTTTTGATTTTACCTTTGAGTGAAAGAAATTTTTTAATTTCTTCAATGGTGCTTGGTGAAAGCTCTCGAGCACTCTTGATAATCGCCTCTTGCGCCCCTTCTGTCTTGGCAGTGTAAGTTTCAAATTCTTTTATAATATAAGAAATTTTATTTAAACTTTGATTTTTTTTCAGTAACTCAACAAAAACATTGATATTTTTTTCAAGGTCTTTATCAGCAACATCCACTGTTAGCGCATAAAGAATTTTTGCGTATTGTAAAGGCAAAATCTTTGACATAATTTATTTTTTGATTTTTTCCACTATAGATTTAATATATTTTGCATCATCGGTAGCTTTGAGATTTTCACCAAATATTTTTTCTGTCACCAAAGAAACTAAACCAACGGTCTCCTGACGTAATTCTTCTACCATTTTTTCTTTTTCCGCTCCAATCGTTTTTTTGGCATCTTCTACTATTTTTTGCGTTTCTTCTTTGGCTTTTATTTTTGCATTTTCCAGTGTAATTTTTGCTTCATTTTGCGCTTCACCCATCAGGTGGTTTACCATCAAACGACCTTCGTCCACAATCTGTTTTGCTTCCTGTTTGGCAGAGGAAATTTCAGTTTTGGCTTTTTCAAAATTTTCTTGAGCTTCTTGAGCTTTTGTTTGACGTTCTTGAATAATTTTCATCAATGGTGCAAAAGCAAATTTTTTCAAAATCCAAAAAGCCACAAGAAAGTTTATAAGATTAAACAAACTCATGTGCCAATCAAAACCGACTTTACCTAAAATTTCTAATAATTTTTCCATATATTATTTATAATTTGTGTTTATGGGCACCGCCAAAAAATTTTTGACGGTAAACAAAACGCAAATTTTAAACGATAAAGAAACAAACGAAAGCGTAAATAGCGGTTGATTCGGCCATAGCTACCCCAATAATCATTTTGGAAAAAATACTTCCTTCCATTTTCGGGTTGCGACCGATAGCTTCGAGAGCTTTACCGATAAGATAACCTTCGCCAATAGCGGATCCGCCCATAGTGATGGTACAAAGACCCTTGGCGATAAGACGTGCGACTTCAATATCCATAAAAAATAAATTAAATTATTTAATTATATTATTAATAATTAGTTAAGTTTTTCCGTATCCACCGCCAAACTATAAAATGCCGCGACAAGCGATCCAAACACCATAGTTTGCACCACGGCCGCCAATAAACTCAAGAAAAACCACGGTAACGGTAAAAGTAGAGCAAACATGGAAAATAATATTGCGGTCAATACTCCACCCGCATACATATTGCCAAAAAGACGAAGCGATAAGGAAATAATCCTGGCGATTTCCGAAACTATATCAAGTAGTCCGATAATAAAATCCACTATCGCCATCGCCCCTTTTCCAAAACCTTGTTTAAAACCTAAATACACTTCTTTGAATTTGAGATATTTACCGATATGTCCAAACAACCCAGCGTCTCTGATACTTTCTATCTGAATCAAAAGAATCATTGCCAAAGCCAAGCCAAAAGTAATATTAAAATCACTGGTATGTGTGCGGAAAAAGTAAATCCCGTTGTAAGTAAATTCGGACAAAATCGGTATAAGACCGAGTAGATTGGATAAACCAATATAAACAAAAAGTGCTCCAACTAAAGGCAGTATTTTGAAGGCAAATTTACGACTACCACTAATCTGTTCAATAAGGTTAAAAAAAGCTTCGGTTAAACTCTCTGTTGCGGATTGAAATTTACCGGGAATAAATTTAATTTTAGAAGAAATAATAAAACTACCGATAGCGATCAAAAGTAATACAAGCAATCCGGAAGTCATGGAATTGGTAAATTCAAAACCACCAACTTTAAAAAGTGTTTCCGGTTTTACAGGTGCGACTTGTGATTCAACTTGAAAAAACATAAATTAAATTTGTTTGTTATTTTCTTCTTTTTCCAATTCTTTAAATTCACGAGAAATTTTGAAATACAATCTAAAAGCCAAGAACCAAGAAAAAATAAAAGCCCCCAACAATAGAGGCCATATAATATTAAAACTTACTATTTCTTTTTCTTGTAAATACTTTCCCAAAAATAAAGCTCCAAACGCTGGAGCAGCAAAAATTATCAATATTTCAAACATCGCTTTAAATGTTTTATGAACTAGGGCTTGTTTTTTGTCCGAAGTTTGCATAATTATTTGCTAATTTTAGCTTTATTTTATTTTTAATCCGGCTTCATTTTACAGGAAATTTAGAAACTCGTCAAGGGTTTTTAAATTTTGAATAATTTTTTGGCGTTCTCACCGGTTATTTCAACTACTTCTTCCGTTGTTTTTTGGCGAATTTCAGCGATTTTTTTGGCCACTTCCTCTACCATCCAAGGATCACATCGTTGACCTCGGTAGGCTTGAGGGGCTAGATAAGGAGCGTCCGTTTCTATCAATAATTTATCCGAGGGACAATTTTTGACTACTTCCAACAAATCTTCCTGGATTTTTGGATCAGTCTTTTTTGGAGGAAAAGTAATAACACCGGTAAAACCTATATGTAGCCCGAGATCTAAATATTGTTTTGCATAATTCCAGTCCGCGGTATAACAATGGACTACCCCATTAATTTTTTTCTTTAAACTTTTTAATAAATCAATCATTTCTTCATGGGCATTTCTAACATGAATAATTATTGGTAAACACAGTTCCTGCGCCAGTTCGTATTGTTTAATAAAAACTTCTTTTTGTTTTTGTAATATTTTTTCTTTATTCAAATTTTCAGGTAAATGAAAAAGTTCCAAACCGCATTCCCCTATGGCTATGACTTTTTTATTTTGTGCCAAAGTTTTATATTTATCATAATCAAAATCTTCTTCGCGCGATTTGAACGATGTTTCTTCTTCATCAACGTGCGTTTCAAAAAGATGAATAGGGTGCAAACCGACACTAGCGTAAATGTTTTCATATTTTTGCGCCAAGGCTACAGCACGTTCCGATGTGTCAATTTGTGATCCAACTACATTCATTATCATATCTTTATCCCCGCAACGTTGCAGAACTTTGTCAAAATCTTCTTGATAAGTTTTGAATTGTAGATGACAGTGGGAATCGAATAACATACAATAAATTAAAAAATTGCAAGATTGAAAGATTTAAAAATTATTTGGATACGAAATACAAAAATATACGTAATTACGAACCGAGGTTAATGACAAGGTTGAAATTATTAAATTGATAATTTTGCAAACGGGAATTTTTTGCGAAGTCATCCATATACTTTTCCGCCTTTTGATATTCCATTAACGATACAGCACTGGCTTGTTGCTGAAGCGGAAAAACATGTAAAGATATTTTATTTTCTTTTATAATTAAACCCAAAGCTAATCCTTGTTGGGTGGGAACGGAAAAATATTGATCAAAAATAAAATTTCCCAAAGAATAAAAAATTGGTTTATTTTGATAAATTTCCATTTCTTGCACTACATGCGGATGATGACCGATAATAATATCTGCACCGTTATCTATAAAATAATGTGCGAGCTCGCGTTGATGGGTATTGGAAATTTCTTTGTACTCATATCCCCAATGAATAAAAATAATAATTTTATCAGAGCCTTTGCTTTTAGCTGAATCAATCAGTTTTTTTACCGCTATTTTTTCCACCGGTAAATTGGTATCGTTGAGTCCGATAAAACCTATTTTATAATCCCCTGTTTGTTTAACAATCAAAGATTCATTATCTACTCTATATTGCGAACCAAAATATTCAAAACCAAATTTATCTAGATTTTTTTTCGCTTCATCAAATCCGGCTTTACTCATATCAAGTGTATGGTTATTGGCCAAACCAAATAAACCAAAATTGTATTTTTTCAATTCCGGTAAAAGCGTAGGGTCAAAACGAAAAGCAATTTCTTTGGTTGTTTGTCTACGACTATCAGCAAAGGGGCCTTCTAGGTTGGCGATTATCAAATCAGTCCCGAGAAAAAATCTATTTTCTTGACCGGCTAAATTTTTTAATAAATAATCAAAACCATGTTGGTCAATTTTTGTCTTCACACTGCGATCAAGCATCATATCACCAAAAACCAACAAACTACCAATTTTTTCTTTTTGCGCTTCTCCGTCAATAAAATACGGGCTAAAATAACTGGTAGTTTCGTTGAGTGTCGAAGTGTTTAATAATTGAGCGGAATTGACGGATAACTCATAGGCGACTTTACCATAATTTTTGGTAGATAAATATTTAGTCAAAATATATAAACTCCCCGGAGAGTCTGTTTCCAATTTAAAAACTCGTTCGTAATCCAAATTTTTGACAACTTGTTTGCTAAATTCGTCATGAAAATCAGCCGCTGAATTTGTGAGATAGTGAGAAAAATCAACCGAAGCTATAACCACATCTTTTTCTGAAATATTTTCTACTAAATATTGATAGACTTTTTCTAAAGTTGTGGTCGGAGTTTGATAACTAAATATTATCGGAACGATTTTTGTTTGTGGAATAGATTTTTTAATAAAAGAGACAAGTGATGAAATACTCTGTTCTGTAGCAAATACATCTTTACCGACAATTTTAGCGATATTTTTTTCCTGCAAATCAGAAATTATATTTTTTTCCGGTACCAATACTCCATAAGGTGTTTGCCAGGCAAAATCCGTGGTCAAAATTTCACCGTTTCCAGCATGATAATGATCTGGGCCAATAAGATAAATAACTTCGGGATTCTGTTTTTGTAAACTTTTAAAAAATGTAGCGCTTATTTGTCCGGCCAATAAATGGTGTGGTACTATTCCTCCTTTTATTTCTCCTAGATTTTCCGGCACCAACGGAGCATTTTGAAAAAAGTTTTCATAAATTTGCAGATCGAAAGGCTCGGCATAAATAAAATCAGAAAAAACCTCTTCTTCATTTTCTTTTTGATCCTCAAAAATATCTGGAGCAATAGCAAATATTTCTCGACTATCCAAAAAAGTCGGTGCTTGACTGCACAGATTTACAAAAACAATACCCGATAACAGGATTATCGGGAGAAGAATTAAATTGATGATAAAAACTTTTTTCATGACGATTAAACCTGGATCCCCGCCTTCGCGGGGATGACACTACCGTGTCATTTTATAAAATAATCAATGGAATTTTGTATGGCTTTGAGTGCTTCGGGAATAAAAGGTGAAAAAATATTAGCCATACCGACCAATTGCGGAAGTATTATTGATTCTCCCAATTTTCCCATAAACCATTCGGATAAAGGAAATTTAGCAATAAAATAAAAGATCATACCCAAACCAACGGCGCCTTCAAATAATCCAAAAATTAACCCTAAAAATCTATTAATCCCGCTGATAAAAGGCAAACGCGTAACAAAACCTAAAAGTTTATCAATAATCCAAAAAGCTAGTCCAACCAAACGGTTGATTAAAAAGAAAACGATGATAAAAATCAAAACTTTGGAGAAATTGGCTTGCCAACCGGTAATATTCATTAACCAATTGGCGGCAAATTCGTAATAACGGGTAGCCAAAAATACACCCAATACTGTTCCCAAAAGAGAACCCAGAGTGTGCATCAAACCAAACCAGAGGCCGAACAGACCGAAACTGGCGATAATAATTATTAAAACTAAATCAAAAAGAGACATAGGTTTAAAATTTTTAATTTTTAATTTTCAATTTTTAATGTCATCCCTGACTTGATCAGGGATCCAGGACAATTCGCCACTGGATTCCTGCTGTAGTTTATACCCGCTTGACGGGTGCAGGAATGACAGTTGAATGGTAAAAATGTCCTGATTTACATCAGGACGTAGGAGATGAACAGTAACGTTGATCGAGTTGTTCGCGAGTGGGCGGAGCCGAATGTTTATCAAGCTCTGCACAAACTGCGTAAGCCTTTTTCAGGTTTTGTTCCATAGTTTTCAACAGTTTACGTTTTTCCTGTCGGCGTTTTTTAAAAAGCCTTCTCTTTAGACGTCTTTTCCTTTCTTGTTTTCCCATCTCTTCCTCCTTTAGTTGTAAAGAACAATATTAAAATTTTTAATTTTTAATTTTTTACCCCGTGAAATCCTATCGTAGATAGGATTGCCTTCGGCAATATTTCACAGGGGTAAATTTTTAATGAATTTTCAAATCGCAATTTTCAATCAATCTTTAAATCTTTAAATCTTATAATCTTGTAATTTACTTCTCCAACCTGGGAAATAACGGTTGCAATTCTCCAATCTTATTCCCCACTGTCAATTCCACCCAGGTCTGCAATTTATCCAAACTCTTGGCATTTTCTTTGGCAGGATCAAGTCCGAGCTGAATCAAAATCTTCTCCGAAGTTTCAGGCATCACCGGATAGATCATTATCGCAATATGTCGTAAACTTTCACACAAATGATAAAGCAAATCAGAAACTTCAGACATTTTACCTTCTTTGGCAAGTGTCCAGGGTTTTTTATCGGAAATCATCTGATCACAGTGTGTAATAAATTTTGAAACTGTTTCCAAAGCGCGATCAAAACGCCAAGCATCCATAAACTTGCGGTATGCCGGCCATATCTCATCGGAAAGATATTTAATAAGCTCATCGTTTTTTTCTTGAACTTGTGGAACTTTACCATCGCAATATTTTACCACCATAGATAAAACACGATTGGTCAAATTACCCAAACCATTTGCCAGGTCAGCATTAAATCTTTCTTTAAATTTAGCATCACTATAATCACCATCATTATCAAAAGGAATTTCGCGCATCAAGAAATAGCGCACTGGTTCAAGCGAATATTTTGTCACAATTTCCATTGGATCAATGACATTACCTATTGTCTTGCTCATTTTTTGACCATCAACAGTCATCCAGCCGTGTACGGCAATAGTTTTGGGCAATTCCAAACCAGCGGACATCAACATTGCCGGCCAAAGCAAAGAATGGAAGCGGTTGATTTCCTTGCCGATAACATGCGCATCCGCAGGCCAATATTTTTTCAATAATTTTTCATCCTCGCCGTATCCCAAAGCGGTCACATAATTGGTCAAAGCGTCAAACCAAACATACATTACCTGGGTTTTATCCCCCGGTACTGGTATGCCCCAAGGTAATTTGTCTTTGGATCTGGAAATAGAAACATCATCCAAACCACTTTTGAGCACATTGTACATTTCATTGTAGCGACTTTCCGGATAAACAAAGTCCTTATTTTTTTCAAATAAAAATTCGAGTGGTTCTTGATATTTGGAAAGTTTGAAAAAATAATTTTCTTCTTCCAATAATTCCGGTTCTTTGTGGTGATCAGGACACTTACCGTCTACTAAATCTTTTTCAGTTTTGAAAGCCTCACAACCAACACAATACAAGCCGCTGTATTTCTTTTTATAAATATCCCCGCTTTTTTCCGCAGCTTTCCAAAATTCTTGTGCGCGATCTTCGTGGCGCTTTTCAGAAGTACGGATAAAATCATTGTTGGTAATATTCCATCGATCATCAAGATTTTCAAATTCAGCTGAATTTTTTGCAGCTAATTCTTCAACCGGGATATTACTTTCTTTAGCGGTTTTAAACATTTTCTGACCATGTACGTCCGTACCAGTTAAAAAATATACATCCTTTCCTAACATTCTCTGGTATCGAGCCATAACATCGGTATACAAAGCTTCCAAAGCATGGCCGATATGCGGACTAGCATTGGCATAAGGAATAGCGGTGGTGAGATAAAATGTTTCTTTTTTCGGCATAAGTAAAAATTATTTTCTATTTATTATGATTACAAACTCCCCTCTTTCATCTTTCATATTTTCCATCACTTCATCAATCGTTCCACGGTAAATCGTTTCAAACTTTTTGGTCAATTCGCGGCATACGACGATTTGTCTTTTCGGATCAAGCAATCCTTTCAATTCAGCTAAACATTTCAAAATGCGATGGCCGGATTCATAAAAAACAACTGTTTCCTCTGCCTGCGCCACTTCTTTGAAATATTTTTGTCTTTTATTTTTGTGTGGAGGAAAACCCATGAACATAAATCGGTCGGTTGGAAAACCGGAAATGGACAAAGCCATTACTACAGCGGAAACTCCCGGAATCGCCACGATGTTATTTCCCAAACCTTTTTTCAATAAATATTCGATAAGCAGTCCGCCCGGATCAGAAATTCCCGGTGTGCCGGCATCGGTAACCAAACCTACATTCTTACCGGACAAAAGCATGCTTTCAATTTCTTTAAATTTCGCCATATCGCTGTGTTGGTGGAAACTGACCAGTTGTTTGTTGATTTTATAATGTTCCAGCAAATTTTTGGTAACCCTGGTATCTTCGCACAATATCAAATCAACGCTTTTGAAAGTTTCCAAAGCGCGCAAAGTAATATCGCCTAAATTTCCTATAGGCGTAGCGATAATATATAACTGTCCTATCATAAGTTTTATATTATTATTTTAGCAAAACAAAGGGGAAAAAGCAACTCAAATATAAGCTCTGAGTTCTAATTTCTAAATTCTAAACAATTTCAAAACATTAAACAATAAATTTGTAAAATTTTAGATATTAAATATTAAATATTGTTTAAAATTTAGGGTTTAAAAAAACGCGTGGTTAGCGCGTTTTTTTGTTTTTATTCGAGTGTTATCGCTCCGACTGGACAACCCTCAACGGCTTGTTGAATAATCTCTTCCGGATCGCCTGTTGGATTAATGACTTCAGATTTACCTTCGGCGTTTAATTTGAAAGTGTTACCAGCAATCGCGGCGCAAGCACCGCAACCGATACATTTTTCTTGGTCAACTTTAGGTACCATATAATTATATAAATTACTAAATTAAGTAAATTTTTATAAAAAGCTTTATAATTTATAATTTTTAATTTAAAATTTTTAATGAATTTTTAATTATTAATAATTAAATTGTGAATTGTTTCATTAAGCATTAATTAAAAATTGTAAAATTATAAAATTAAAAATTTCAAAAATATTTTTCTCTATAAAACCTAATCAATTCTTCAATAGATGGAATTATGTCCGGTTTACTGGCCCCAACTTTTAGCTTCTTTTGGATATCCTCCAATGTTTGTGCACCGTCAAGGACAGCGTCTTCAATATCTTTGTCAGTAATCTTCAAATCGGGATCAATAACCTTATTTCCCTCTACTAATATTCTATCATGTTGTTTAGTTTTACGAAAGTAGTCATTTATCGCTGCTTGCAGAGCTTTATCGCCCAAAACTGAGCAATGTACCTTCCTATCCGGCAAACCACCGAGTTCTTTCATGATATCCTGGGGTTTGAGTTTAAGTGCGTTATCAATTTTCATCCCGCCTTTTTTCTTTATCATTTCACTTAATACCGAAGTGGAGGCGATAGCGCTACCACAACCAAAAGTGCGCCAACGGCAATCTTTAATTTTTTCCGTTTTTGGATCTATCTGAAGCCAAAGCACCATTTCATCTCCGCAAGCCGGAGAACCAACTCGTCCGTAACCATTAAATTTAAATTTATTTTCTTCACCGAATCGCATGAAATTACGTGGATTGAAAAAATGATCTTTTACTTTATCGGTGTAGAGCCAGCCGGAGGTGCCGTCTTTACCACGAACATCAAAAGATTTTTTTACTTTGGTTGATTTTTTAGTTGTTTTTTTCTTGTTCATAAACAAAAATTGAATACTGAATATTGAATATTATTTATATTTCGGGTGTTTTTTACTATTCATATTCACCGGACTTATTTCTCGTAACAGTTTTACTATGGACGGCAAGTATTTCATCATATAATCAATATCTTCTTTGGTGTTTTCTTTTCCAAGTGAAAAACGTAAACTACCGTGGGCATATTCATAAGATAATCCAATAGCTCGTAATACATAAGAGGGTTCCAAAGATTCTGAAGTGCAGGCCGAACCGGTGGAGCACATTATGCCATATTCATCCAAATAAAGTAACATTGCCTCACCTTCCACATCTTCAAAAGTAATATTAACATTATTTGGTAAACGATCTTCTCCTATTTGTGGCCCATTGAGTCTAACTCTGTCTATTTTTTTACTAACTTGTTGCCATAAATAAGCGGATATTTTACGAACTCGTTCAGATTCTTTTGAGCCGGATTTTTGCGCTAATTCTAGAGCTTTAGCTAAACCTATAATTCCCGAGACATTTTCCGTACCCGCACGCAATTTCTTTTCTTGAGCTCCACCGTAAATGATTGGTTTGATTTTTACTCCGCGACGAACATATAAAACACCTGTTCCTTTGGGGCCGTAAATTTTACCACCATTTATAGTCATCAAATCAACATGTAGTTTTTCAGTGTCTAGTTCAAGATATCCGGCTGCTTGACAAGCATCAGTATGAAAATAAGGATAAGCGGTTTTATTTTCTTTGCGATACCGCAAAAGTTCACGCCCAATTTCTGCAATCGGTTCGATAGTGCCAATCTCATTATTAGCATACATAATAGAAATCAAGATGGTATCCGGACGAATAGCTTTGATAATATCTTTGGCAGAAACTTTTCCTTCTTTATCCACTTTAACATAAGTGATTTCAAAACCTTGTTTCTCCAACTCTTCTAATGGATGTAGAACAGCGTGGTGTTCAATAGAAATAGAAATAATATGTTTTCCAATATTTTTATGAGCCTGTGCAATACCAAAAATCGCCAAATTATCCGACTCTGTGCCACTGCCGGTGAAGATAATATTTTCAGGAAGCGCGTGAATAATATCAGCTATGGTTTTACGAGCCAAAGAAATAGCTGATTGTGCTTCTCTGCCAATCTTGTATAAAGATGAAGGGTTACCAAAAACATCCGTAAAATACGGCATCATGCTTTTGGCCACAGTCTTATCAACCGAGGTGGTTGCGGCGTGATCAAAATAAACTCGACGAATTTTTTTGGGTTTTGGTAACATAACTTTGTTAAAAGATTGAAAGATTTAAAGATTACAATTGAGTAAGTTTAGTTTTGGAAAAAACTTTCAAAACATCTTCATTTATTTTTTTCATTTTATTTTTTATGCAGCATTTTGCATTCTTACATTTTACTTCTTGACAATAACAAGGTAGCACAGCACACCCGCCCTCCATCGCTACAATAATATCTTTTAACGAAATTTCTCTGGCAGATTTTGCCAAAGAATAACCTCCATTGACTCCGCTAGTAGCTTTTATCAACCCGGCTAAACGCAATTTACGCGCGATTTTTTGCAAAAAAAGAAATGAAACACCGGATTGTTTGGCAACATCTTTCAAGCTAATACAGTATTTCTTATCTTTGGGGACAAGTTTTAAGAGCTGTATGGCATAATCGGTTTCTTTGTTTAAAGTAAACATGTTAAAAAGGTAACGTATAATTTACATTTTTTAAATTTGATTTTTCAACAGGATAGGCAAAATCTACAGCAAAAGGAAGAGTTTCTCCGGCTAAATTTTTATAAAATAATTGATTATTTTCTCTGCCAAAATCATACAACTCCTTGGTAACTCTTACATCTTGTTCGCAATATTTTTTTATTTCATCAATTTTTCCTTCTTTCCACCATTTGATAGCCTGTAGACCATCAGCACTTTTGGTAACATTATCCAGCGTTGCCTCGGCCACATCGGCTAGTTTCAATCTGATACCAAGACTCTCTTTGATTTTTTTCAATAAATCCAAACTTGGTAAATTTAATAAATCACCCAAATAATAGTTGTTTAAAACCGGCAAATCAAAGTGTTCACTGTTATATCCTATCAATCTGTCAGCTTTTTCCAAAATTGGCCAAAGCTTGGGCAATTCACTTTCGGTAAAACTCTGATAGGTGTCGGTCGCATAACTATAAATAGAAACTACGGAAACCTTCAATTTTTTAAAATCATTTTCTACTTCCGCAAAAGTGTTTTGTGTTTCAATATCAAAAACTATTTCGTTTAACATAATCTAATTAAAAAATATTATAATATTGTAATATTATAATATTTTGATTGAATTTTGTCCATCTGCTTATAAATTGAGCAAACGATCAATTTCCGACTTATCAAACCCGACAATAATATTATTGTCAATTTCTACAACCGGTACGCCCATTTGACCTGATTTTTCAATCATTTCCTGAGCTTTGATTTGATCCTCGGCCACATTATAATCGTTGAATTCTATACCTTTACCTTTGAGGTAATCTTTGACCATATGGCAATATGGACAGGTGGGGGTGGAATATATGTTAATCATAATAATTAAAAAATTAAATGGATACGAAATACGGAAATATACGTAATTACGAAACGAATTAGGTTCGTAATTTCGTAATTATTCGTAGTTCGTCATCCTAAATCATACTAATATCGTATGATATAACTTCAGTTTTGTCAAGTGTGGATAAGTCCAGACGATTTTCCAGCTCCTCTACCTTATCTTTTTTGGCTCTAGTTTGCGGATGATCAGCTACAAATAAACTACAACAATCTTCATACGGTCGATTGGAAATATCTAGCGTCCCTATTTTACGAGCCAGTTTAACCACTTCAACTTTGTTACTTCCAGATAATGGGTTAAGCTTGAGAATATCAGTCCCGGCATAAACCGCACTGAGATTTTCCAAAGTTTGTGAAGCAACTTGACCTAGACTGTCCCCCGTCACCAGTCCTAAATATTTTTGTTTTTTTGCCACTTGTTGCGAAATTTTAAACATCAACCGACGTGTAATGAGCATGCGATAATCTGCCGGAATTTTCATTACTATTTGTTTTTGCCAAAAAGCAAACGGTACGATATGAAGCTTGCTTGTGATTTGATAAGCACAAAGTTTTTTTACCAGATCAAAAATCTTTTCCGAAACTTCTTGGGTCACCTCTGTTTGATTTTGAAAGTGTATAAAATCAACTTGAGCCCCGCGTTTCATCATCGTATAAGCGGCCACCGGACTATCTATACCACCTGATAATAAACACAATAATTTCCCTGAGGTTCCGGTCGGCAATCCGCCTATCCCATCAATATCATTACCGCAAACATAAGTTTCTTCTTTGGTAATAAAAATGGAAATTTTGATATCCGGATTGTTTAAGTCAACTTTTAAACCAAACTCTTTATTCAAAGCACTTCCAACTTTTTCATTTATTTCTTGAGATTTGAGAGGAAATTTCTTATAGGAACGCATCGTATCCACGGCAAAACTTGCTCCTGAATAATTTTGGAAAGTTTTTTTGGCGGTTTTTATTATATCTTTAAGATTATTCTTGCAAACCGTAGCTGGAGAAATTTTGGCAATACCTGGAACAAGTGCCAATTGTGCTAATTTTTCCTCTTTGATATCTAAAAGCAGACCTCCTTCGGTCCGCTTGATCATATTTGGTGATAATAATTTTTTCAAATTTTCTCGCAAAACACCAAAAAACATTTTCTGATTATTGCCTTTGAGAAAGATTTCGTCAACACGGAGATAATACAACATAATAAGATTAAAAGATTGCAAGATTGAAAAATTTAAAAATTAAAATAGTTAATTTACATAATCACGAATACTGAATATTGGATATTAAATATTAACCACCCCTCACCCCTCCTTAAAAAGGAGGGGAAAATATCCAATATCTAATATTCAATATTTTGATTGTTATTTTAACATTTGCTTTAACAATTCTTCAAACTTTACTATTACAGACTTTTCACTGTTTCTAGTTTTCACTTCAACCCCTCCCTTTTCCATAGTTTTTTTGGAAACAACAACTCGATATGGTAGCCCAATCAAATCAGCATCAGCCAGTTTTTCTCCAGCAGAAGCATTTTCTCTGTCGTCAAACAAAACTTCAATATTTTTCTTTAAAAGTTCTTGATAGATTTTTTCCGCTTCTTTTCTACTTTCTTCTTCTTTACCCAAAGACATGAGATGAACTTTGTATGGCGCCACACTTTCCGGCCAAATAATACCTTTTTCATCATTATAGACTTCCACAATAGTTCCCATAATACGCGACGGTCCTATACCATAGCAACCCATCTGTGCCACCTGTTGCTCTCCTTTTTCATTTTGATAAAAAAACTTAAATGGTCCGGTAAATTTATCCATTAATTTGAAAATATTACCAACTTCAATAGCTTTCTCTTCTTTCAAATCTTTATTACCGCATTTCGGACAAACATTTTGTTCATCAGCTATTTCTTTATTTACCGCTACTTGGCATTTTTCACAAATATAAATAGTGTCTTCGCCTATCGGAGACAGAGTTTGATATTCATGAGAATATTTGGAAAATGCACCTCCCGAAGCATAGGTCAAAATTGTTCGACCATTCCCCAAACCCAAACGATCATAAGCTCTAAAATAAGCTTTTATAACTTCTTCATAATATTTGTCCAAATCTTTTTCATCCGTATGAAAAGAATACATATCTTTCATGCGAAACTCACGGCCGCGTAAAAGTCCGGATTTAGCACGAGCTTCGTTTCTAAATTTTGTTTGGAATTGATAAACGCTTTTAGGTAAATCTTGATAAGAAAAAACGAATTTTTGCACTAACGGAGTCACAATTTCTTCGTGTGTTGGGTTCAAAACAATTTTTGATTCTCCGGCTCCGGAAGTACGATAAAAAACATCGGCCAAAGATTTGTCACGACCGGTAATTTCATAATTTTCCTCCAAAGTCAAAGTCGGCATCAAAACTTCATTCCCACCAACATTGTTCATTTCTTCGCGAATAATATTTTCTATTTTGTTTAGCACCCGAAGACCCAGAGGTAAAAAAATGTAAACCCCAGCCATTTGCTTAGTAATAAACCCGGCTTGGGTCAAAAGCTTGGCATTTGTACTATCCGCATCGGAAACTGCAGTTTTACTGGTTTTGGTAAAAAGTTGAGAAAATTTCATAAGATTAATAATAGTTATGAAAAAATTATACTAAAATAACGGTTTTTTGTCAAAAAAATCTTTATTTGACTAAACACTAAATAAGCCTTACACTTTATTTAGTACCTTAACATTTTTCCTTTATAACGGAGGTTATTATGGGTGAAAAAAAAGGATTTCTACAAGATCTTAAGGAAAAAGGTCTTGAGGCTCTTGAACAAATTGGTCATCTACCCAGAGAAGATCTGGACAGATTAAAGAAAAAATTAACCAAGACCACTCTGAGTTTTATTAACAAAAGAAGAAATCCTGACAAATTAAACTCCGAGATTATCAAAAAGCTACATAGAAAAAGATGGCTCAAACCACTACTAGAGTTTCCTTACCAAGAAGTTGAAAACTCTACGATAGTCGTCATGGGAGTCAACGATTACCATTCTTTACTCGGACTCGGACTCAACACTACTTTTTTTCTCGCTCTTGACGGTGGTGGTATCATGTCCTATCCCGGTTGTCCGCTTATAAAATCCGAACTTCCTCCCCGCTACAAAGAAAGTTTTTTTCTCAATGAGCAACTCTCAAAAATAATTCCGCATCACCCGGAAATCGAACGAATTTTCCTTATATCGTCATTTCCTCTTTCGGAATCTATAAATCAAGATCCTTTTTGGAATATCAAATTCGTTACTATTTGGTTGGCCGAAGCACAAGAATATCTTTTGCACGTAATCAAAAAAATCGAAGTCTTCCCTTTTCTTATCTATAATGACAGGCTCTACCAAGTGATGACTGAAAAAGTTCTGATTGAAAAAAATGAAGGAAAAATCGGACTTTAATCCGAAAAAATAAAGCCTGGCCTGTTGGCCGGGCTTTTTATTTAAAAGACCCGCGTGAAACGGGTCTTTTATTTTATTTTAAACTCAATTTTTCTTCCAATAACTTTTTATAAATATCTTTGCGATAAAGAGTGCCAATGGGTTTACCATTTTCCATTACAGTCAATCTATCAGTACTGCGTGCCAACATCAATGCTCCGGCCTTGAGTGCTGGTTCATTAGGGCCAATAGTAAAGACATCTCGTTTCATAAAAACCTCCACTCTCTTACTACGAATTTGTTCAGGTTTTCCTTCTCGTTCTTCAAAATCCGTATACATTTCCGGGTTATCATAATAACTGGTATAAAAAGGATAAAGAATACGGAACAAGTCTTTTTCTGATACAAAGCCAACCAATCTTTCATCTTCATCCAAAACAATCGCTCCGCCGGCGTTATTTTCTTGTAAAGTTCTAAAAACTTGTTCATAAGTGGTGCCGGTATAAACGGCGAGGACCTTAGGGTCCATGAGATCACGGACGAGCATATGTTTAAAATTATTAATTTTTAATTTTTTTACCCCGTGAAATCCTGTCAAAGACAGGATCGCCTTCGGCGATATTTCACAGGGGTGAATTTTTAATTAATTTTTAACCTATACATTAATTTTATCTTATAAATAACCAAAAAACAATAGCTATGATAATGCGATAAACCCCAAACCCTACAAAAGTATATTTTTTAACTAAAGCTAGTAAAAATTTAATTGATAAAACAGCTACTAAAAAAGCGATTATAAAACCGACAAACAATAACCCAAACTGGTCAAATGAAAATGTGGTTGCATTTTTTAATAAATCATAGCCTGTGGCCGCACCCATAGTTGGAATAGCCAAAAGAAAAGAAAACTCTACTATTGTTTGTCTTTTCATTCTCTGGGTTAATCCACCGATAATCGTAGAGGCAGAACGAGAAACTCCGGGGATCATAGCAATACATTGATACAAACCGACGATAAGTGATTGTTTATAAGAAATATTTTCTACCGAAGAAATATCGGTTTCTTTTTCTTGGTGCCAAAGTTCAAAAATTATTAAAGCAATACCGCCTAAAAATAATGACCATAAAACTATAGTGTTACCTGTGAGCATCTGTTTGATAAACGGATAAAAAGTAAAACCCAAAATCGCCGAGGGTAAAAAAGCAACCATAATTTTTTTCCAAATTTCAATACCAGCAAAAAGTTTTTTCCAATAAAGAAAGATCACAGCCAAAATAGCTCCAAGCTGTATACTGATAGTAAACGTAGATAAAAAATCACTATGCGGTAAAGAAAGCAGATCAGCGGTTAAAATCATATGTCCAGTGGAAGAAATGGGCAAAAATTCGGTAATTCCTTCAACAATAGCAATGATAATAGCGTGAAGGTAAGACATAATTGGATATTTATTTTTTTGTTGTAGTAATGGTAGATGTAGCAACAATTTCTTCTTCCATGGTTGTAGTAGCGTTTGGCACGGTCGGAATTTCTATTTTTGCTCCATCAACTTCTACAGCAATCGGAGCAAAAGGGGTCTTATCACAATAGAAATTATTTTCACCACAACCCAGTTGAAGCCATTCATAAATACGACTCGGATCCTCGTCTATGGCCATATAAACTTGATAAACATGGGGAAATTGTTTCAAGGTATTTTCTATTTGCGATAAGAATTGTGCACTACCACAAGAACTGTTAGCGTTTGGGATCAGAGTGCGCAGATCCTTAAGATTTACCAAGGCCACATTTTCCACCACTTTTACACTACGTAAAATTTTCGCTGTAGTGGTGTTAAAAAAACTTTGAAAACCAGCTTCTACTTGAGCATCATTTGGACCGGCAAATAAAGTGCGCAAAGCTTGTTCTTCGTAAGATTGAGTGCCGGAAACTGAGATTTCTACCGGATAAGACAATCGACAATCTAACATCTCCGGATTTAATTTTATATTATTAAAAAAAACTTTAAATTTATTTAATTTAAATTCTTTACCCGAATCTATTTTAAAACTATTGATAACCTCGTTTACACCGCGATGCAAAATAATAAATTCCTCCATTTGCGGAGAAGTATAAGGATTATCCAGTGTACGTACCAAGACAAAAACATGATTATTGGTATAGGCAAAAACTTGTTGATTCAAAATAAGTTCCTGATTGTTTTTATAAGTTTGCCAGGTTTCAAAAGGATAAACAACTAGACGAAAAATAGGATATTCCTGTCCTGGTAAGCCATTATAAACAAAAGATAAAACCTCAATATCGTTTTGCATTTCTTCTACCAAACTAAAATTACCAAGCCAACCATCAGGAAATGAAAGTGAAAAACCATATTTATCCGAATAATAATTTTTTTGATTATATCCTTCCATCTTTTGTGGACCAGATTGTTTTTGTGTACAACCAGAAAAAACAATGACGCACACAAACAACAGTGATACAAAAAAGACTTTTTTAAATCTTAACATAGTTCGTATTTTAAAAATATTAAAAATTGGATATTAATACTCTTATTTTAATCCAAAACAAATAAAAAGGCAATAAAAAAGGCGCAGCTATGGGAAGCTGCGCCAAGGTACGACACAAGGTACGAAACGGGACAAAAACAATTCGGATCCTTTGACAGGGATAAAGGCGAATACAACAGCCTCCGGTAAAAACCGCTTTAGTAGGACCTTTTTGGCCAGCGTGTTAGCCATCAGGACCTCAAGACTGTTGTTTCCAAGAACTTGGATTGGAGAGGATAGCCAAGACCACATTACAACCTTACCTCTAACAAGCAAGAAAAAGCTACTTAACAGCGGCTTGCATCTTCGCACAAACTGTAAAATAGCTGGATACCTCTGCTTAAAAGCTACCGCTTCTGAAAAAACGGAGTAAGCTTTACCGATAAACTCGGCAGGTTTAGGCATCACTTACGATACGCTTGTTGCACTGCTATGACCTAGATGAAGGAAACAGTGCATGGGTTTTTTGATTGCAGCAGATAGAACTGCCAGGTCTTTGTTGGCGACCAAGTCCCTAGCACAGACAAAAGAGTTTAAGTTGTTTTTTTCTGTGCGAAAAAACACTCCATCTTTTTTCAGTAGTGACCGCTTACCTGTCTGTCAAAGAACATGTTTTCTGTCCAAAAAAACATAAACAAAATTATAAACCTTTTTTTGTAAAAGTCAACCTGTGGATAAAAAAACCCGGACTAAATCCGGGCTATGTAACTAATCACTCAATTTTTTCTTAAAAATTTCTAATAACTTTTCCAAATTAAGCGGTTTCAGAAAAAGGGATTCCGAAAAAGTTTCTTTTACTTCATCGTAAAGTGATGAGTGAATGCTCGCAGTCATAAACATTACTTGCGGACACTCTTCGCCGAGAGCTTCGGTGTCAGCCTCTATCACCCGAATCACATCTAGTCCGGAGATAAATGGCATATGGAGATCTGTCAAAATGATTTTTATCTCTTTTTGATTCTGTATGAATTTCCGCAATCCTTCTTGGCCGTTTTTGGCCGTGATTATTTCCAAATCAGTTCCGCGAAAAAATCTCACCATGGTAAAAAGTGAAAGTTCGTCATCGTCAATAATTAAAATCTTCTTTTTTCCATTCATTTTATTCTCCTTTTTTGAAAAAATATTAAAGAACTCAACGGATCATCTTAGCACAAAACCAAATAAAAATCAAGGATTAATCACCCTTGATTTTTATCTTGATAAAATTTTAGTCTTTACCATGCGCAATACTTTCTTTTATTCCGGCGGAAGTAATAGAAATAAAATCGGCCTTTCCTTTTATATCTTCTATATTTTCCGCGCCCACATATGTCATCCCCGAAGCCAAACCGCCCAAAATCCTCTTTATTATCGGCGCTACTGGGCCTTTGAATGGCACAACTGTCATTTCTCCTTCTACATGCACCACTTCATCGGTTTTTTGCCCATCCATCTGCATTTTCTTTATTGTGGCGGCAAAACTAGCCATCCCACGATATTCTTTGAATTTATTTTTTCCTTTGATAATTATCTTTCCCGGAGTTTCTGCTACGCCGGCAAACATAGAACCTATCATCACCGTGTCAGCCCCCGCACCAATAGCTTTACTGACATCACCGGGTTGTTTTATTCCACCGTCGGCACAAATCGGCACTCGGCCTTGTGCGGCTTCATAAGCATCCATTATAGCGGTAATTTGTGGTACCCCTGCTCCGGTCATTACTCTGGTTGTACACATTGATCCTGGCCCTATCCCAACTTTTATTGCATCCGCTCCTTTATGAATAAAATATTCAGCTGCATCTTTGGTGGCAATATTTCCCGCCATTACATCAATTTGAGGAAAGTTCTTTTTAATATATTCCACGATTTTACCCATGCGCTTGCAATGACCGTGTGCAATATCCAAAACAACTATATTGACTCCGGCTTTGGCCAAAGCCATTACTCTTTCTTCAAAATCTTTGACTCCGACAGCTGCAGCAGCCAATAATTTTTGTTTTTTGATTTTTTCTATTTCTTTCGCTTGTTCTTTTATAGTTAGAAAACGATGAACAACTCCCAAGCCCCCCAAACGACCAATGGCTATAGCCATATCGCTTTCACAAACGGTGTCCATATTGGCGGCCAAAATCGGCATATCCAATTCATAATTTTTGGTAACTCTGGTTTTGAAACTAACATCTTTGCGCGAAAAAACTTTGTTGTATTTGGGAACAATCAAAACATCGTCAAAAGAATATCCTGAGCCGATAATACGAGCCATACAAATAATTTTAGATTGAGGATTTAAAGATTGAAGATTTTTTGTAGCCCGTAGGGGAATCGAACCCCTCTTACTGCCTTGAGAAGGCGGCGTCCTAACCGATAGACGAACGGGCCAAAACCAACAAATAATATAATAAAAAAACCAAAAAAAGTCAATCCGCCAAAACGGCGGATTGTGTTAATCTTTTTATTTATTTCTTCATCCAATATTCTTCTTGTCGCACTAATAACTCTCCTGCTTTTTCCGGTTCAGCCATAACTTCTTTGACTATTTTTTCCATCCTGGTACTTTGTGAACCTTTTATCAAGATAACATCACCCTTTTCCATTTTATCTTGCAAAAACTTACCGGCTGAAGCACTATCATCAAAAACCGCCACTTTATTTTCATCCATCCCTGCTTCTCTGGCCGCAGCAGCAGTAAATTTTTTACTAGCTTGTCCAACAGTTATCAAATAATCAATTTCTTTTTCCGCCACTTTGAAACCTATTTCTCGATGAGCATTTTCAGTATCAGTACCAAGTTCCAACATATCTCCTAAAACTGCTATTCTTTTACCTTTGTCTTGAGGGTGAATTTTTGTCAAAGCATTCAAAGCACTTCTAACTGCGTCGGGACTAGAGTTGTAAGTATCGTCAATGAGTAAAGTTTGTTTGATTCCTGGGATAATACGCATATGTCCGCTCAACGGTTTTATTTTTCGCAAAGCCAAAGCCCCGTCAACTAAATTTATTCCAAAAATATGTCCGACTGTCAAACCAGCCAATGCTGCAGGAATAAATTGTTCAGCAATAAATCCGGGTAGAAATACCGGTACAATATTACCTCGAAAAGAAACTTTAAAATTAAGCCCTGTTGGCCAACCTGTTTGTTCATCGTCAATAACATTAATGTCTGTGGCTTGAAAATCAGCTCCGTCTTTGAAACCGTAAGTAAAAGTTTCGGCGTTAGTTTTAGCACTTTGCATCACCATTTCATTATCAAAATTTAATACTGCAAAACCGTCTTCTTTGAGATGAGAAACTATCAAACGTTTTTCTTGCGCGATTTTTTTCACGGTTTTGAAAAATTCAATATGTGTATTACCGATAAAAGTCAGTACCCCGACTTTGCATGGCGCTATATCAATAAGATATTCAATATCTCCTGGCTTATCCGCACCCATTTCTAACACCAAGATATCAGGATAATTTTTATCACGATTAAAACGCAACGCAAAAGCTTTGGCAAAAACCTTAAACCAACCCAAAATATCCTTGCCTGGAGTTTTTTCCACCCCAATAATAGTAAGAGGCATTCCAATTTCATTGTTGTAATTTTTTTTGTTGGAACGCACATTAAATTTACTGGCAAGCACAGAGGCGATAGCTTCTTTGGCCGAGGTTTTACCGATAGAACCAGTAATCCCAATGATGTCGGGTTTATATTTTTTTAGAATTTTCTTCGCGCAATGACGAAGCAACATCTGCAAAATAGTTTTTAACATACTTTTTATAATTTAAAATTTATAATTTAAAATCTCTATCTGTCTTCCTCCACCCCATAATAATCCATAGTAAATTTTGCCAGATCTTTAAAAGTTACCGCTGCTGTACCCTCGGCCCAGAGACGCTGCGGTTTCTCATATTTTACCACAATAACAACTTTAGGATTTTTGGCCGGCAAAAAACCGCAAAAAGTATGATTAGTATCAGTCTCACTATAACCTCGCGGACCAGCAATTTGTGCTGTCCCGGTTTTGCCAGCCACAAAATAATGATCCAACCTAACTGTCTGTGTATAAGTTCTTTCTACCACCGATGTTAACATAGCTGAAAGTAATTTGGAAGCTCGAGAAGAAATAATTTGAACAGGCTCTTTTGTTTGACTTTCTTCTATACCTCCATCACTTCTTATTATTTTTTCAACTATATGTGGTTGAATTATTTTTCCACCATTGGCTATAACACTATAAGCAGAAGCAAGTTGAACCGGTGTCACCATAAGACCTTGTCCAAAAGATGCTTGGGCCGGACCAATTTGTGATTTTTTTTCCAAATTTTTCAAATTTCCCGGCATTTCTCTATCCAATTCTACACCGGTCTTTTCGCCAAAACCATATTGTTTCAAATATTCATTCATCTTTTCCCAGCCAATTTTTTCTGCTAACCACATCATCCCTGTATTAACAGAATTTTCTAAAACACCGGTCATAGAAATAGTACCATAACATTTTTTCATGGCATTACGAATCGTATACGGACCGTATTTCATCTCGCAAGGATCGTTAAACAAAGTATCAGGAGTAACCAGTTCCATATCTAAACCCATACTCATCACTACTGGTTTAAAAACAGAACCCGGTTCATATGGGGTAAAAATAGCCTGATTATTGTAATGAGAAACTTCAGAAACTTTACCATAATCATTGGGATCAAAATCCGGATAAGAACACATTGCCAAAATCGCACCAGTTTGTGGATTCATCATTATCAGCGCTGCAGTCTGTGCTTTGTAACTTTCTACTCCCTTTTTCAATAATTCACAGGCTTTGTGCTGTAATGCTCTATCAATTGTCAAAATCAGACTATCACCATCTTTGGCTTCAATTGTCGTCATATCCGCTAAAGTTATCCAACTTCCACGAGCTCCACGCTCCCCAAAAAGATATCCACCTTTCCCAGCTAAAACTTTATTCCAATAACCTTCTACTCCGTAATTTCCACGCATATTATTATCCGCATCCATATTACAAAAACCCAAAACCGGTCCACCTAATTCGTTCTCCGGATAATAACGGTATTCTTCAGCAGAATTATAAATTCCTTTTAAATTAGCTTCTACTATTTTTTCTTTTACATCATCTGTAATTTTACGTGCCAAAGATTCAAAAGGATCATTATCTTTGGATAATTTGGCGCGAATCGCTTCTTTTTTTTCTTCATCCAATTGCAGAATCTCGGCAATTTTTTCTGTTGTGCTATTGATATCTATTTTATCTATTTCTTTAGGAACGGCATATATTTGATAATAATAACGATTTATAGCCGCCGGAAAATTTTCACCGGTACGTGTATCTTGAAAAAAAACTTGCCCACGTTTAGGATGAATCTTCTGATAAATCTCGTGAGTACTCAAAGCTAAAGTTTTATAATAATCGTGTTGAAATACTTGTAAATAAAAAAGTTTGCCGATAATTATAACGGCAACTAAAACAAAAAATCCTGACAACAAGCGAAGTTCTAACGAATTGTCCTCCTCACGATTAAACATAAAAAAGATTGCAAAATTAAAAGATTACAAAATTACAAGATTAATACCTTTCCAAATAATCTTTCAATCTTTAAATCTTGTAATCTTGAAATTTTTAAGAGATTCCTTTCGCTTTTCTTTTCGCTTCATCCAAATCTAAAATCATTTTTCTAATTCTGATATTTTGTGGTGTGACTTCGACTAATTCGTCGTCTCCAATGTATTCAAGAGAATCTTCAAGCTCCATAATTTTTGGCGCATTGAAATGTTCTGTCACTCCATGCCCTTTACTGCGCATGTTAGAAAGTTGTTTTTCTTTACAAACATTTATTGCTAAATCTCCGGGACGAGAATTTTGTCCTACCACTTGTCCTTTATAAACTTTGACTCCCGGACCGACAAACAACACTCCTCTATCTTGAATATTCATTAGACCATAAGTATTACTTTCGCCGGTTTCATGAGCAACAAGCGACCCCTGCTCTCTTTCTTTCCAACTGGTATTGTCTTCTTGATAATCAAAAAAACAGGTATTCATAATTCCAAGACCCTTGGTATCTGTCAAAAATTCACTTCGATAACCGAATAGTCCGCGCGTTGGAATAATAAACTCCAAAAAGCTAATGCCTCGTTCGTTGGCCATGTTAGTCATAGTGCCGTGACGATTGCCTAATTTTTGAATAACTATCCCAGCATAATCCTCTGGCACTTCAACAAAAATTTGATCAAAAGGAGACAGTTTTTTACCCTCTACTTCCTTTATTATAACCTGTGGACGAGAAACCTGCAATTCAAAACCTTCACGGCGCAATCTTTCAATCAAAATCGCCAAATGCAATTCTCCGCGACCGCAAACAATCCAGCTACCACTGGAATCAGTATCGCTGACTCGCAGTGCCATATCGGTTTCCAATTCTTTATAAAGACGCTCTCTAAGTTGACGAGAAGTAGTGTATTTACCTTCTTTACCGGCAAACGGAGAATCATTAACGGAAAAAGTCATCTTTACTGTCGGCTCTTCAATATTGATAGTTGGTAAAGCAGTCGGTTCATTTACATCGGCAATGGTTTCGCCAATATTAATATCAGCAATACCGGAAATCGCGGCAATATCTCCGGCTTTAATTTCCGGAACTTCCACTTTTCCCAAACCGTCATAAGTCATCAATGAAGTAAGGCGATATTTTTTCATTTCTCCCGCGCGATTGATATGCATCACATCTTGATTATTTTTTAATGTTCCGTTATAAACCCGTCCGATAGCTATACGTCCTTTGTAGTTATCTCCAACAATGGAAACAGTCAACATTTGCAGAGGTTTAGTTTCATCACCTTGAGGCGAAGGAACTTCTTTTATAATAGTTTCAAAAATATCAGTGACATCATTCATCTTTTCCAAATCCGGAGTCAGTCCGGATTTACCCAATTTGGCACAAGCGTAGATAACCGGAAAATCGCAAGTTTTATCATCAGCTCCGAGCTCCATAAATAATTCCAAAGTTTTATCCAAAACATATTGGATTCGGGCGTCGGGCTTGTCTATTTTATTCACCACTACAATAACTCTTAAACCCAAACTTAGTGCTTTTTTCAAAACAAATCTGGTTTGTGGCATCGGACCTTCTTTGGCATCTACCAACAGCAAACAACCGTCCGCCATCTTGAGTACGCGTTCCACTTCTCCGCCAAAATCAGCATGTCCCGGAGTATCTATAATATTTATTTTAGTGCCATTGAAATTTACCGAAGCGTTTTTGGAAAAAATAGTAATCCCACGTTCTTTTTCTAGTTCATTGCTATCCATGATACAAATAGCATTTTCATTTTCTTTATTTAACTTGGTTTTACTTTGGTGAAGCAAAGCATCCACGAGCGTGGTTTTGCCGTGGTCAACGTGAGCAATAATAGCGATATTTCTGATGTCTGTTTGTTTCATATATTTATTTCCGCAATAATATCATAATTTAGCGAAAAAAGCAACCCCGACGCTGAGCGTCGGTAAAGCCACGCTTAGCGTGGCCCGCGAAGATAAGTCGGGGTTATAGTCACGCTCAGCGTGACAAGGGTTAAACTACTAGATTAAAATATTGAATATTGGATACTTGTCCGTCCATAGCTTTAGCGAAGGCGGATTAAATATTAAAAAAATAAAGGAGCCCGGGTTAGGGGCTCCTATTGAAAGCGGTTGAGGTTTTACTTCAAGGCAAAGACTTTTTCCTCTTCGCCGTAATGAAGAACCTCTATGCAGAGATCTTTTTTTTCAGAGTACATTTCGCACTCTTCGTAAAGCGCTCTCTTGCATATCCCGATCTTAACCGGGAGACTTTCGTTTCCTTTCATGAAACGAGCATAGCTTTCACACATGTCGTTAGCAAAAAGACCGGAAAAAGAAGCAAGAACAACGATAGCAACGAAAATTCTTCTCATGATAATCTCCTTCAAATTTAATTTATAATACGGACCGCTTGTTATTAAAGAACAACTTTCTTCATTCCAGCCCTCATTGTATTGAATAAGGGCTTGATAAAAGAAAAACTCCCCAAATATGGAGAGATGCATCAAAAAACTTGTTTGTATCGCTTTTATCCTCTCTCCAAGATAAAGTTGATACGATTTGGGTTTTTATTATTTAACTACATAGTATAGCACATTTTGACGGTTTTGTCAAGCCCGCTGAGCGGGCTAAAATTTGGCTATAATTAGAGAAAATAATTTAATTTTAACTTAAATTTTGCTAAAATTAGCCACGCTTAGCGTGGCAAGGGATAAAAGTGGCTAAGATTAGCGAAATTGAAATTTGAGAGATTTCAAAGATTTAATGGATTTAAAAGATTTATTGATATTTTGGCTAAGCTTGGATAAAAAACTAAAAAACCGCTTATTTCAGCGGTTTTTATACTTAATACTTGATACTTAATACTTTATACTATTCTCACATCCACCAAACTCACCCCATTTTCATCGCAAAACACCGGATTAAAGTCCATTTCTTTGATTTCCGGATGTTTTACTGCCAAATCAGATACCGCCAAAATAGTCTTTTTGAGAGCTTCAAAATTTATCGCCTTTTGTCCTCTAGTTCCTTGCAAAATATTTATCCCTTTTATATCACCAATCAAATCATCTACATCGTTTGGCATTAATGGCGCTACACGCATAGAAACATCTTTGAGAACCTCTACAAATATTCCACCCAGACCAAAAACTATAGTCGGACCAAAAACAGCGTCCCGTTTCATCCCGATAATCACTTCCCTACCAGCAGTCATACTTTGCAACAACATGCCAGTTATTTTTACACCGACAGATTTTTCAGAAACATTTTTTGAAATTTCTTCCCAAGCGTTTTCAATATCTCCTCTTGTTTGTAAATTCAATTTCAAAGCTCCAATATCGCTTTTGTGTAAAACTTTGTCAGTAATTGCTTTGAGTACATATGGTCCCGGTAATTTTCCCGTAGCGGAAATAATTTCTTTTTTATCAGAAAGCAAAATCCCGGAAGTTGCCAGCCCGACACTTTGTAACAGTTTTTCCGTTTGCAAAAAATCCAATTGATCAACAGCGACCTCTTCTTTTTTATTTTGTATAACAGTTTTATTTTTGAAAGACAGATAATCCAAGGCTTTGACCAAATGAATAGGGTCGGAAAAATAAGCAATATTTTTTTGTCGGAAAATTTTCAAAGCCGGTTCTATTTGTGTTCCGCCGATAAAAAGCGGAAGAACAATTTTCTTTTTATTTATTTTGGCGATGATTTTCGCAGTTTCTTTAATTTGAGTCATCTTTTGCGGAGTGAGGATTACCGCCAAGGCATCAATGTCTTTTACTTTGCTCAGAATTTTCAAAGCACTTTCATATCTGTCGCTTAACGCGTCACCTATAACATCCACCGGATTACCAACTGCTGCGGTCGCGGGCAAGACTTCACGCAAAGCGGTTTTTGTTTTGTCCGTCAAAGTCGCCAGATTCAAACTTTGTGAAAGTTCCAACAAATCTGCCAGAATAATAGATGGTCCCCCGCCATTGGTAACTATACCGATATTTTCAAGCGGCTGATAGATGCCAGTATTAAACATTTTCAGTAAATCAAACATCTCAGAAATAGTTTCCACGTTTACAACATTAGCTTGGGCACAAACAGCTTCAAATATTTTATTTTCCGAAGCAAGCGACCCTGTATGCGATGCTACCGCAGCAGCACCTCGAGCGGTTTTACCGGCCTTGAGCACAACCAACGGTTTTACCGGAGTTATTTTTTTTGCTAATTCCAAAAATCTTTTTCCATCCGACACTGCTTCCAAATACAGCGCTATGGCTTTGGTATTTTCATCAGTCAATAAATATTCTAGGAAATCATTTTCCGTGAGTCCGGCTTCGTTGCCAACAGAAATAAATTTGGCAAAACCAATATTTTCTTTTTTGGCAAAATCAAGCATAGAGGTGCCAACAGCTCCGGATTGAGAAATCACGGAAATATTTCCAACACCAGGAAGTTTGTCGCCAAAAGTCACATTGAGATTATTTTGACAATCGAAAATCCCCAAACAATTCGGACCGATAATTTTTATGTTAAAATTCTTCGCGATTTGTTTGAGTTCATCTTCGCGTTTTTTTCCTTCTTCTCCGGTTTCTTTGTAACCGGCGGTGATGATAATACAATAAGAAATTTTCTTTTCTCCGCAAGATTTCAGAATACTCGGCACAATTTCCGGCTTGACAGCTATTACTGCCAAATCTATTTCTTCTTTTATTTCCGCTATAGAAGAAAAAACTTTTTCACCTAAAATTTCTTTTTCACTTGGGTTAACCAAAAAAATCCGACGTTCTTTTTTACCATCAAGTAAATTAGAAGCCAAGGCATAACCGATTTTTTCTTTATTGGCTGATGCGCCGATAACCACTACCCCCTTTGGATTGAATAAATTATGCATATTTTTATAATTGTTCTTCAAAAGTCGCTTTTTCCACTTCATAAAAAATTCCCAGCGGAATACGTTCTTTTTCTTGCACCTTTTGCATTGCCCATTGCAAATCGTTTTTGGGAGAATTTTGATCCAAGTTATAAACTCTTTCTTTGAAATAATCACGAGTGTCATTGAAACTGATACACGGCTGGATAATTTCCAAATGCGCGAAACCTTTGTGTAAAATCGCTTTTTTCATAATCTGTGTCATGAATGGCAGATCGCCGGTATAAACACGAGCAACAAAAGTAGCACCGCTGGCAAGCATCACCAATTGCGGATTGATAGGTTCTTCCACACTCCCCTGCGGAGTTGATTTGCCTTTGTAACCTCTGTTAGAGGTTGGAGTAACTTGTCCGGTAGTCAAACCAAAAACTTGATTATTATGTACAAATAATTTGATATCACTATTACGTTTAGCCGCATGGACGAGATGTTCTATCCCTTCGGCATAAGAATCACCATCGCCGGAAAATGCGATAGTCGTCAAATCTGGATTACCCAATTTCACTCCGGTCATAGTCGGTACTACACGACCGTGAAGTGAAATAATACTGTTGGTACCCACATAATCCGCGATTTTACCATGACACCCGATACCGGCTCCAACTACAATATTATCTTTTTTGATTTTTCCCTCAGTTATCAATTCGGACAGGGCATTTTTAAACGCAGTCAAAATCATGAAATTGGTACAACCGGGGCACCAGGTATTTTTGGCTTTGGTATTTAAATCTATATTCATATATTTATAGTATTTTATCTATTTTTTTAGCCAATTCTATCGGTTCAAAAGCAAAAGTGTCATATTTCAAAATCTTATTTTTAATTTTCAAGCCGGTTTTTTCCGCAATAACCTGCGCCAATTGTCCGGTATGATTGAGTTCAATATCAATGATTTTTTTGGCCCCCTTGAAAGCTTCCAACAAACTTTTAACCGGCAATGGTTCTATCACCAAAACTTGCACGGCTTTGACCGGTTTTTTGACATATTTTATCGCTTCCAGAACTGCGCCTTTGGTAGAACCCCAAAACACCACTATGTTTTTACTTTTTTTATCACCATAAATTTTAACTCCTTTGAAACTATTTATTTCTTTTTCTAGATTTTTTAATTTAGCAAATCTTTTATCAAACATTTTTTGTGTCATCTCTGCACTCTCGGTTATCAAACCATCTTCACTATGTTCATAACTATTCACTTTGACAATTGTATCTTTTGTTCCAGGAAAACAAAGCGTTGAAACACCGTCAGTACTAAAAGCATAGCGTTGATAATTTTTTCCTCCTTTGCTAATTTTTATTTTTTCCGGTTTGATTTTGATTTTACTAAAATCCGCATTTGATAAACTTTCGGATAAATGTTTATCAAGCGCTATCATCACCGGTAATTGATATTGCCAAGCCAAATTCATAGCTTTTCCGCCTATCTCATAAGATTCTTGTTGATCACCCGGCGCCAAAACAATACGCGGAAATTCTCCCAAAATTTGTCGGACAAATTGCAAATCACCTTGGGCAGTTCTGGTTGGCACGCCGGTTGACGGTCCCGGGCGTTGCGATTCTACTACTACGGTCGGAATTTCAGCAATCCCGGCCATACTCAAAGCTTCGGTCATCAAAGCAAAACCTCCACCGGAAGTTCCAGTGGCAGTACGAACTCCAGCATAAGCACTACCCAAAACCATATTGATAACAGCTACTTCACTTTCCGCTTGCGTAACTTTCAATCCGTATTTGGGCGCTTGTTTGGCCAAATGATGTAAAACACTGGTAGCGGGAGTCATGGGATAAGCGATATAATTTTTCATTCCCGCGGCCATCATCCCCTCGCCTGTTGCCGCATTACCATCAATAATTTGTCCTTTAATTTTTTTGTCCGGTTTTGAAAATTTTGTTTGACCAAAATTTTTATCTTGCAAATAATCAAATCCTTTTTTTGCTAAATCAATATTTATTTGAGCTTTACTGCCAAAAATATCCGTAAAAACTTCGTTTAATTTCAAAAGTGACAGATCATAATATCGACAAAAAGCGCCCAGAGCCACGGCTGTACGAGCCAGAGACGGCGCAGAAAGTTCTTTGGCATAAGAAGTTATCGGTAAACTTATCAATTGTCCAGATTTACCAATAATAGAATTTATATTGTTATCAAAAAATATCACCCCAGATTTTTTGAGTTCGTTCTTGTGCAAATCCGCTGTTTCTTGGTTGAGCGCGATAATCGCATCAAGCTCGCGATAGTCACTGTAAATTTTTTCTTTAGAAAAAGAAACGCGACAAAAATTATGTCCTCCGCGAATCAGTGACGGATATTCCATACTAGCAAAAACATAATAACCTAATTTACAAAACAAACGTGCTAAATTTACTCCAGCCTCTCTGGCTCCATCTCCAGCTTGCCCACCAATTAAAATAGTGTATATTTTCTCTTGATTTTTTTTCATATTATTTTTTGATCTTAATTTTACTTTTACCTTCCGGTTTAAAATCAACTTCAAACATTTTTTTAGTCAATTTTTTATCAGTCAAAAATTCTTTGTAAACCTGTTGAACTTGCGGATTTTGGTGTGCAAGACGAATCTTCTTGGTTTTATCTATCTGATAAAGAGATGCTGACCTCTTTTTGCGAATCTCCTCGTTGATTGGTAAAGGTTGCCCGCCACCGCCAATACAACCGCCGGGACAGGCCATCACCTCTATAAATTGATATTTTTTCGGATCTTGTTTTAATTCATCTAAAATTATTTTGGCGTTTTTCAAACCATTAACTACCGCTACACGCAATTCCACACACTTATCACCACCAAATTTTACCGGCTTGCAAAGTCTGACAACCGCGCGTTTTACACCGTCTTGCCCGCGCACTTGTTCAAAATCCACTTTTTGCAAATCGCGACCAAACAAACGAAAATAAGCGGTGCGCAAAGCGCTTTCCATCACACCGCCAGATGCGCCATAAAGCACACCTGCACCACTTGGATCGCCCAGTGGATTATCCGCTGGATCGTCTTTGATAGTTTTGAGATCTATTTTTTTATCTTTCAAAATCCAAGCCAATTCTCTGGTAGTCCAAACATAATCTATAGGTTTAAGCCCATTTTCAAAATTTAACTCCGGACGACTAGCTTCATATTTTTTGGCCGTGCACGGCATAATAGAAACCATCACAATATTTTTGGGGTCTATTTTTTGTTTGGGCGCAAAATAATTTTTTACAATACTGGACAACATCATCTGTGGCGATCTGGCATGAGAAATATTTTTACGCAAATGCGGATGATAAAATTCCACATATTTTACCCAAGACGGACAACAGGAGGTAAAAATTGGTAAATCCTTACCCGACAAAATTCTTTCAATAGCTTCACCGGCTTCCTCTGTCGTGGTAAAATCAGCACCCACGGATGTGTCAAACACATAATCAAAGCCAAGTTTTTTCAAAGCTGCGGATAATTTATCGGTAGCAATAGAACCATAAGGCATGCCGAATTCTTCTCCGATACTGGTGCGAATAGAAGGCGCAAACTGGGCGACTAAAACTTTACCTTGTTTTTTGAGTTCAAAAACTTTTTCCATTTCTTCAAATTCTCCGTCGCTTTTGATAGCCCCGGCCGGACAATGGACGATACACTGACCACAATAAACACAATCTTTATTTTTATTAGTACTTGGTTCAATGGATATATCAATGCCTCTTTTTTCTATTTCATAGTAACCGACCGGACAAACCTCTACACAATTCCGACAATCTATACATTTCTTACCTTCAAAAATAATCGGACCAAATTGTTTACTTGGCCTTTTTTCTTTACGATTGGAAAAACGGGTTATTTTGGCACGAAGCGGTTTTTGGTATTGTAACAATCCGCAACGTTTACCCCAGGTACAATTTTCACAATCCAAATGATGTTCTCCAAAAATCAACTCTAGATTAGTCTTACGACTACGACGAATTTCTCTGTCATCAGTAATTATATCCATTTCATCTTCCACCGGAGTAGAACAAGCAGTAAATAAACCGTTACGGCCTTTAATTTTTATCACACACATCCGACAATTGGCTTTGACTTGTAAATCAGGATGGTCACAAAGGTGAGGAATTTCTATCCCATTTTCTTGTGCCACATGCAAAATCATCTTGCCTTCGGCACAGGTTATTTTTTTATCGTCAATTTTTATGGTTATTTTTTTCATAGCTATTTAGTATCTCTTTTATTTTTATAATTGACTTTTACACTTTCAAGCATTGAATCAATAGGTAGATAAACACTTTTTCCCAATGGGCAAAAAGATGTGTCCCGCATTGTACGTAAAACACTGCGCAAAAGCACCATATCAATCTCATTTTTTTGCAACATTTCTTTTAAACGATAAAGCCCTTCTCGGCACGGCACACATTTACCACAATTATAATCAAAGAAAAAATTAACCCATTTTTTAATCAGTTCTTTGGTATCTGTTTTTTTTAAATTGTAAATTATAATCCCCCCGGCACCAATAAGTGGTTTGTTTAATTCTTCTTTGGTCAAAATTTCTCCGGCCGCTCCTCCGCCAACTTGTACAAAATAATTAAAACGCGGAACATTCTTGGTTCTTTTTAAAATTTCTCCGATCGACATATCCACCGGAAATTCATAAACGCCTTTTTTGGGAGCATCACCACTGATACAAAAAAATCTGGTATTTTTGTATTCATTGTGTTGAATTTGAGAAATCTGGTAAAAAGTTTCCACGTTATTTATTAAAGTCGGGCAACCTAACAATCCAAACTCGGTCGGATATGGCGGTTTGAGTCGTGGTTCGGGTCTATCGCCTTGTATAGTTTCCAATAATGTTGTTTCTTCTCCGCCCAAATAACCGATTTTTTCCGCTGTCAGCTCAATCGGTAATTTACCAATATATTTTTTCAGATGATTTTTGAATTTTTTCAAATAATCTTGGCGCAAATAAATATATCCTTTTTCTGCACCCAAGGTATCCATAGCAATTTTTATTCCTTCAATAACTTTTTCCGGATAGTTTTGTAATATATATCCGTCTTTGAACATCCCCGGTTCACCTTCGGCACCGTTGCAAACTACAAACACAGGTTGATTAAATTCTTTCAAGTGACCTTTGGCTACACTAAGCCATTTGAACGCTGTCGGGAATTCTGCCCCGCCACGCCCCTTGAGATTAGCAACTTGAATTTTATTGATAAATTTCATAAAATATTTATTTTTAATTGCGAAAATATTATACCATTTTTTGATATTATTGACAAAAAAACCGACCCCTTGAAAGAGATCGGTGGAAACCTTATTTTCCTTGGCGACGAAGGAGTTTGAAATACTCGGAGTTATCCTGAGTAAGTCTGGAAATCCGGATAACCTTGGCATTGCATGCAGGATCATATTTCTTATCTTTTTTGTCCAAAAAAACCTTGTAAAAATTCATCTTTTCTCCTTTTTCTGCCAGATAAAGAACTTCCGTTATCAAGGGTCTGATAACCGAATCTTTTTCACCTTTGAGTAGAAATTCTTTACCTGATAAAAAATCGAGTTGCTCAAAGTTAATTTTCCCGAACTGTTCGTCATAGACGGTAAAATTGGAAGAAGTGTTTGTCGGATCGAAAACTATACCGCAATTTTTGATATCTCTGAAATTTCTTTCCGGCATAAAAACAACTTCCTCATCATTGGAAAAATCTTTGTAAATCTTTCCTTTGCAAAACTGCGGGTGGTTTCCTTCTGTTTCTGGAACCAACAGATAATACAGGTCAATACCCGTTTTTTTAAAAAAACATTCCCGCTTAAATTTTACCGGGGAACCGAATGTGCTTTTTTCCGCCCCAACCGAACCTTGACGACCACTTAAAAAAAACAAGGACATGGAATCACCTCCTAGAAAATAAAAGTAAAAAGGACCTTGAACATTTAACCATTTTTTATTTTTATTGTCAATAATTAAAAAACCCCCGTTATAATAACGGGGGTTTTTGCTATTTTTGAAAATTATAGTACTGCGTCTTTAGCAGCTTTGGCAACACGGAATTTTACCACAGTTTTTGCCGGAATTTTGATAGTTTCACCGGTGGCTGGGTTACGACCCATACGAGCGGCTCTTTTGATTTTGATCAATTTTCCAAAACCAGGAATAACGAATTCATTTCCTTTTTTAACTTCTTTGTAAGCAACGTTTGTCATTGCGTCCAAAAAATTAGCAACTTCTTTCTTGCTCAAGTTGGTAGCTTCGGAAAGCACTCCCAACAATTGAGACTTAGTCATTTTTGCCATAGTGGTAAAAATTAAATTAATTAATAAATAAATTAATTTTCGGGCGGAAATTATACTTTCCTTACCCGACCTTTATTATACACCAATAAAATCAATAGCAACAGCCCCCCACCTGTGGAAAACCCCTTTATTTTTAAGATTATTTCTATAAACTAACGCTAAAACCTTATTTTTTAAGGTAATTTTCACCAAAAAGACCACCTTCTATCACTCTTTCGTCCTGTTCTTCTTTATATTCTGGAGCTTCATCACCTATCTCTTTTCTCCACTGATTCCAATCAAAGTTATCAATTTCACCTTCATAACCTATATTATCAAAATATTCTTGAATTAAAGAATCTGGCAAATAAGGTCGATCTTCAGAAGATAGGCGGTGTTCATTTCTTTGCAACAAACTTTCTATTGTCGCCATTTTTTCAAAATACTCGTCTGTTTTAGCATATTCTTTTTCTTTCTCTTCAAACTCTTTGTTATCTTCTTGATATTGTCTTTGAGTCATGCGATAAATATAATCTCTTCTTTTGCTTGCCCCTGGAATTCTCTTGCCATAAATTTCATCACAGGCCTTATTGATGAGATTAACTTTGTTTTCATCCCAATCCTCTTTTAATTTTTCTACCAAATTTACCACCCTATCAACTTCTTTTCTATCTTCTTTGTTTAAATATAAAGCCATATTATTTGCAATTTAATTTTTAGCTTTCTTTGTTTTGATTTTGTAAATCTTTTATATAGTTTTCTTGGACTAATCTTTTGATAACCTCTCTGACTAAATAAGCTTTCTTGGTTTCCGGAGAAAGTTTGCCTGTTTTTTTATTTCTTTTTTCTTTATTTAAAGAAACAACTCTAGTAAAGGTTTTTTCTGTTAAATTATCCGTACCGAAAGGATAGCATTCTATTTCTTCAGGTTTATCCAAAGTGATATAATCCACGGGAAATTTATCTTTAAATTCTTCGTTTTTCTTATGCACGACAAAAATTTTAATATTGGTAAATCCGTTTTTTTCAAAAAACTTTAAAACATTCTGTAACGACTCGCCTTCATGAACACAATTATCATAAATCAAAAGCGGTTTATCTTTGTCCTGTATTAACCTGGCGTAAGTATTTTTAAAATCTTCATCAATTTCTGCTTCATCTCTTATCAGATCAATGTCTTCCGGTTTGTCATATTGCATTTTCCTATTATAGAATCTTTTGTCCGCTATGGTTGGATATTTTTCATTACTTACAAAACCCCGAGGATTTATAAAATAAATATGCGGGTTTTCTTTTTCTCTTTCTTCGTTTTCTTGAAGCAATCGCCAATATTCACGCAATCCCGTGCAAACGTTTCTGGCGCTACGATCTAACAAAACCATATTTTCAATATTGTTTTCATCTACATATTCGGCTATTTTTTTAATATATTCATAAGACTGTCTTTCCAATTTGGGATTTTTAGAAAATTCTGCTGCGTAAGGATTTTTATATCCTTCTTGTCTGAGCTCTTCCTTTTTAAGAATTTCTTTTTCTTTGACTTTTTCTATCTGAGGAATATATTTTTCTGTAAAACCCTCTTTCATATTTTATTTTTCAAATATTTTAATCTTTTATTTTCTGCAAATCTTTCTATCGCATAACGCAACATGGTTCGCGGCATTTTTTTGTAATATTTTTTTAAAAATTCTTCTTCATCTTTTTCTCCGCAACGTTTACCAACTTCCCGGAGCATCCAACCCACGGCTTTGTGCATCAAATCATGTTTGTCACTTAGCAGTATTTCCGCAATTTGCAAGGTCAATTCGCTTTCGTCTTTTTTGATATAGTAAAAAGTAGATAAAACAGCTATTCGCCTCTCCCATAAATTTTTTGATCGAGCTAATTTAAACAAAATACTTTTGTCTTTTCCTTCCAAATACGAACCGACTATTTTTTCCGCGGTCAAATCAACTAAGTCCCAATTATTTATATTAAGCGTATTTTTCAAATAAAACTTATAAATTTTTTCTTGTTCTTTTTTATCAACCTGCGGATATTTCAAAACCAAAATAAGCAATGATGTCAATCTTTCTTCATGATAAACACTATTGAGTAATTTTTGTAAATCATGTAAATTCAAATCGAAAAATTGTTTGGCTACAACTCGTTGTTTTGGAACAGTAATACCCAAAAACTTGTCGCCTGCTCCATATTGTCCCGGACCGGTTTTAAAAAAACGAGAAAGAATTTTGGCCTTTTCTTTGCTAGCATTTTTTCTTAACTCTTTTTTGAGTAATTCAACTGTCACAAAATATAACTTTATTTTCCGCACTCTCCGCGAAACAATGCCCATTCCTCACAAACTTTATCACCAGGTAAGGTGCAATAACCAACTTGACCATCGGCTTCATCTTTGATTTCCAACGTTCCGCCCATGTCAACACAATTCACACTAGCCGGATTAGCCAAACCGGTTTTACCGTTTTTTTCACATTCTCCTTGATAAGATATTTCCACACCAGCGCAACCCGCTCCACAAGCATTGCCGTAGGTTTTACCATCAATTCCACAAACGGGCGTATAATCCATAGTACAAATACAATCTTCTTTTACTTTATTATTGTTATTACCATTATTATATAGAGCATCGCGAAGTACCGAACATTCACCATCATAAAGTTTTTTTGCCCCCGATTTTTCCATAAAACATTCATTAGCGTAAGTTAAGTTATCTTCTCCACAAACAAGCTTTTTCTCCAATGAACAGTTAGATAAATTCTTGGTTAATTCCTTGAAATAACAGAAACTACCTAAATAAGCCAAGACGCTGACTATTAAAACTATGAATAGTAAAATAACCACTTTTTTCATATTTTATATTATTTAATGATTTAAGGCTTTTTTTATTGTAAAGCTAAAAAGCAAATTAGTCAAAAAAAAGGCCCTGTAATGGGCCTTAATTAAAAATATCCTTCTTTTTTAAGTTGTTGCGCAAGCTCGGGAAAAAATATCCCTATTTCTCTTTGCGCATCCTTGATACAACCAGAGCAATGAGCGGCATTTTCTGTCATATCCGTATGATTGCCAAATAAGGCACGGATAGTTCCCGGTTCAGCCTTATTAGGATCGGTGTGACCAAGAAGTTTCCGAATTTTATCGATAATATCTTCGCCGGTCAAAACCAGCAATACGACTGACCCGGAAAGCATAAAAGAAAGAAGTTGTTGGAAAAAAGGCTTTCCCTTGTGCTCTTGATAAAGAGCGGAGATCTCTTTCTCTTTTAAACGAAAACGATGACTCTCGCGAGTGATCATAACCCCGGTTTTTTTGAGTTGTGCCATTATCGGCACATATTTGCCGGATTTCATGGAATCAGGCTTGATGATAAACAAAGCCGCTTCTTTCATGACACAAAACTCCTAAAAATTGATAATGTACCGCAATTAAATTAGCAAAAAAATTATAAAAAGTCAAGGGGTTGATAAATAAAGTTGACAAAATATTAAAAATATAAAGATAATACCTACAGCATTGTTCATTAACAACTTAAAAAGGAGAAATGAAATGAAAGGAGAACAAACGGACTTATTTCCTAGAAATCGTCAAAAACGTTTTTTTGATATGTACTGCCTGCCTTTTGAAAGTTTTACTATTGATAATCGTCCGGATTGGTTTACGATTGCCAAAGAAATAGTAAAAGAAATTGACGAAAAAAGAAATCCGTGTCTTATCGGGAAAAGTGGTAGTGGAAAAACCGTAGTGGCTATATTAGTTCATTATGTTTTGCAGGGTCGAGCTATTTTGATAGCCCCAACCACTAACTTGGTAAACGAACACTACAAACTTTATCAAAAAGTAACCGGCAAAAAAGATGTAATTAAAATTATCGGCGATATACCGGAAAAAAAGAGATTTTGGAATAATTATACTGATGGGCTGATAATTTGCACGGCTGAGGTTTTTAACAGTGATTTTGAAAAAGGTAAAATAGCCGTAAACGATTTTGATTTTTTTATGATTGATGAAACTCACCATGCTGTCAAAAATCATGCTTTTGTCAAAGCGGCCAAAATATTCAACGATACGGGAAAAAATATTTTTTCTCTAACCGCCACTTTGGGTGACTGCGAACAAGAAGCTCAAGAAATTAAAAAAAATTGTTTTATCCAAACTGTTATAGAATTACAGGTTCCTATGCTTGCGCGTAGTGAAAGAAAAATAGACATTGAGCTCGATAAACATCTGAAACATTTACATCCGATTTTCGAAGAGATAATCGGCGGCATAACTTTGGAATTTGAGATGCTCTTGGGAATAAACGAAGTCAAAATATGGATGACCGAACAAGAGCTCAAAGAATTGGAAAAGCTAGTAGAAAAAGAAAATAATGACGATTTTATTATTACCGCCGGGATGAATAAATCTTATCGTTCCGGACTCTTCCTTTTGGCCAAATATCGCAAAGCCATGCATGCTTATCGTTTGGCGATGAACGAGAGTTATGCTTCTTTTTTGGAATATACCAAAACACTCGTAGATAAAAAGAAAAGCGGCTTAGCACTCTTACATGATCCACGTTTTGAAAAAATCATCCATTATGTTTCTGGCATCAAAGACCTGCATCCCAAAGAAACCTTTTTCTTGGAAGAGCTCGGAAAAATAAAAGGTCGTTCCATGGTCTTTTTTCAAAACAAAACTACTGCCAAAAATATCAAGATTCTGTTAAAATCAATTGGCTGCAAAACCGGTTACATTTTCGGCGGCAAGGATAAAAAAACAGAAAAGGCCAAAGAGATCATTAAGGAACTGAAAACCTGCGGAATGGAACACCTGTTAGTTACTTCAGTCGCTGAAGAAGGAATAACTTTACCCGGAGTGGATGTAGTTATAAATTATAATCCACCAACTAGCAAAACTGCACGCATCCAAAGAACCGGCCGTATCGGTCGCATGACTAAAGGTGAAAGTATTTTCTTGGTAATGAAAAATAGTTTTGAACAAGGACTCTATTGGAAAACTGTGCAGAGAAAACCAAAACCAAAAATCGCCGGGGATTTCATTAAAGAAAAAATTCCTACAAAAAAGAAGAAAAAAACGGATGATCCAAGACAAGTTGTTTTTCCTTTTTAGTTTTTTAAAAAAATCCCGTCCCGCTTAGCGGGACGGGTCTTTTTTATAAATCGTTTTTCAAATCTTCCAATTTCTTTTTTAAATCTCTACTAATATTTTTAGGAACTTTAATTTTAACCTTCACATAATGATCGCCTCTGCCTTTTTGACGTAAGTATGGAATACCTTTGCCTTTGAGACGAATCAACTGTCCAGATTCAACACCTTCAGGAATCATTATTTTTTCCATACCATCTAGAGTTTCTATTTCCACCTTATCTCCTAATACGGCTTGTGGATAACTAATTTCACAATCGGTAAATATTTCATATCCTTCGCGAGAAAAATATTTATTTTTCTTGATATGAATACGAACATAAAGATCTCCGCTCATGCCATTGTAAGCAGCGGCCTCACCATATCCACTCAAACGGATAGATTCACCGTCATTTATACCAGCGGGAATTTTTACTTGAAAAGTATTATTTTTAGTGATTACTCCGTCACCACCGCAATGTTTACATTTAGTGTTTGGTTTTTGGCCGGCTCCTTTACAATCAGGACAAGTAGCAACTTGCTGAATCGTACCAAAAATAGTGCGCTGGTTATGAACAACTTGACCGCGACCTCCACAAGTACCACATTTTTCCATTTTACTTCCCGGCTCAGCTCCATTACCTTGGCAAATATCACAAGTGGTTTTTTTACGTAAATTTAATTCTCTTTCCACGCCAAAAGCAGCTTCTTTAAAGTCCAATTCTACATCTACTTCTATATCACGTCCACGCGACTTACCTCCTCGTCCACGTGAACCTCCGCTAAATCCAAAAAGGTCACCGAAAATATCTCCAAAATCATTTCCGCCAAAATTAAAATTAAAATCACCACCGCCTTGACCACGAGCTGCGCGCATAAAATCTTCCCAGCCGGCTCCACCGCCAAATCCACCCTGTTGTTCAAAATCAGCGCCAAACTGATCATATTGTTTACGTTTTTGTTCATTACCAAGCACCTGGTATGCTTCATTCACTTCTTTAAATTTAACTTCATCACCACCCTGTTTGTCAGGATGATATTGATGTGCCATTTTTTGAAATGCTTTGCGAATTTCATCTTTGCTGGCATTTTTATCTACACCGAGTATTTTATAATAATCTTTTGACATAGAAGTATATAGTATACCGTATATCGTATGTCGTATTACAATATTTTAAAATACTATATACGATATACTAAATACGAAATACATTATTTCACCACTTCCCCTTCTATCGGCCCCTGTTCATTATCATCTTTTTTATCTTCGGTTTTATTTTCTGCTCCAGGTTGTTGGGCCTGTTGGTTTTGTTGATACATTTTTGCACCAACAGCTTGAGCGTCTTTACTCAATGCATCAGCCGCTTTTTTGATTGCCTCTATATCATCTTTATCTTTTACATCTTTTAATGCCTTTACACCTTCTTCCACTTTTTTCTTTTCGTCGTCAGTGATAGCAACTTTCTTTTCGTCGATTTCTTTCATCATTTTTTCTGTCGTATAAATCATTGTATCGGCTAAATTACGAGCTTCGATAAGTTCTTGTTTTTTCTTATCTTCATCGGCATGAGCTTCGGCTTCTTTTTTCATTTTTTCTATTTCATCTTTATTTAAACCAGAAGATGATTCAATGCGTACAGATTGTTCTTTGCCTGTGCCCTTATCCTTGGCTTTGACATTAAGAATTCCGTTGGCATCAATATCAAAATGTACTTCAATTTGCGGTACACCACGCGGAGCCATAGGGATTCCATCCAACATAAACCTACCCAATGTTTTATTATCAGGAGCCATCGGACGTTCACCTTGTAAAATATGAATTTCTACGCTTGGTTGATTGTCAGCGGCTGTTGAAAATACTTGAGATTTAGAAGTTGGGATAGTGGTGTTGCGCTCAATAAGTTTAGTCATTACTCCGCCCATGGTTTCAATCCCTAGAGATAGCGGGGTAACATCAAGCAACAAAACATCTTTGACATCACCTTGGAGCACTCCACCTTGTACCGCCGCTCCGGCAGCTACTACTTCATCGGGGTTTACGGTAATATTTGGTTTTTTGCCAAAGAATTTTTCTACGGTAGAAATAACCAGTGGCATGCGAGTCATACCACCAACCATAACCACTTCATGTAAATCACCGGTAGATAGTTTGGCATCTTCCAATGCTTTTTTAACCGGAATCAAAGTTTTTTGCACCAATTCCCCAACCAATTCTTCCAATTTAGCGCGGGTCAATTTCATCACCAAATGTTTCGGACCAGTTGAGTCAGAAGTAATAAAAGGTTGGTTGATTTCACTTTCTTGCGCGGTTGATAATTCAATTTTTGCTTTTTCTGCCGCTTCTTTAATTCGTTGAAGCGCTAAAGTGTCTTTACTCAAATCAATACCTTGATCTTTTTTAAATTCATCCAAAATCCAATTGATAACCACTTGATCAAAATCGTCCCCTCCAAGATGAGTGTCGCCGTTAGTAGATAATACTTGTACAGTATCGGCGGAAACATCCAAAATAGAAATATCAAAAGTACCACCACCTAAATCATAGACTGCAATTTTTTGATCTTTCTTTTTATCAAAACCATAAGCCAAAGCGGCGGCCGTTGGTTCATTGATAATACGCAAAACTTTCAAACCGGCAATTTCACCCGCATCTTTGGTAGCTTGACGTTGAGAATCATCAAAATAAGCCGGCACAGTGATAACCGCTTCAGTAATTTTTTCTCCCACTCTTTCTTCCGCGTCGGCTTTCATTTTCTGTAATATCATGGCGGAAATTTCTTGCGGTGAATATTCTTTATCACTCATTTTAACCTTTACCCCTTCACCTGATTTCACAATTTTATAAGGCATTAAACTAACATCACGTTGAACTTCAGAATCATCAAAACGACGACCGATAAGACGCTTGATAGAATAAAGTGTATTTTCCGGATTGGTCACGGCTTGGCGTTTGGCCAATTGTCCGACTAATCTTTCACCGGTTTTGGAAATCGCTACGATAGAAGGAGTTGTGCGATTACCCTCTTTATTTTCTAAAACTTTCGGTTGACCACCTTCGATAATAGCCATACAGCTATTAGTGGTACCAAGATCTATTCCTAATACTTTTCCCATATGTGTATTAAATTAAGTTATTAATTAGGTTATTAATTATTTTATTGTTAAATTATATTCATTGGCCGGTTCATCAGTATATTGTTTAATATATTTATCTGTGTCGGCCGTATTTTCAATGGGTCCTTCAAATACATAAGCTCTCTTAAAAGTTTTTACTTTGATATGATTATTATCAATCCAACTAATAAGCCCGGAAGTAACCCAACAACCCTCTCCGCAAGAAACTAGTGTTTCATTTTTTGGTATATCCAACACTTTTGTTTCTACCTTATTCTTCCAATTATAAACATATATCGATTCCAAATCTTTATCATCAAATTTCACAAAATATATATTTTCTTTATTTGGCGAATAAGGAGGGTCAAACAAAATAGAAGGGGAATTTAAAATTGGAAATGAGTTGTCGTATTGTATTTTAGCCACATCCTTCTCTTTGTCTAACTCAATATAATATTTTAGAGAGAAACCAATAACTTCATTGCTGCCTCGCAAAAAAATAAACAGTTTATTGTTTTCCTCATAACGAAACCATTCTTCAACGCCACTAAGCTTGTTATATTCCACCCTATCATCTTTAATATAATTTACGAGATTTTCATTAAATATTTTTTTATTTCCGTGCCATAAATAATTATCGAAGACAGAATATCTATTATTAGCCACAATATCGTCAAATATTCGCTTTCGTTCTTTGTCGTATGCTTCTTGTCTTGTTTTATCATTTTCTTCTAATTCAAGCTTCCAGTTACTTTTATAGACACTCAATTCCGCTGATAAATCATCAATATTTTTCTGATAATCTACTAATTTTAATTTAATCGTATTCAATTCATTGTTGGCTTTTGAATAATTATCAAATAATTTGTTGTATTTATTTATCTGCCAAATCAAAACTCCGCTAATTGCAACTAGTACAACCAATAAAACTCCCCCTGCTATTTTTATTTTATTTTTCATAAATTATTTATTAATTATTACTTTAGCTGCTTTGATTACTTTATCTCCAACTTTATATCCTCCATCTATTTCTTTCAAAATTATATGGGATTCTACACCATCTTGCATTTCTTCTCCCATAGCTTCATGAAACTTCGGATTAAATTTCTCACCAACAGTTTTAATTTCCTCCACTCCATGCGCTTTTAGCACGCTTTCAAACTGTTTCATAATAAACCCGATGCCATCTATCCAGTTTTTGAAAGTTTTATGCTCTTCGTTATCGGGATTTACTTCCAGGCGGTGGTAAAAAGCTTTTTTAAAATTTTCATAAACCGGAATAAATTCTTCCAAAATTTGCGTTTCGCTCATTTGTGCCCATTCTCCACGGCGGGTATTGATTTCGTTTTGAAGATTTTTATAATCCGCAAGAGCCCTTTGCCAGCCGGCTTTGTATTCATCTGACTCTATTTTGTGTTTCTCACAATCCTTGCAAGCTTTGCTGAATAATCCTTTTTTAATTTTTAAAAAATGTTTTTTTACAGTTTCCAAACAACTCTCTTCCACATCGTCGCGTTTTACTATTTCCTCGGGCGCGAGCCAAATATACTCTTGGCCTTCCCGGCCATCCACTTTTACTTCATCTTCGTTTAAGGTCCGGGCTTTGTAGTCCAAACCAATAAAGTGTCTCATGGACCCGGAAAAATTTGGCGGATCCACAAATTCCACATGTCCCAAAAATTCTATTTGATCTATATCCAAATTGGTTTCTTCTTTCACTTCCCGTTTAAGCGCATCTTCCATTTTTTCCATATAGTCTATTTTTCCACCCGGTACTACCAGTTTATCGCTCCATTTTTTGGAACGCATCAAAAATATTTTTCCGTCGTTATTGTAAATAAACGCGCCGACAGAAACCACGGGTCTAGTTGTATTGTTTTGATCCGCCATATTATAAACTATTTAATATTTCACTGATTTTTTGCATCAAAGCGTAATTTCTTTTGTAATCCATTCTATTCAAACCCACCATCAACAACATATCGGATTTGTCTTTACGGACACGCGTGGCCAAAACACTCAAATCTTCACCAAACGGCTGTTCCTCGCCTAGGAAAAATCTCGGATCATCTATAATCATATTCTCAAATTCATCCAGATAATCTTCACAATGATCAAATATTCCGGAGATGTTTACCACTAATTCCGGTTCCATAAATTCTTTCTTACCAAATAAATTTGAAAGTCCCGTATAATAAACTTTATCCGGACCAAAGGCGTAAATTATAGCTTCTCCGCTGATTTGCGCCAAACCTTTGGCTAGAGTGCGAACTCCGCTTTCAAAATCTTGTTTTTCTCCCATCAAGATTTCTTCCACTTTCTTTTCATCTTTACCGCTTATTTTTACACCACCTAAATTCATGGAATTAATATAATGACGGTAACCGGCTGCAGTCGGAACTCTGCCGGCGCTGGTGTGCGGATGAGTCAAATAACCTACTTCTTCCAAAGCGCGCAGATCGTTGCGTACCGTGGCTTCGCTCCAATCAAGACCTTCTTGTTTAACTAAAAACTTAGAACCAACGGGCTGCGCTGTTTCTATGTGAGTTTCAACCACCAATTTAAAAAGCTTCTCTTGGCGTTCATTTAGATTTTTTTTCTTATTGGAAGCCATAGTTAAAAATTATCACTCTCTCTTCTTGAGTGATAATATAACACAAGTAAAAAAGGTCGTCAATAGTATTTTTTTAGCTAGAATAAGCTAATTTTCAAAAGTGTTCTTACTTATCCACAAATAGTATTATCAAGCCCGAATGCTGAGCGTTGAAATTATTAGACTTAGCTTGACCCCTAACCTTGACAATCATATCTTCTACCAAATAATTTTGGCTAGGTATTGACAAAATTTTTAATTTATGATAGGTTAAATTATCGATCTTTATTATCAACTTCCAAGAGGAGGAAGAAATGGAAAACTCAAAAATTCCAAACCAAATTGAAGAAATTCTTTTAAACCAGTTAGACAGTAGTCTAAAGAGTTTGAAAGAACTTCTGCATCGTAAATGGTTAACATTGGGTGAACTTTTTACAGCTCTTACCTGTTGTCGCACCATCGAAAGCGCCCTTTTCCGCGTTGATCACTTTCAAGCTGAAAATTATCTTGTCACGGCCAAAGAAAAGTTGCTGAAGAAATTTCAAGAAATGGAAAAAAGTGGTCGAGAATGGACATTTATATTTGTCATAAGCAATGAGGCTTATAACAAATATAAGAAGAAAATTGCGATTTACCCCGCCAAAAAAAATATACTCCCTTGGTGGGAGGAGATAAAAAAAATCTCCGAAACAAAAAAAAGATCCTCCGCGTAAAGCGGAGGAGTTTTTATTTTATAAATATTATTTTATTGGTGTTTGACTGATAATGGAAATCTCTGAAAGCAATACATTTTCTACATAAATACCACGTGTATAAAATATTTTTTCCAATTCATTTTTTAACTCTGTCTCTACTACATCGCGTTTACTGCCAATAATATCAGCGAAATCAAAACGAGAAAAAACCATACGAACACGAGAACGAATAGTTGGGCGAACAATTTTTGCAACAAAATCTTCACCGATGGTCTGCCAAAGAGAAGGTATTTGTTGAACATCCAAACGTAACAAAATAGTACCTTCCACTCCGGCGCGTTTACTATCTTGAGTGACCGCAGCTATAGGTATGTCCCCCATTGCTCTTTCATTTTCTGGATTAAACTGACGAGAAATACTGTATTCTAAGGTTTGGGTATTAAATAATTTTGCTTTTTGCCAAAAAGGAATTTTCAAATGTAAACCGGGGGTTAGAACTTTTTTTAGAACTCCGTGTCCCATATCATAAACACAAGCCACATAACCTGGTGGTACGTAAATAAAAAAACCCTTTAATACATCCTCCATAACGAAGGAATACATCAATTTATCAAGTGAATCTCCAGCCATATTTTTGCTAAATTAAGCTATTTTAACCGGATTTTTTACCGGAAAGAATAAAATTCTTATTAACCTAAGTATATCAGAAAAAATTACAGAAGTCAAAATAAACAATGACTTTACCATGGGTAAATAATATAGGAAAAAAAATACAAAAGCTGGAAATAAAAATAAAAAATAAAGTTCTGATTTGTTTAAGTCTTTACGTCCAATCTCTTCTGCAAGTATAGAAATAAATAAATAAAAAGCACATATACCAGCCCAAATAAAATCTTTTCTCTTACTAATATCGAAACCATAAAAATCCAAATTTACTTTTCCAGTTAAATTATTATGTTCGTATAAAACATTTACTGTCCTATCTCCGGCCATCCCGCCAACAAAAACTTGATAAATCAAAATTAACATCAAGCCTTGTACGGCCAGAGTAACAACTTTGGCCCAAGGCGAAACTCGATATTTACGAATAATTCTCCTTGCTTCTTCTTTTTGTGCTATTGGATCATTTTTGAAAGATTTAGCCACCTGTAAGGCTTCAAGTTCTACTTCTTTTTGTCGATTAACGTCTCGCTCGGAAATAATAGAAAGAGGCAAAAGACAAAGACGCAACATTACAGTCATGATAATAACAGCATAACCCATATTTCCTTGAGAAAGGTTATTATAGAGCCAAACCAAAAGATTGAAAACAGGCTGATAGAGTAGCGTAAACCAAATGTAAGACATAGGGGTAAGTAATTTTCAATTTTTAATTTAAAATTTTTAATGAATTTATAATTTACAATTTATAATTTTATAAATTTCATTATATATTCCTTTATTTTCAGCTGTTCTGCTAAACTGTTCTCTAGCTCAATTGCTATAAATTCCGGAAAAAATTCTTGTGGATAATTTTTCAGATAGTCCATTTCTGATAAATTTTCCAAAACATGATAATCAAAACGTATTTCTTCTGGTTTTTCCGGGTCATTTTTTGGTTCTTTTTTTATCGCACTCAAATGTGCACAACCGATTTTATGATTTTCTATCATCCTAATAGATTGTTCGTAACGCTCGGGAAAAATAATCTTATCGTTTTCCAGATGAGAAAAATCAATACAAACCCCGGCATATTCCAACAACTCGTCCTCAGGAAAACCCAGGTGGGTGTTTTCAATATAAATAACTTCTTTTTTATATTTATCCCAAGAATATTTAAGCGGATAAAGTCTTTCGCTGTGAGTATTAAAAACTTTGGTTTGATAATTTTCCCGCAACCAAGCAATTTCTTCTTCATCAAAATCACTACGTAGATGGATAAAAGGAATTCTTTTTAAATTTGTTTTAGCAAGCATTTCATACGCTTCTTTTCGTTCTTCCCGATTTAAACAAGTCGGAAATAAAGCGATTTCTTCTAAACCCAAAATATCAATTTCTAAGATTTTATCTTTCCAATTTGACCCCTTGGTAGTAGTAATTGTCGGCAAAACAAGCTTCATAATTACTTTTCTAAAATTGTTATACTTTTTATTGTTACTGGGTTTATTGGGGTAGAATTTTCTCCACTCATACCCATAGTAACCGGCGCAGTAGCAATCTTATCTACTACTTCTAAGCCTTTTATAACTTTGCCAAAAATCACATAATTTTTGGGAAGTGGATAATCTTTATGCATAATAAAAAACTGAGAACCATTGGTATTTGGTCCGGAATTAGCCATAGCTATAGTCCCACGCGTATAACTACCGTCAAAAGTTTCATCGTCAAATTTATAACCTGGACCTCCGGTACCATTGCCTAGCGGATCTCCACCTTGAATCATAAAACCGTCAATAACACGGTGAAAAATAGTGTTGTTGTAAAATTTATTTTTTGCCAAATAAACAAAATTATTGACTGTGATCGGAGTAAGTGATGCGGCCAAAGCGATTTCTATTTCACCTTCGGTAGTATTCAAAACAGCGGTATATTGTTTTGTTTTGTCAATTTGCATTTTTGGTTTTTCTAAAGTCATAGTATTTTTTGTTTGATTAGTTTGTTGATTTGTTGATGAAATTTCTGGCTGTTTTTGTTGGGTTTGTTGTTGTTCTACCAATGTTTGGTATTGTTCTGTAGTCATTTCCTGTTGGGGTTCTGCAGTTTGCTTGCCTAAATTTTCTATTTTTTCTTTCAAAATTTTATCACTATCTTTGAAATCATCCATTGTTATCCCCTGCTTCCCATTGGGCTCATAATCCCCGGCCAAAATATTACAACCGGACAAAATGAAAACACAAAATAAAAGCAACAAAAAAAACTTTTTGTTTTTCATAAATTTTATTTTTTTAATTTGGCAACTTCGGCTTCAAAATCTTCCAAAGTTATCTCAATATATTTTTCCTTGCTTTGAAGACAAGTTGGACAAGGATCTGGCGGATTAACTCCGATGTGCAAATCCCCGCATATTGTACAAAGCCAGTATTTTTTTTGCATAAAAATTTAATTCTAAACTAACATCAGTTTATCATTTTATTTGGTAAAAAACAAGGTTTATGAATAAATTTTCTCTTAAATCAGCGATTTTTCAAATAAAAAAGCCCGTAATTACAGACGGGCTTTGACTTATTTTTTATGTAAACTTTTTGGCGTTTGCCCTGGTAAAATCCCAGGTCAAACAAGCTATTTCTTGAAGATCCATTATGACCTTTAAATATTCCTCCTTATTTGGAGCAATCAACTGAGAATAAAGTTCTTTTGTGTATTTTTCATCGGCCACAACAATTCTCTTGAACATGTTCGACATTCTTGGCGGAGCGTACTTGGTATATTTTTCTATCACTGCTTGCTTGGTGTCCGGAGTCATAGAAAAACCGTATAAACGCAGTATTTGACGAGTTAAGTGGATAGGCAATTCCAAAATCTTTTGAAGAAATTGACACAATTCTTCTTCATCCGTTGTTTTGAGCCTGGAAAAACCTTTTTCTATTCTTCGCATTTTATTGCGAATAAATCCATAAACCTCGTCGGCTAAATTTGCCTTTTTGAAACAAAAAAGAGGCAATGGATTTTTTTTAATGATTCCACCTTGTTCTGCAGCAGAACGTAAATGTTCAAAAAAAGAAATCCCTACATGGTGCAACGAAGACTGTATGATTTGTGAGTCCAGAGGAATCAACTCTAACGGAACGTTTAAATCCAAAGCAAATTTATTAATCTCCTGCAAAACTTCAACTACCTTTTTCCTTTGTTTTAAATCATAAACTATAACACAATCGATATCACTGCGTTGATTGTGTTTATTCCAAATAAAAGAACCACAGATAACCCCACCCAAAACACCTTTTGCCTGCTCTAGATCCTGTCTAATCTTTTTTTCCACAAGTAAAAAATCGCTCAGTAGAGGAATTTTATTTTGTTCGATCTCCGACCATGTAAAGACCTTTCCCATGTTATTTACTCCTGTTTATATAAATTTATAATGTACAATTTAATAGGAAATTATAAAATAAGATAGGAAGAAAGTCAAGGGCTGGCAAAAAAATACAACCTCTATATTTTGAATTTTTGAAATATATCTGGTTGACTCATGGAAAAAAAATTGATAAAATATGGCCGGACCTTTATCAAAGGAGGGAAAAATGGACCCACAAAAAAGAAAAGTGGATACCCTGGGAGATCCAGATGACAATTTGGTCATCCAAGAAAAAGATAAGGGACAGGAACACCCTGACCCAGAAGAGTAATTTAAAACCGGCTTTTATGCCGGTTTTTATATCTGTTAAATTGACTTATTTTATTTTCTATGATAAAATCTGAAACAACAAAATCCTTTGGAGAGGTCGCCTAGTGGTCGATGGCGCACGCTTGGAAAGCGTGTAAACCGAAAGGTTTCGAGGGTTCGAATCCCTCTCTCTCCGCTTTAAAAAATACCAGATTAATCTGGTATTTTTTAAATTAGAAAGTTGAAAAGGGATTCGAACGGGAAAGGGAGAAAACGGGAGTTTTCTCTTGCTGAGGAAAGGTATTGGAAAACCCGAAGGTTTTCCAAGGAGGAGCGAAGCGACGACTTCAAATAGCGAAGCGCCCTCTCTCACCGCCACGCTAAGCGTGGCATTTGAGACGCTGCGCGTCTCGCCAAAATGTCATGATAATTATTACCATTCTTTGCATAGAATGGTTTTTTATTTTACAAATACTGTTCCAATTCTTCCGGACTATCTATAATATTTATTAACTCTTTATCACCTTGGCTGATAGTTTTAAAATCAGAATATAGTTTATTTATAATATCCCGCATTGGTTTCCAAAAATCTTTTCCGTATAAAACAACTTTGACCCCAGACATTTTATTCGTTTCCATCAAGGTTAAAATTTCAAATAAATTATGCATAGTACCAAGTGATCCTGGAAAAAATACCAGAACTTCTGATGACGCCATCAAAGTCATCTTACGCACAAAAGGAAAAGAAAATCCTATGGTTTGATTAGTAAACTTATTGAGCATTTCTTTGCTTTTCATTTTCATAAACACACCTATGCTTTTACCACTGTTTTCTATCGCTCCTTTATTGGTGGCTTCCATAATTCCTGTCCCCCCACCGGTAATAGTGATATAACTATTTTTTGCTAATATTTTACCGACTTCGTAAGCATCTTCATAGTATTTTGTTTTAGCTTTTATTTCTTTTGTACCTAAAACTGTCACACTTTTCATCGGAACATTATCAGTTAAAAAATCAAAACTATTTACCAATTCAGCCATTATTCTAAACATTCTCCAATTTATATCCCCTCTTAGATAAGGGTTATCTGTAGTTTCTGATTCTATCGAAGTAACATCTTCAGTATTTTTAAGAATTTCAAAAGCTTCGTCGGCTGTTTCCACTATATGCCAAGAATTAATTTCTTCTTCTTTTACCGCTTTAATTTTTTCAGCCGACTGTTGGCGCACAAAATCAACTATCGGTTGCCAGAACTCTTTGCCTACTAGAATTATCGGTGATCTTTGCATTTGCCCCATTTCCATGGCATCTACCACTTCAAAAAATTCATCCATTGTTCCAAAACCTCCGGGAAAAAATACAAAGCCATTGGCTGGGGCGGTCAACATTACTTTACGAGTATAAAAATATTCAAAAGCAATCGCTTTTTTAACATAAGGATTTATACGTTGTTCAAAAGGAAGTTGAATGTTCAGTCCGATGCTTTCTCCGCCGGCTTCATAAGCACCTTTATTACCAGCTTCCATAATTCCCGGACCGCCTCCGGTTAAAACAGAAAAATTAGCTCTGGCCAATTTATAACCGAGCTCCTGCGCAATTTTATAATACTTATTATTGCTTGGTAAACGAGCTGAACCTAAAATAGTCACTTCTTTTTTAATTTCTTTTAAAAATTTTAAACCCTCTATCATTTCTGCCACCATGCTAAAAATTTTCCAACTGTCTCGAAAATTAACTAGCTGGCCGCCAGTGATTAGGGGTTGACCGTTGTTTTTATTATTAGACATATAAAGAAATATTGAATATTAAATATTGGATATTATTTCGTAATTTCGTAATTTTTCGTAAGTTCGTAAGTAGTTATTAATCTTTTAATTTCATTCTGTAAGATTTTTCGCAATTTGCATCAACAATCCCTCTTCCATTTTATTTCCAATCAGCTGTGTTCCTATCGGTAGCCCGCTTTTGGTAAACCCAGTTGGTACGGACAAAGCCGGGTATCCTGCAACTGCTGCCGGCGACAACATCACATCCGCCAAATACATCTGCATTGGATCATCTTTTTTTTCTCCCAAAGAAAAAGCTGGAAATGGTGAGGTTGGAGTAATGAGTAAATCAACTTTTTCAAAAACTTTTTCAAAATCTTTTTTTATGAGTGTGCGTACTTTTTGTGCTTTTTTATAATAAGCATCATAATAACCGGCAGATAGGGCATAAGTCCCTATCAAAATACGCCTTTTAACCTCTTCGTGAAAACCAGCAGCTTTGGATAAAGAATAAGTCTCATCCAAATTTTTGGCTTTTTTATCACGCATACCATAACGAATACCATCCAAACGAGCCATGTTGGAACTATCTTCACTTGGAACGAGAATATAATAAACCGCCATAGCATATTTGGTATATGGTAAACTTACTTCAACTATTTTTATTCCTTCTTTTTTCAATTTTTCAATTTGCGCTAAAATATTTTCCTTTATTTCTTTATTGATACCTTCTATCTCAAAATATTCTTTTGGTACACCAACAACCAAATCTTTTTTAATTTTATTTTCAACTATTTTTTCATAGTTATCAACAACGGATAAAACAGAAGTCGAATCTTTTTCATCTTTTCCGGACATAAAACTCAAAACTATTGCTAAATCCTGTGCTGTTCGTGCCATCGGACCGACCACGTCAAGTGATGAAGCCATCGGCATGACACCAAATCTAGAATTGCGCCCATAAGTCGGACGTAGACCAAAAACTCCGCAAAAACTGGCTGGTTGACGAATAGATCCACCGGTATCCTCGGCAATAGAAAAAAAACACATATGATCAGCTACACTGGCTGCACTTCCTCCGGAACTACCACCACTAACTTTATTTAGATCAAAAGGGTTCTTAACAGCACCGTACATACTATTTTCATTACTAGCACCATGTCCGAAAGAATCACAATTTGTTTTTCCTATCAAAACTCCACCGGCTTTTCTAATTTTTTCCACTACCGTGGCTTCAAAAGAAGGAATATAATTGTCTAAAATTTTAGCCGCAGCAGTTGAACGAACTCCTTTGGTAACAATAGAATCTTTGACGGAAAAAGGGATTCCAGTCAAAATAGTCGCTTTATCATTTTGAATCATCTCATCGGCCAGTTTGGCTTCTGCCAAGGCTTTATCCTCACACACAGTAATGAAAGCATTTATTTCTTTGTTTTTCTTTTTAATCTGCGCCAAACAAGCCTTTGTCAAATCAACACTGGTGAATTCTTTTTTTCGCAAACCTTCATAAGCCTCTTTAATTGTAAGTTTGTTGAGTTCTCTCATAATTAATCATTATCAAAAACACCCGGGACTACTAACATACCGGCATATTTTTGCGGGAATTGTTCTATCAATTCTGTCCCATAATCACATTTTTTTGCCTTATCTTCTCGCCAAATATTTTTTAATTCATTTACTTCAAATGTTGGCTCGATATCTTCTGTATCAACTTCATTAAGAATTTTCATATATTCAAAAACCGCCGAAATAGTTTTGGCATGTCTTTCTTCTTCTTGAGCCGTGAGTTTAATTTTTGCCAAAGCGGCTATTTTTCTGACTTCTTCTATAGTTAACATTTTAAATTTCTTTAACTACTAAAAAATTAACTTTACCTTGCAATCCAACCGGTTCACCGCCAATCATTACTGCCAAATCCCCTTTATTACTAATTTTATGATGTCGAACATAGTTAACAAAACCGCGGGTCAAATCCTCTACATTTTTACATTTATTCAAAACAAAAGGTATTACTCCCCAAGAAAAGCAAAGCTGACGACATCCGCGCACAGTTTCTGTTCCTACCAAAACTTTTTTTTCTGAGCGAAAACGACTAACTAATCTACCGGTCTTACCGGTAGAAGAAGCCACCAAAATAATTTTTGCATTTATTTTTTTGGCTAACATTGGTGTCAAACTGGAAATAGATTTACTAATAGAGGTGCTTTCTTTATAGGACATAATATTGAAATCGTCATATTTTGATTTTTCGGTTTCAATAATTATTTTTTTCATAGTTTCAACCACCAAAACCGGATGTTTACCCACTGCTGTTTCGTTGCTAAGCATCAAAGCATCGGCATGATCGATAACTGCATTGGCCACATCAGTTATTTCCGCACGGGTCGGACGAATTTTTTCTTGCATTGAATCAAGCATTTGAGTGGCGACAATAACCGGTTTAGTAGCTTCATTGGCTTTATCCACTATTTTCTTTTGTAAAAGCGGTAATTGTGACATATCTGTTTCCATAGCCAAATCACCGCGGGCCACCATCACCCCATCGGTTTCCGCAATAATTTCATCCAGATTATCAATAGCTTCATGCTGTTCTATTTTTGAAACGATAAAAATTGGTTGTTCACTTTTAATTTTAAACTTTTTTTCATAAGACATGATAAATTTTCTAACCTGAGTAATATCAGAAACGGTTTTCACAAAAGATAATGCCACAGCATCCACTCCTAATTTTATACCGAATTTCAAATCTTGTTTATCTTTTTCACTCAAGGCTGGAATTCCCGTTAAATCAGAATGTGGCAAATTGACACCTTTGTGAGAAAAAATTACTCCACCTTGAATTGTTTTGCATTTTATTTTTTTACCTTTTACTTCTTCTACTCTTAATTCAATATTACCATCGTCTATCAATACTCGATCACCTTTTTTCAATTTTTTTTCCAATCCCGGATAAATAAGAGGGATTTCTTGATCCTTAAAATTTTTTTCTCCGACCGCAATAACAACTTTTTGACCGTCTAAAATTTTTACTCCGGTTTCCGGCATTTCACCGATACGAATTTTTGGGCCTTGCAAATCTTGCATGACCGCTACAGGAATATTTAAATTTTTTTCCGCTTGACGAATACTTTTTATCAAAGCGGCATGATTTTCATAAGAACCGTGAGAAAAATTCAGCCGGAAGACATTAACTCCGGCTTTTATCATTTTTTCTATTGTCTTATAATCTTGACTACTCGGACCAAGAGTGGCGACTATTTTAGTTTTTTTCTCGAACATAAATAATTAATTTAACGTAACAAAGCTTTTATTTGTTCTTGTTTAGCTTGATCTATGGGAAACTGTTTTAAAAAATTATCTAAAAAAGCTTCTTGTGAAACATTTCCTTCTTTAGAGCTTCCTGCCCCGGAAAAAATATCAGCCGCTTTTAGTAAGTTATTAATACCGGGTAAAAGATAAAAAAATCCAACTATCAAAGGTATAATTATGATTAAAATTTTCAAATAATTAAAAATAGAAGACCATAAAAGTTTCCTGTTTATTTTACGATTCTGTTCATAAATAATCTGAGACCACTTTAAGTTATTGGTTAAAAGTTCATTAATTTTTTCTAATGTCACCGGTTCTTCCGTCTTTTTTTCCGAAACCAAATCTTCGGTGGCTTTACTTTCTTCTTTTTGTTCTTCGTTTTTCATACTATTTTATTTTTTCTCTAAAATTTTTTTTGCTTCTTTTTCAAAATTTTTTACATCCTTAAAATCTCTATAAACACTGGCAAAGCGAATATAAGCGACTTTATCGAAATTTTTCAAATGTTTCATCGCCAACTCCCCCAGTTCTTTACTGGTTATTTCTCTTTTTTTCTTTTTTTGAATATCCCGTTCAATAGCATGGATAAGTTTACTAAAAGACTCTTCTGTATAGGAACGTTTCGTAAGAGGTATACGTAAACTTTTTTCCAATTTGTCTCTCATATAGGCTTCTCTGCGGCCGTCATTTTTAGTTACCACCAAATCCAGCAATTCTATCTCTTCAACTGTAGAAAAACGGTAGCGACATTTGTCACATTCTCTACGACGACGAACAATCATCCCGTCGTTACTCGGACGTGAATCTACAACAGAAGTTTCTTTATTATTACAAACAGGACAATACATAACTTTAATTATTACCCATTTTTTTTCGTATAAAGGCCGGTATTTCCAATTCGTTATTTTCTTCTTCACTAGCACTAGCGGTATTTATTGCGCTATTTTTAAAATTATCTGGCTGAACAAAGCTTTTATTTGTCGGATTGATAGGAGATCTCTTAAATCCTGAAAATTCCTCTTCTTTTTCTTTATTAACTTTATGAAAGCCGCCAAAAAAATTACCTAGACCACCACTTTCTTTTTCTTTGACCACGTTGCTTGAAGCAGAGAAATTATTTTTCTTTATCAATTCATCAAATTTTTTTTCTTCTTCTTCTTTTATTTTTTGTACTTTAAATCTATCAGGGGTTGAAACTCCCGAATAAACAGGGCGAACAGAAATTTCATCTTCTGCCGCCAAATAGCGACGTTGATCTTCAAAACCAGTAGCAATAACGGTAATCTTGATTTTCCCTTTCATTTCTTCATCAATAGTGACGCCAAATATTACTTTAGCATCTTCAGAAGCCGAAGATGTGATTATTTTGGCCGCTTCATCTATCTCATGCATCATCAAATCAGGCCCACCAGTAACAGTGAATAAAATCCCGGAAGCGCCGTCAATGGAGAGCTCCAAGAGCGGTGAAGAAATTGCCGCTTTGGCCGCTTCTGTTGCTTTGTTTTCACCTTCTCCTAAACCAATGCCCATCAAAGCCGAACCAGTATCTTGCATAATAGTTTTTACATCGGCAAAATCCACATTTATCATCCCATGTACAGTAATAGAATCAGAAATACCTTGTACACCTTGGCGTAAAACATCATCAACTATATTAAAGGCATCTAAAAGCGAAGTTTTTTTATCAATAACTTGCATTACCTTGTCGTTTGGGACAGTAATAATAGTGTCAACATATTTAGCTAAATCTTCCCAAGATTTTTCTGCAATATCTCTACGTTTTGGACCTTCAAAAGAAAATGGTTTTGTAACGACCGCTACTGTCAAAGCTCCTAATTCTTTGGCAATTTCCGCAACTACCGGTGAAGCTCCAGAACCGGTTCCTCCTCCCAAACCACAAGTGATAAAAACCATATCAGCATCTTTGAGCGCTTCTCTGATTTCGTTTTGAGATTCTTCGGCAGCGCGACGTCCAATAAGAGGATCCATTCCGGCACCCAAACCTCTGGTAACAGATTTACCGATATGTATTTTTTGTGGAGCACTATTATGATGGAGAGCCTGGACATCGGTGTTCATGACTATAAAATCAACACCGCGAATTCTAGCGGCCATCATCCTGTTTACAGCTGAACCCCCTGACCCACCTACACCGACAACTTTAATTTTAGCAAAAGTCTCGAGTTCCGGTTTAACTTGTGGCATAAACTTTTTCTTAGAAAACGAACACTTTTTGTGTTCGTTTTTTTAATTATTTATTAAAAAGAATTATGTACCTATTTTATAATTTATCACGTATACTGTCAAGAAAATTTATAAACTAAATTTACTAAAAATACCCTTAATTTTATCTTTCAAATTTTTGTGATTATAAACCTGCTGTTCCATAATATAATCAGCCCCCCACTTGACCAAACTTATCGCTGTTGCATAAGAAGGGTCATTGATTTTATCTGTAGCAGAAATCAAGCCGTGCGGTAAACCCAATGAAGCCGGTAATCTGAGATATTTTCTACTTATTTCCAAAATTCCCGGTAATTTAGAAGTTCCGCCGATGAACACCGCTCCTGCCGGCAACATACCGCTTTTGCCTATTTTTTTCAATTCTTTATCGATCAAAAACATTATTTCTTCCACTCGCGCAGCGATAATCATAGCCATTTCTTTTTCTTTTATTTTATCGTGCTCTAGAGATCCAAATTCAAATAAATCATATTCTCCTTTTCCACTCAACGACTCACTTGTACAATTTCCGTATTCAACTTTCAATTTTTCCACCACATCAACATGATTTCTCAAACCTACAGCCAAATCATTTGTAATATGCATCCCGCCAATAGGTATCACTGCGAGATGGAGTAATTCCCCATCCTCGTAAACTATCAAGGAAGTTGTTGTGGCTCCAATATTGATCAAAGCAACCCCCAATTCTTTTTGTTTTTGACCCAAGACCGTGTCAGCGGCTGCAATAAGAGACAATATCATTCCATCTATGTCTATCCCGGTACGATAAACGGCCCTAGTCAAATTTTTAATTTGAGATGATTGGCCTAATAATATTTTTGTGTCCACTTCCAAGCGAACACCGGTCATACCTACCGGTTCTTTTATTCCGCTTTGACCATCAACCATAAAAGATCTTGGAGTAACATGCAAAACCTCATAATTAAGCGGGGTAGCTACTGATTTGGAAGATTCTATAGCTCGCCATTTATCACTTTCGGTGATTTCGTTGTCTGCCTTGGAAACCACCGCGTAACCACGACTATTTTGAACAATGATTTGCGCCCCAGGAACCCCAACAAAAACACTTTCTATCGGATTACCGGTTATGTGTTCGGCAAGTTCTAGACATGAAGAAATAGAAGAAACCACGTCTTCGATATTGGTAATAATGCCTTTATTTATACCCTCAGATGGTGTTTCAACACAGCCCAATATTTGAATTTCAGATAACCCCTTCTTATGTAAAATCAAATTACCAACAGCCAAACGAACGGCCTGAGAGCCAATGTCCAAACCAACCAATAAATTTTGTAGATTCTTGCGCATATTTTTATTTTAGTTCTTGTATAACAGCACTCAAATAAGGCCAAAAAATTATTATTCCTACCAACAAAGCACCAAAAGCCATAGTTAACACGGCCGCCGCCATAACATCTTTTACGGCTTTTACATAATGATGAAGTCTGGGCTTTAAAAGATCGGTAAATTGTTCTAGTGCAGTATTCAAAATTTCCATTACTAAAACCATGATAACCAAAAGAATAACCACCACCCATTCCGATGTTCGTATTTTAAAAATATAAGCCAAAAATAAAGCAAATATTCCAAAAATTATCTGCAAACGAAAATTTGGCTCATTACGAAAAACAAAGGCCAGCCCTTCAAAGGCGGTTTTAAAACTTGAAAATATTCTTTTTAACGAAAACATATCCTGATATTTAATATTCAATATTTAATATTCAATATTTTTGAAATCATTGACTCTTGAAATTTAAACATTTTTTGTTCTTTTATAATTGTGTCATGATCGTATCCAACCAAATGCAGTAAACCGTGCACCAACATCCTGATAAATTCCTCTTTTTCGGAAACTTTATATTTTTTTGCCTGACTTTTAATTTGCGGGTAAGAAATAAAAATCTGTCCCAAAAAATCAGTTTTTATATTTTTATCTTCTTGAAAAGCAAAGGACAAAACATCGGTAGTTTTGTTTTTTCCGCGATAACAAAAATTTATTTTTTGCATTTCTTTATCATTTATTACCACAATTTCAACCTCGCCTTTGAAAAACTTGGTTTCTTTGGAAAAGAATTTAATCGTGTTTTCAATCAAACCCGATGTTATCGGGCAGTTTGTCTTCTTTAAATAATCAAAACCTATCATGAAATATTTATTTTACTTATTACTATTCATTTAATGGAACTTCTTCTTCAGAACTTACTTCTTCGATTGTAGCCTCCTCTTCTGTAGGTGGAGTAACCAAAACCGGTTGTTTTTCTAATTCTGAATTTTTGACAATTTCAAAATTCAAACTACGAGCAACCAAGGATAATACAGATTTATAATTGACTATCATAGAATCGGTTGTGTGATACAACAAAACATACACTTTGTCATTATTAAGGAAATAATAAACCAAATTATCGTTTCGCGCTTTTCCCTGATATCCAGCACGGGTCTCAAAATCTATCAACGAACTAAAACTTTGATTTAGAGCCATTCTGCTAAACCAATTTTCAAAACTTTCTTCCGGTTGCAAATCAAAAACACGAATTTCAATATTTTCTCCACTTAAAGTACTGAAAAGTACTTGCCTTTCTTCTTCGTCTACTGCACCAACAGCCCAATTGATAGGAATATAAACTCTATAAGAAAAATTTTGGTTTTCATAAACTTTAACCAAGCTAGAATCAACCAATTTTTGCGGTTCAAAACCCTTGGGGTTGTATAAATAATAAACTTCTACACCGTCCGGATAACTATCGCTATCACTATCAAAATTACCAGGGTCTGTACCAAATTCTTCTTCAGCCAAATCTGATAAATCATCGTCGTCTAAATCAGCGCTTTCTGCCAATAAAACAGAAGGAAATTCCATCGGTACTTCTGTGGATATAATTTCAGGCACTTCCGGCTCTTTTGGTGGTTCAACTTCTTGAACAATTTCCGGTTTCTGAGTTTCTACAACGGGTTCGCTAGGTACCTCCGGAATTGTTTCAACCACTGGAGTAAGGCTTGGTTCGTTTTTTTCTGAAAAATAAGCATTTTTTATATAATAATAACCACCGACTCCTAAAACTGAAATTATAAATATAATTCCGGCAAATAAAGCTAAGAACTTGGGATTTGTCACCAGATTTATCAAGTGCCATCCCCCTTCTTGCGCGCCAACGGAAGTTTTTTGATGAAAAGCCTTTTTTTCATTTTCAGTCAAAATGGGTTTTTTTTCTTTTATATCAACTTCGGTAGCCACGTTTTTAAAACTGACTACCGGATTTTTTCCACCATAAAATTCTTCCGGAATAGTACTTACAACTATTTCGCTTTCAGACAATTGATTGTCCTGTTTTTTACCAAACATATAATAAACTATTTTTCTGTATTAGTATTTACAGCTGGCTGATTTTCTATAAATAATTTTCCGGAACCAAGTGGGTTATAACCGCTTTTAACTTCTAAACCATCCAGATAACCATCTCCATCAGTATCGGAATTGAGCGGATTTGTTTTCCAAATTATAACTTCATCTCCATCTATCAGATCGTCCTTATCACTATCGGGATTAAACGGATCTGTACCGATTTCTTTTTCACGAACATCGTCTAGTCCATCTTTATCATTATCAACCGGTTCACCAAAAAGCACTTCGTCAATTTTCATATCAACCAAAACTCCTTCATTGGTGGATGTTTGGACTTCTTCTGGAGTTACTACTTGTAGTTCCGGTGTGGTGGTTACAATCGGTGTTTCTTGTTTTACAGTTTCATCAATGATAATTATCTTGTCTTTGTTGTTCAAAAAATTATCATAAATCCAAAATCCACCGATGGCAATGCCAGCCAAAAGCACACCGATAAGCACTATTAAAATTATTTTACCCAAAATAGGCTCTTTAACAACTTGAATTTTTCCTATTCCGCTTTCTTCTTTGAAATTATCATAATCAGAATTTTCTTTCTTTTTTAGCATTCCGGCTTGCAAAGCATTGGGAGAAATATTAACAGTTTCATCTATGTCATCAAACATATCCTTTGGTTCATCTACCGGTAAATTTTGCGGCGGGGCACTATTGGGTAAATTATTATCGTCAAACATATTTAATAAATTATTTTAATTAATTAAATTTACATTCCACTCCAAATAGGTATTGATGTCCTTATAAACATACCCGGACATTCGTGATCATTATTAGCAACAAAACCTGCAGAGCATGAATTCCATTGTAATTTACAAACCGAAGAACACCAGGAACAACTTGAAAATCCAGTGGGTATTTCACAGGGTGTTCCGTTGGCTGCTCCAGCATCACATTCTTCGTTGTTTTCCGGTTGCCAAACACCATCCCCACAATCGGGGTTTTCTACAAGACCAGAGTTGGAAAAAGGAGCACAATACCAACTGTTTTCTTTATAATGAGACCTTATCTCATCCGGTGATAAAACTTTATTATAAAAAGAAGCATCGTCAATAAGTCCTTTAAAACTTTCTCCAAAATCATCCATTACTGAATATTCTTTGGTAAAATAATCAACTACACATTTTTGACCAAGACACAATGGAAACGGTGTGTCCCCCATTACTCTGGCATTTAGGTTTTGCTTACTTAATACCCCGTTTAAATATATCTTGATTTCACTCTTAGCTGAGCCTGTTTTTTTATAAGTAGCTACTATGTGATGCCAATTATAAAGCTCTCCACTACTAAGTGCTCTAGTATCCACTGAAGATGCCTTGGTTTTTTCTGCCGACCATATAATCCAACGAATTTTATTAGCACCATTTTTTGGACTAAATTCTATACCATAACCACCCTGTTTAGTCGTGTGGGTAAACCAATTTTCTGTTGTACTTCTATATCTAGCAAAAGACATCCAACCTCCTTTTTCTAAAATTCTAGCTGCCGTAGAATTGCCAGAATATGGTTTTATCCATAATTCTATAGACATCTCATCTCTTATGAGCCGTTTATTTGGGTCTGTTGTTTCTGTAATCACCAAAGAAGCTTTGCTATCTTGTGAAAAATCTAAACCTTTGTTTCCACTATTTCTTCCATCAATCGGTAGTGGACATTCTGAAATAGTTCCACAGGTAGCCATATTATTATTTTTACTGTCAGGAAACATCGCAAATGCACCAGCTCCTCCAGCCAAAGAATATTCATTAAAATTCCAAAAACTTATCAATCCATCAATTTTACTGTTATCGGCCCGACAATCTGAAGTACAATATTTGGTACCAGAAATTTTAGCTCCGCCGGCTGTTTCTATCGTGCAAGATTTGTTTCCATCACAATCCTCGTAATCAGATTCCCATTTACCATCCCCACAATAAGGTCCGTAACTTCTACAATTTGTATTGCAAGATTCCTCTTTTGTTAAACCCCATTTAATTTTTAAGTCGTTGTTTATAAAACATAATCTGCTGTCAGCACAAGTCTTTTTCCAATCACAAAGTTCACCCGTATTTAAAGTGCCATTTCCACAATTATTTGTGGCCAACCTACAATTAGTACCACAAAAACCCAATTTTCCATTATTGGGACCATCATCACAAATTTCACCGGCTTTTATTTGTACCAAACCGTCACCACAAACACCGCCAACAGCTGCTCTGCAAGTTGTAGCTGTTTGAGTACCCCAATTACATTTATCATTACACAATTTAACTCCAGCTAATAAACTATTGGGATTATTGGCAGGTGGAGGACATTTGGTGGTAGTGTATTCTTTTGTTCCTGGAGGATCACATGCTTCACCCGGGTTTACAACCCCATTTCCACACAAACCAGCACTATTGGAAATTATTGGACTTTCACAAAAATTACCTAGAACAAACTTATTGCCATCAAAACCAAACTTATTCCAAACATTAAGCCATGCTCCACCTGATAAATTATCATTTTCACCCGTGCCCCTAATAACATAATTTCCATCATTTTTTAAATTATAACTATAAGCCATAGATTTATCAGCACAAGCAAAACTCAAGCGCAAATCCTCGGCACTCCAACCTGTTGTTAGATTGTGCAGATGACAAATATTTTCAAATCTCTTGTTAAAATCCGGAATCGCTTCATTAGTCCAAGGCAAGGAATATAAATATATTTCATCTATTTGCCCCTTTAATCCTTCGCCAATAATAATATCATCTTTGTTTTGTCCGATTTTTAAGTTAGGAACACTGCCTGTTGTATAAACATTACGTGAAGGAGAAGAAGTGCCGGTTTTTATTGTACGATAAATTGTCCCATCAACTACTAAGTACATGTCCCCTTTAGTTCCATCATCATAATAACGCACCAAAACATGATGCCATTTATTTAAAGTTAAGGGGTTTTGTGTATCAATAGCAAAGTATTGTTTATTAGCTAAAGGATCGGTAGAAGAAGGAAAAATTGCAAAACGAATAGTGCCGTTGTTAGCTACCGGACTACTCCCAGCAAAACTCAATTTATTATATTCCACCATAAATCCGCCTAAGGTATTATTTGACGCAGTATCAGACCAACCACCTTTTTTGATCAAAATCGCCGGAGTTTGTTCAGTTGGTTTAAACCAAAAAGACAAGGCGAATTGGTTTAAATTATCATTATAACTTTCTTGGTGTTTGATAGTTATTTTTTCAAATCCCTTCGGAAAATTAAAGGCAAAATCTCTACCGACTCCAGGAGCAAAAGTAACTCCTTGACCTATAGCATTATTTCTTTTTGTGGTACTGACGATATTATCATTAAAATTATTTTCTCCAGCCCAATAACCAACTTGATTAGTCAAACCAACTGTAGTTGTCCCACAATCAGAATTTTGAATACAAGGGTCGGTACTACTCATAAAACAAGTTCCACCTGGAGCCAGCTTGTTTATAGGGTCTAGCGGAAGAGGCTTTCCTAATTTACTACCCAATTCCACCCAGGAACTCTGCCAGACACTCATGGCGCGATTAGGTAAATACGATTGCGTTATAGTAGGATATTTATTATCATTTTTACTATCATTATAATAATTGGTCAGAGAAGTAGAAACAAAACGAGCATCTTGAATTCTCTGGTAATTTCTTTGCATTTTTTCTTTTTGATTTAAACAGGTTGGTTTATCGGGAATTTTCAAACAATCTAAATCAGTGTTACAAAATCCTTCTGGTAAAGTACCTTTCGTTTTCCAATTATACCCACTGGCACACATTTTTAAATTATGTTCTTCCAAAAAATCAATATTAAACTTCAAGTTAGTAAGTATTTGATCAAACACTTGTTTAGTTTGATTATTAGCGTTCAAATTTAAACTAAATAAATAAATATTTGAGTAAACCGTAGAAGAAATATTTAGTGCTGCCACATACACATTATTACCGGTTCCGTCAACTGCCGCTTCATAACCATCTACCTTCAAAAAATTGAAGTTTCCTTTCATGGTGGAACTATTTGATATTAACCATTCAGTTAAATTGAGATAATCAAGATTTTTAAAAACTTTAATTCCAATAGCATCAGCATTTTTATCATTAGTCAAAAGAAAATATTTTATAACTTCCGGTTCCAATCCAACAGAGTTAATTGCTGGTTTCATGTATGGCAAGTCGTCTTTTTTTCCTGTTGTTCCGGCATCAGCACAATAATGAGTACTAAATTTAGTAAAGGAATCACTGATAAAGGAGGTCCCGGTAAAACCAGTGTCCTCTTCTCTTGTTTTATAACCAAAATCAAATCCGTCGTTATTTTTTGCTATATCTTCAAAAGGCCAGACCTTATTGCCGTTTACCTCAAATGGCGGCCAAGGATTTTCACATAAATTAACAGTAATTTTACTATTTCCCGGTGGAATTATTTCTCCTGTTTTGGTAGTAGAGACGGTCGCGAATACATTTCCTTCTCCGTTTTGATTAGTAGATATCACTGTATTGGTAGTAATAATCAAGTCTTCATTAATCCCAAAGGAAACACTGCCATCTTTACTCCAAACATAAGTCCAAAAATAAGAATCTACCGGTTGAATAAACTGAGTTGGAAACGTTTGAGAAACAGCTGTGGCTGTCAAAATTGTGGAAGAATTTGATTTAGTAAAAAAAACTGAACTGGGGCTTATTTCCACTTTTCCCACAGTACAAATACCAGGCTCTTGCCAAGTAGTAAAAGTAAACTGATGTGGTTTGCCATCATTTCTCTTACCAATACTAACCCCCTTATCATCTTTTATTCCTGGTAATAATAAAATTTTATACGTAGTACTACTACCAACAAGAGGTTTTTCAAGATCAATAACAATATCAAAACTATCTTCTTCAGCATTGTATTTTACATCGCTAGTACCAATTGTTTCTCCAGTACACCATTGGGCAACGGCTTTTTCCACGCCAAAAAACTTTTGAAAGAAACTGATTGTTATTTGCCAGATTTTTTTGTACCAAGGCAATAAATCATTATGGGAATAACTAAGAATATCAGAACTCTTAATAATTTGGGTGCCGGTACAAAACTGAGTATTATCACTTGGATATTCTCTGGCGATTAATAAATTTCCTTGTAGTGTTGTAGCATCTATAGGTTTATCAAAAGAAATTTTTATTTCCGTGTTTGGACAAACATCATCTTTTTCAGGATAAGTCGAAAGTTTGGTTGGTCTTTGATAACAACAAGAATTTTTACCGACTCCAAAAGGCGCAGTCGCCCCAGCCGGTGTTCTAGCCACACACTCTTCATCAGTTGTATAACCACAAACAAGATTGAACTGGGCAGTTCCAGTTTTTCCAGAATTTCTCGCTTGACCGGTAATATCAGTGCTTTGTTTGGGTAAGCTGGGATTGTATCCCAAACCAACCGCTTCTACCAAAACCCAGGGAGAAGTTGAAGCACTTGCATTATAACCAAAAAAAGTAGAGGTGGTTTCACAATATCTATCTTCATCACCCGTATAAACCCCATCACCGCAAACAGAAGGGGTATTATTAAACAAAGACGAGCCGACTTTTCTATTTTCAAATAGACAAAATTTAGTACAATTACTCTCGTCCACTTCACATTCTTCACCGGGTTCTACCTTGCCATTTCCACATTGTGATACTGAATTTTTACAAGCTGTTTCAAACTTACTTTTATCACCAACGAATGAACCGGAATCGTGAAATTTTTCATGATTTTCAGCGCACCATGTTGCACTCAACGGAGTTCCGGTGTGTAAACATCTCGTATTACAATTTAAACTTGAAGTGACTATCAAGGGGCCAGAAGGAATGGAAGGATTTGTATCACAATCTTCATCGCTTGGGTTAATTATTCCATCCCCACACAACCTACAATCTAACAATCCCGAAGCTGTTGTTGTACAACTTCCTGTTTTGCTTTTATTTCTTAATAAACATTTTTCTGTGCAACTACAATCCTGATTAAAGGGGTTAGCGCAAGCTCCGCTATTTGATATTTCACAATCCTCACCAGCCTCTATAACACCATTTCCACACATTGGTAAATTATAATCAAACGAAGCAGAAGTAAAGGTACTGCCTTTTCTTAAGCAATTACTAGTACAAAATGGATTACTACCTTTTATACTAGTATCATATTTTATTGCGACTTCGGGCTTAACAACATTCCATAACCAATCATAATTATTGGCATTAATTTTTTGTCCTTTTGTGTTACATTCGTCGGGAGCGGAAAAAACATTGCCTTTATACATTCCTCTTTGTCCGATAAAAAACGCATTAAATACCAAAGGACTAACTTCAACTTTAGAGACATCACAAATTTTATCTTTCGTGCCAAAAATCCATGAAAAATCTGTTTTATAGGGTTTACCAGGTAAACCAAGATTTGTTGTAGAAGCTATTGTAAAAACCGAATTACTAGCAATATTCACTTTGTAATAAGCATTTACTGCCAACACCGAGCTTGAAGGCATTATAATAAAGCCGATGATTTGCGATCCCGAATACCACGGATCTATTCTTTTTATATCTTGAGGTTCTTTTTGGGAACAATCTACATTATTGCACCTTTCCAAGGTAAATCCACCCTGCAAAATATTACTTGACATTTGCTTATCAAACTTCACATTAATTTCCGCATTTGGGCAAGCAGTTAGACATTTTGGGGCATACTCAATAATTTTAGGATCACTCAAATCTATTTTTAAAGGACTTGTGCCAGTAGCTGAAATACTTTTACCTTCAGTGGTAGTAGAAATTTGTGAAATTATATTAACACTATCATCAGGATTATTTAGACCTTCGGCTACTGTATTTGCCTTGGCTTCAATGGTTGTATTTTTATTGGCAGGATTATTAACTTCTGCATAAGTTGGTCTTTGCGAAAACCAAGCATAATCATAACCATCAGTGTTCATCAAAAGACAGTCTATGTTTGATTTTCCTTCGGCTGTATAAAGCTGGGATTCAGTAGTTATTTCTTCTAAATCTTTTTTATCAATTCTTTTCATGATTGGATTTTCTAAAACCCCGGTCCAATATTCATTTGGATTTATTACCACTCCGGATAATTCACATTTTTCAGCAACAATCCCAAAGGTATAGCAATATGCCGTGTCACTGATGTTACCAATTTGTCCATCGCATGGCAGAGTAGCTTCAAGCTTTTGTGCTCTCACACCCAATGATTTTATATCTTTTTTCAAAATTACTTGATAAAAACCAGGCTCCCAAATTCCATCTGTAGGTTTTATAACAACTAAATCTCTATCACTTTCTTGACCTCCTGACAAAGTTCTAAGAGGCTGGTCAATGAAATAACTATATTTATCTGGAGACAATTCAGCACAAACATTAGGGTTACCTCCCGGTTCTTCAATACATTTATAAATCAAAATGTTATTTATGTTGGCAGTACTAGAATTGATTCTGGTGGTGAATCCAATAGTTATCAAAGCATTTTCACAGGCTTTTCTGTGTTTTTGGTATTGCAAAATCAAACTAGGCGCAGGAGAAGGAGTTATATTATTTCCACATTGTTCTACAACCTTAGGAGCATCGGGAAATTCTCCGGTAGTAAACCGCCATTTATAACCGGTGGATTGTATTTCGCCCGAGCATAAAGATGATGATGGAACGCACATGCCTTTATCTGACCCTTCTGTACAACATCTAAAATTACCACTCTCGTCTATTTTTCCAGATTCATTCAGGCAGCGTTCATTGTTTTTAACACAATCAAAAACAGAGAAATTCAGAGGATTGCTATCTAAATTGCCATTTTTCATTAGAATCATTTCCCCGGTAATTGCAGAGGCCGGCACAGTACTAGTAATTACCTGTCCCTTGGTGACATTTCCTAGCAATTCAATACTACTAGTAGCCCTGACATTGTAATTAATATTGCTTGCACCCTGCTTCCAAAAATAAGCCATCAGATTTTCAGTAGCTGTTCCAAAATTTTGACCGTAAACTTTTACTTTTGTTCCTATTGGTCCGATTGAAGGAACTATTTTACAAATACCAGGACCAGGCTCTCCTGAACCTAATTCAAAAGTTATATCGTTACGTAAAATACTGGACTGTCCATTTTGTTTAAACACAATAACTTCATAATTTCCGTCAGTTGGAACACTGTTTTCTTCAAAAGAAGTAGGAAACTTAACAATTATTTTTTCATCTGTCCAAACATCGCTCACTGCACATTCAGGCATAAAACTCATGAAGTCTCCTGGAAAATAAGGACTGGTAGCTAAAGATAAACCGCCTACTCTTTTGTAAAATCTGACAGATCCACGACTATTGCCAAAATTTTTTCCAGTTATAGTGATGTATTCTCCTTTTGCGCCAGAAACAGGGCTAATTCTTTCTACTGTCGGAGCATTTGGATCTTGCATATTTCTAACCTGAACTGACAGAGAATTACTTTTTACTCCGTCTGCTTTTATATATGTCAAAAAATTACCGTCTTCCGTGCTTCCAGCTTGGGTTACTATACTATACAATCCACCTGACATCGGTTGTCCCCAAGTACCTTGTTTTATCGTCATTACCAAATTTTCACTTTCATCATTAGACGTGCTCAAATAAGCCCTATCTCCAACATCATATGACCCAAATTTTTTACCAACATATCTGATACCATCTTGGAAAGAAGAAAAACTTATTGGAGATACAGAACACAGACTTGGATTATTATTACTTTCGTAAACAAATCTTAAACGATTACTACGATTATTAACTCCGTCTTTAATAGTATTGGCAACCTGTCTCGGATCCCCAGGTTTTTCAACCATAATTGCGGCCCCACTTTGATAAAAACCATCGGGTACTGTAACTACTATTTGGTTATTAGACCAGTTTTTGACATTTGTGCCACAGGTTGTTACTTCAGCTTCCACCCAATCAGTAGAAGTATTCGCCGATGATGGGTTTTCTTTATTGGCAAAATAAACCTTTCCCGGAGTGTTTCCAAAATAACGACCAAAAATCCCCACAAAATCACCTTTTTCTCCCTTGCTAGGATCTATAGAAATAATCCTCATTAAAGGAACACAAATATTATTTATACAGGCTCCACTGGCACAATCTTCATCTCGTTCACATATAATACCGTCGCATCTTCCACAAGAACCGCCACAATCTATACCGGTTTCATCTCCGTCTTTTACACCGTTAATACAGTGTTTTGGTTTTAATAAAATATTTTTTTCAGTTGTGGTTGATCTAGGAACTTTATCATAACCAGTAGCCAATAAATCATATGTCCCTGTTGGAAAATTACTGGTTGGCCAAATGATTTCTATATCTTTTTCTTTAACGCAGTCAGAAAGTTGACTGGAAGAATAAAGTTGGTTTATATCAAGAGTAGAAGAAATAACATTCAAGGAAGCATAACCGATAGCTACATCATCGCTCATTCTAACAAAAAATCTAACCGAATCCCCTTGAACAGCTTCTGGTAATGAAAGTAGTTCTATCGTAGGTGACTGTAAATCAACTTCGGAGCCGGTTTTGAAATTTATTAAACCGCATTTATAATTTGGAGAATTAGGAAATTCGTTACCGCAAGAAAAAACTTCTTTATTGACACTTAAAATATTAGTAGTGTCGTAAAATTCTAGGGTATATTCAGTATTACCTTCTAAACAATCGGAGCTTTCTCCATCACCACAATCATTTGTTCCGGAAAAATAAATTTGTTTTTGATCTGTTTCGCCGGAAGTTTTTAAAAGATATTTCCATTCACCGGCAATCTCCACCCCTCCTTTTTTAATGGAAATTCTTTTTGGTGAAGAGCTGTTTATAGTATTTAAATCAACACCCTTGGTAAAAGAAATTACCGGGTGATAGTTTGCTATACATTGAGAACCACCACTTGGTCTAGATTGTATAGTAAAAGTTCTATTAACATCTATAATCGTGTTTGGTCCTTCTTTTCTACATGACGGACAACTACCACCACAATTGGGTCTGATACTTGGATCAGTTGTACAATCTTCATCGCCATCGCATTCCTGATTATAACAATGACTCGGATATGATTCTTTAAAAGCGTCCGTCAAATTCTTGATAACAAAACTAACTATTGCATAAGAAGTTAAAATAATAACCAAACCTATAAAACCATTGATTAATATTTTTTTAGCATCAGCCACCCTGTTTTCATCTCCCCCTGCAGTCATCCACATAAAACCACCCCACAAAACTATTACCACTGCCACCAAACCTAGTAGACCTAGGGCTATTCGAATAATATTGGCTATAGTAATCCGGATATCTTGATTACTCAAACCTGTTTGTGCAGCATAATCTAAACCTAAATCCTGAGCTATGGCGTAACTAAACAAACAAAACAAACCGACAAAAACAAAAGATAAAAATAAAGATTTTAAAAATATTTTTTTCATGTTATTTAACCTATTATTTTAATTGCCAATATCATAATAATTGTAATCTCCTGTTTTATCGATAGTACAAGTAGCAGAATAATTTTTTGCTTTTGCTACCCCATTACAACAATAAGGGCCACTACAACAATTACTACTTTCTGTACAATAAACATTGCGACCTTCATTACTAGGTCCTTTGCCAGGGAAATAACAATTACCTTTATTATCTTTAACCGCAGAGGTAATTTCTGGTAAATAATATTGATAAAAACCATCTAGAAATGGTGTATGTAAAATTTGAGTATAGGTATAAACAGGATCTTCACCAACAAGAACATTTGTAGAAGATGGGGCTTTACCGAGTGTTTCCAGAGAACATTGAGATTTATTATTAATTTTATTATCCGGAATATTAATTAATATTTCACACCTGTCTTCAGGGTTAGGATATTCATCTATTTCAATACTATACAGAGAGCTTTTTTTCATCAATTTACTCCAAGTAATGTTGAGATCTTCCCCGGCTAACACAGTACCTGTTTCCGGTCCTAAAGAGAGATTGGTTATATATGGAGTGGTAGTATCTACTTTGTCTTCAAGCAAAAATTGCCAAGCATAGTTATCCGCATCTAAAAAACCGCCGTTAAAAGGAGTGCTGGTATTACGATTGTAGACCCCATCTTTGTTTCCATCCATAGCATTACCAGCCATATCCATAATACCACTACCACCACCTGCCAAATCGGCCACAAAAGGATTTATTCCTTCTCTTTGCGTTCCAGGGGCTGTTCTAAAAACAACCTGGTACAAATCTTCTTCACAGTTTGCACCCTGTTTATCACAAACTGGCAAACAATATTTAAATTCACCGCAAGGATCTTTGCCACATTCCAAAGAAGAAATAAATTCCAGAGTGCGATATTGATTGGTTATTTTAAAAGTGCCAAGTGGCATAGTACTATTACCGGTTTTAATAAAAACTATTGGGTCATTTGTATTTACTTTATCTTTATAATATTCGCTAATACCGGATCCTGAAGTAACAAAAGATACTTGAGCATTAGGAAAAATAGGCTCATTGAAATTTATTTCAACAGTTACATCTTTGGTAGAGGTAATACCGTTGGTTGGGTATACCGATGTCACATACGGAGGGGTAAGATCCTCAACTATACTGCAAGTAAAAAACCATTCATAATAAGAAAATTTAGTATTACTGAAAATAGATCTACCATCAGCTCCTTGCAACGAACTATTAACCTTAATCGAATAAGTGATATTGCTTTGATCATCACCCAATAATGTTTCTGGAGATAAAACAATAGTAAATATTTCACTGGTAGTAGCCCCTGATAGCGTTGTGGTTTCTATGGGGAAAATATACACTTTAACATTACCCGTGAAAGGAATTAAAACGAAACCCCTAGGAGCTGTCGTTGAAGAAACACGCGAATTTATCGCTATAGTGCTAGTAATCAAATTGTAGGATATTCTACCGAGTTCATCACTAACTTCCTGAGCAACACTTTCCAATTTTATTGGTTTAGCAAAAGTAATGGCAATTTTGGTATTTCTTGGAACATCTGTTTGGTTGCGAAGAGGATAATGATCAGTAATAACTTTACCCCAGGCACCACTCCCAACAGCATTCATAATACCCGGTTGTTGATAGGAATAATCTCCATCTCCAAAAAAAGACCCTCTTCCCCCCAATCCCAATAAATTCATAACAAAGACAACAATACTGTAAGCACTTAAAATTATAAACAAGCCTACGGAACCATTAATGAGTGTTTTTTTGGCTTTATCAATCTGTTCCTCATTACCCCCGGCACTCATCCATAACCAACCGCCATAAATAATAATAATTACCGCCATAAGACCAAGCATTCCCAAGGCTACTCGAATAATATTGGCAATAATCAAACGAATATCGGTAGTTGGTAATCCAATTTGTTCAGCATATTCCAAGCCCAAATCTAATTCTGGTTGAACTATGGTGGTTGAATTTACTTCTTGCCCTTGTGTTAAACAAGGTGTTAAAAGAAAAATAAAAAAACAAAAAACCACCACTAACAATAGCCTGCTCTTGGTGGCGGTTTTAAATTTTTTGATTTGTCCTTTATTTATCAGTTGTAGCATGGTTCAATGATAAATAATAAAAATGTTTTATTTTTTATTGTACCCTTTTTCTTCCGGCATTCTTCCGATTTTTTTAAGATAAGCGATTTTTTCACTCATTGCCAAACGATGCAAGGCGCTTTTTTTACGAAGCGTTTTATTTTCTTTTTTGGATTGATAACGAATTTTTTTAACTTGCAAAATCTTTCCGGACTGCTGCCAGCGCTTTTTCACGCGACGCATAAATGCTTCAAAAGATTCGTTTTTCTTTCTTTTAATTTCTGACACAGTAGTTCACCTCTCTTTCAAAATGGTATTTATTAAAAATTTATTAAAACTTAGTCAAAAAACGACCTTTTTGACCTGATTTTATTATACACTTATTTATTTGTATCGTCAAACTTCTTTAGTTTCTTTTTCAAGGCTGTTTCTATTTTCTTTTGATCTACTATTTCCTGGATTCCGCTTTCCATATCACGGATAATAATTGTCCCCTCTTGTACCTCTTTTTGACCCAAAATAAGAGCATAGGGAACTTTCAATTCATTGGCAATATCCAATTGTGTTTTAAGTGAATTTTTATATAAATTAAAGGCTATTTTAATATCACTTCCTCTTAATTCATCCAATATCTTCATAGCTCTGCCTTTGGCTCTATCTCCCAATTGAGCAAAGAATATGTCGTAATTTTCTTTTTCCACTCTCAGTTGGTTTTGCTGATAATATTCCTTCATGTAAATAACACTACGATCGATCCCGAGAGCCATTCCGGCGGCTGGGGTAGCTTTACCACCTAATTCTTCTACCAACAAATCATACCTTCCGCCTCCGCCCAAAGCACTTTGGGCAGCACCTTCTCCGCTTATCGGATAAACTTCAAACACCGTATGAGTATAGTAATCTAAACCTCTCACTAAAGACGGTCTTAAAACGTAAGGGATTCCCAATTCATCTAAATATTCCAAAACTTTCATAAAATAACTCTTGGAACTCTCCGATAACCAATCAATGATTTGTGGTGCTTCTTCTTTAACTCCTTGACATTGTTCTTCTTTACAATCGAGTAAACGCAGTGGATTTTTTTGCATTCTCTTTCTGCATTCTTCACAAAGATAGCTTTTTTTGGTGCGATAATAATTCAATAATTCATTTTTATAACGTTCTCTTTCTTCCGGAGTACCAATACTGTTGATATGAATTTCCACCGGCAAATTTAGATCTTTATAAAAATTATAAGCAATCATGATAAGTTCGGCATCAGCGGCCGGATCAAGAATACCAATATTTTCAAAACCAACTTGGGTAAATTGACGATAACGTCCGGCTTGCGGTCTGTCATGACGAAACATCGGTCCCCAATACCATAATTTTACCGGTTGTGGATTATTCCACAAACCATCAGTCACATAAGCGCGCACAACCGAAGCGGTTGCTTCAGGACGTAAACAAATTTTTCCTCCATCAGCATCCTCAAAAACATACATTTCTTTTTCCACCACATCAGTACCTTTGCCGATAGAACGAATAAAAAGAGATGACTCCTCCAAAATAGGAGTTTCTATACGACTAAACTGCATATATTCCGCTGATTTAGCGGCAACATTATACATGGTTTTCCAATACTTTTCCTCTTTGGGCAAAATATCATGCATTCCGCGTAAAGCAGCCCATGTTTTTTTATTTTTTTCCACACCACCTTTATTTTCATCAATTTTTTTAACTTTTTCTTTGACCGCTTGTTTTTTAACGTTCGTCTTTTTTACATTTTTATTTTTATTTTTCATAAAAAACTAAATTAAGGAGTGGAAAAAACAGCTAATTTATTTGGTGGCCAACCGCGAAGCCATGCTCTACCTACCACCAAGCTCTTGTCTATAGGACCGAACCTGCGGGAATCAAAACTATTAGGACGGTTATCACCTAATACAAAAAGTTGATTTTCCCCGATTTTGGAAGTTCTATCTCCTTGCGTAATCAAATCTTTTGGTAAATAACTTTCTTTCAATTCAAACCCTTCAGGATTTTCGTTGTTATAAATAAAAATTTTACCTTCGGTTATTTTAATCGTTTCACCAGGTAAACCAATAATTCTTTTCAAAAAATATTCTTTTGGGTCTTCGGGAAAACGAAAAACTATTACTTCTCCACGAACAGGTTCACGAAAACGAAAAGAAAGTTCATCAATAATCAAATATTCTTTTTCATGAAAATTCGGTTCCATGGAAGCCCCTTTGACATAAAAAGGTTTAAATAAGTAATAGCGAATAAGCGCAATGGTAATACCGGCCAAAACCGCCACTTTTAACATTTCTAAAATAAAAATCCCAGCAGAAATCAAAAAATTAACTGTTTTTTTAGTATAATTTTCTTCCATATTTAATAACAAAAATGTAATTATTTAGCTAAAATAACCTTATTTAGATTGATTATACACCAAAAAATCCTTCTTGGCAAGCGCTTATAATTGGCTTAATTTAGCTCTAAAACAGCTAGGGCTTCAATATGAGGCGTTCGAGGGAAAAAATTGTATAGTTTAAGGAATTTTACGCTGTACAGAGAGGAAAAATACTTTAAATCCCTGGCTTGGGTAGAGATATCACAAGAGAGATAAATGACTTTTTTGGGTTTTTCTTTCAAAATCTTTTTTACTAGGTGGGTGTGCAATCCGGCGCGCACGGGATCCACTATCACTATTTTATCTTTGGTAATATAATCGATCATTTTTTCCGCCGGGGAGCAGACAGCTTCAAAATTTCGAACTTTATTTTTCAAAATATTTTCTTTGGCAAATTTTACCGCTTCAGAATTATTTTCCACCAAAATTCCACTTTTTATCTTTTTGTTTATTCCAAGACCAATAGTTCCAACTCCAGAATAATAGTCCACAATTTCACTGTTTTCATCCACGTGATCAGAAATATCTTTCAAGGCTTTTTTAAACATGTTTTCGTTTATTTGAAAAAAAGAAAGTAGTCCATAACTCAATTTTTTTTCATTGATTTTGGTAGTTAAAAATTCTTCACCAAGTACTTTTATTTTTTCCGGTAGCCAATTGCTGGGTTTACGCGGATTGGCAAAATATATATGAAAACCTGCCAATTTAGGACCTATTTGAGGCATTGAAGAAAACTTGATATTTTCACGAACAATTAAACCAGCCAATGTTTTTTCTCCGTCATATCGTAAAAGTAAATTCTTCAAAGCAGAAATTGGGGCTTTTATTTCATTTAACCAAATTAATATCTCTTTTGCCGCTTCGTTAATTTCTTTTTTTGCCAATAGACACCCTTCTTCCATAGATTTAAGTTTCAAACCCCCGCGTTCGTAAAAAGCCAATTTGATTATGTTGTTTTCTTGCACAAAATGATACTCCATTTTATTGCGATAATGTTCGCTTTCGTTTTCTTCATATTCTATTTCTGGTGGAACTTGCAAACTCAAACCACTAAGTTTTTCATAAGTTTCTTGGGCAATAATCCTTTTCCAAGCGTTTTCTTGTGCAAAATCCAAAATCTGCCAAGCACTGCATGACATATAATGATCTTCTTTTGGGGACAATCTGTAAGGTGAAGGTGTAATAATTTTAATCGCTTCGCCTTCGCAAAAATTCTTATTTTGTTTGATAATCTCTACTTCTACTTCTTCTCCAGGTAATCCGTTCCAAACAAAATAAACCTTACCTTCGTGACGAGCCAGGCCCTGTCCACCAAAAACCAACTTCTCAATTTTTAATTTCACAATTGGTCGCATCTTTTTTGAATATATTTTTTATACACTGAATAAAATATTTGACATGCCACAAAGTATGAAAAAAACTTACCGTTATCATGGCAAAACCCCATTCAATGTGGTCTCCTCTGACATCCGACCTACCTCTGGTACCTGCCTCAAATTTTAAATACCAAACAATAGCCGTATAGGCCGTGATCACAAAAGTAATCAGTAAAACCAGATTCCAAAACAAGCGATGCGTGGCCAAAGAATAAATTTTAAACTTAACTAAAACTGCCGAAAAAATATAAAACGCGGCGATGGAAATGACGATAGTCAACATAGAGATTAAATTAATTATTAGTCCAGTTATTATACAAATTTTTAGCTAAAAAATCAACTTTTCAACAATAAATACCACCTAATTTAGGTGGTATTTATTGTACTAAATATCAGATCACTTCAACTCTTTTACCACTCCAACAAACAACATTTCTTTGGTTTTGTTATCAACAATAGTATAAACAAATGGATGATTAACTTCCATATAAAATGGTTTTGGCGGTTTAGGTGGGTTCGCAGATAGGCCCATTGCCATCATTTCAACTGCGGTGACCGCTGCCGCTTCTGTTCCCTCTTCATAAACATCGATATAAGTTTTATGTATAACTCTACTAATTGCTAATTCAGTATTACTAATTCCAGAAAAATCAGCACCACCAGTAAAAGCAGAAGAAATACCTAATTGAACTAACACGTCTTTTAATTCTGTTTCGTATTCCATTTTAAATTTCGGCAAAATAATTGTTCCCGGTCGTAAGTCATATTTAGAAATCCATTTTCCCCAATTGGCAGCATTAAAGTCGGCAATAAATTTATTAATATCTTTTGGTAAAAACACATACATACTCAATCCGTTATTACCTTTATACGGCAGAATAATACTTTGTAAATCTTTGTTTTCAAAATAATTAAAATCGTCGTACTGCTCCATTAATGGGTGTTTTTTAGTTACACCATCAAATGAAGTAAAGTCTTTATCTTTAGTGTTAGATTTTTCAAAAGGGTATTCCCAATCACCTTTAAAATATATAGCATTGATCAAATACATCATAACTCCGGGAGGAATTTTATTGATGATAGTAGGTATCTTGCCACGAGTACTGGTATTCACCCAATCGTTAATTACACCAACTGAATAAGGATCAAGAAAATCTAAATTGGAAATTTCAGCTTGATAATAATTTTTTACGATATTTAAAAAATCCGGCTTAACAACCACGCTCTGGTGGATCCATACCGAATTAGCAATTGAAATTTCTGATTTTGAATCAGTTTTATTTAATGTATTAATAAGCTCTAAGCTTTTTTGATTAATTTCATCTAAACTTAACTTCTGAAATTGTAATGCTTTTTGCATTTCTGTTTGCGTTTGTCCTTGAGCACCGTCATATACCATTGAAAGTGCCAGAGCGATACTGGAAGGTGAGATAAAAAAATTACCATTCTTGGTTTCCTTATTTATTAGCTTAAATAGATTAAAACCAAAAGCATTGTGAGCTGAAGAAATATCTTTGGGATTTTCGGTAACCAACTCAACAGAAACACTATTTGTTTGACTAAATGACCTAGTTGTACTATTTTTATTGATTAATAAAAGGCCAATATACAAGGTGATGGAAAAAGATATTAAAAACACAAAAACAAACATGATTTTTCTCATAAAATTTAATATATTTATTGATTATAATAATATTATACCAAATATTTTAAAAAAATAATAATAAAACAAAAAACCGCTGCTAAAATTAAAGCAACGATTTTTATCATTAATAAATAATAAACTATTTTAATTACTCATTATATTTACATTTGAATTAGTACAACTCCCGCTATAATCACAAACCCTTGATTTATAATAATAATATCTAATACTATTGTTCAAAATCTCATTAAACGAACAAGAAGTGGTATCTCTACATTGTGTTACCTGGTCAAAATTAATATTATCAACAGATTTAAACATCTGGAAAGAATACATTTGGGAATTATTTGGTAAATAAGTTTTAATTTCACGCCCATCACCTAAAGGAAACTTAATAGTTGGTGAAGATTCTATAATTGGCATTGGTGGATTTGGCACAGCAACTGCATTGATAATGGTCGTATATACTGGAGAAAATTCACAATTACCTAATTTATCACAAGCTTTTATTTTAAAATAGTGTGTTTCTGAATTATTAAGCTCTGGTACTATTATTCCCCCGTTGCACGAACTAGTATTATAACAGGTATTTAACAAACCCCAAGCCGCATCAGAAGTAGGATTAAATGAATCATACAGCTCTATTTTAGCAACTCCATTATCATCAATAACAGTCACGTACATAATCATCCTTTCACCTGGATTGTAAGATGGTTTTAATGTTGGATAAAAGCTAGTAGGCTGATTTAATTCTGGATTAATTACGGTCGAATAAACATTGGAATATTCACAATTACCAAGTTTGTCGCATGCTTTCATTTTAAAATAATGATTTGCCGTAGAATTATATCTTGGCGCCTGTGTGCCACCACTACAATAATTAGTATTATAGCAAGTATTTTCTAATACCCAATTAGCGCTAGTAGCTGGATTGTTAGAATCATAAATTTCTATTCTATCAATACCATTATCATCAAAAGCTGAACCATGGAAGTCAAGACTTTCTCCAGCATTGTAAGAAGAATTTAAGTTGCCAGAAAAAATTGTTGGATAATTTTTAACCGGCTTAATAATAGTTGAATAAACAAGTGATTCTTCGCAATTATTAAATTTATCACAGGCTTTTATTTGTATAAAACGCTCATTAGTTGTAACACCGTCGTTTGGAGCTACCATATGAGCACTGCATGAATTTGTGTTGTAGCAAGTATTCAAGATTAACCAAGAAGCATTTGGGCTGGGTTTTAAAATTTCACGAATTTCTATCTTAGAAACACCATTATTATTGGAAACCATACCTTGAAAATTAATAATGTATCCGGCATCGTAGTTTGCTTTTAAATCTGTAGAAAAAGAAAAAGGTTGTTTTATTGAGGTGGTTGGTGTTATTTGAATATTTTGACTAGAATAATTGATTCTTTTTGTTAAAGTATTTATTTCTGAGTCAATTGTACCACCTTTAGGAAAATCCTCAGACATGTTAGACGGTAATTCACGCACAAATGCGTGTTTAAATCGATTGGCTTCAAAACCAAGTGGCGATAATATCCGCAAAATATAACCTTCATCAACAAAATATATAGAGCCGCCTACTCTAGCAATCATACCCGGATAAAAAGTAGCTTTTGTAATAGTGTTTGGTTCTTTGGTGTAAAAAGGCCACTCAGACAGACCAATGGTCTTATAAGTATAATTATTACCAAAAATATCTTTGGCTGCCGCGACTGTAATGGGGTGCAATTTATTACCCAAACCAACCACAAACAGATTGTCAGAACTTGGAGATTTAACTAGATATGAACCACTTCGATAAGAAACATGAAAAGGTGCAGTTGTAGGCTGTGAAAGACTATCAAAACAAGCTTGGGAAATAACTGTATAATAAATCCCATAAGACTCATCTTTATTCCAAGATTTAAAGACATCACCATCTGGAAAATAAAGATATTTTAAATCGTCGTTTAATATATAAATAGCCGGCTTACCTGTAATTTTAATCATGTCTCCGGGAGATAAATTTGGACAAGTAGCATCCAAAGCACTAGCAGTGCCGGGAAATAAAAAAATAATACCAAAAAACCAAATAGCAAAAATCGCCACTATTTTAAAATTAAAAAATTTTTTTAAAATCATATTTATTTTATATAAAAATAATTAATTTTATTATACACGAAAAATAATTAATATTCAAATGACCTCCTCCCCGGGTTCCGTCCTGACGGACTACACCCGGGGTTTCCTTTT
>CALCZC010000026.1 GCA_937903605.1 uncultured bacterium
AAAGGAAACCCCGGGTGTAGTCCGTCAGGACGGAACCCGGGGAGGAGGTCATTTTAATATTAAAAAATTCAAATTTTGCTTATTTTAGCCAAGATTTACTATTGACAAAAAGGCTAAAATGTGCTATAATATTACGTCATTAATTAAATGGTGCGTTCTTTAAAATACAGGTTTTTATTGGAGGAAAATCATGAGAAACATTATCGTTTTTTCTGTTTTTATGGCGTTAAGTTTTTCCGGTATTTATGCGGTTGATTGCAAAGTTTCTGAGAACTACTTTTCAATTCGTAAATACGAATTTAAGGTAGAGTCTGATTATGGAATTGTGCCTGAAGAATGCAGTGTAAACGGTTTGGTCGGAGGAATTATTTTTTGGGGCCATGACTGTGACAGTTCCGGAGCTATAGAAAACTGGGAGATAGAAAGCAGTTGTTATGATTGTTTTCCTCCTCGTGTTTTGATTAAAGCTGATCGAAATATTGGGGTAAGTTGTGTGCGCGAAGGGACAGATTTTGGGGGTTTTCGTTTTATCACAGGCAAAGACCAAAATAATAACGGCATGCTTGATGATGGTGAAATAATGGACGTAACAACAATCTGCAACGGTTACAACGGTTACGATGAAGAAAAACAGGAAGAATACGAAGATCCTTCTTTTGAAGAAATCCGTGATGTCGTAAAAAAAGGCGATATTTTGAATTCCTATATTCTCAAAGAAGAAAGGGAGGATCAAAAGCCTTCGCAACCGACAAAACCAAAAGAAAGTCGTGAACCTATTTTCTTGGCTTTAGTTATGGTGCCAGAGCCGGAAAAAAATAAGAAAGAAAAGCGTAAGGAAAAGTAAAATCCTTACACCCTGTATATTAAAACCGTCCGAGAAATCGGACGGTATTTTTTTATTTCTGTTATCGGGGCTGGTTATTTTTATTTTAGTATCGCTTGATTATCCAGAGTATCGTTTACCAATTTATCGGCTTCCTTATTATTTTCTCTTGGCGTATGACGATAAGAAACTTTTTTAAATTGCGCGGCGGCGTTGTAAGCTTGAATAAAAAGTTTTTGTAAAGTCGGTTCTTTGACTTTGAACAATCCTTTCATTTGGTTGACTATCAAGTCACTATCCAAAATACATTCTATTTCCGTCCCGCCCAGTTCATACGCTCTTTTGAGTCCGGCGATAAGCGCGCTGTATTCGGCGAAGTTGTTTGTTTGCTCGCCCAGATATTGCCCAAAAGCATCCAGGTTTTTTCCTGTTTCATCTTTGATTACTATGCCCGCGGCGGCTGGACCCGGGTTACCTCGCGCTCCGCCGTCAGAATAAATAGTTAAACGCATAATTCAATATTTAATATTTTTAATATTCAAGTTTCCACAACCCTTCTTTATTTTCATATTTACCACCAAAATAAAGAATGCGATTGTCGCTGTCGCTTATAGCGGTATTTATTTTTTGAGAAAGAAGTTCATGGCTGACCAAATAATAGGGGAACAAGACAGTGGTATTTTCCGCCCAAATTAAACCTAAAGTATTGTATTTATCCAAAGTTAAAACTCGTTGCAATTGCATTCCGGAACGATTTAATAAAACCGGTTCTTCGTTCTGAGCTTTGGTCCAAATTTCCCAAGAAGTCCAGATCACAAGCCAATTGTTATATTTGGAAATAAAAAACTTTTCTCCGGAAATGTTATATTTTTTGTCTTGAGTCAAGATTAACATTTTTGCTTGATTTGTTTGTTTGAGTAAAAGAAGATCGCTTTTTACCATAAGTATTTCCCAGGTGTCTATTAAATTTTCTTGTTCTTCAACAAAGACGCTGCCAAAACCTAAGAAGTCTCTGATAATTTCCATTTTTTTGGTAGAGGTATTATTTCTTATTATCCACATTTTTTCACCCTCCATATACCAATCAACAAAATCTGTTCTGGCGACAAAAAGTTGACTTTGTGTTTCCGGAAAAAAAATCATGATTTGCGCCGGTGTGGCGTAATAAAGCTCGGAAGAATAACCGTCTTTCCATTGATATTTTAAAATATCCGTTTTGGAATAATCGGACAAGTCAATTATTTTGTCCGGTTTTTGAGTTTCCACTATTATTATTTGTTTGTAGGGTTTTTCTTGTGTGCTTACTAAATAATAATTTCCATTTGTAGAAAAAGAAATTGTCAAAGGTTTGTCAGGAAAAGAAGTTTTTAATAAAATATTTTCTCCGGTTTTAATATTCTTTTGCCAAATTTCTTTAGTGTCGTTTTTTCTTAAGGAATAAATTAAAAATTTTTTATCAATTGACATGGATAAATCTTCTATCTCCCCGTCGGTTAATAATTGGGCTGTGTTTTTTTTAATCATGACCACGTCTTTTATGTAGACTGTTTCTTTGTTTACAACCTCAATATTTTTCTGCCAATCAAAATATCCGGGACTTTTCAAAGTAAGCGAGAATTTTCCGGCAATTAAATTGTTGAGTCTTATTGGGATATTTGATTTTAATTTTGAATTGTTTAAATAAGCTTCGGCCGAAGTCGGAAGTATGTCGATGTTTACGGATCCGGTTTCTCTCAGTAAACCATTTTTGAAATCATAACGATATCCGCTGGTATACATGATAATAATAGGTGAAATGATAAAGAATAACAGCAAAAAAAAGACAAAAATAGCTTGTCGAATTGGTTTGGTAAGTTTAGTTCCCGGGTACTCCATAGTGCCGTTTGCCAAAATGTTCTTTTTATAATATACTTTATGCTATACGATATCTCAAATTATAGTTTTAGTCAATCAAATTATGTCTTATTTATTGATAGAAGGTGGCAAAAAATTACACGGAGAAATCAAAAATCAAACAGCCAAAAATTCGGCTGTTGCTATTCTTTGTGCTACCGCCATGATCAAAGGTAAAACAGTATTATCAGAAGTGCCGGAAATAGAAGAGGTTTACCGAATTATCGAATTGCTTAAAAGTATCGGTATCAAAGTGAAAAAAATCGCTTTAGGAAAATATGAGTTTGATTCCAGATACACCTTAACTTTAGAAAAAATCGATAAAAACGCTTCGGAAAAAACCAGGTCGTCGCTGTTACTTTTAGGCGCTTTGGCTAATCGTGAAAAAAAATATAAACTTTATAAATCGGGAGGTTGTAAATTGGGAGAAAGAACCATCCGACCCCATCTTTACGCTTTGGAAAAAATCGGCGTATTTGCCAAATCCAAAGAATACTTTTATGAAGTGGAAAATCGCAATTTAAAAGGAGTTGATATAGTGATGTATGAATCAGGAGATACGGCTACAGAGAATGCGATAATGGCCGCGGTGTTGGCTAAAGGAAAAACCACCATTAAAATGGCCTCGGCCAATTATATGGTTCAGGATCTGTGTTATTTTTTGACAAAAGCCGGCGCAAAGATTAAAGGTATAGGTACGACTACTTTGGAAATTCAAGGTGTTAAAAAATTAAAAGAAGTAAAAGATTATTCCATCATGCCTGATCCGATAGTCGCGATGACTTATTTGGCTGCGGCCATAATTACAGATTCTCGTTTGATTGTCAAAAATTGTCCGTTGGATTTTTTGGAATTGGAACTTTGTAAATTGGAACGTGCCGGACAAAAATATTATTTCAAGAAAAAATATTTATCAAAAAACGGTAAATTTCATATTGTAGATATAGAAATAGTACCGTCTAAACTTGTAGCATTGCCGGATAAAGTGGAATGTCGTCCTTTTCCTGGTTTAAATATCGATAACCTTCCTTTGTTTGTGGCTATTTTAGCCAAAGCTCGCGGACGTACTTTAATTCACGATTGGCCTTATGAAAATAGAGCTGTAAGTTATCTAGAGTTACAAAAAATCGGCGCCAATCTGACTTTACTAGATCCTCACCGCGTATGGGTGGAAGGCCCGACTAAATTTACCGCCAATGAAGCTGTTTGTCCGTCCATTCTGCGCGTAGCTGTTATTTTGCTTTTGGGGATGATGGCTGCTCCGGGCAGATCAGTTTTACGCAATACATATATGATTGAACGAGGTTACGAAAATCTTTATGAAACTTTTAATAAAGTCGGTGCGCAAATAAAAGTTATCAATGAATAAAATAATAAAAATAAAATTTTGTTATGGATTTTAATATGAACAAAACAAGTGATTTAGTATCGACACCGACCAAAAAAAGGGCGGGGAAATATTTCGGACTTTATTTGTCTCTAATTTTGTTTGTGTTTGCTTTTGGTTTGGGTTTTTTATCTGGTCAATATTATTTTATAAATAAAAATATTACCGATGAAAACGGAGAAGTGGAACAGATGAAGGTGCTTAAGTTAAACAGATTGTTGAATCGTTCCGATGAAATTGATTTTGAACAATTTTGGGATGTGTGGGATAAAATTAAATCCAAGTATGTAAAAAAAGACATCAAAGATACAGATTTGTTTTATGGAGCGGTTCAAGGATTGGTTTATGCGCTTGGCGATCCTTATTCTCTTTATTTTCCACCAAAGGCGGCCGATGAGTTTGCCAAAGATTTATCCGGAGAATTGGAGGGAATAGGTGCGGAAGTAGGAATAAAAAATCAACAATTAATGATAGTCGCTCCGCTTGCGAATACTCCGGCGGAAAGAGCCGGGTTACGTCCGGGTGATAAAATATTACAGATAGGCGAAGAAATAACTTTGGGTATGGATGTAAATACCGCAGTTTCCAAAATCAGAGGTGAGGCAGGTACGGAAGTGGTTTTGTTGATAGAAAGAGAAGGTTGGACAGAACCGAAAGAAATTAAAATTATTCGTGCCAAAATTAGTGTGCCTTCGGTTACTTTTGAAATGAAAAATAACGAGGTCGGTTATTTTCGAATTTTACAATTCAATGAAGATACTCAACGACAATTTGATAAAGGAATAAAAGATTTTTTTGGTAAAGGTGGTAAAAAAATAATTTTGGATTTACGCAATAACCCCGGCGGTTATTTGGATCAATCTATTAAAATGGCCAGTGAATGGATAGAAAAGGGGGTTATTGTCAGTGAAAAAGGGAACGATGGAAATAGCCAAGACCACGAATCTTTGGGTTATGCCAGATTAGAAAATATCAAAACCATTATTTTGATAAACGGCGGTTCCGCATCAGCTTCCGAAATAGTTGCAGGAGCGCTTCAAGACAATAAAAAAGCCACTATTATCGGAACAAAAACATTTGGCAAAGGTTCGGTGCAAGATTTTGAAATGTTTCCCGACGGTTCAGCTCTCAAATTGACTGTAGCTGAGTGGTATACTCCAAACGGTCGCAATATAAACAAAGAAGGGATAGTCCCGGATATCGAAGTTGTTGAAGAATGGGATAAAGAAAAAGTTGGCGAGGATGGGATGATTGACAAAGCACTCGAATTATTAAAATAAGTTTGTAAAGTTAAATAGGATACGAAATACGAAATAATACGTAATTACGAACCAAAAAATTCGCCCTTTCGGGCGAATTTTTTTATAATCTTTAAATCTTGCAATCTTGTAATTTTACAATTTTTTAATTTTACACTCTCTCCGACCATCGTTTATCCGCTTCTACATTTATATCTAGAAATATTTTTTTATTTAAGGCTGTTTCCAATTCTTTGCGTGCGGCAATTCCGATTTCTTTGATAGCTCGTCCGCCTTTACCAATAATCATCTTTTTATATTCTTTTGAATTTGTAAATACATTGGCTTTTATCACTAAAATATTGTTTTTATCTTCAATACTTTCTATTTCCACATGAGTTGAATAAGGCACTTCTTGACGCAAGGCTAAAAATATTTTTTCTCTGACAATTTCAGAAATCCAAAACTCTTCGCCGGCATCACTGAATTGTCCCGGGGGATAATAAGGTTCACCTTCCGGTAAATAATCAAAAACTTTTTGGCGCAAAGGTTCAACATGACGATCTTTGAGAGCCGATAATTCAAAAACGGCGTCAAACTGATCACTTAACGCTTTGTAATCATCAATAAACTCTTTTTCCTTTTCCGGCAAATCACATTTATTGATAACCAAGATTTTTGGTGAAGTGGTTTTTCGTAAAAGTGATAAATTGAATCTTTCTTCGGCGCCAATAGCTTTTCCTGGATCAACTACATAGAGTACAAGGTTGATATCGTGAAGTGCTTCTTCTGCGCGTTCAATCATTTTTCCGGCGAGAGGATTTCTTTTTTCTTTAAATATGCCCGGGGTATCGATAAATACCGCTTGACCTTGCGGAGTATTTAAAACACCGTGGATAATATTTCGGGTAGTTTGCGGTTTGTGAGTGACGATTGCTACTTTTTGTCCGATAAGAGTATTTAAAAGGGTAGATTTGCCCACATTAGAACGACCGATGAGAGTGATGAGACCGGATTTAAAAATAGGCTTAGTTTCTGTTGTTTGTTCGGTTTGTTTTTTGGCAGGAGACATAAAATTGCAAAAAAGTTATAATAATTTTTAATTTAAAATTTTTAATGTTTAATTAATTTTTAATGATTAAATTTTCAATTTTTTTATTATCGGTTTATATTATTAAAAATTGTAAATTCAATAAAAATTAATAATTAAGAATTAAAAATTAAGTAAGTTTGTTTAAGAAAATTAGCTAAAATTGCCTTTTTTTAAGGCACTTTTCAATAATTTACTTTTGTAGTACTATATTATAGGAAATTAATAAAATAAGCAAGAATTATATGAAAGTTATATTACTTGAAAAAGTTTCGGGTTTGGGGGATATCGACGATATAAAAGAAGTTTCTGACGGTTATGCCTTAAACTTCCTTTTTCCTAAACATTTGGCCGTCCAGGCTTCAAGTGCCAAAATCAAAGAGCTAAGAGACAAAGAAAAAAAGAGGTCCAAAGATTCGGAAAAAGAATTAAAAGAAATACAGTCTTTGGCAGATAGGTTGGATGGTTATAATCTGTTTATTGAAGATAAAGCCAATGAAGAAAATCTTCTTTATGCTGCGGTAACGCCGCAACGCATCGCGGAAGCTTTAAAAACTTATGGTTTTCCGGTTAATAAAAATATGATTATCAGCGAGCCGATAAAAGAAGTCGGGGAATATAAAATAAGAGTTAAAATGCGTCATGGTTTGGAGGCCACCATTTCTTTGATTATCAACGCCAAATCAGAAGAGAAAGAGGGTAAAAATAAAAAATAATTTTTCTTAATTTTTTAAATAGATAATAGATATATGGGAAAAACCAAATATATTTTTGTGGTAGGCGGAGTTATGAGCGGGGTAGGTAAAGGTGTTACGGTTGCATCAATAGGAAGAATTTTGAGTAACTATGGTTTACGTGTTTCGGCCATAAAAATAGATCCTTATATCAACGTGGATGCTGGCACTATGAATCCGGTGGAACACGGCGAGGTTTTTGTGACTGATGATGGCGATGAAACTGATCAAGATATCGGCAATTATGAAAGATTTCTCAATACCGATATACTCTCTACCAACTATATGACCACCGGTCGGGTTTATCAGGGGATTATAGAAAAAGAAAGAGCGATGGAATTTAAAGGTAAATGTGTGCAAGTCGTGCCTCATATTCCTTTGGAAGTTTTGGGTCGTATTGATAAAGCAGCCAAAAAAACAAATGCCCAAGTTATGATTATAGAAATAGGAGGTACGGTGGGTGAATATGAAAATATTTTATTTCTAGAGGCTATTCGTAGTTTGAAATTACAAAAACCGGAAGATGTTCTTTTGGTGTTGGTGAGTTATTTACCGGTGCCCGGTCATTTGGGAGAGATGAAAACCAAACCTACTCAACATGCGGCCAGAATGCTCAATAATAGCGGTTTACAAGCAGATATTATCATTGCTCGAGGAAAAGAGTTGCTTGATGATGTACGTCGTGAAAAATTGGCTTTTTTCTGTTCTTTGCGTAGTAAAGAAGATATTATTCCGGCACCAGATGTTCGTAATATTTATGAAATTCCCGATAATTTTGAAAAATATAGTTTGGGAAAAAATATCGCCAAAAAATTGAAATTAAAATTACAAAGTAAAAAAAATAAACCTTGGACGGAATTTATCAATAAAATGAAGAAACCTAAAAAGGAAATAAATATCGCAGTGGTGGGTAAATATTTTACTACCGGTAATTTTACTTTGGCTGATTCCTATATTTCAGTTATTGAAGCCGTAAAACACGCTTCTTGGTTTTGTGGAGCAAACGCAAAAATGACTTGGCTTGATTCGGAAATATATGAAAAAAATCCAAAAAGATTGGTAGAATTTAAAAAATATGATGCGATTATAGTGCCGGGCGGATTTGGTACGCGCGGAGTGGAAGGAATTATCAAGGTTATACAATATGCGCGGGAGAAAAAAATTCCGTATCTTGGACTTTGTTACGGCATGCAACTGGCGGCAGTTGAATTTGCCAGAAATGTTTTAAAATTGAGAGATGCTGATACAGTAGAACGTAATCCGAAATCCACAAATTTGATTATTGGGATTAACCCTAATCAGAAAATGAATGTAAAAAATAATCGTTATGGCGGAACAATGCGTTTGGGAGCTTACGATTGTGAATTGAAAAAAGAAAGCAAAGTTTTTAAATTATACGGAGAAAAAAATATTTCCGAGCGTCACCGTCATCGTTATGAATTTAATAACGATTATCTGCAAAATATAGACAAAGCCGGATTAAAAGTGGTGGGGTTGAATAAAAAAAGTAATTTAGTAGAAATATTGGAGCTTGATAAACATCCGTTTTTTGTCGGCACGCAATTTCATCCGGAATTTAAAAGTAGACCGCTTAAACCACACCCTCTTTTTGTAGGTTTGATAAAAGCAGCCTTAAAGGGAGCACGTTTCAGCTAAGCCTATGTTATAATGAGTGTGGTAATATCCGCGCTCAGCTAAAGCGGGTCACGCTGAGCGTGACTTTACCGACGCTTAGCGTCGGGGTTGATTTTTATATATATCTTTGATAAAATAGTCAGGCCCTGTGAAGGGCCTGATTTTTGTAATTTAATAGATAAATTATGTCATTTTTAACGAAAATTTTTGGAGATCCGAACGCCAAGACAATTAAAGAAATAATGCCGATAGTAGAAAAAATAAATTCTCTTGAAGGTGAAATGCAAAATCTCACTTTGGAAGGATTGCGTGCCAAGACAGATGAATTTAAAAGTCGTTTAAAATCCGGAGAAACGCTGGATGATTTATTACCGGAAGCTTTTGCTACAGTGCGTGAAATGTCAAAGCGTCTGACCGGAATGCGTCATTATGATGTGCAACTTATCGGCGGTATCGTGCTTCATCGCGGACAAATTTCTGAAATGCATACCGGAGAAGGAAAAACCTTGGTGGCAACTTTGCCGGTTTATCTCAATGCTTTGTCTGGAAAAGGGGTACATGTGGTTACTGTCAATGATTATTTGGCCAAACGTGATGCTGTCTGGATGGGGCAAATTTATGACGCTTTGGGATTGAGCGTGGGAATTATCCAAAACATGCTAGTTTCTTATAAATTTCATAAGCATGAAGTGCAGGTAAAAGAAGATAATAAAGAAGAAAATAAAGAAGAAAAAGCTGTTTATAAAGTTAAAACCGAATATTTGGTTGATTGTAAAAGAAAAGAAGCTTATGAATGCGATATAGTTTATGGTACTAACAACGAGTTTGGTTTTGATTATTTACGCGACAACATGGTTGGTTCAATATCAGAAATGTCGCAACGTCCGCTTTTCTATGCCATTGTTGACGAAGTTGACTCTATTTTGATAGATGAGGCCAGAACCCCGCTTATTATTTCCGCTCCGGTACAAAAGGCCGCGGATACCTATTATAAATTTGCTTCTTTGGTCAGACAATTGGTGGAAAACGAAGATTACAATGTGGATGAAAAAATGCGTTCTGCCACTTTGACGGAAAATGGTATTCATAAAATGGAAAAATTTTTAGGAGTGGAAAATATTTATGTGGAAGGCGGTATGCAAACCGTACATCACATTGAACAGGCCCTCAAAGCGGAGACTTTGTTTAAACGTGACCGAGATTATGTGGTGGAAAACAGTGAAGTAATAATTGTGGATGAATTTACCGGTCGTAAAATGCCGGGTCGTCGTTATAGCGAAGGATTACATCAAGCTATAGAAGCCAAAGAAGGAGTAGAAATCCAACGTGAAAGTCAAACCATGGCTACTGTGACTTTTCAAAATTATTTTCGCATGTATGAAAAATTGGCTGGTATGACCGGAACTGCGGTAACCGAAGCTGAAGAATTTGGTAAAATTTATAACCTAGAAGTTGTAACTATCCCGACCAATAAACAGAGACAAAGAAAAGATTTGCCTGATAGGATTTACAAAAACGAAGATGTGAAGTTCAAAGCTATTGCCAAAGAAGTCAAGGCCCTGCAATTGAAAGGACAACCCGTACTTATAGGTACTATTTCGGTAGATAAAAATGAAATTTTAAGTCAATATTTGGAACTGGAAGGGGTGCGTCATGAAATATTAAACGCCAAGAATCATGAACGAGAAGGGGAGATAGTCGCTCAAGCCGGCGCTCCCGGAGCCGTTACTTTGGCTACCAACATGGCCGGCCGCGGGGTGGATATTATCCTTGGCGGTAATCCACCGGATAAAGAAAAATCCGAAAAAGTAAAAGAACTTGGCGGTTTGTTTGTTATTGGTACCGAACGTCACGAAAGTCGTCGTATTGATAATCAATTGCGCGGTCGCGCCGGTCGTCAAGGAGATCCGGGTATGTCGCAATTTTATCTGAGCACAGATGATGATCTGATGCGTATTTTTGCCGGCGAGAGAATAAAGTCAGTAATGCATACTCTACGAGTACCCGATGACATGCCGATAGAAAATAAAACTATCAGTAAAATTATAGAATCCGCTCAACGCAAAGTGGAAGGTTTTCATTTTGACTCACGTAAACATTTGCTTGAATATGACGACGTACTGAACAAACATCGTGAAGTGGTTTATGGTAAACGATTACAAATTTTGAAAGCCTATGATTTTGAAAAATCAAAAATCAGAGGAGAAAATAAGGAAAATATTCCGGAAAATTTTAAATCATTGAGAGAACTAATTTTGGAAATGGTAGAGCAAGAAATAGAAGGAGTAATTTCTTTTCATACTAATTATGAAAATAGAGATTCCTGGAATTTTAAAGAAATAGTTGAAACAATGACAACCATCTTTCCACTAAACGATGAAGAAAAAAATAAAATTTTTAATTTCAAAACTACCAAAATCGGAGCGACGGAAATAGAAGAAAGAAGTGATTTGGTGGATTATTTGGTGACGTTGGCTAAAGCCAAATATGAGGAATATTTGGTAAAGAAAATTACCGAACCGGAATTTCTTTTGGAAGTGGAAAAACAAGTAATGTTGCGAGCGGTAGATACCCTGTGGATTGACCACTTGGTGGCGATAGATCATTTACGTACCGGAATCGGACTTCGTGGTTATGGTCAACGCGATCCGCTCGTGGAATACAAAAAAGAAACTTATCACATGTTTAACCAGCTTTTGAGTTTTATACAAAAAGAAACGGTTTATACTATTTATAAAGTTTCATTGGGTATGGAATTGGCTCCGAGCTTGATGCAACAAAATTTGGTTTTTAGCGGTGCGGAAAAAGAAGCCGGAGAAAAACAAACAGTTGTTAGAAAAAATAGTCAATTTAAAGAAATTGGACGTAATGATCCATGTCCGTGTGGAAGTGGAAAAAAGTTTAAAAAATGCTGCGGTGCTTAAATTAATAATTTTTACCTAATATTAGGCAAAAAAAATTGTGGACTAACCACTTGCCAAAAAAAAGAAAAAAGGGTAAAATTTGGCTAAATTAACAAAAGTATTTATTTAACTATTTAACTTATGGCTAGCAATCTTGCTCCAAAGAGATTTACGCGAACCCAAATCAGATGGAGGGTGGCCGGTTCGTTTGCTCTACTATTGTTGTGTTTGGTTATCGTATATCCAAATGCGGTCAATAGCAGTTTTAAATTTATTAACGATAAAATCGGTATCGGCATTCCACTCTTACCTGATAGTGGTTTTAATTTAGGACTTGATTTACGTGGCGGTGCTCACTTGATTTACCAAGCAGACACTGTCGGTATTGCAGAAAAGGATAAAGCCGGATCTGTAGAGGGTGTGCGCGATGTTATTGAAAGACGTGTTCGCGGTGGTTTGGGAGTTGCTGAACCGTTGGTTCAAACCACTAAAGTTGGCAGTGAATACAGAGTGATAGTGGAATTACCTGGCGTAACCGATGTTAATCAAGCCATACAAATGATCGGTGAAACTCCTGTTTTGGCTTTTAAAGAACAAAATACACAAGGAAGCAGAGAAATGACTGCGGAGGAAACCAAAGAAATGAATGATTATAATAAAGCTGCAGAAAAAAAGATCAATCAAGCATTAGTTGACTTGCGTAGAATTGCTTTTTCCGAAGTAGTTAATAGATACAGTGAAGATTTAGCTTCAAAAAGCGATAGCGGTAATCTGGGTTTTATTGACGAAAATCAATATCCGGAAATTTATCAATGGGCGCAAACCCATAAAAACGGTGAAGTTAGTAAAACCGTTATCAAGACTACTGACGGTTTGAATATTATCAAAAAGATTTCCGAAAGAGACGGCCAGGTACAAGTGAACGCTTCTCATTTATTGATTTGTTATAAAGGCGCGGAAAGATGCGACAGTAGTCAATATAAAAATAAAAGCGAGGCTAAGGCTAAAATTGAAGATTTAAAAAAACAAGCTACAGCAAATAACTTTTCCGATTTAGTTAAACAATATTCCACAGAACCGGGGGCCTTTGAAACAGGCGGAGATTTGGGCTGGTTTAGCAGGGGAGACATGGTTCCGGAATTTGAAGACGCGGCTTTTGCAACTACCAAAGGACAAATTTCAGAAATTGTAGAAACACCTTTTGGATATCACTTGATTTATAAAAAAGATGAAAAGACTCCAAAAGAATATGAAATGGCGAGAATCTTTGTTGAAACCAAAAATGAAACTGATTTTGTTCCGCCGGCTGAAGAATGGATAGATACCGGACTTTCCGGAAAACAATTGAAAAGAGCTGAAGTTGTTTCTGATTCTCGCACCGGTCAGGTTCAGGTTAGTTTACAGTTTGACAGTGATGGGGCTCAGCTTTTTGGGGATATAACTGCTAGAAATGTTGGAAAACCAGTAGCTATTTTCTTGGATGGACAACCAATCAGCGTACCTACGGTTAATGAAGCGATTCGTGACGGTAATGCCGTAATTTCGGGAGAATTTTCTTGGGAAGAAGCCAGGCTTTTGGCCCAAAGATTAAATTCCGGTGCGCTTCCAGTACCGATTGAATTGGTTTCCCAACAAAAAGTAGACGCTACTTTGGGAGTGGATTCTCTAAATTCCAGTTTTAGAGCCGGTTTGCTCGGTTTGATATTAGTAATATTATTCATGATTTTGTATTATCGTTGGCCGGGTGTAGTTTCCGTAATTTCATTGTTGATTTACTCTTCTTTAACTTTGGCTTTGTTTAAAATTTTGGGTGTTACATTGACACTGTCTGGTATTGCCGGTTTTGTTCTTTCGGTAGGTATGGCAGTTGATGCAAACGTATTGATTTTTGAACGTCTCAAAGAAGAATTAAAAAATAGAAAAACTTTGACCACTGCCATGGAAGAAGCTTTTGTGCGCGCATGGAGTTCTATTTTTGACAGTAATATTACCACACTTATAAGTTGCGTTTTGTTGATTTGGTTGGGGACAGGTTTTGTCCAAGGTTTTGCCGTTACTTTGGCACTCGGTGTTTTGGCCTCTATGTTCACGGCCTTTACAGTCACTAGGATATTATGTCGTTTTTCTTTTGCTTGGTTTAAACCTGAAGGAAATATCTTTTTTTTGGGTGCGGGAGTAAACCAAACGGAAAATTCTAATAATGAAGTTAAGAAATAAATTCTATGAACATACCATTTATTAAATATTCGAAAGTTTGGCTAAGTCTTAGTTTGACTATTACCATCATTTCGTTGGTTTTACTTTTTATCTGGGGATTAAAACCTGGAATAGACTTCACCGGAGGCTCTCTTTTGGAAATAGAATTTAGTAAAGATCGTCCGTCTCCGGAAATAGTAGTAAAATCTTTTGAGGAATTGGGCATCAAAAATACCATGGTGCAAAAAGTTGATGATAATAATCTGATTATCAGAACTTCTTTTTTGGATGAAGAAAAACATCAAGAAGTTATCGGCGCGATCAAAAAAGTCAGCGGTGATGAGGAAATGTCTGAACATCGTTTTGAAACTATTGGTGCTTCTATCAGTAAAAATTTGAGAGAAAGAGCTTTGTTATCTATAGTTTTTGTCAGTTTGGGTATAATAATATATGTTGCTTATGCATTTCGTAAAGTATCTCAACCGGTAAAAAGTTGGAAATATGGTTTATTGGCTTTGGTGGCCGTTTTTCATAATATTATCTTGATCATGGGTGTTTTTGCGGTATTGGGAAGATTTAAAGGTGTGGAAATAGACACAGCTTTTATCGTAGCTATTTTGACTGTATTGGGATATTCTATCAACGATACTATCGTTATCTATGATCGTATCAGAGAAAACTTAATACATCGTGGCAACCGTGCTTTTGCCGAAGTGGTTAATGACGGCTTGAATCAGTCTTTCTTTCGTTCCATCAATACTACGGTAACAACTTTGTTTACTTTGTTTGCGCTTTACTTTTTTGGCGGAGCGACAATCCATAATTTTGTCCTAGCTTTGATTATCGGTATTGCAGCCGGAGCATCTTCCTCCATTTTTATTGCTTCACCGCTTTTGGTTGTTACGGAAAATTGGCAAAGAACGAAAAAACTCTGGTAAATTTAAAAAAATCAAAAAATCCTCTGAAATTTCGGGGGATTTTTGTTTTAGATTAAATTATGTTATAATAAATAAGTTGAAAATTAAAATAAAATTGTCCCGACTTGGTCGGGACACCAGAGTTTTGACTTTTGACTTTTGAATTTTGAATTTTCTATATGTCTGACAATACAGTAAAACACCTAGTTTCTTTCTTGGCGACTATTTGTTGTCTCTTGGCTTATATTGCCGGTTATTTTTCCGGATCCCAAGAATGGTGGTGGACTGGTTTTTCCGTAATCATTGTTTACGGTCTAATTTATCGTTTGATAGATTAAAATATGGTTCCGGTTATTGAAACACCATGGAATTTTTCCATTAGTTTGGTTTTTTGGCAAACTTTTATGGAAATGAGTTTGGGCGAACAGCTCAGATTGGCTTTTGTTTTTCTCTGGTGGTTACCGATAACACCTCTTTTTTATAAAGGCCTAAAAGAATTTTTGGCTTTAAAACAAAAGCGTTTCGATGCGACCTGTAGTTGGTCTATTTTGGCGGTTGATGTTCCGGCGGCAATTATCCAATCTCCTAGAGCGGTAGAACAGATTTTTACTCATCTCAGTGGTATTTATACCAAAATTGGCCTGTATGATAAATATTGGTTAGGTAAGAAACAGAAAAATTTTAGTTTGGAAATAATAAGTTTGGAAGGTTATATCCAATTTCTTATTCGTACTCCGAGTGAATTTCGTGATTTGGTGGAAGCGGCTATCTATGCCCAATATCCGGAAGCTGAGATAACCGAAGTCGAAGATTACGTTAATAGTTTGCCAGATGTTTTCCCCAACGATCGTTATGAAGCGGAAGGAGCGGAATTTGGTTTGTATGAAGATGACTCTTATCCTATACGTACTTATACTGATTTTGAACATAGCTTATACAAAGACGCTCCGTTTATAGATCCGATGGCTGCGATTTTGGAAAATTTTACCAGAATCGGAACAGGAGAAAATTTTTGGATGCAACTTATCGTGGAACCAGCGGACAATAGTTGGAAAAAGAAAGGTATAGATTTGGTAAAAAGTTTGGTTTCAGGTAAAAAAGCTCCGCCAAAACCCAACGCCGCGCAAGCTGTAGCTGATTTTGCCGAAGGTACTTTAAAATTAATAAAACAGGCATGGGAACATAATTTTAGTTCTTCGGAAAAGAAAAAGGATGAGGCCAAGGGTGGAGAAGTGGCTCCGGGGGTAAAACAAGCGATAGGTGATATTGAAAATAAAATTTCTAAACTTGGTTTTAAATCCAGATTGCGAATAGTATATTCCGCCAGAAAAAATGTTTTTAATCCCAAAAAATGCGTTAATGGTTTTATAGGAGCGATAAACCAGTTTTATGTAGCCAATGAAAATGGTTTTAAAGCTTCTTCTCTTAAGGGAAGCGATGCTGTCGGTGCTTATAAAAAAAGAAAACTAAAAGGTAAAGATGATCCGTACATGCTAAATATTGAAGAACTGGCAACCCTGTGGCATTTCCCGATGCCGACAGTAAAAGCTCCGCTTATTCAAAAAACAGGTGGTAAGCGCAGTGAACCGCCGACAAATTTACCAGTAGAAATTTTTGAAGGAGGTTTGAAATTTACAGAAGAAGAAAAACCGGAAGAACCGCCAAAACCAGAAGATTTACCTTACGCTTAAAATTTGATTTTATAAAGCCAGCTGTGATAAAATCAGTTGGCTTTTAGTTTAAATATGAAAAAGTGGTTTGAAACAAAAAAACCTATTTTGATTTTAGCACCTATGGCCGATTATACAGACGGTCCGTTTGGGCGTATTTCTCGTAAATATTCAGGTAAAGAATTTATTATTTTTAAAGAAATGGTTAGTAGCGAAGCTTTGTTTAGGGATAATGAAAAGACTTTAAAAATGTGTGAGTTTACTTCATCGGAAAGACCCTTGATAATCCAAATTTTTGGGGATAAACCGGAGGTTATGGCTATGGCCGCTAAATTGTTGGAAAAACGATTTAAACCAGATGGGATAGACCTGAATATGGGCTGTCCAGTGCCCAAAATTGCGCAAAAAACGGCTGCAGGGGCGGCTTTAATGAAGAATCCGACTCTTGCTGCGGAAATCGTAAAAAGTGTTAAAAAAGCGGTAAAATTACCAGTATCAGTCAAGACCCGTTTAGGCTGGTCAAATCCCGATGAAATAGTAAAATTTGCAGTTATTTTGGAAAAAGCCGGAGCGGATTTGATAACTATTCACGGACGAACCAAAGCCCAAGGATATTCCGGAACTGCTGACTGGAAAACAATAGCCAAAGTAAAAAAAATATTAAAAATTCCCGTTATTGCCAATGGAGATATTGTTGATTGTGCGAGTGCAAAAAAATGTCTAGAAATTACCGGAGCTGATGGGCTGATGATCGGAAGAGGGTCTTTGGGAAGCCCGTGGGTTTTTAAAGAAATTCAAAATCAAAAATCTAAAACCTTGCCTACCGGCAGGCAGGTCAAAAATCTAAAATATATCGTCAAGATTATTTTGGAACACGCGAAACTGCATGAGGAACATTATGGAAAGGGAAGTTTGGTAACATTTCGCAAACACCTGGCTTTTTATTTCAAAGGCATACCGGGAATGAAAGAAACCAGAGTAAAGTTGATGCAAATAAAAGAATATGAAGAGTTGGAAAAAATCTTGAAAGAATATTTAAAAAAATAAAAAAGACCCCGGCGTTCGGGGTCTTTGATTTTTTAAAGAACTTTAGCGAGTGATATATTCGTTTTGTTCCGGACCCACTGAAACGAGGGTTATCGGAACTTCAAGATGCTTTTCGATATAATCGAGATATTCCCGGGCTGCTTTAGGAAGATCTTTAAATTTACGAATATGGCGTAAATTTTCAGTCCACCCTTGGAATTCCTGATAAATCGGCGTAACACTCTTAGTGTCAAATTCGGTAAAGGGGTCATCGGGGCGAACCTGAATAAATTTATGTTTTCCTTCGCCCGTCTGCCGAAGTGTTTTGTAAGATTTACATACCTGGATATTCTTTAATCCTGAAAGAACATCCAGTTTGGTAATAGCCAACTGAGTTACTCCGTTTACTCTGACCGCGTATTTGAGCGCAACCAGATCCAGCCATCCACAACGGCGATCACGACCGGTGGTTGCGCCTTTTTCCAGACCATTTTCCCGAAGAAACAATCCGATTTCATCCAGAAGTTCGGTCGGAAACGGTCCGGATCCTACACGAGTGGTGTAGGCCTTGCAAACGCCGAGAACATTTTTGATGGCTGTCGGACCGATTCCTGAACCGGTGCAAGCGGCTCCAGACATAGTGTTGGAAGAAGTGACAAAAGGATAGGTGCCATGATCAATATCAAGCAGCGTTCCTTGAGCGCCCTCAAAAATGATACCTTTTTTTTGACGGACAGCCAGATTAACCAGGTGTCCGGTATCACAGATAAAAGGTTTCAAGAATTTACCATATTCCATAAGAGTTATAGCCGTTTGTTTTTCATTGAGCCATGAATAATCGGACAGACAACTCAACTTGGAACGAAGCTCGTTGAAGTCACAAAGTAAATCTTGAACACGCAACCCTTTTCTTCCCACCTTGTCTTCATAAGTCGGACCGATACCTCTGCCGGTAGTGCCGATCTTATTTTTCCCCAGAGCTTTCTCGTTTTTTCCATCTCTGTCTCTGTGAGAGGGAAGAGTAATATGAGCCAGGTTGGAAATACGAAGCTGTTTGTTATCATTCAGAAAACCGGCTTCTTTGAGACCTCTTATTTCTCCGATCAGCTTTTCCGGATCCAGCACCATGCCGTTTCCGATTACGCATATCTTATCTGAGTAAGGAATCCCGGAAGGGATAAGATGGAGAACAATTTTCTTTTCCTTCATAAAAATAGTGTGTCCGGCGTTTGCCCCTCCCTGGAAGCGAACCACCATGGCGATGTTTGGATTGTTGGCGAGAGCATGGACCAGACGGCCTTTTGCTTCGTCACCATACTGGAGACCTACGACAACAGTAGTTTCAAAATTTTCGAGCATGACAACCTCCTAAAAACGGTTTATATCTAGTTGATAAATTGTAAAAAAACAAATTTTACCCTTGAACAGGGTATATCATTTTTGAAATTTCGTCAACTTGTAAAAAGGGGATAATAATTTAAAAAACCTCCGTTTAACGGAGGCTTTTATTTTATGATTCTTTTCTTAATTTTTCCCAAGTCAGATCGCATTTTTTATAAAACTCTTCTTTTTGTTCCGGTGTTATAAAATTGTATTTTAGAAAAAAGTCGGCGATTTTTTTGGCATCGTAAAAATTTCTACTATCAGCAGAACTATCGGTAAAACTCCAATGCCCGTTGAGAAAATGTTTTTCTATATCCCAATCTTTTAAAAAAGAAGTTATTTCTTCTAAGATTTTTTCTTTTTCTTCCTCACTTTCCATCTTTTCCAAGGTTTTAAACAAATCATTTAAATAATCATTTCCCCCACGTTTAATTTCAAGGGCGATTTTTTGCGCCAAAGATTTTTCTTTTTCCGGAATATTTTCCGATTCTTTTTTTGGTTTTGATATCCCGTTGTTTTCGTCATCAAACCCAGGATTAAATATTTCTGAAAAATCCATATTTTTTATATTTAAAATTACTTTTTAAACTATCAGAGTTTTTATTAAAAATCAAGGGTTTTAAAAAGTAGCGTAAATTCCCAAAAGTAAGCTACAAAGCAGTGCGATAATAGCTCCGGCGTATTGCATTTTTGTAAGTTTTTCTTTGTTAACCACTACTCCCAAAAATATGGCTATCATCGGATAACACAGTGAAATGGCCGAGAGCAGAGAAAAATTGATTTTGGTAGAAGCTATAGAGAAAGTTATCCAAGCGATACAATTGGCCAAACACATAAATAATATGAAAAGCCAATTTTGACGGAGATTGATAAAAGCTCTTTTGACATCGCGTTTCATCAAGAGAAAAGCCAGAGAAAAAATTGTAAAAACAAACCAGGGGAACCAGATGGCTAAATAAGGTGTGGTCAGACGAGCGTTGGTGGCGGTAAAATAATTGATAAGAGAAATCACAACTACTGCGCCCATAGCCAAGAAAACACCTTTTTCTATCCAAGCGTTGGTAGAAAAAATCTGTTTTATTTTACTCTTTTGTTTTTGTAAAGAAGTGAGGATAATCCCGCCTAAAATAGATCCAACTATCAAAAATTGTTCAAAAGTTAAAACTTCTTTGAAAAATAACATCCCCCAAAAAATAGTCAAAGGCAGTTCAGCAACCATAACTGTCTCTACCACTGATAGTTTGCCATGCTTAAAAGCGGAAAAAAGTAGTAGTGCAGAAAGGATGTGTAGTAAAGCTAAGAAAAAGAGGAAATATAAGTTATTGATATTAAAAATTATCCAAAGATCATCTTTGACAAAAGGGAATAGTACGACAGTGCCAAAAACCCCGACCCAAGTCAGGGTGGCGATACGTCCGATTTTGCGGACGAAATATTGCATTGAAAAATCGCTCACGCCCCAGAGGATCATGGCGATAAAAGCGTAGGAAATATAGGTATTCATATGGGGATATTATAACATATTATAATAAAAATACCACCCAAAAGGTGATAATTTTATTAAGCTCGAGGCTGGGCGTCCCGACAAAGTCGGGACTATTCGAAGTCGTCGTCCGCCAGTTGGCGGACTCTTCCTTGGAAAACCTTCGGGTTTTCCAACAACCTTTCCTCAGTAAGAGAAAACTCCCGTTTTCTCCCTTTTCCGTTCGAATCCAAGCACAAAATATTAGTTAGCCACGAAAAATGCTTTGCCTTTGGCAAACCATCTCGTGGCTCACGTAAAAAATACTTTGTATTCACGTAGCTGCGCCACGTGATAAAATAAAGCACTCCGTTTGGAGTGCTTTATTTTATTTTACGTGGTTCCGAGGCTTGGACTCGAACCAAGATAAGCAGATTCAGAGTCTGCTGTCCTACCATTAGACCACCTCGGATTAATATACCAATTCTTCAGTTGGTAATTTGTCTAAAAATTCAGTTGAAACTCGGCGAACTTGAGAAAATTGCCAACCCATGTTTTTGAAAACAGCGCTGTTGGGAAAGGGTTTTTTTATCCCTTCCTCAATGAGATAAATAGCTGGAGAGCCAACAGCTTTGGCGGTAAAATATTGTCTGGTAAATATTACCGTGCCTGGCTTTTCTGTTTTATCAGTTTTGTGATTGTAATCACGCAGACTGGACATCAAAATATCATATTTATAGCGAAAGTCAATACCATTTTTGTGCGAGCCATTATCATGGACGATAAATTCATCCGTATTGTCATCAAAACCTTTTATTACAAACATGTGGTAAGCTGAGCCATCACGACGGAAAACCAAATCCGGATTTTTCAAATCCAAACCATAATGCAGAGAAATCACCGGGCGATTAGCACGTAGTTCATCTTTGATTTGTTCCAATGTCGGATTGCGAATGATTTGTGTTTTGAAAGAAAGATTATTTTTTAAAATCATTTCAACAGTTTTAGTAGCGTTACTATTGGCATTGCTTTTGTAAATTTTATTTTGCCAAGCAAAAAGTTTATTCATCAGGGCGGCGGCATCTTTTGCAGAAACTTTATTTTTACCGATATAAAAATTATCCACCATGGCGACACTGGCTTCTTCACAACCGTTTAACCAAGGTCCGGACCAGATTTTTTCCGGCGCTTCGCTGATAAATGGTACCTCCAAGTTGACGATTTCTTTTTGGTCGTCAATTGCCAAAGCCGGGCAGGGGAGTAGAAGTAATAAAAATAAAAAATATTTTTTCACATTTTATAACTTTATGAACTTTATAAACTTTTAACTTATTAAACTACTTGTCCACCAAAATCGGCAGCCAAGTCATTGATTTCCGAGTTAAAAGGTTTTTCTGCCACTGAACATTGAAGCTGTAAATGTTCTCCAAAAACTTCCATAAAAATTCCTTGAAGAAGCTCGTTGTTTTTGTTATCTCTTATCTTTTTTTGATGAAAATCGTAAGGCAAGGAGAGAGTTAAAATATTTTCATTTATTTCCATCAAATTGGCCATTTTTAAAACAAACAATAAAGAAGGGCTTTTTTCATTTATTTTATTCAAAACTTCCGACCACTTTTCATTTAACTCTTCAAAAGAAATAAAACGTTTGTTCTTTTCTTCTATTTTTATACCAGAACTGGCGATTTTTATTTCTTTTTTAGGTAATTCATTTTTTATAGTCGACTCCTTTGTATTTTTTGTTGAAGAAGAATTTTCAGATTGATCATCTTTTGTTTTTGTTTCACCAATCGTAGCTTCAATAACCAAAAGTTCCAAAGGTAACTCTGGGATAGGGGAACTTTTGGCAAATATCATTCGTTTCAAGGTTAGATCGGCCAAGTTTAATAATTCTTGTTCGGTTATTTCTTTGACCGTCTTTTCCATTTTTTTGATAGAGTCATCGCTTAATTCATAAAGAGCCGAAGTTTTAACCTTGTGTTTGAGGAGAAGGAGTAAGCGCCAATATTGGAGCAAGTCATCGTGAAATTGAGCCAATGATTTTCCGTTTTGAACCAAGTCATCAATAATTTGTAAAGCAGCTGTTTGATTTTTTTGTAAAATAAAATCGGCAAATTCAATTACGGTTTGGATATCAGACGGCGGCAAAACACTTTCTACATCTTCCTCTGTTATTTTGTTTTTTCCCAAAGAAAAAACTTGTCCCAACAAACTTTCGGCATCACGTAAACAACCATCACTTTTGGCGGTAATCCGGTGAAGCACTGCTTTATCAATTTTAATTTTTTCTTCCTCGGCTATTTTTTCTAAACGTTTTACCATGGAATCAAAATTTATTTTTTTGAAATTAAATCTTTGACAACGAGAAATGATGGTGGCCGGAATTTTTTGCGATTCGGTAGTGGCCAGGATAAAAACAGCATGAGCGGGCGGTTCTTCCAGAGTTTTGAGCAACGCGTTGAAGGCCGAGGAAGACAACATATGTACTTCATCGATAATAAAAACTTTATATTTTGATTTGGTTGGTTTGAACTGGGCGTTTTCAATGATATTTTCGCGGACATTATCCACACCAGTATGTGAGGCGGCATCCATTTCCAAAACATCAATATTTCGAGAAACCGCTATTTCCAGGCAAGAAGAGCATTTATCGCAAGGTTCAAATTCTCCTGCTTTGCGATTTTGACAGTTGATTGCTTTGGCTAGTAGTCTGGCCAAGGTTGTTTTACCGACTCCGCGCGGACCGGAAAAAAGATAAGCATGAGCGATTTTATCGCCGCTAATCTCATTTTGCAAAGTCTGGACTAAATGTTTTTGTTCCACTAAATCGGAGAATTTTTGCGGTCTGTATTTGCGATAGAGAGTTGACATAATAAAAAAACAAGATATCCCCCTTGTTGTAAAATTTAATTAAAAAGTTTAAAGACTCGGTTCTATGGAATTTGGTACTGGCATGATAGAACCCAATGCTGAGCGTTCCAAAATTTCCGCTTCTACCACTTCGCGTGGACGACCGTATTTCAAACGTGACAGTTCTTTGATAGCCGCAGCCAATTCTTTATTTCCGGGAGTTGGTCCGTAAGTACTCATATTAAACGGTTTGGCGGCAGTATTGTCAATAAGTAGTTTGATATAAACAGTGTATTGTTCAACGTTCAATAAATCATAAGCTGAAAAAACCGGAGCAAATTCTTTTTGTAAGATTTCCGCATCTTCAACACCGATTCTAAAAGAAATGATAGTACCGGCATTACCAAGCACCGCATCACGAACTGTAGTTTTTCCCTTATTGTCTTCTAACTGTTTGAGATATTGATGAGCCATTATCAAGGAGAGACGATATTTTCTGGCTTCAGACAAAATAGTGGCGATAGATTCGGTGATAAAATTTTGAAATTCATCCATGTATAAAAAGAAATCATGACGTTCTTCCTCGGGTATACCGGCGCGTTCCATGGCTGCCATCTGAATTTTGGAAACTATGATGAGTCCAAGCAGATTAGCATTGATTTCACCTATCAAACCTTTGGAAAGATTAACTATCAAAATTTTCTTTTGATCCATGATTTCTCGGAAATTGAAACCAGAATGAGATTGACCGATGATATTTCTGATCATGGCGTTTTCAGTAAAACGTCCGACTTTGGAAATGAGATATCCGAGCATCTCTGATTTATGAAAATCCGAAGTTTTAGCCATTTCTTTTTCCCAAAAAGCCATTACTACCGGATCTTTCAATTTTTTCTTCCAAGTTTCCACAAATTCATCGTCTGTAAACATGCGCGGGATCTCCGCAATGGTTCCTGGATTTTCTATGTCAGACATGAGGGTCAACATCACATTGCGCATCTGGTGTTCAAACATCGGACCGATCATAGAAGGATCGGTAACCATTTTATAAAACATGGAAATCATCTCCTGACAAGCAAAATCTTTTTGTTCCTCGGTTTTTACTTCAAGCATATTTAATCCTATCGGTCTGTCAGTATCAGCCGGATTGAAATAGATGACGTCCTCAGCTCTTTCTTTGGGAACATGTTGCAGGACATATTCTGCAAAATCTCCGTGTGGGTCAACAACACAAACACCTTCGCCGTTGATTATATCCTGAACAGCCAAGCTTTGAATAAAAGCTGATTTACCACCGCCGGATTTACCAATTATATAAGTGTGACGTCGTCGATCGCCTCTTTTCATTCGAATAATAGTTTCCTCACCGCGATAAATGGCGCGACCCAAAATGAGCCCTTCCTTCGGAACATTTAGTGGTGGGGGAGCTTTACGAGCGCCGAGCCAATTGATATGCGGGGTTTCCGTCGAGGGAAGAGGCATATGCCAAAAAGAAGCCATTTCTTCAGTAGAAGCGACACGTTTAAATTTTTCGTTAAAAGCACGATAAATAGAATCCTGAATCAAGCGATTGGGTTTGCGAGGTATAAGTGCGGAAAAAGAATTTCCGTAACGATAAATATTGTATTGAGAAAAAGCATTAATAACATTATCCAGATTCAATTGAGCTTTTTCGCGTGTGTTGGCCGAACTTACTAAGCGTACGGTTAATTCTAGTCCGCCATGACTTATTTTTTCTTCCATACCTTTGACCATTTCTTCTTCCATCTGTGTCAAACGATAAGGTTCTTCAGGTGTAGATATGCCATCTTTTTTCTTATTGGAAAAAATAACTTTTTTCCAAGAAGCAGCAGCTTTACTAAAACCGGAATCTTTAAGTACGGCTTCAAATTTTTTCCCTTCTTTTATAGCACGAATTATTCGGACACCTTCTTTACGCCAAGACGGATAAGCCGGACGAACGACGTATTGGATGAGAGCACCTTCATCATTTTCCAATTTGGAAAGTGTATTTAATAAGGCGGGGAGAGGATCGCTCTCTAGGGTTTTGTAAGTTTTGAAAGGAAAGAAAGATTTTTCTTTGAAAGTCAGATAAGCGCCGGCGATATGACTTTGAGGTTTGAAAATATTATAATCCGGTTCTTCTGTAATTTCAGCATTTGAATATTGAGCGTGTATCTGTTGTTCTACTAAACTGCGTATTTTTTGCGGGACAGCTACATAAAAAGAAATAGCACCGTCTTTGACTACTATTTCAAAAGATATATGATCGTTACGACCGGAAAACCAAGCGACTAAACCTTTTTGCGGACGCAAACCGGCTAAATTGGAAAAAAGAGTTTCAGCAATAGCCACTTGTTCGCGAATTTGGGTGATATTTTCTTCTTGTCCGCCTTCTTGTTTTTCATTTTTTCTTTCTTTGGGAACTTTGATCAAAAAAATAGTTTTTTTGAAAGCTTTGCCTCGACGAGTTTTTTCATGCATTACCACGCGTAAAATTTTTATCATCAAAAATAAACATACCAAAATCAAAAAAGAAGCGGCGATGATAGTTTGAATCTCCGGTGCAAAACCCAGGGAAGTCAAAATGGGTAAACTTAAATTGATTTCAAAAATTCCCAAAATAGACATAGTTATTTTTGGAGATTATTTTTTAAAGCTATGATTTTGTCGGCTTTGATTTTGGCTTCTTGCTCCAGAAAAAAATAATTTACTCCCGGTATCATCTTGAGCCAATCAAAAAGCAAGGCAAATATTTTTTTTACTTTGATATGAGTTTTTTTGAGCAACTGCGAAATCTTTTGCGCGGTTTCCTCGCCTTTGATTTTGAATTCTTGTTGGGCGATAGGGGACATTTTTTCAAATGCTTCTTTGAGTCCCTCTTCCATGATTTTTTCCACTTTTACTTCTATCTCATCTTTGGCTCTTTTGATAGGCAAAACCGGTACTTTGGGTTTGCGAAATAACGGCTTTTTTTCAGTTTCTTTTTTTACCTCATCTTTTTTCTCCGGTTCTCTTTCGGAAATTTCTTTTGTCTTAGCTTTTTCCGGGGTTTCTTTTACGTCAAAATCAACCCCTTGTTCAGGGTGTATAATTGTTTGATTATCTAGTTGTTTTTCTGGAGTTATAGCCACATTTTTGTTTTTTTACATTATATCATTTTTTTTAAATAATAACAAATACCCATATTTGGAATACTTTCAAAATTGCGTTTTGGCTAATCTTAGCCACTTTTACCTCTTGACAAAAGTGCAAAAATGTGCTATAATGTGTGGTTGGTATATTTGTGGTTCTTTACATTTATAAATTTAATTGATGGAGAGAAATCATGGTAAAAAGAAGATCTTTTAGTATTATGTTGACATTTCTCGGTGTGTTTTTTATCACTATTGGAATCAATATTTTATTTTTTGGTGTCACTGTAGCTGATGTTGTTGAAGGGGTTATGGCCGAAACTTTGGGCTTCTTTAGTATATTTTTTTCTCAATATCTTGAAATCAGTATACTCAAAAAGGATGTCAAAAAACTTTCTGATACTATATCCGCTCTAAAACCAAAGAGTGAATGACGGTTCGACTCTTTTCGGGATTGGCTTGAGCCGGTCCCTTTTTTATTTTTAAAACAAAAACTCGACCAATTATGATCGAGTTTTTTGTCATCCCTGCACCCGTCAAGCGGGTATAAACTACAGCAGGGATCCAGGAAAGTTTGATATTATAATTGTCCACTGGATTCCTGCTTTCGCAGGAATGACAGAAGAATATCCAATCCGCCTTCGCTAAAGCTACGGACGGACAAATATCCAATATTCAATATTCAATATTTTTTACTTGCTTATTTGTGTCCCATCCTTAGTATCTTTAACAACATATCCTAAAGCTTCAAGTTTACTTCTCAGTTCATCACTTTTTGCCCAATCCTTATTAGTTCGAGCGATGTCACGTTCTTTAATAATTTTTTCCGCATCGTTGGAAATTTTTGTTTTTGCTTCTTGAAGATTTTCTTTGATTTTTAAACCAAACACATCGTCAAATTTCAAAAGTGTTTTTTGATCTATTTTTTTCTCTTTTATTTTTTCCCAAACAAAAGCCAGGGCGCCGGAAGTATCTAAGTCATTGTTTATAAATTCCAAAAATTTATTTTCAATTTCCGGGTCAACTTTGATTTTCTTTTCCAAATTTTTTGCAGTAGCGTATAGATGTTCCAATCCATTTTGCGCGGCATCTAGCGCCTCAAAACTAAAAATCAGTTGTTTGCGATAATGAGCTTGCAGGAGAAAATAACGATAGGCGAGCGGGGAATATCCTTTTTCTATCAAGCTAGATAAAGTGATGAAACTTTCTCCAGATTTGGACATTTTGGCGTCTTTTAAATTGAGAAATTCGTTGTGTAACCAAAAATTCGCCATAGGTTTGCCAAATGCACCTTCGTTTTGCGCGATTTCATTGGTGTGATGCACGGGGATATGATCTATCCCGCCACAATGGATATCAAAAGTTTCGCCCAAATATTTGGTAGACATAGCACTACATTCTACATGCCAGCCCGGGAAACCCACACCCCAAGGACTTTTCCATTCCATCTGTCTTTTTTCTTTCGGGTCAGAAAATTTCCACAAAGCGAAATCAGTTGGATTTTTTTTCTCACCTATTTCTACTCTGGCCCCGGCTCGTAGAGTTTGATTTTGCAGATTCGCCAGTTTGCCATAATCATTTAGTTTGGAAGTGTCAAAATAAATTCCATCTTTAATTTTGTAAGTAAAACCTTTTTTCTCCAATTTTTTTATCAAGTCTATCTGTTCTTTGATATGGTCAGTAGCGCGACAAAAATTATCAGGAAATAAAATATTGAGATTTTGTAAATCTTGTTTGAAAGCCGTGGTATAAAAGTCGGCTATTTCCCAAGCGGTTTTACCGGTGCGACGACTGCCTTTCTCCATCTTATCTTCACCCTCATCGTTATCTGATACCAAATGTCCAACATCCGTGATGTTCATTATATGTTTCACCTTATATTTGTTGTATTGCAAAACTCTTTTGAGGATGTCCTCAAAAACAAAAGAGCGCAGATTGCCGATATGCGCATAATCATAAACTGTGGGCCCGCAAGTATAAATACCGACTTTGCCTTTTTTGATAGGGATAAATTCTTGTTTTTGACGACCCAGAGTGTTGAATAGAGATAAGGACATAAAAGTATTTTAGATTTTTGACCTGCCTGCCGGTAGGCAAGGTTTTAGATTTATGATTGTATATGGTAGAATTTTAACTTATTTTATCACATTTTTCAACTCCTGTAGCTTCTAACAATAAAATATGGTATAATTTTACTGCGATTGAAAATTCATTAAAAATTGCAAAATTAAAAATTAAAAATTTTCATTGTATGTTTTTCTCTAAACCAAAATCATATCTCGGGGTGGATTTGGGCGCTCACGGTATCAAATTGGTAGAACTAAAACAAGAAAAAAATCGTCCGGTTTTATTTACTTACGGTAGTAGTTCGGAAAAGAAAAATATCCACCGTCTTTTTTTCGGAACCGAAAAAAACATGGAGGATTTACTGCAAACGAAAAAAAATCCGGTCGGCGGAGAAGTGGTAATGGAAAAGAATCCTCAAGCGCAAGATCCGAAACAAGTTGAAAATTATGCCGAGGAATTAAAAGCGGTTTGTAAAGCCTCCAAAATTGTTTCCAGAAATGCTACCGCGAGTTTACCTATTTCTTCTGTATTTCACACGGTTGTCAATTTACCACAAATGGATAAAAAAGAAATTGACGCTGTTTTGAAAGCAGAAGTAAAAAAATTACTGCCATTACCGATAGATGAGATGGTATTGGATTATCAGATTATAAATAATGGACAGAAAAATCAAAAAGTTATCGTTAATGCCGTCACCAAAAAGTTGGTTACTTTTTATACCCAAGTTTTTACCAAAGCCGGGCTGATATTGGACGCGTTGGAACCAGAATCTGTGGCTTTGGCCAGGTCTTTGGTAGGGCGCGATACAGCGGTGACTATGATTATAGACATGGGGGCGGAGCGTACGAACTTTTTTATTGTTGATCAAGGCGCGCCGATTACTCACCATTCTTTAACATTGGGTGGAAATAAGATAGACATTCTTTTACAAAAAGCGTTGGAAGTGGGAGAGGACGAAGTAGAACAGATAAAAGCGGATCTGTTTCGTTATCAGAGTATACTTGGTAAAAATTCTTTGGATAAAGAAAAATTTTTGAATTTAATTCATCCGGTCGTTGATCCGATAGTCAAACAGATAGAGTATGGTTTTGATGTTTATTTGCGACAAACGGGAAATGAAGAAAAAAGACCGGAAAAAATCATCTTGACCGGTGGTGCGGCCAGTATTCCATATTTAGCTCAGTTTTTGGCGGACAAATTTCATCTACGTTGTTTTTTGGGTGATCCTTGGGCCAGGGTAGTTCATCAAGAAAAATTAAAACCGGTTTTAAATGAAGTTGGACCTAGAATGGCAGTGGCGATAGGATTGGCGCTGAGAAAGATAGTGTAAAAATAAAAATATTGGATATTAAATACTGAATATTGTTTTGTAATTACTAATATTCAATATCCAATATTCAATAATTTAAGTTGATTTTTTGAATTAAATTGTGTTTAGATATCCGTAAAAATATGAATAAAAAATCTGTAATATTACTGATCGAACCCGACGCTTTTTTGGCTGACATTTATGAAAAAAACTTGACGATGAACGGTTTCAAAGTGATAACCGCCAAGACAGGAGAAAAGGGAATTTTTTTGGCAGGGAGCAAGGAACCGTCTTTGATATTGCTCGAAGTGGCTCTGGGCAAAGAAAACGGGTTTGATATTTTGACCCGAATAAAAAGTGATAAAAAAACCAAAAAAATTCCAGTTATCATTATCACTAAACTTGGACAAAAAAAAGATGTGGAAAAAGGTTTGATACTTGGAGCTCGTGATTATCTTATCAAAATTCATTTTTCACCGAGCGAACTTGTGGATAAAGTAAAGATGGTGTTGGCGGAAAATCCGGAAATATGATAAACTATACCAGTATTAAAATATCCCTAAATATAGAAAGGGGGTGAACGTATGAATAAAAAAGGTTTTACATTAATCGAATTGTTGGTAGTAATCGCTATCATCGGTTTATTGTCCACTTTGGCAGTTGTCGCTTTGGGTAATGCCCGTGAAAAAGCTCGTGACTCCAAAAGACTTTCCGATCTTAAACAATTAGGAACTGCATTGGAACTTTATTTCAATGAAAATAATTCTTACCCTACTACCACTGTTGATGGCACTGACTTAGGCACAAGCTCTACTATTTGTTTAGATAGTACAGGTTTTGTGGCTCAAGCTTCTTGTGGCACAGCAGATGGAGCTGTAGTTTATATGAACCAAGTTCCTGCCGGGCCTCTTACTGCTCAATCAGAGTATTATGAATATACATCTGTTACTGGTACGACTTATGCTATTACAGCTACTCTAGAAGGGTCTTCGGGTGGTTTTACTGGAAGTATAGAAATGACTCAAAATGGTTTAGTTAATGCAGATTAAAATATTAGGAATTAATTCCAAATAAAACTCGCTGAGAAATCGGCGAGTTTTATTTTGTTGTAAAAAACAGGAAAGTATATTAAAATATTGAATATTGAATACTTGTCCGTCCTTAGCCCAAAGGGCGAAGGCGGACTGGATATTAAAAATGTGATTTTTTATATTATATTATTTGTTTTGGGCTCTATTATCGGCAGTTTTCTCAACTGCTTGGCTTGGCGTTTGAAAAATAATAAAAAATTTATTTTGGAACGCAGTTTGTGTCCCGCTTGTGGGAGGCAACTTGCTTGGTATGAAAATATACCAATTTTGAGTTTTTTGTTTTTAGCTGGACGTTGTAAAACCTGTAAAGCAAAAATTCCGCTTTATTATTTCTTGATGGAATTTCTTACCGGGGTGTTGTTTGTTTTTGTGTGGTGGTTTAACCAAAAAATGGTTTCTTTTGATTTATATAACTTGATTTTTGAACTGATTATTATTTCTATTTTGGTTTTTATCTTTTTATACGATGCTTTATACAAAGAGATTTTACCTGAAGTTATCTGGATAGCTACGAGTTTGGTGCTTTTTAGACTATTATTTTTAGAAAAGCCTGATTATGTTTCTGTTTTTTATGGCGTGTTGTTCGGGTTTGGTTTTTTTGCCTTGCAATATATAGTTTCCAAAGGCAGGTGGATAGGTGGGGGAGATGTGCGTTTCGGGATTTTGATAGGCGCACTTTTGGGAATAGGTAAAACCATTATTGCTTTGTTGACAGCCTACTGGCTCGGCGCGTTGATCGGTATTATTTTGATAATTTTGAAAAAAAGAAAAATGGGTTCAGAAATTCCGTTTGGAACGTTTCTCGTAGTCGGGACGTTATTTGCTATGTATTTGGGGGAGGATATAATAGGGTGGTATATTAATTTTATTAATTAAAAATGCAAAAATCAAAATGCAAAATTGCAATTAAAAAGTAAAAAGTTATTGTTATTTTGAATTTTAACTTTAAATTTTAACTTTTGCCTTTTGACTTTTGAATTTAAAATATGAATTACGAAGATATAAAAAAGAGAATAGCTAAATTAAGAAAAGAAATTGATCATTATCGCTACCAATATCATGTTTTAGATAAGCAAGAGATTTCCGATGCAGCGCTGGATAGTCTCAAAAAGGAACTTTACGATTTGGAAGCCAAACATCCTGAGCTTATTACACTTGATAGTCCGACTCAACGTGTGGCTGGAAAACCGCTTGATAAATTCGAAAAAGTTACACATGCTGTGTCTCAGTGGAGTTTTGACGACGCTTTTTCATTGGAGGATATGCAAGATTGGGAAAATAAAGTTTTGAATTATCTGGAAAAAGAAACGGGTAAGCGCCCTGGTGATATTGAGTATATGTGCGAGCTTAAAATAGACGGTTTGCATATAGTTTTTACTTATGAAAAAGGTGTTTTGAAAACCGCAGCTACCCGTGGTGATGGAAAAGTCGGAGAAAATGTGACACAAAATATCAAAACCATCCAAAGTGTGCCGCTTAAACTCACGGAAGAACTAGATATTATTACTGAGGGAGAAGTTTTTTTGGGAAAAAGTAACCTGGAAAAACTCAATAAAGAAAGAGAAAAAGCGGGTGAACAGATTTTTGCCAATCCGCGTAATGCTGCGGCTGGTACGATTCGACAACTGGATAGTTCTATTGTGGCCAAAAGAAATTTGGATACTTTTGTTTATGATATTTCTTCAGGGGTTATACCTGATACTCAAGAAAAAGAATTGAAGCGCTTGGAAGCCTTAGGATTCAAAGTCAATCCATATCGTCGTTTATGCAAAAGTCTGCAAGAAGTGGTTACTTTTTGGCAAGAATGGCAAAAGAAAAAAGAAAAAGAAGATTATTGGATTGACGGGGTAGTGATCAAAGTCAATCAACGTCATTATCAAGAAAGCTTAGGTTTTACCGGTAAATCACCTCGTTGGGCTATAGCTTTCAAATTTCCGGCTGAGCAAGGAACTTCGGTAATAGAAGAAATTTATGTGCAAGTTGGACGTACAGGGGCCTTAACTCCGGTCGCTAAACTAAAACCGGTGCAGTTGGTCGGCACAACCGTGACTCATGCCACACTACACAATTTTGATGAGATAGAAAGACTGGGAGTTAAAATAGGGGACACTGTGATTGTGGAAAAAGCCGGCGATGTTATTCCAAAAATTGTGAAAGTTTTGTCTGGTTTACGTACGGGAAAAGAAAAAAGTTTTCACCGACCTGTCAAATGCCCCGTTTGCGGTAGTGAAGTTTCCAATAAAAAATTGAATGCCGGTGATAATTCCAATCAAGTAATCTTATTTTGTCAAAATAAAAATTGTTTTGCGCAAGAACTGCAAAAAATTACGCATTTTGTGAGTAAAAAATGTTTTGATATTGATCACTGTGGAGAAAAAGTAGTGGAACAATTGGTAAATGAAGGTTTGATAGAAGACGCGGCCGACCTTTTTTCTTTGACTGTTGGAGATTTGGAAAGCTTGAAAAGATTTGGAGAAAAATCCGCGCGTAATCTAGTGGAAGCGATAAACGAAAAGAGAAAAATTTCTTTTCCACGATTTATTAATGCGCTAAGCATTCCACAAGTAGGCGAGGAAACAGCGGAAGATTTGGCGGAAAATTTCAAAACGTTGGATAATTTAGCAAACGCCAGCGTGGAAGATTTAAGAAAAGTTTATGGGGTGGGTGAAAAAGTAGCTCTATCGGTTGAAGAATATTTTAAAAATAAAAAGAATCTACAATTTGTAAAAAAATTGTTAGATAATGGTGTAGAAATAGAAAAACAAATCGCGCACAAAAAGACCGGTCCGCTTACCGGACAAACTTTTGTTTTGACCGGTACGATGTCGGCGATGTCGCGCGATGAAGCCAAAGAAAAAATAAAATCTTTGGGTGGAGAAATTTCTGAGAGTGTGAGTAAAAAAACGACTGCTGTGATAGTTGGGGAAAACCCAGGAAGTAAATATGATAAAGCGAAAGATTTGGGAATAAAAATTGTGGATGAAGCGGGGTTTCTCAAAATGATAAAAGTGTGATACAATTAATAAAATCTCAAATCCAAAATTACAAATCCTAAATAAATCACAATTACCAAAATCCAAAGCACTAAATTTTTGAATTTTGAATTTATTATTTAGAATTTATTTGGAACTTGTAATTTTGAATTTGTAATTTATTTTTTTATTAAATAAAAAAAAGGGGGTTATGTCAAATCAAAATAAATATATAAAATGGTTTAGAGAAACCACTATCAAAGATATTCCGAGCGTAGGCGGGAAAAATGCTTCACTTGGTGAGATGTTTAGACACCTCACTAAAAAAGGCATTGCTATTCCAGACGGTTTTGCCGTCACTGCGCAGGGGTATCGTATTTTTTTACAACAAAACGGATTAGAAGAGAAAATCAAGAAATTACTCAAAGGAATTGACGGGGTGGATATAAAAAAATTGACAATCGCTGGAAAAAAAATTCGGGAGATGATTTTGAAAGCGGAAATGCCCTGGGAGATTAGTCGAGAAATTTTGAATTCTTATCGTGAATTGACAAAAAAATCCGGAAAAAAAGTTTTGAGCGTAGCAGTTCGAAGTAGTGCAACAGCTGAGGATTTGCCGGATGCCAGTTTTGCCGGACAACAAGAAACTTATCTTAATGTTATCGGTGATAAAGAATTGTTGTTGGCGGTGAAAAAATGCATGGCTTCTCTTTTTACCGATCGAGCGATTTCTTATCGGATAGACAAAGGTTTTGATCACCTGGAAGTTTCTCTATCCGTTTGTGTGCAAGAGATGGTCAGATCAGATATCGGACAATCGGGAGTTATTTTTACCCTGGACACTGAAAGCGGTTTTAACGGTGTAGTTTTGGTTAGTGCCACGCATGGTTTGGGAGAATATGTGGTTCAAGGCAGGATAATACCGGATCAATTTTATGTTTTCAAAGAAGGTTTACGACAGGGTCGTGAAGCTATAATTTCTAGAAGATTGGGGAGTAAAGAAGTAAAATTGGTTTATGATAAAAAAGGCGGTACCAAGCAAGCAATTACCGATAAAAAAGATCGTGAAAGTTTTTGTTTGAAAGATAAGGATATTTTATTATTGGCTTCTTGGGCGATGAAGATAGAGGAACACTATGGTCACCCGATGGATATAGAGTGGGCTCGTGATGGGGAAACCGGAAAAATGTTTATCGTACAAGCTCGCAGTGAAACAGTAAAAAATTTATTATCCAAAAAATCAGTGATTGAAACTTATAAACTCAAACAAAAAGGAAAAGTTCTTTGCGAGGGCTTGAGCATCGGACAGAAAATCGGTATCGGCAAAGCTAGGGTTATAGAAAATCCTGCGCAAATGAAACTTTTCAAAAAAGGCGAAGTATTAGTAACCAGAATTACGGATCCTGATTGGGAGCCAATTATGAAAATTGCGGCCGCTATCGTGACTGAGCAAGGTGGTAAAACATCACATGCCGCTATCGTATCTCGTGAGCTTGGGGTACCGTGTGTTGTTGGTGCTGAGGGTGCAAGGAAAAAAATCAAAACCGGTCAAGAAGTAACTGTTTCTTGTGCCGAAGGCGAAGTCGGTTATATTTATGATAAAAAACTACCTTTTGAAGTACAAAGAGATGAAGTGAAAGAAAAAGTAAAAACCAAAACCAAAATCATGATGAATATTGGAGATCCGGATAGTGCTTTTTCTTTAGCACATCTGCGAAGTGATGGGGTCGGGCTGGCGCGAGAAGAGTTTATCTTTACCAATTTTATCAAAATTCATCCGATGGCTTTGGTAAATTATGACAAAATAAAAGACAAAACGATTAAAGAAAAGATCGATAAATTGACTCTCGGTTATAAAAACAAAACACAGTATTGCGTGGATAAATTGGCGGAAGGTATAGCTTTTATCGCCACTGCTTTTCATCCGTATGATGTAATCGTCAGATTATCCGATTTCAAAACCAATGAATACGCCACACTTATCGGCGGGGCTGATTATGAGCCCAAAGAAGAAAATCCGATGCTTGGTTGGCGTGGAGCTTCTAGGTATTACGATCCCAAATACAAAGAGGGTTTCAAATTGGAATGTGAAGCTATCAAAAAAGTCCGGGAAGAGTGGGGTCTAAAAAATGTCATTGTGATGGTGCCATTTTGCCGAACGGTAGAGGAAGGAAAAAAAGTTTTGAGCACCATGAAAGAATACGGACTGGAACGCGGTAAAAACGGTTTACAAGTTTATGTAATGTGTGAAATTCCGAGTAATGTTATTTTAGCCGACGAATTTAGTAAAATTTTTGACGGTTTTAGTATCGGCAGCAACGATTTGACTCAACTAACTCTCGGGGTAGACAGAGACAGTTCATTGGTTTCGCATATTTATGATGAAAATAATGAGGCAGTAAAGAAATTGATTCGTGATGTTATCAAAACCGCGCACAAAAACGGTTGTAAAGTCGGGATTTGCGGACAAGCGCCAAGTGATTATCCAAAATTTGCCGAATTTTTGGTCAGTGAAGGTATAGATAGTATTTCACTTAATCCTGATACTGTGCTCAAAACCGGAGAACGCATTGCTCAGATGGAAAAAAAGCTCAAATATAGTCATCATGGTCAGACCACTATTGAAATGATGACCAAGATTTTCATTTTTTTGGGTGTTATTGCTTTCTTGTTGGTTTTTGGCGCTTTTGTTTGGGATTCTTTTTCTGAAATAGGTCATTTGACGGAAGAAGTTAAATTGGCGAAATTTCCATTTAGCGTAAATTATTTTAAAAATTAAATTATCCCGCCCTTCATAGGGCGGGTTTTTTTCTATTCCAGGAAACCCCGCATGGAGGTCAAAGCAGTAAAAGTCATCTTA
>CALCZC010000027.1 GCA_937903605.1 uncultured bacterium
GGATGTTATATCCTATTTTTGTCCACAGAGGTTGTTGACGGGGATATAATTAGTTGTACGATGTTTGCCAGCACTTTTTCGGTCACTTTTTAACTGATTTCAAAAGACCATATCCTTTTTGCCAATAATCTTTTCTTTTCATTGTTATTCCACAGTACATATTTCCGATACATTGATAAATATACCACCGATAACTTCTAGATTTTAGGTTTTTATCTTTAGATTGATAGCCGCTTAATACTTTATCTACGAAATTTTCGCTGTATTCCCATAATTTACTAAAATCTACAGCAGGATCGGAAATTTGAATGTCGCCAAAGTCTATAATTCCACAAACCATTTTAGTTTTTGGGGCAAAAAGGATATGGTCGCTGGTTAAATCCTGATGAACAACAGTTTTTTTAAAATCCTTTTTAATCTTTCCATTACAATAGGTATCAAAAATATTTTCAAGCAGACTGTTATCACTTGGAGATAATTTTTTATAAACTGTTTTTGCTTGATCTGCGTAGTAACTCCTTGCGTCTTTCTCTGACCAAGCTAAAGTTACGCCATTTCTTTTTGCCCTTGTAATGGAAAAATTATGCAACTCATTCAAAAAATCTGACACTTGCTTTGCTATTTGGTTTTGCTGGCTGGAATTTAATTTCTTGAAACATTCGATTGTTAGTGGTTCACCTTGAACAAAGTCATGCCCAGCAAATGATTTATCGGTTGGAATATATTGAAAGTTTGGTATTGGCAAAGTTATTTTTTTGCTTAATATCGGTAGGATTTCTATTTCAGCTTTAAACTTTGACTTTGCTTCTTGATTTTTTGGGAAAGTAAACACAATTTCATTATCCAAAAGAATAACGGTTTTATTCCAGCCGTGATCAATAATGTCAGATTTTTTGAATTTTAAATCTGGAAAGTTGTTTTTGATCTTTTTTATAAAAAACTGTTTGTTCATAATGTTTTTTTGAAATCACGGTAGAAAAAGTGCTGGCGAATTTCGTACAACGTTTCAGTATATCTGATGTTTGCCGTAACGCCTGCCTGCCGGCAGGCAGGTAGCGGAGGCAAATATGGGTGGAGGCTTTTGTATAAAAGCCGTAACCAGATATGCCGTGTTCGTATAATAAAAGCATACCACTAAATGGTATACTTTCACAGGTGAGATCC
>CALCZC010000028.1 GCA_937903605.1 uncultured bacterium
ACACTGTGAATCCTCCGACGTTCTCCTTATTCACTTTTTCTTCCGAAAAAGTTCACGTCTCACTTCTGCCCGTTCGATTCCCGCGGTCAGCAAACACATAATAAAAAATGGCCAAGCTTAAACACTTGGCCATTTTTTATTATGTGCCCGGGGCGGGAATTCCTCGTCGTCTTGCCGACAAATATCGGCTCGACTCCTTGCCCTGGGCAGCGTCGGATTCACACTGTGAATCCTCCGACGTTCTCCTTATTCACTTTTTCTTCCGAAAAAGTTCATGTCTCACTTCTGCCCGTTCGATTCCCGCGGTCAGCAAACACATAATAAAAAATGACCAAGCTTAAACACTTGGCCATTTTTTATTATGTGCCCGGGGCGGGAATCGAACCCGCACGACCGAAGTCGCAGGATTTTAAGTCCTGTGCGTCTACCAATTCCGCCACCCGGGCTTTTCGTTAAAGATATTAACATAGGTATTTAGAAAAATCAAGTAGTCCGTAAAGTCATTCTGTGCTATAATATTCTCATGTTAAAGAGAATAAATAAAAAAGGTTTTACATTGGTAGAACTTCTTGTTGCCATAGCCGTATTGGCAATTTTTGCGGTTGGTATTTATTCCACTCTTATTTCTATCTATAAAATCGTTCGTTTGGCCAAGATAAAAACAATGGAGACGGCGATTCTCAGTGAAGAGTTAGAAGTTGTTCGAAATTTACCCTATAACCAAATAGGTTTACAAAATGCTTTTGATGTTCCGGGAATTTTATTACCGACAAAATATCTCACACGCCACAATCTGGATTTTAAAATTATCAATACAGTTAGGTTTATCGATGATCCTTATGACGGAACCATAACTTCCACGCCGTTTGATAGTTCACCGGCAGATTATAAATTGGTGGAAATAGAAATTTATTGTTTGACGATTGATCAAAAAAACCCTTTGATTTTGAGTACAATTATCGGGCCCAACATCAAAGAAGATGAGAGCAACCTGGGCGCTCTATTTATTGAAGTAGTTGATTCGTTGGGTCGTCCTGTACCACAAGCCGAAGTTCATATTGAGATGTCCGGTTCTTCTTCATACAAGGATGATGTCACCGATAATAATGGCCATCTTTATATTATTAATGTTCCAACCGGTACTTTTTTGTACGATATTACCGTTACCAAAGATGGATATACCACCGATGCTACAGCTTCAACTACGGCAGAAAACCCCACACCGGTAAAACCATACGCCACGGTATTGGAAAATAAAGTGGCAGAACTTAGTTTTTCTATAGATTATCCCTCTAATTTGCAGATAAAAACACTTAATCCGACTTGTGCAAATGTTGGTAATGCCAGTTTGCGTGTTTACGGAAAAAAACTTTTAGGTTTACCGGAACTTCTGAAATTTGATGTAACCAGTAGTACCAGTGCCAGTGGAGCTTTAAATTTCAACAATATTGAATGGGATGAATATTATTTTTCTCCCAGCGGTACTAGTTATAATTTGGGTGGATCAATTCCGATGTTATCTCTGAATTTAAATGCCGGAGAAACTCAGGTACTAACTTTGATTTTAAGACCTTATGAATCATATCCTCTTTTAGTGAGTGTTAAAGACAATATTACAGGTATGCCGATTTCAGATGCGACGGTTAATATTATTTCCACTTCTACTGATTTTAGCGACACCTATCAAACCGGTTTGGGTTACAGTCAACAAACGGATTGGAGTGGGGGTTCCGGACAACTTATAATGTCCGATTTTACAAAATATTACAGTGATGATAATAAGTTGGACATCAATGAAGAAGGTAAAATAACTATTAAAAAAATCGGAGATGATTATTATGAGGAAGGTTGTCTAATGTCTTCTATTTTTGATGTTGGCGAAGAAGTTGATTTCCGAAATGTTTTTAGTGAACCGTTTACTCAACCGGCGGAAGTTGGAACCGGTTCAATCAAAATGCAAATTGCCACCAGCGATACTTCTACTCCGGCAAGTTGGGATTTTTGGGGACCGGATGCGACAGGGGACACTTGGTATTCTTTTGAAGAAACAACTATAAATTCCGCTCATGATGATCAGAGATATTTTCGTTATAAAGTTTGTTTAAGCACCGCCAGTACTACGTTTACTCCGGAAGTCACCGATGTATTTTTTACTTATACCAATGATTGCGTACCACCAGGACAGGTTTATTTTAGTCCGCTTGATTCCGGTTCTTATTTCTTGGAAATATTTAAAGATGGATATCAACCGGTCACAACCACTGTTGAAATACCCAGCACTTCTCATGAAGTTGTAAACATGTTGGCTTTATAATTATGAAAAAAATATTTAACAACAGAGGACTGACTTTATTGGAGGTTATGTTTGCTTTCAGTATTTTTTTGTTGGTAATTTTTGGTGTTTTTGCTTTGTTTAAAGCTAGTTCGCAAGCGGACAAGAATGTTTGGGAAAGTACTTTTGTACAAGCGACAGCCTCCAAAGTTGTACAAAGATTTGTGGATGAATTGCGGACAGCCAATTATTCTACAATCGGCGGTTACCCATTAAGAGTAGCAACCGGCACAGAAATAGTTTTTTTTGCCAATATTGATAGTGATATTTTAATAGAAAGAGTAAGATATTTTACTAGTGGCACCACATTTATGAAAGGGATAACGAAACCTATCGGAGATATGCTTTACAGTTATAATACCAGCACGGAAGAAATCTCTGCACTTGTTTATAATTTAAAAACTCCGCTTGAAAATATTTTTACTTATTATGACGAAAACTACAATGGTTCTTCCAATACCTCCAGCATGAATTTGCCAATATTGTTGCCATATGTACGAGTAGTGGAAATAAAATTGCAAATAAAACAAAACGCTTTGGTTGATTCGCCAGTTTTTGAGATTCAGTCAAAAGCACAGTTGAGAAATTTAAAGGCGAATTAACGAGAATATCAAATGTCAAATTACCAATTTCCAATCAATGACAAATATCAAATAACAAATTTCAAATTTTGACATTTGGATTTTGAAATTGATTTGACATTGGATATTGGAAATTTGAAATTAAAAAGTCGGAAGAAAAAAATATGTTTTTTAAGTTGAGAAAAAATAAAATTATAGATAACCGCGGTGGTGCTCTCATTTTTGCGCTTGTTTTTGGTACTATAAGTTTTTCTCTTGTAGTGATGGGAGTTTCCGGTTACGCGCTTTATCAAAATAAATTGGCGATGTCCAAACATAATCGAGAAATGGCTTTTCAAATAGCTGATGCCGGCGTAGCTTATTATCGTTGGCATATTTTTGCCAATGAAAATGATTATCAAGACGGGACTGCTACTTCAGGCCCCTATATACATGATTATTTTGATAAAAACAAAAATAATATCGGTAAATTTTCATTGGATTTAACCGCTCCACGCACCGGTTCAACTGTCTCTACTATCAAATCAACTGGCTGGTTAAATATTCAATCGGGAGCCAAAAGAACGATAAAAGCCAGAGTCGGTAAACCCTCTTTGACCGACTATTCTTTTTTAACCAATTCATCTATTTGGATAGGCCCGGGCGAGACTGTACACGGTAAAATGCATAGTAATGACGCAGTGAGATTTGATGGCGAAACAGATTCTATTGTTAGTAGTCCGCTATTGGGTTATTACTGTCCTCCGGCACAACCGCTTTGTCATGGAAGCCCTTGGAAAGGCGGGGTCTGGGGCGCTGGTGAACCAAGTGTATTTTTTATCTATCCGGTTGGTTTTAAAGATTTTGATTTGATAAATAACAAATTAGATGAAATCAGAACCAATGCTATTGATTTCGGTATTTATTTGGATAATTCACCCAATCGCGGATGGCATATAGTTTTTTCCACCACCACTTCTGGAGAGGAAATAGTAATGCAAGCAACCATCTATTCTGTTAGTACTTGTGAAGGGGATGGTTGTTCTTCAAATCCAAATTCTTCAAATTCTTGTAAAAATTTTAAATGTCGCAATTGTTATAATACGGATCACAAAAAACCCGGTGCCACAGCTTGCTGTCTGGATATAAACAATGAAACACTTTATTTGACAACCACTACTCCGGAAATAGCTTATATTTATTCGGAAAAAACAGTTTGGGTGGAAGGGATAACAAAAGGAAGTATAATAGTCGGTTCAAATAAAGATATTGTTATCAAAGACGATCTTGTTTATGCGGAAAGAATTGAGGAAAATATTCTTGGTTTAACTGCCAAAGAAAATATTTTGATTCCTTATAAAAGCGGACCGGATCTGGAAATTCATGCTTCCATGATTGCACAAACCGGAGCTATACAGAGATATGATTATTACGAAGGTGCTTCTCCTTACAAAACATTGGGTACTATCAGAGTAAATGGTTCTATAATTTCTTATAAAATTTGGACATTTACTTGGGTTGATAATAAAATGACGATTGTTAATGGCTTTGTTAATACAGAAACAACTTTCAATGTTCATTCTTTATTTAATCCGCCACCATCATCTCCAGTCGGTGCAAACCATGTTTTGATTGAATGGCAGGAAATTAAATAAGAGATAGTTTGCGGAAAAGAAGAGACAATGTTATAATAAAAAGGTCAAAAATAGACGTCTATTTTTGTTATAAACAACTATTTTAGTATGGGAACTATCAAGAAACTAGTTATTCCGGTTGCAGGTTTGGGAACCAGGTTTTTACCGGCCACCAAAGCTCAACCCAAAGAGATGTTACCGATAGTCGATAAACCTATTATTCAATATGTAGTTGAAAGTGCTGTAGCTGCCGGGATTACAGACATTATTTTTATTACTGGTCCGAGTAAGCGCGCGGTTGAAGATCATTTTTCTCCCAATTACGAACTTATCAATTGGCTTAAAAAACAAAAAAAAGAAGAGGTGGCACATGAAGTAAAAAAAATAGCTGATTTAGCCAATTTTATTTTTATTCGTCAAAAGGGTCCTTATGGTAATGGGACTCCGGTTTTGTGTGCTAAAAATGTTATTGGAAACGAACCCTTCGCCGTTCTTTGGGGCGACGAATTTTTTTATGCCCCTCACAAACCTCAGCTCAAACAATTGATAGAAACATTTGAAAAATATGGAGATCCGGTGCTAACAGCTTATAAAGTAGATAAAGAAGATACAAAAAAATACGGCATTCTAGATGCAACGGAAGTAGAAAAAGGCACCTATCAAGTGAAAAATATCGTTGAAAAACCGGGTCCTCAAAACGCTCCTTCACGCTTAGCGGCTTTGGGCGGTTATATTCTGACTCCGGATATTTTTGAAGCTTTGGAAAAAACTAAACTTGGTAAAAGTGGAGAACTTTGGCTAACCGATGCTATTTTTAAACTACTCAAAAAACGCCCTATTTATGCCAAATTGATAGATGGCCAATATTATGATACTGGTAGTAAAATAGGTTATTTAAAAGCTAATGTTGATTTTGCCCTTCGCGACAAAAAACTTAATAAAGAGTTTAAGAAATACTTGAAAAAAATTATAAAATAAAATATTAAAATAGTATAATATTAACAATATCTTAATAATTAAGATGTTTATGCAAAAAATTTTGTTTCAAAAAACTGCCATTATATTGTTATTTCTAACTTTGTTTTTAGTTTCTGGTTTTGGTTGTAAAGGGACAGTCACTAAAGAAGAGCAAAAAGCTATTAAAAGCACAACACTAGAATATTGGACCGTATATGATGATGTGGGTGCTATAAATTCCGCAGTAGAAAAATTTAGACTTTATCGTCCGTATGCGACAATAAATGTTCGACAATATAAACCGGAAGAGATTTACGAACGACTGGTAGAAGCTTTGGCTGAAGACAAAGGACCGGACATTATCTCTGTCCCTGTAAGACAACTACCCTTTTACCGAAGTAAATTGGCGACCATGCCTTCTTCTGTCGTTGATGGTATTGTAGAAACAAGAAAAACGGTTACCGGGGGAACAGAAACCACCATAAGTTTAAGGACAGTAGTAATGCCAAATGCTCTAAGCATCGATCGAGAATTTTTTCAAACTGTTAAAAAAGATGCGGTAGTTGATGACGATGTGTATGGACTGCCCCTTTCGTTGGATAGTTTAGTTATTTATTATAATAAAGATATTTTAGACAGATCCGGAGTTCCTGAACCGCCTAAAAATTGGATTGAATTTCAAGAAGCGGTACGTAAAACAACAAAATTTAACAAAGAAACGGGAAATTTAGTTCAATCTGGTGCCGCTCTTGGTTCGGCAAAAAACATCAACAATTTTGATGATATTTTTTATGTATTATTAAAACAAAGCGGGGTAACTTTAGGTCAAGGCGGTTTTGTTTGGAGTGGTGTGAAAAACGAAAACCCTCTTTATAATGTTTTGGATTTTTATACTGATTTTGCTAATCCGACCAGAGACACATATACCTGGGATGAACAACAAGAAATGGCACTCGATAGGTTTATTAAAGGAGGTGTCGCTTTTTTCTTTGGTTATAATTATCACTACAATTTGATAAAGGCACAGGGAGCAAATTTAAATTTTGATGTTTTGCCACTTATTCAACTTAATCCGGAAAATCCGGTTAATGTGACAAATTATTCTCTGCAATGCGTAGTTTCTAAATCAAAAAATCAGGAATTGGCATGGAATTTTATAAATTATTTAGCTAATCAGAATGTCAAAGATTATTTGGATAAAACAAAAAGACCTACGGCCAAAAGAGCTTTTTTAGCAGAACAGCGTCTTGATTCGGATTTAGAACCGTTTGTCAAAGATTTGTTGATTGCAGAAAATTGGTATCGGGGTAATAACTATGAAGCAGCCAAAACATCTTTGGAATCGTTGTACAAAGAATGGATAAATTTACCCAGTGACGAAAAAGAACAAACTGTAAATAGACAAAAAGAAGAAATTGTTAATCGAGCAAACACAAAGATCAATCAAACATATTAAGAAAAAAATTATGAAATTATTTAGAAAAAAATTTTTGTGGATATTGTTGATTGTCGCAGTATTTGTTCCCCTAAGTTTTGTTCAAGCTCAGACTTGGACAAAAATTTATCCAAAATGTATCCAATCTCAAATGACGGCGACAGGTCCTTGGAAATCAGACCCGGCCTGCGATGATCTGGGTGTTTTTATTGAATTGGCGATAAATATCGGGGCTTACATGTTTACATTTATTGGTGCGTTGGCTCTATTGGTTTTTGTTTATGGTGGTTTTAAAATGATTATTTCTGCCGGAGATTCGGCAAAAATAAAAGAAGGTAAAGATGCTATGGTAGCTGCGGTTATCGGAATAATCATAGCATTTTCTGGTGTGGCGATAGTAAAATTTTTAGGTGATAGTTTACAACTGAAAGCTGAATATAGATTGGTACAGCCACCAACTACAACGCCAAATTAATTTTATATGAAAAAAATTTTTTATTTTATATTATCTTTTTTATTATTAAGAGCCGATAATGTTTTTGCGGAAACAACTTCTGTCTACACCACAGAATCTCTTAAAAATAAGGCTACCACCAATCTTAATCCCGGTAATATCTGGAACACAGAAGATTTGTTGAGCCGAGGAATAAACGCCATGGTGATGTTTATGGGCTCTATCGCTTTGATTTTGATAGTTTATGCTGGTTTTTTGTGGATGACGGCGGGGGGAAATGATAGTAGGATAAGTAAGGCGCGAACGATTATGATCTGGACCCTACTTGGCACGGTGGCTATAGGCGCAAGTTATGTTTTTGTGAAATTTGTTATAAATATTTTTGGTTAATAAAATTACCAAATTAAGATATGAAAAAATTTTTTTTATTTTTATTTATTTGTGCGATTTTTATTTTGACACCATCCTTTTCTTTGGCACAGGAGGTTGTTACATTGGAAAATCCTATTCAAGATAAGTTTGCTACCGACGATCCGGCGGTTTTGATAGGTTATGTTATCAAAACTTTACTTGGTGTGGTTGGCGGGGTTTCGTTGTTAGTAATGGTTTATGGGGGATTCCAATGGCTTACGGCAGCGGGAAATGAAGATAAAATAAAAAAAGGAACCCAAACTATGCTTTGGTCGGCTATTGGACTAATTTTGGTTTTTTCCAGCTATTTATTAGTAGACACAATTTTTGGATTTTTTACTCCTAGATAAGTTGAAAAAAAACAATAAATAAAGTAAAATAAAAGTATGAAGAAAATAAACTATAGAAGGGGGGTGAATATATGAAAAAAATAGTAAATTTAATATTAATGCTGACAATTTTGTTAAACGGTGTTTTGTTCGCTGTTTCAACAGTATCAGCTCAAGCTTTGGAGACAAAAGATTTGATTAAAACAGACACTCTTGATCAAACAGGTTTAAAACAAGCAGATTTGCCATCTGTAATTGCTCAAATTATCCGTACTGCCATGGGCTTGCTTGGTATCGTCGCTGTAGTCATCATTCTTATTGGTGGTTTTTATTGGATGACAGCCGGAGGGGACGAAGGACGTGTAGAAACCGGTAAAAAATGGATTTTTTCCGGGATTATCGGTTTGGCGATTATCTTGTCCGCTTATGCTTTAGCCACTTTTGTTATCAATTCCTTGACAGACGCTATCGATGTAAGTGAACCAGTTGCCATTGGTTATGTTTTGAATGTATAGTTTTTTTTCAAAGGGGGTTCGCGCGCGCAACCCCCTTTGAAAAATTGCTTTTTGCTGATAATTTTTTGTCATCAAAAAACAATATGAAAAAAAATAAAAAAATATTATTAGTAATAATGACCTTTGTTTTAATGGTACCGTTTTTGTTGTCTGCGGCGGAAAAACCTGATAAATACGGCGCTTATAATGTTTTTCATAATAGCCTTTTGTCAACTATTGGGATTGCTAATACAGGGGACGATCCCCTGGTTATTGTTAATAAAATTGTTAATTTAATTTTGGGTTTTATCGGGATTGTTTTATTTGGGCTTATGCTTTATGCCGGGTTTACTTGGATCAAATCGCGGGGAAATACCAATGAAGTAGATAGAGCTAAAAATATTATTGAAAATTGTTTATATGGTATATTGATAATCGTGTTGGCTTATGGTATTTCGGAATTTATTTTCAATATTCTCATAGGACTTGGTTAATTTAAATATGCGTAAAATAATAATTTTTTTAAGTTTTGTTTTATTACTTAGCGCCACGGCTGTTTGGGCGCAAAAATGGGGTTTGGATACAGCTGGAGAAACATCGGGTTTAAAAGATACTGCTATTGCTAAAACAGGAAGTATACCATCAGCTGTCGGTATAGTTTTGGGACAAGCTGTTTTATATTTAGGTATTATCTTTTTTCTCTTGATAGTTTATGCCGGATTTCTATGGATGACAGCCGGAGGAAATGATAAAAAAGTAGAGGAAGGTAAACAGATTTTGATCGCTGCGGTAACTGGTTTGGTAATAGTAATTTCCGCTTATGCGATAACCAGATTTGTTTTTGGTGAAGTTTTGAGTGTAAGTGTAAAAAAATGTACCACAATCGAACAAAAAGCAAAATTTGCCGCTTGTCAGGATAAAAACACCCAAGCATGTATTTTTGAAGGAATAAAAGGAAATTACGAGCCTGGGCTTTGTGATGGAGGAATTAATATTCAGTGTTGTATAGTTAGATAGAAATAAAATTAATTTTATTTAAATTATGAAAAAAATCTTTATTTTATTTTTGATTGTCGGATCCTTAACTAGCTCTCTTGTTTTAGCTCAAGGTTTTGGTGAAGATAAATTACAAAATATAGCCCAAAAAGCAAACTTAGACACTGATCCGTTGGATACTAGGGTAGGGAGTATCATTGCCGGTATTTTAGGACTTCTTGGGACAGTATTTTTGGTTTTGACTATTTACGCCGGAGTTTTATGGATGACAGCCAGTGGCGAGGAAGCCAAAATAGAAAAAGCCAAAGACATTCTCAAAGCTGCGATTATTGGCCTGGCAATTGTAATGTCTGCTTACACAATTACTTATTTTGTGGGAAATAGATTAGGGGCTTCAGGCGGTTCTGATCAAAATACTATAGGGTGTTGTATATTGATAGCACCAGATGGCACAAAAAGATATTCTCCATCTTCTAAACAAGGATGTGTAAATCCTGATCCTTCCGCGTTGTCAACCGATTGGGTTTCTGGTAGTTGTCCTTCACCATAATAAAAAATATGAGAACAAATATTAAAAAAATTTTTTTTATATTAAATATATTTATTTTAGTAGTTCTATCTTTATTTTTTTGTGGAAAAGCTTTGGCTGAAGAAAAACCTTCTTTTAATACGTCAAAAACCAAAATGCAGATGTTTGCCATAGATTTAAATTTTAGTAATTTTGATAAATCTGCAGAAAATATTATTAAACAAGTTATGTTTTTGGTAAATAGTTTATTTTTTATCTTTATGATTTATGCGGGCATACTATGGCTGAGTTCTTCCGGAGAAGAAGCAAAAATAACTAAAGCCAAAACTATTATTATTTGGTGTGCCATAGGTATGGTGGTAACTTTGAGTGCTTACTCCATAACAGCTTTTGTCTTGAGTAAACTTTGATTTAAATATGCTTAAGAAATTTATAATTCTAACTATCTTTGGCGGTTTATTTATTCCAACACTTTTTTGTTTTGCTCAGGATCCACTCCAAAATATTGCCAATGAAGCCGGTTATAAAACAGAGGGTGTTACCGAATATTCTTTTTCCGAAACAGTCGGTACTTATATAAAAGGCATTTTAGTGATACTAGGAGTAATATTTTTTGTTTTAACTTTTTATGCCGGATTTTTATGGTTGACAGCCAGTGGAGATGAAAGCAAAGTGGATACGGCAAAAAAAATTATTACCGGCGCCACGATTGGGCTAATAATAATTGTTATTTCTTACGGAATTACATCTTTTGTTTTAACTAATATTCAAAAAACTGCGCAATTGCAAAAAATAGGTAAATAATTTATATGTCAAAGAAAATTTTAATTTTATTTTTATTATCCGTTTTTTGTTTTGCTGGTGCGGTTTGGGCTCAACCAAATATTGGTTTGGATACAGCCAGTAATATAGCCGCGCAAAGTGGATTGCCGATTTCCGGAGCTTCAGAAACAGGCTTGGCAGAAACAATTGGTAGATATATCAACATATTGCTTGGTTTTACAGGGATGATTTTTATGGTTTTGACATTATATGCCGGTTATTTATGGATGTTTGGCGGTGGTAATGAAGAAAACATTGCTCAAGCCAAAAAAACAATCACTTCTTCAATTATTGGGTTGGCAGTAATTTTACTTTCTTATAGCATAACCGCATTGATAATGTGGGCGGTGGCCGGCACCACTAAACCAGAGCCTTATGGAGAATTGGAATTGACTGGCCCCAGCACATATACAGGTTGTTGTTTTGTAGCAACACCAGGGTGTACTAAAACACTGGGCGTTGGAAGGGCGGAATACACGGTTCCTTGTGGTAAGTGTCGTGAAAATATGGGATCAAGAGATTGTAGTGGAGATACAGGTAAACCAAAGGGCAAATGGTTTACTGATGGCTGCACCAAAGCTCAAAATGACAATGATTTTATTTGCACAGATTATGAGTTTAGCTCGATTTAATAAATAATGAAATATTTTAAAAACCATTATGTTTAAAAAAATAATTTTGATTGGCCTATTTACCCCTTTGCTTATTGGCAGTTTTGAATTTTGTGTTGCGCAAAGTGAAATGGAAAAACAACTTCAAGCCGCAGCCGGAGAAAAAGGAGCCGGATTTGAGAAGGCGGTAGATCCGTGGGATATGGTTTTTTTGGTTATTCGTTATGCTTTGAGTTTTTTGGGTTTTGTGTTTGTCCTTTTGACCATATATGCCGGAGCTTTATGGATGTTTTCAGGCGGTGAAGAAAATAAAATAGAAACAGCCAAGAGTATTTTGACTGCCTCGGTTATTGGAGTATTAATAATTTTACTTTCTTATTCAATTACTTTTTTTGTTTTTAAACTATTTTTACTTGACGGGGCGACTTTTAGGATGCGTAAATAAAATCAAGATAAAAATAACTCCGATTTGTTCGGGGTTATTTTTTTATAGCTAAAGAAAGTATTTGAGAATTGGGAAGATTATCGGATCTGTTTTTTGTTTTTTCTATTTTTAACAATTCTGAAATTTGTTTAGATATGTTTTTTTCTTCTATTTTAATTGCTAAATTATTTTTTAAAAAGTATTTTTCATTCAGTTCTTCTTGTCCGGGAATTGATTTTGACAAAATTATTTTTTTATTCAAATAAGCGCATTCGGTTAAAGTCAGTCCGCCTGGTTTGGTGATGATAATATCAGAAACCGCCATTAAATCTTCTATTTTTTCCACAAATTCAAATACTTGATAATTATAAAATCTCTCGTTTTTAAGTGATAAATATCTTTTTACCAGTTTTTTATTACCTTTTCCGGCAATAACCAACAAATTTAAATCAGGAAAATTTTTAAGTATTTTTTTTATTAAAAATTTTTGATTTTTTATCCCGAATCCGCCTGACATTATCAAAACAGTCTGATTTTTTGGATCTACGCCATATTTTGATTTTAAAAATTCAATATTTTTCTCTTCAAAAAAGGCCGGATTAATTGGTAAGCCGGTATTAAAGGAATTTAGTCCGTTAGCAGTTAAAGTGTCGGTTATTTGTTGATTGGCGGTATAAAAATTTCTTATTTTTGGACTTAGCCAAAAACCATGAAGCCCATAATCCGTAATAACCATATCTACAGGTAAATCGGGAAAATTTTTTTTGATCATAGCAGGAATCAGAAAGTGGGTGGCTATTATCAAATCTGGATCATAATTTTTTATGAACGCTTGGAGTTTTGGACTATTCAAGGCAAAAAGACCGGAAAGTTTTTCTATCAAAATAGCGGTTTTTGGAGAATCGGTAAATTTATAGGCTAGACGATAAATAAAAGGAATATATCTTACTAGGAAATGATAAGCTTGCGCTGTATGTAAATTCAAAAATTTAGTGGAGTAATCCAAAATATCAATATGTTGAGATTTAATGTCAGGATATTCTTTTTGACAGCTCAAAAAAAGAGCTTGGGCCGCTCGTTTGTGGCCAGCACCAGCAGACATGGATAAAAACAATATTTTTTGGATTGGCTTGTTCATGATTTAAGTATAGGGGTAAAAGATGTTTTTTGTAAAGAAGAAAAAATATTAATAAAAAAACACTTCTTTTTATAGAAGTATTTTTTGTATTTGGGGTGGCTATCGGGAATTGAACCCGAATTATCGGTACCACAAACCGATGTAATAACCATTATACCATAGCCACCGTTTAACTAGACCACAGTCCGTCAGACTACAGACTACAAAATTCGAATCGTCGAAGTCTGTAGACCGTAGTCCGAAGTCCAATCTATATTGAAATTTTACTAACACGTTTGCGTAAAATTTTGGTTTTTGTTTTCAAAATTTTACCAATTTTTGTGTTTTTTTTGCAGTGTTTTATGCGGGCTTTATAGGCGCTGTTCATAAAATATACATTAAAATATTGAATTAATTATTATGCATTATAACAGAAAGTTTTTATTTTTCAAGCCCCCGGCTTCGCTAAAGCTACGCCAGGCAAGCACCAGGCTTCGTTTAGGTTTCGCTAAAGTTACGCCGGACTATGCTAGGCAAGCTCTTTTTTATCGGGTTTCTTACAAGCTTTACTGCTTACTGGCTTACTAGCTTATTTTGTATCCCCAGTAGGAATCGAACCTACATATTCAGCTTAGAAGGCTGATGTTCTATCCATTGAACTATGGGGACAAAAATTCACCAGCAACTATAACACGTTTTGCTTTAAAAATCAAGGTGTGATAAAATAAAAACAGCTTAAAAGTTCATTTATAAGCTTATTTATATGCATTTTGAAAATAAAAATTTTAAAAAAGTGTTTATTTTGGCAATTTTTGCTATTGTTCTTTGCGTGCCAATTTTTGTTTTTTCTCAAGGTTTTGGTCTGGAAGAAACAGCTGGCAAAGGTGGGTATGATACAGCGCCTAGAGATGTTTATTCCATGATAGGAAATATCACAAATGCAGCTTTTGCAACCGTTGCTTTTATCTTTTTTGCTTTGACAGTATATGCTGGATTACGTTGGATCACCGCTCGTGGAAAAGAAGACTTGATAGAGAAAGCTAAGAGTACAATGGAATCGGCGATTATCGGGTTGATTGTCGTGGCTTTATCTTATACAATTGCCAGTTTTGTAATAAATAGATTATCGCCACCAAAAACATCTACCACGGGAGGAACAACACAAAACCTTGCAACAGACAAAGAGTGTACTGATAAAGGTGGTTTTTGTACAGCTGGAAGTTGTGTTTTTGGAGAAAAACCCGATGATGGTGTTAAATGTAAAGATGCGGGATATGTTTGTTGTGTTAAAGATATACCTAAACAACCAAAATATTCCGATTCAAAATATTGTTGTATAAAAAAGCAGAGTGACTCTACTAAAAACAAGTGTTGGCCTTTGAATAGTAATTCTACAGCTTCAATGTCTGATGAAGGAAGCAAATGTATTTATGAATATTATGGTTTTGTACAAAACGGTAGTTGTAACACGACAATGTTTGGTTGCGAGTAGTCAATTCTTGACAAAACACTTTATTTCTGCTAATATCTCTTTATTATAACTTACTTAACCCGTTCGGGTCCCATACCCCAGATCGCGGTTTTAAACAATATTTTGTATGTTGGACAATAAAAAGAAACAGCAAATTATCAAAAAATTTGCTACCCACACCGGAGATACCGGAAGTTCTGAAGTGCAAATTGCCATTTTGACTCATGAAATTGAGGAATTGGCCTCTCACTTGAAAACTCATCCCAAAGACCATTCTTCTCGTCGTGGGTTGTTGCGTAAAGTTAGCGCTCGCCGTCGTCTTATCGCTTATTTGAAAAAAGACAATCCGGAAAGTTTTGAAGAACTGGCAAAAAAATTGAAACTTAAACAAGCCAGAGTTATCAAAAATCCAAACATCAAAGAAGAAGAAGTTTTGGACGAAGAAATTTTGGACGAAGAAATTGAAAAAGAATTAGAAAATGAAAAAGATTCTGAATAAAAAATCACATCCTCTCAAACACCCCGAACAACGCGTTGGGGTGTTTATTGATGTGCAAAATATGTATTACAGCGCCAAAAATCTTTTTGGCGCCAAAGTTAATTTTGGAGAAATAGTCAGAGAAGCCGTAGCCGGACGTAAATTGATCCGTGCCATTGCTTATGTCATTTCTACCGAAAGTAAAGAAGAACAACCTTTTTTTGAAGCACTTTATAACCTGGGGATTGAAACTCGCGAAAAACCGTTGCAGACATTTTATGGCGGAGAAAAAAAAGGTGACTGGGATGTAGGGATTACGGTTGACGCAATTCGTTTATCTCCAAGCTTGGATACTATCATTATTGTATCTGGCGATGGAGATTATTTACCTCTTGTAGAATATTTACAAAATCAAGGCAAACAGTTGGAAGTGGTGGCTTTTGGTAATACCGCTTCCGCCAGATTAAAAGAAGAAGCCGACGATTTTATAGATTTGAGTGAAGATAAAGGAAAGTTTTTGATCAGAAATTATAAAAGAAATTAAAATTTATTTATTAAGGGTTGGTTTGGAGACAAAAGAGACTTCTTTCAATGAGGTCTTCAAAGCTTCCAAATCATCCCATAACATTTTTTTGTTATGTTAGACGTAAAACAATGGTCTATGGATTGGGGTGGCCGTACTTTAACGGTGGAAACCGGTAAATACGCTTTTCTCACCAATGGATCCTGTACTGTGCGCTATGGCGATACGGTACTTTTGGCAACTGTAGTCATGAGTAAAAATATTCGTGAGGGTTTGGATTTTTTTCCTTTGATGGTAAATTTTGAGGAAAAAATGTATGCTGCCGGAAAAATCAAAGGCAGTCGTTTTATCAAACGTGAAGGCAAGGCTAGTGATGAGGCTATACTTTCCGGTCGTTTGGTAGACAGAGCTATTCGTCCGCTTTTTAATGCTGAAATGCGTAATGATGTACAAGTCGTTTTGACTGCACTTTCTTTTGACGGCGAAAATGATTCTCAAGTTCCGGCAATGATAGCTGCGGCAACCGTTTTGACAATTTCAGATGTACCTTGGAACGGTCCTATTGCCGGTGCCAGAATTGGAAAGATTGATGGAAAATTTGTTTTAAATCCTAGTATTGCCGATTGTGCTAAGGGAGATTTAGATGTTTTTGTGGCCGGAACACCGGAAAAGGTGATAATGGTTGAAGCGGAAGCAAGAGAAATCCCGGAAGACGAGATGATTGCCGCTATGCAATTTGGCGCTCAAAATCTCAAACCGGTAATTGATTTTATCAATAAAATTCAAAATGAGATTGGAAAAGAAAAAATCAATTTAGAAGCAAACTTATCTGAGTTTGATAAAAAATTACGTGAAGTTGAAAAACAAGTTCGCGCTTTTGTGAAAAGTCATACAGCTGATTGGGTTTTTGATACCCCTAAAAAAGGACGATCTGAAAGAGTGGCGATGGTAGATAAATTTAGCGAGGCTATCAAAGAGATACTTGAAACAGAGGGTGTTGAAGAAGATGTTCAAAAAGTAGTTTTGGCTCGGGTAAAAATTTATGTTGAAGAAGTTATAACTGCCAGGATTTTAGAGAAGAACGAACGCCTGGACGGTCGTAAAATTGAAGAAATCAGACCTCTTTATAGTGAAATCGGTTTATTACCACGTACTCATGGTTCCGGTATGTTTATGAGAGGAGATACTCAGGTTCTTTCTCTTGTAACTTTGGGTGCGCCCGGAGACAAACAAACTATAGATACTATGGAAGAAGGCGGTACCAAGAGATATATGCATCACTACAACGACACTCCAGCCAGTTATGGTGAAGCAGGACCTCTGCGTGGTCCGGGTAATCGCGCTATCGGACACGGAGCTTTGGCGGAAAAAGCGCTTCTCCCTGTTTTACCGGAAGAAAAAGATTTTCCATATACTATTCGTGTAGTGTCTGAGGTTATGGGAAGCAATGGCAGCTCTTCTATGGCTTCTACTTGCGGATCAACATTGGCTCTTATGGACGCTGGAGTGCCTATCAAAAAACCGGTAGCCGGAATTGCGATGGGTTTGGCTAGTATTGACAACGACTGGAAAGTAATTACAGATTTACAAGATATAGAAGACGGTCCTGGTGGAATGGATTTCAAAATTACCGGAACGAGCGATGGTATAACCGCAATTCAAATGGACACCAAAACAACCGGTTTGAATTGGGAAATTGTAAAACAAACTTTTAAACAATCCAAAGAAGCCAGAGAGCATATTTTGGATGTGATGAAAAAAGTAATTGCTGAACCTAAAAAAGAAATGTCCCCATATGCTCCTAGAATCGTGACTATCATGATCAATCCGGATAAAATCCGTGATGTTATTGGTCCGGGCGGAAAAATGATCAATAAAATTATTGATGAAACTGGTGCTCAAATTGACATTGAACAAGATGGACGCGTAATGATCACATCTTCTGATTCTGAAGGTATGAAAAAAGCGGTAGAATGGGTCAAAGCTCTGACTCATGAAATTACTGCCGGGGAAACTTATGATGGTGAAGTTGTTCGTTTGGAAGATTTTGGTGCTTTTATAAATGTGCTACCGGGTCAAGACGGACTGGTTCATGTGAGCGAAATTGCTTGGAGCCGTACCAATAAACCAAGTGATGTTTTGAAAATTGGTGATAAAGTAAAAGTACTTGTAAAAGAAATTGATAATCTTGGTCGAGTAAATTTAAGTATCCGTGCCTTATTACCTAAACCGGAAGGTTATGTGGAATATGAAAGACCGCAAAGAAGTGATAGAAATGACAGGGGTGGTAGAAGTGGTGGTGGTAGACCTTCTCATGGAAGCGGACGAGGCGGATTCGGTGGAAGAGGAAGATAAAAAATAAATAAAAAAATCTCGGAAACGAGATTTTTTTATTTATTAAACTACAAATCAAAAATTACAAGTTCCAAACAAAGTTTTGAATTTTGAATTTAATATTTTGGATTTATTTGGTATTTGGTATTTTGAAATTGGTGCTTAATCGACATTGACTTTCCACTATTTTTATGATTTAATATGTTAGTTAATTTGCGGGCGTGGTGAAATTGGTATACACGCATGCCTTAGGAGCATGTACCTAACGGTTTGAGAGTTCGAGTCTCTCCGCCCGCACTAAGAGGAATGCAATAGTTTGCATTCCGTCCGAGAGACGAGAACGGCGGAGCGATATTTGGCGAGTTTTTTGACGAGCCAAATCGCGAGTTGGTGGTCAGACAAAATTTTCGGAAGAAAATTTTAGTCGCGACCGAGTCTCTCCGCCCGCACGACGCTAAGCGTCCCACTAAGAGAAATACAATAGTTTGTTATAAAATATTTTAACTCGCTTAATCGGCGGGTTTTAAAAACTATGTCTGATAAAAACAAATTTCTTAAATTATCTCTTGAACTTGGATTGGAAATTCCGGAGTTGGATTTGCATGGAGAAAATATAAATGGAGTGGAAGAAAAAATTGATCAATTTATTTATCAAAATTTTTTACAAAGTGAAAGAGCGGTGAAGATTATTACTGGTGGAGGAACAGGAAAACTAAAAGAAAAAGTAAAAAACTGTTTATCAAAAAATAGCCTAGTAATTGAGGTTGTGGATGAATTTGGTGCATTGGTAACAATATTGTCAAAAAAGGCTTAAAACAAGGGAAAAAGAAGGTTGTTTTCTTGTGGATAACTATCCACAAACCGGCTCTTGACACCTATCAATTAATTTGCTATCATTTGCTTTGCAATAAAAAACTATTAAAAACCACGTCCACATTAAACTTTTCGACGGCAACGTCAAATTGGACCTCTGGGTAAGAAGCTTAAAAGCTTAAAAAAATGTTTACAGAAAAAACAAATTATCTTACTTAGAATCCAAGCGGTTTAATGGGGCGCCCCATAATTTTGACACCGCTTAGATAGGCGGTTGTTTTTTTTAAAAAATATTGGCAGATGATTTTAACTGAAAGTTTTGGTTGAAAACATCTGGTAAGATTACGGATTGTAACTTGACAATTTAAAAGAATATTTTGGGGCACGACAAAGAACTTTTTAACGTTTTTGTCGTGCGCAATTTCAAATAAGAGCATATGGTGGATGCCTTGACACTAAAAGGCGATAAAGGACGTTGTAGGGTGCGATAAGCCTCGGTTAGGTCCCAAACAACCTTTGACCCGGGGATTTCCGAATGGGGGAACCCGTCCCGCTTAGCGGGACATTACATACTGAATACATAGGTGTGTAAAGCAAACCTGGTGAAGTGAAACATCTCAGTAACCAGAGGACAAGAAATCGAAGAGATTCCCTTAGTAGTGGCGAGCGAAAAGGGAAAAGTCTAAACCGCATAAATGTTTTTGTAAAAACAGGTTGATCGCAAGATTTACTATGATTTGCAAATTAAAGGCCAGGCCGTTGTTTATGCGGGGTAATAAGACACTGATGTCAATTACCTGTTATATTGAGTAGTCGTTTAATTCTTAACAAAATAAACTGGAAAGTTTAACCACAGAAGGTAATAGTCCTGTATGTGAAAAGTTTTAAACGGTTATTGTTAGTGTTCTTGAGTAGGGCGGAACTCGTGAAATTCCGTCTGAATTCGGGCCGACTATGGTCTAAGACTAAATACTTTTAGTGATCGATAGTAAACAAGTACCATGAGGGAAAGGTGAAAAGCAGCCCGGGAGGGCGATGAAATAGTATCTGAAACCGTATGCTTACAAAGAGCCAGAGCCGGTGTTATACACTGAGGAATTTTAAAATTAAATTTTAATTTTTCAGTGTATAACGTCGGTGATGGTATTCCTATTGAAGAATGAGCCTGCGAGTGTGTGTATGTCGCGAGCTTAAGCCCTTATGGGGCGTAGGCACAGCGAAAGCGAGTCTTAACGGGCGCCATTAGTGGCATATACACGACCCGAAACCGGGTGAGCTATCCATGACCAGGATGAATCCTGTAGAAATACAGGAGGAGGTCCGAACCCACGCGCCGTGCAACACGCGGGGATGAGTTGTGGATAGGAGAGAAATTCTAATCGAACTCGGTGATAGCTGGTTCTCCTCGAAATAGCTCTAGGGCTAGCCTTGAGTGTTTCTTTTGGTGGTAGAGCACTGGATAAGAATTGGGTCCTTCGGGATACCGTTCTCAACCAAACTCCGAATGCCAGAAGTTAAAAACTCAGGAGTCAGACAGTGACGGCTAAGCGCCATTGTCAAAAGGGAAACAGCCCATGATCATAAGCTAAGGCCCCTAAATCCATGTTAAGTGTAAAAGGTGGTTCTAATTCTTAAACAACCAGGATGTTGGCTTAGAAGCAGCCATCATTTAAAGATAGCGTAACAGCTCACTGGTCAAGAGTTTTAGCGCCGAAAATGTATCGGGGCTCAAACATGGTGCCGAAGCTATGGACTGTTATTTCCTTCGGGAAATAACATTGGTAGAGGAGCGTTCTTAACGCGCAGAAGCCAAAGACGTGAGTCATGGTGGAGTGTTAAGAAGTGAGAATGCAGGCATAAGTAGCAAAAAGGCATGTGGGAATCATGCCCGCCGCAAACCCAAGGTTTCCAGGGCAACGAGAATCGTCCCTGGGTTAGTCGATCCTAAGGCGAGGCCGAAAGGCGTAGTCGATGGAAGAGCAGGTTAATATTCCTGCACTATATATGGTTTGGTTTAGCTGCGCATTAGAAAGCTTTGAGCGTGTTTTGAATATGCACGTTTCGCAAGATGAAGATGAAGCCTCCGGGTGGAATCAACTCAAGGGGATTTAGTGCCTAGAAAAGGCGAAAACCGCTAAGCTATATATAACCGTACCGTAAACCGACACAGGTGGGTGAGTCGAGTAGACTAAGGCGTACGAGAGAACCCTTTGTTAAGGAACTCTGCAAAACAACGGCCGTAACTTCGGGATAAGGCCTACCCCGTTTATCGGGGTTACAATAAAAGACACACTGCGACTGTTTACCAAAAACACAGCTCCCTGCAAAAGCGTAAGCTGAAGTATAGGGGGTGATGCCTGGCCAATGTCAGAACGTTAAGGGGAGAGGTTAGCTCGCAAGGGCGAAGCCTTGATCCGAAGCGCTGATGAACGCCGGCGGTAACTATAACCGTCCTAAGGTAGCGAAATTCCTTGTCGGGTGAGTTCCGACCTGCACGAATGGCATAACGATGGTGTGACTGTCTCAACAAGGGACTCGGTGAAATTGCAAGGGAGGTGAAGATGCCTCCTACCCGCAACTAGACGAAAAGACCCCGTGAAGCTTTACTACAATTTGATATTGGTATAAGGTTATTTATGTTCAGCGTAGGTGGGAGCCGCAAGGCGCCAATGAGACACCACCCTTAAATTATTTTATATCTAATTTTCTCCCTTGAATCAGGGAGAGAAGACAGTGTCTGATGGGTAGTTTAACTGGGGCGGTTGCCTCCTAAAATGTAACGGAGGCGTTTACAAAGGTCAGCTTAGCTCGGATGGAAATCGAGCTGGACGCGCAAACGCAAAAGCTGGCTTTACTGCAAGGACAACGATCCGAGCAGTCACGAAAGTGGAAGTTAGTGAACCGACCATCCTATATAGGAAGGTGGAAGATCAACGGATAAAAGCTACTCCGGGGATAACAGGCTGATCGCGCCCAATAGTCCACATAGACGGCGCGGTTTGGCACCTCGATGTCGGCTCATCGCATCCTGGGGCTGAAGAAGGTCCCAAGGGTTTGGCTGTTCGCCAATTAAAGCGGTACGCGAGCTGGGTTCAGAACGTCGTGAGACAGTTCGGTCTCCTATCTGTTGCGGGCGTAGAATATTGAGAAGTCTCATTCCTAGTACGAGAGGACCGGAATGAACGAACCTCTAGTGTACCAGTTGTTCCATCAGGGGCATTGCTGGGTAGCTATGTTCGGTTAAGATAAACGCTGAAAGCATATAAGCGTGAAGCTGTCTTCAAGATTAATATTCGTTTAGACCCCTTGTAGATTACGAGGTTGATAGGCGCTAGGTGTAAGCATGGCAACATGTTAAGCCGAGGCGTACTAATTGGTCAAGCGTACGACGAAAGCATTAAGTAGTGCTTTGAGTGTTCCAAAATATTCTTTTAAATAATTCAAATTTGAGTGTAGAGTTCAGGTGCTTTAAGCGAAGGGGTCACACCCGATCCCATCCCGAACTCGGTAGTTAAGCTCTTCTGCGCCGATGATAGCCCTAAAGGCAAAAGTAGGCCAGCGCCTGAACTCTGCATTTAAAGAAATACTCCGATTTAAAGTCGGAGTATTTTTATTTATTAAGACATTGAATTAAATATGCTCGCCCGCCAAAGTCCCGAAGGACGACGGCGGGAACCCTATACTTAAAAGAAAAACTCGTCTAAAAGACGGGTTTTTTATTTCTTTACTTTTCAACCTAAAATTGGTAAAATATGGGTAGATTTGTAAAATGAAATATATGCCAGATCTAATCAAAAAGACAATTGAATACGTTAAAGCCAAGCTAAAAGACGAACACACTGGTCATGATTGGTATCATACGGAAAGAGTTTGGAAATTAGCTAAAAAACTTCAAGAAGAAGAGGGTGGAAACAAAGAGTTAATAGAACTTTCGGCCTTGTTGCATGATTTGGGTGATTATAAAAAGTATGAATTTAATCAAATCAAAGGTAATTTTGTGTTATTGGGGATGATGGATGTTTTGGGTATAGAGGAAGAAGATAAAGAAAAAATTTCTCAAATTATTGAAGACGCTCAATTTATTGGTGATGATACAAAATCTCCGGACTCACTTGAGGCAAAAATAATCCAAGATGCGGATTTCCTTGATGCTTTGGGAGCTATCGGAATTGCCAGGACTTTTGCCACAGGTGGCAAAATAGGTCGTGTGCTTCATGATCCTTATCGTAAGCCTAGAATCAGACTGAGTAAAAAAGATTATCAAACAAAAAAGAATGCCGGAACAAGTCTGAATTATTTTTATGAAAAAGTTTTGAAATTGCCGAAAATGATGAATACCAAAACCGGCAAAGAAATAGCGGAAAAAAGAGCTGAATGCGTGAAAGATTTTTTGGAAAAGTTTTATAAAGAGTGGGAAGGGAAACAATAAATTTTAAATATCAAATTTCCAATTTCCAATTTCAAATAATAAAATGTATGTTTTTATATCAAAAATTCGGATTTGTTAATACGAAAGAATTGTTTAAAAAAGCGATGAAAGGCAGATACGCCATCCCAGCGTATAATTTTAATAATATGGAGCAACTGCAAGCTATCATAGAAGCTTGTTTATTGACTCAATCACCGGTGATTTTACAGGTGAGTAAAGGAGCTAGAGAATATGCTGACCCTACGATGTTGCAACATATGGCTTTTGGTGCGATGGAAATGATGAAAAGAATAGTAAAAGAAAAAAAACTAAAACAAATTCCGATTGTTTTGCATTTGGATCATGGTGCAGATTTTGAAATTTGCAAAAGCGCAATTGAAAGCGGTTTTTCTTCCGTGATGATAGACGGTTCTTATTTACCTTATGAAAAAAATATTACTTTGACCAAAAAAGTGGTTGATTTTGCACACAAACACGGAGTTAGTGTAGAGGGAGAACTCGGAGTGCTGTCTGGAGTAGAGGATGATGTTAAATCCGAAGTTGCTCATTATACTGATCCAGATCAAGCGGTAGAATTTGTGAAAAAAACCGGCGTTGATTCACTGGCTATTTCTATTGGGACATCTCACGGTGCTTATAAATTCAAACCCGGAACTAATCCGAAAATTCGTTTGGATATTTTGAAAAAAATTGCTCAAAAATTACCCGGTTTTCCAATAGTTTTACATGGAGCTAGCTCGGTTCCGCAAGAATATGTTAAAATTGCCAATAAAAATGGGGCAAAACTCAATAAAACTATTGGGATAGATGAAAAACAACTTAGAGAAGCGGCAAAATCCGCAGTGTGTAAAATCAATGTGGATACTGATGGACGATTGGTGATGACCGCGATGGTTCGTCTTGTTTTAAATAATAAAAAAGAAGAAATTGATCCGCGTAAATATCTCGGAGTTGCCAGGGAGGAATTGAAGAAAATGTATATGCGTAAAAATAAAGAAGTTTTTGGTAGCTTTGGCAAAGTGTAAATTATGTTTGATTATATTTTTGTCGATTTGGACGATACAATTTTTGATACCACCAGATTTAAAACCGACATGTTAAAAATTTTGTCGGTTTTTGGTGTCAGTGCGGATGAATTTCAAAAAGCCTATCTGAAGGCCGGGGATTTACCAAAGCCGGGATATTATGATTATACTTTTGAAAAACAATTGGAAGAATTGCGAAAAATGGGATATATCTTGGAAGACAAAATTATCATTTCTTTGAATGATTTGTTCAATAATGGTTATAAAAAAGACGGCGCGGAAGATTTTTTGAAAAGTTTGCAATGTGTAGGTAAAAAAATAATTTTATTGACTGCGGGTAACCATTTTTTTCAAGATAAAAAAATAAAAAATATCAATTTGACGAAATATTTTGATAGAATAGAGATAATAGATGGTGGAAAAGATTTGATTTTAGAAAAAAATGAATTAAATAAAAATAAAATTTTGTTTATCAATGATAATTTGGAAGAAAATAAAATGATAAAAGAAAAATTTCCGCAAACGGAAGTGCTAAGTATAGTGAATGAAACTTATTGGACGGAAGAGGAATATAAAAAAGCAGGGTTGACTTATTTTTTAAATTTAGCGGAAATAAAAAATTATCTTGTAAAATCTCAAAACTCAAATGTCAAATGTCAAAACCAAAACTTAAAGTTCTAAAACTATAACAGTTTTGACATTTACGGTTGTGGTTTTGACTTTTGCGTTTTGACTTTTGAGTTGAATAATAAAAATTAGATAATATATATTATGCAATTAAACAATGTTGGCGTCGTTATCCTTTCCGCCGGCAAGGGCACTCGCCTTGGCTGTACGGACAAACCCAAAGTCATGCTTGAAATCGGTGGAAAACCGATAGTTTCTTATTTGGTTGAAACCTTGAAAAGCATGGGGTTGGAACGCGAACAGATTTGCCTGGTCGTTGGTTTTTGTAAAGAAAAAGTAATTGAATATTTTGACGGACAAGTTATTTATGCGCAGCAAAAAGAACTACTTGGCACTGCTCATGCAGCTTACACCGGGATGATTTCTTTACCACCAAATATTACACAAGTTTTGGTGATGAATGGTGACGATGGAGCTTTTTATAGTAAAGAAACTTTGGAAAAATTTATGCAAGGACACGCGGAAAGTGGGGCGGTGTTGTCTATTTTGACCGTTGAGTTACAAGATCCGACAATGTATGGCCGGATTGTGCGAGAAGAAAATGGAACCACACATATTATTGAAAAAGAATATTTAACTGATGAACAAAAAAAGATAAATGAAACCAGCACCGGCACTTTTTGTTTTGACCGCGACTGGTTTGAAAGCATGTTTCCAACTATGCCCAGAATGCAAAAATTAAATGAATTTGGTTTGCCGACAACATTATCCGTGGCCAACGAACAGGGGAAGAAAATCCAAGTGATAAAGCTTGAAAATAATGATGAGTGGTTTGGGATAAATACACCGGAAGAGTTGGATAAAGCCAACGATTTGAAGAATAAAGTATCCAGTATTTAGTATTAAGTATGGAAACTTAGTACAAAATTTATATACTAGATACTGTATACTAAATACTTAATACTAATTTTATGTGCGGAATCATGGCTTATATCGGCAAAAAAGATGCAACCCCGGTTTTACTTTCGGGATTGCGTCGCTTGGAATATCGCGGTTATGACAGCGCTGGTTTAGCGATTTTGCAAAATGATAAATTGGTTCGTTTTCGCGCTGTGGGTAAAGTAGATAATCTGGCGGAAAAAGTTAAAAATGAAAAATTAAACGGCAATGTTGGAATTGCTCATACGCGTTGGGCAACACACGGGGGAGTGACGGAAAACAACACTCATCCTCATAGCGGATGTGATGATAGTTTGATGATTGTTCACAATGGTATTATTGAAAATTATCGTGAAATAAAAAAAGAGCTCGATAGTCACGAAATAAAATCTGAAACTGATACAGAAATTTTGGCGCATTTGATAGAAAAAAATTATGAGGGCGACCTCAAAGAAGCAGTGGTAAAATCTCTACTGCAAGTGAGGGGAACTTACGGTATTGTGGCAATGCATAAAAACGAACCGCAAAAATTGGTAGCAGCACGAATGGGCAGTCCGTTGGTGGTTGGTATTGGCGAAGGAGAATATTTTTTGGCTTCCGACGCTTCACCAATTTTGCCTTATACCAAACAGGTAGTTTTTCTGAGTGATGGCGAGGTGGCGGAAATTACGGAAAATTCCCTGCAAATTTATAATCTCAAAGATCAAAAAGTGGAGAAAAAAATAGAAGAGTTAACTTGGAATGAAGAGCAGGCACAAAAACAAGGTTTTCCACACTTCATGTTAAAAGAGATTTTTGACCAGCCGACTGTTTTTGAAGATGCTATTGCCGGGCGTATCCATTTTGAAGAAGGATCAGCTGTGCTTGGCGGGCTCAATATGACTCCGGAGCAAATGAAAAGTATAAATAGAATTATTTTGATAGCTTGCGGAACAGCCTCATATGCCGGAATGGTCGGTAAGTTTGCTTTTGAAAGATTGGCCGGTATTCCAACAGACGTAGAAATTGCTTCCGAGTTTCGCTACAAAGATCCGATTGTTGACGAACACACACTTGTATTTGGGATTTCGCAATCAGGAGAAACTGCTGATACTCTGGCAGCTCTGCGCGAAGCTAAACGCAAAGGTGCGTATATCCGCGGGATTATCAATGTAGTTGGTTCTACTATTGCGCGCGAAACTGATGGTGGAACTTATATTCACGCCGGACCGGAACTTGCTGTGGCTTCTACCAAGGCTTATACAAACATGGTGGCGATTTTACTTTTGTATGCGATTCAGTTTGGTCGCAATAATAAAATGACTCTAGCTACCGGTCAACGTCTCATCACAGCGCTCAAAGAAATTCCGGAAAAAATGGATGCAATTTTGGCACAAAATGAAACTATCAAACAAATTGCTTTGAAATACAAAGACACAAAAGATTTTTATTTCTTGGGACGCGGAATAAATTATCCTGTAGCTTTGGAAGGATCGCTCAAACTCAAAGAAATTTCCTATATTCACAGTGAAGCATATCCCGGCGGAGAGATGAAACACGGTCCGATATCACTACTAGACGAAGATTTTCCAGTTTTTGCCATTGCCACCAAAAATCAACTTTATGAAAAAATGGTGAGCAATATTACCGAGGCTAAAGCGCGAAAAGCAAAAATAGTTGTGTTGGCTACAGAGGGAGATGAAGAGATAAAACACGTGGCTGAAGATGTGATTTATGTTCCGCCTACGATGGAACTTCTGGAACCACTACTTAACACCTTGCCCCTGCAACTTTTTGCTTATCATATTACTGTTGCACTTGGAAAAGATGTAGATAGGCCGAGAAACCTTGCTAAAAGTGTTACTGTGGAGTAAAAAAAGCCCCGGTTTTCCCCGGGGTTTATGTTAATCGTTTTCTCCTTTTGAAACTTGCTCACGAATTTCCGTGAGCCTCTCTATCCACTCTTCACAATCGCTTATCTTGTCCTGGACAAGCTTCATGGAAGAAGTATTGAATTCTTCAGTGGCAACTCGCAGTTCATCTCTGAACTGCTCGAGTTTTTCCTTGTAGCCCTTGATCCGATCATCAAGCCCGGCCAAACGAGCTTCACGATAAGCTGAAGTGCCGAGTTGAAAATTGGCATTAAGTTCGATACGGATTCCATGTTCTTTATCTTTGGGGAGGAGACGGACAAAAACCATGTCCGAAACCCACTGCTGCATCTTTTTGATTTCTTGATGCGTGGTGGTGTTGGCTGCTACTTCACGGATATTTTCCGGAGTAAGCTTCGGATTTTCCTGAAGATATGGAACAACCACCTTTTCTTCCCAAAGATCGTAGATCTTTTTTAAGCGATCTTCCTTCATAAAGAATTTGGAAATTTTCTGAAGTTTGAAACTGACCAGATCTTTGAGTTTTTTTTGTCCGATGTTTTGAACAAACACATCAAACGCCTTGAGGAATTCATCAAAATGAAACTGAGAGATCAGGCTCTTGTGTTCCTCAAAGGATTTTTTGGTTTGTTCAATTTCTGCTTTCGCATCAGCAAGGAGAATTTCAAATCTCCTTGTGGCCATGTTTTCTACAAAAAGAATTCCCTTTTCAACATCCTCAATATCTTTGAGAGTAGATGATGTCCGGATTCTTTCCTGAAGATCCAAAATTCTTTCTTTAAAGATTTCATAAGCCTCTTTTTCCGTAATAGGCTCTTTGGCCTCTGGCGGAAAATCTAAGTAAAAATTTCCCATTTTTGTTTACCTCTGTATGTTTTGTTTTTAAACTCTTACCAACATATATAAAAGGAGCCTTATTGTAAAAGAACATCATACAAAGATAGCATATTTTTTGAAATATGTCAATACTCTGACTTGCTTTTTTCCTTAATTTTAGCTAAAATATCAACATAATCACAATTTTAGCTAATATTAAATAAAATTATGTTTAATCCTATTGTAGAAAATGTTAAGCCAAGTAAAGATTATACGCTTCTTGATAGTGGAGATGGCGAAAAATTAGAACGCTACGGTGAGTTTGTTTTGCGTCGTCCGGATCCGCAAACTCTTTGGCCAAAAAGTTTGAGCGAAAGTGTTTGGAAAAAAGCGGATGGCTATTTTGAACGTGCGGGGAAAAATGCAGGTTGGAAATTTAATAAGACAATTCCCGAACGTTGGGTAATAGAATATGAAGGTTTAAATTTTTGGATCAAGCCCAGCGCTTTCAAACACACCGGTTTATTTCCGGAACAAGCGACGAATTGGAAGTGGTTTGGAACATTGATTGAAGAAAAAACAAAAAAAGGCGAGGAAGTGAATGTTTTGAATTTATTTGGTTATACTGGCGGCGCTAGTTTATTTGCAGCCAAATGCGGCGCCAAAGTTTGTCATGTTGACGGCAGTAAGAGTGCCATTGGTTGGGGACGAGATAATGCGGAAATTTCCGGACTCTCTGAAAAACCTATCAGATGGATATTGGACGACGCGATGGAATTTGTAAGAAGAGAAATCAAACGCGGAAAAAAATATGATGGCATTATTATGGATCCACCGGCGTTTGGACATGGTCCCACAGGTGAGATGTGGAAAATAGAAGAAGATTTTTTGAAACTGCTTGATGCCACACAACAAATTCTAACTGATAAACCGTTATTTTATCTTATCAACGGTTATGCTTCTGGATATTCGGCTATAGCTTATGGAAATTGTTTATTGCCGATGGAAAAAAAGTTTGGGGGAAAAATAGAAATTGGGGCTTTGACTATTGAGGAGGAAAAAAGTGGGAGGTTGTTGCCGTGCGGCATCTTCGGTCGTTGGTCTAAATAATAAAAATAAATAAAAACACCGCCCTTTCGGACGGTGTTTTTTTAATTTTTTAATATCCAAGTAAAGCCAACATCCCAATCACTCCGTGAAACACTCCCAATCCAAGTCCGATATAAGCCATGCGGAAATGCCATGTTGGAGCAATACTCATATTGCCTTTTCTATTTTGATATCCGATGTATGCTCCAAAAGCAAAACAAAGGAAAGTTGCCATTCCTCCCCAAGCGATCATAGGTATTCCTAAAATCGGGGAAAGTGCCATTTGTGCGATCATATTGATTTAATTAAGAATTAGTAATACTATTATAGCATAAAAAGAAATTAAAAGATTCAAAGATTGAAAGATTTAAAGATTATGAACGGTCGTCATTCTGAGCACAGCGAAGAATCCCTTATCGTTTAACTTATTTCCTAAAGCATTGTTTAAGGGATCCTTCGTTTCACTCAGGATGACAATTCGTTTCGTAATTACGTACCCTTTCGTATTTCGTATCTATAGCACAACCTATGCCTACGCTAAAAGTAATTTATGAAGATAACCATTTGATAGCTGTTGTGAAACCGGCTGGTTTGGCGACTCAGGGGGATGAAACAAGGGATGTTTGTTTGATGGATGTGGTCAAAGATTATCTCAAAGAAAAATATAATAAACCAGGAAAAGTATTCTTAGGCTTGCTTCATCGTCTAGATAGACCAGTTTCTGGAATTGTATTACTAGCCAAAACTAGCAAAGGTGCAAGTAGATTATCCGAGCAAATCAGAAATCATGAAATGAAAAAAGAATACTCAGCATTGGTCATAGGAAAAATGAAAAATAAAAAAGGCACGCTCATCAATTTTCTCAAACATAATGAAAAAAATAATAAAGCGGAGATTTTTGATAGGGAAGTGGAGGGTAGCCAACGCGCCGAACTTGATTACGAAGTAATAAAAGAAATCAAAGGAAATACTTTGGTAAAAATAAATCTCAAAACCGGACGCCACCACCAAATCCGCGCGCAATTCGCGCATCTGGGCCATCCGCTAGTTGGGGATATCAAATACGGCGCCAAAAATCCGCTACCTGACAAAAGCATTGCTTTGTTTGCGGATAAACTTACTTTCAAAACCGCGACAGGAGATAAGGAGGTAGTGTTGGAATATAACGATTTTGACTATGGAAAAGATACTTGATTTACACATTCACTCCAAATATTCGCGAGCTTGCAGCCCGGATTTGGAATTGCCAAAAATTGCAGACATGTGTGTGAAAAAGGGGATTGATATTGTCGCTACTGGTGATTTTACGCACCCGAAATGGTTTGAACATATTAAAGAGAATTTGGAAGAAGTTGGTAAGACAGGGTTATTTAAATTAACTACTTCACCTCAATCCTCTCCTTATAAAGGAGAGGAGGGCAACCCGACACGCTTCATACTTGGTACGGAAATTTCTTGCATTTATCGCGACAAAGAAAAATGCCGCAGATTGCATTTATTAATTTTTGCGCCGAATTTAATAGCGGTGGAAAAAATAAATACAGAATTTGATAAAAGAGGATTAAATCGCAAATCTGACGGTCGTCCGATTATCGGGTTATCAGCCAAAGAATTATTGGAATTAATTTTACGCGCGGATAAAAGATGTTTTATGATTCCAGCACATGTCTGGACTCCTTGGTTTGCGGTTTTTGGTTCTAAATCAGGTTACGACAGTTTGCAAGAATGTTTTGAGGAAATGACTCTGCAAATTTTTGCCGCGGAAACCGGTTTAAGCTCGGACATCGTGATGAATAGGCGGTTAAGTCAATTGGATAAAATTACTTTGATTTCCAATTCCGACGCGCACAGTTTGGATAAGCTCGGACGCGAAGCTAATGTTTTTGATTTTGCGGATGAAAAAGAAATCACTTACGACAATATCGTGAAAATTTTAAAAACCGGAGATAAAAAGAAATTTTTATACACCATAGAGTTTTATCCCGAAGAAGGAAAATATCAATACGACGGCCATGCGGTTTGCGGAGTTTGTTTGTCCCCAAAACAAAGCAAGAAAGAAAAAAATATTTGCCCCAAATGCAAGAAACCGCTTGTTATCGGGGTGGAACATCGGGTGGATGATTTGGCGGACAGGGAAGCGGGAGAAATTCCTTGGAAAAAATTCGTGCCGTATAAATATATCGTGCCGCTGAGCGAAATTTTGGCGCAGATTTTGGGAGTCGGTTCCAAATCCAAAAAAGTTGTTGCTGAATATGAATATTTGCTAAAAAATATCGGCAGTGAATTTTATATTTTGATAAAAGCCGGTAAAGAAGAAATAGAAAAGCACACCCATTATCCAGAGCTCTGGCGTGCTATAGACAACATGCACTCCGGCAGAGTGGATTTATCTCCGGGATATGATGGGGTGTATGGGAAGATTGGATTGATAGGGGAGAAAGAAATTAAAAAACCGGTGCAAAAGAGTTTGATATAATCCGAATCTACAAATTAATCCCAGTAGCAGAACACTATTGTATTCGCTACGGGACAGGTATCCGAATTCCCCGAATTACCGCGACATCCGAATTATTCGGGTGTTTTTATTTATTCGGAGCATTCGGATTATTGTAAAAAAAGACGGTCAGGATGGGGTGGGGATAGGAGTATTGACAAAACCGTCAAAATAGGGTAATGTAACTTGTTCTTTTTGTTTTTTATTTTTTTATTTTTTGGAGGTTTTCATGCACAGTGGAGACAAAGATGATGCTGTAAAAGTATCAAAAGACGGAGAAACCCAGGAAGAGTCTTCTGAAGTTGGTAGAATGTATGAAATAGCCCCTGTTTTCTTCACAAACGAAGATCCTGGAGTTGATAGATTTATTAACTATCAGAAAAAGTTTTTCGAAAGAAATTTCGACAAACTCTAAGCGTTGCTTTATTCAGGTGGCGCTTTTTTTATTCACCCCGTGAAATTTCGTCCCGATTTTATATCGGGACGAACCTGCCGAAGGCAGGATTTCACTGGGGTGAACCCTGCTAAACAGCGCAAAGCGCCAATTTTTACCTGAGGGTAAAAATTATTTCACAGGGTAAATCCTAGTACCACCCTTGACTTATTTGTTTTAGTTTGGTATTATTTTATTCGAACGTAAACGTCTAAAAAGCGTTAAGAAATCGTGGCTGATTTTGAAACGTTATTTTTTGTTATTTAATTTATAAAATAAGCTCGTCATCGAGCTCAAAATCAAAGCATTTTTATGCCTACAATTAACCAAATCATCAGAAAAGGGCGCAGAGACAAAATTGTAAAAAGCAAAAACCCTGCTATGCAATTTACGATTGATAATTTACATCGTCGTAAAACTGTTTTTGCCAAAGGTTGCGCTTTTAAACGAGGTGTTTGCACCAAAGTTTATACTACTACTCCAAAAAAACCGAACTCAGCTTTGCGTAAAGTCGCCAAAGTTCGTTTGAGCAACGGCGTGGAAGTTATCGCTTATATTCCGGGCGAAGGTCATAACCTTCAAGAGCACTCCATCGTATTAATTCGCGGCGGTCGCATAAAAGATCTTCCGGGTGTTCGTTATCATATTGTTCGCGGTGTTTATGATACTCAAGGTATCGAAAGTCGTCGCCGTGGTCGCAGTGTTTACGGAACCAAAAAACCGAAAGCAAAGAAAGCGTAATGCAAGTTCTAGGTGATTTATCGCGCTAAGGCGCTTGAAATATCGCTTCGCTTGTTTAAATCGTCTTTAACAATTAGAACATCTAGAACAATTACAAACATCTAATAACTTATTAATATATGCGTGGAAAAAAAGCAATTAAAAGAGAAATTATTCCTGATCCGAAATACGGCAGTGTATTGCTTGCCAAATTCATCAATTATGTGATGCAAGACGGTAAAAAAAATACAGCTCAAAGAATAGTTTATGAATCTTTGGACAAGATAGCGGCTTTGGCAAAAAAAGATGCCATGGTTGTTTTTGAAGAAGCTATTCGCACAGTAGCTCCGCAAGTGGAAGTTCGTTCCAAAAGAGTTGGTGGTGCCAATTATCAAGTACCGCTCCCGGTTCGCGGTGAACGTCAAAATTCTTTGGCTTTCCGTTGGATTATCGGTGCGGCCCAAGCTAAAAAAGGTCAACCAATGGCTCAAAAATTGGCCACTGTTTTATTTGAAGCGTCCCAAGGATTGGGTGATGCTATCAAGAAACGCGATGATGTCCACAGAATGGCTGAGGCTAATAAAGCTTTCGCTCATTTTGCCAGATTCGCTAAATAAGTAATTGATACAAAATGTCATCCCCGCGAAGGCGGGGATCCAGGAAAAATTAAGATAGCCACTGGATTCCCGCCTTCGCGGGAATGACAAAAATAAAAATTGAAAATTAAAAATTAAAAATTATTTAACTATGCCTCGTGAATATCCTTTGGATAAAACTAGAAATATCGGTATCATGGCTCACATTGATGCCGGCAAAACCACTTTTTCCGAACGCGTTTTGTTTTATACCGGACGCAAACATAAAATCGGCGAAGTACATGAAGGTGCTGCGGAAATGGATTGGATGGAACAAGAAAAAGAACGCGGTATCACTATAACTTCCGCCGCTACCACTTGTTTTTGGAAAAACTATCGTATCAATTTGATTGATACTCCAGGGCACGTAGATTTTACCGTAGAGGTAGAGCGCTCTTTGCGTGTGCTTGACGGTGCTGTCGCTGTTTTTGACGGATCCCAAGGTGTGGAACCTCAATCGGAAACCGTTTGGCATCAAGCCACCAAATATGATGTGCCTCGTATCGCTTTTGCCAACAAAATGGACAAAATGGGCGCGGATTTTTATATGACATTGGCTTCCATCAGAGAACGCTTGAGTAAAGATGCTGTAGCTATTCAATTGCCAATTGGTGCAGAAAGTACTTTTGCCGGGCTTATTGATTTGATAGAGGAAAAAGCTTATAAAGTTGAAGGTAAAAACGGTGAAAATATCGTGGAAATTCCGATCCCTGAAGACATGAAAGATAATGTTGTTAAATATCGCGCGGAAATGATTGAAAAAATTTCCGAAGCCAATGATGAAACTATGGGAAAATTTTTGAACGGCGAAGCTTTGTCTGTTGAAGAAATTAAAAAAGCTATTCGTGAAATGGTTATTGCCAATCGTTTGTTCCCGGTAATGTGCGGTTCTGCTTTGAGCAATATCGGCGTACAGCTGGCCCTTGATGCGGTCGTTGCATATTTACCAGCTCCAACAGATGTTCCGGAAATCAGAGGAACTGATCCGGAAACCGGAGAAGCCATGGCTCGTAAAGCTGATGACAACGAACCTTTTTCCGCTTTGGCTTTCAAAGTGGCTACCGATCCGTTTGTTGGTCGTCTTATTTTCTTTCGTGTATATTCAGGTAAGGTAACTTCCGGTTCTTATGTTTTCAATTCTTCCAAAGGCGAAAAAGAAAGAATCTCTCGTATCGTGCGTATGCATGCCAATCACCGCGAAGATGTGAATGAAGTTTTTGCCGGTGAAATCGCCGCCGCTATCGGTCTTAAAGACACTATTACCGGTGACACTCTTTGCGATGAGGCTAAACCGATTGTTTTGGAAAAAATCACTTTTCCGGAACCGGTTATTTCCGTCGCGATTGAACCGAAAACCAAAGCTGACCAAGAAAAAATCGGTATGGCTTTGCAAAAACTTACCGAAGAGGATCCCACTTTCCGTGTTCATACTGATGAAGAAACTCTCCAAACTATCATTGAGGGTATGGGTGAGTTACATTTGGAAATTATCGTTGATCGCATGAAACGTGAATTTAAAGTGGAAGCTAATGTTGGCGCTCCGCAAGTAGCTTACAAAGAAACTATCAAAAATTCTTCCGAAGCCGAAGGGAAATACGTCAAACAATCCGGCGGTCGCGGTCAATACGGTCACTGCTGGTTACGCGTGGAACCGCAAGACGACAAAACCAAAGGCAATTTTGAATTTATTGATGCCATCAAAGGCGGTGTTGTTCCTCGTGAATATATCCCGGCGATTGAAAAAGGTATCAAAGAAGCTATCACTCGCGGTATCCAAGCAGGTTATCCGGTAGTGGATATCAAAGTTACATGTTACGACGGTTCTTATCACGAAGTTGACTCTTCTGAAGCTGCTTTCAAAATGGCCGGCTCTATGGCGTTTCAAGATGCTTGTCGTAAAGCTAATCCGATAATTTTGGAACCTATTATGAAAGTGGAAGTTTTGGTTCCGGAACAATTCATGGGTGATGTTATCGGTGATCTTAATTCCAAACGTGGTCAAATCCAAGAAATGACAGATCGTGGACAGCTCAAAGCCGTGCGCGCTATCGTGCCATTGGCGTCCATGTTTGGTTATACCACCAACTTGCGTAATATCACGCAAGGTCGCGCCAGCTCTACCATGGAATTTTCTCATTATGCTGAAGTTCCGGGTAATGTCGCGCAAAATATCATCTCAGGAAAACAAAAATAATCACTTTGTTTAATAAAAAAATCTCTCCGTTTTTACGGAGAGATTTTTTGTTTTTATTTTTTAGGCTCTGCCTATTCTTTTTCTAGCTTGTTCCAATTCTTTTTGTTCCAGTTCTTCCTGGGAAATGATTTTGGTTTTTGATTCTTCTCCTTCAAATTCATCCTCATCATAAAGAAAAGGATTGGATATGTGGATTTCTTCCAAATCTTTGATGTTTTGTTCGGTCAATACACTGCGACTTTTCAAGTCTTCGCGCTCCGCAATTTTCAACCTTTCTTCAAAAGGTATTTTTGATTCTTTTTCTATCTCTTTATTTATGCGTTTTTGTCTAAACTTCATTTCTTCGGCTTCTTTGGCTTCTGCCAAGTCCCATTTCTTTTTGTTGTTTGTTTTGGTCATATGATTTTTATGTTCTTGCGGATTAAAACCCGCTGTTTCTGATCTCATATATTTAAAATTATTTTTTAAGTTGTTATTAGATTGTCTAAATCATTTTTTTCCGCAGAATTGACAGCCAGAGATTTTAAAACTTGTTCAAAGAACGATTTTCCTTTTTCACCGGACTCTTTTGAGATGTTTTGAACTAAATTTTCAGGGCTTTCTTTTAGATAACTGCTAATTATTTGTATGTTCTTTTTACCTTTCTCTACCAACTTCATAGAATCGGCGCTACCGGGATCATAATTTTCAGCTAGGTTTTCTATTTGTTTTAATTTTTCCAATACAAGCTTATCTTCCAAACTTATGGGTTTTCCATTTACCATTTCAAAGCCTTCTCTTAGATAATCTTTGTAATCTATCGGCTTAGAGATCCAATCGGTTTGTTTGGAAATATCAATTAAAAAATTTCTAAAATTTTTCAATGATTCCGTTAATTTTTTTTCTGCAATGATTTCGCCTCCGCCTTCGGTTTCTCCAATAAGTTTTTCTTGTTTTAGCAATTCAGTTTCGTTATGTTTTTCAACTTCCATTAAAAACATCCAAGTGATATATAGGTCATTGAATTCCAATTTTTCTTCTTGGATTATTTTTTTAATAAAGATTTCTTTTTCTTCCGGAGAATTTAATTTTTCATATTCTAAAAACAATTTCCTCATTTTTTGATAGTAACCTTTTTTAAGTTCGTTGTTTTTAAATTCAGTGTATTCTATATCCGGTTTTAAGGGTTTTTTTACTTTCTTCATATCTTCTTCAGCCATCTTTTCCAACACTTTTAATTTTTCTGATAATGCAGGGTCTGTGGAAGTGATATAAAAATCATCCTTTTTTTCAGGCTCTTTGTCTTTTTTTAAAAATTCATATTTTGTAGGAAAAGAATTTTCCATATTTTTGTTTTATATTAGCCAATAAACGTTGTATTATAGCACATTTTAGCATGTTTGTCAAGCCCTTTTTGGAGCTTTTTGGCTAATACTAGCCAAAATAGATTTTTTAGTTCTATCAATATTTTATCATAAAATTTAAAAAAATCAAAATAGCTAATATTTCTTATAGTTATAGTCCATAGTCTGTAGACCGAAGTCCGAAGACCATCTTGACTTTTTCTTAACCAATGTTACAATAAAAAAACTTTTTAATAACTATTTTTATGCTTAATAAAATTTTAAAAGATTTGTTCAAATTATTGCGTCAAACCGAGGGTAGAGGTGTCTTGGCAGATAGTGATAACGGTGATTTATACGTTATTTTACCGGCTACCGAGTATAAGCGATTAACTGCTGGTACACATCATCAAATAGCCAATCTCAACGAAGAAGAAATGTTAGAAAAGGTGAACAAGGAAATTGCTTTTTGGCATTCTTTACAAGAAGAAAAGCAAAAATATGAAGAATTTGAAGAAATTTTGCGTAAGAATAAAGAAAAAAAGAGTTTAAATAGGGCTTTGGAGCAACTTATCAGAGAAGATAGAAAAGTTAGCCAACCAGAGATAAATTTTAGCAGAAATGAGCGAAAAAATCCGATGGGTCCGGGTCTGGTTTCTTTGAAAGATGTTTTAACCACCCAAGATGTTTTTCGTCGTCGAGATGTGAAAAAAGAGGATTTTGAGCAGAAATTACGCAAAAAAACCGATCCTGATCAAGATTTTTATCCTAGTAAATTCTTTGAAGAAGAAAATTTGAGTGATATTCCTCAGGAAGAAAATTTTTATCTGGAACCAGTTGAATAAAGACTGAATAATGGGTATTTTTGTAAGTTACAGATGACAAGCTGTGGATTATAAGCTATTCGCTAACTTGTGCACAAAATGTCCACAACGACCCTCTTGTCAAAAATTAAAATATCTGTTACAATGCAAAAGCTATTAAAAAACAGCTATTAACCAAAATGGTTACGGGCTGTTGTTTGATAACATTTTTTAATTTATTTTTTTCGCGGTTGGATCACAAAACTTAAAACCCGACCACTCGGGAGAAGTGCCGCAATATTTATGTTAACCAATATGGCTGAGTTCGTAAGAAGCAAGCCACACGTCAACATTGGCACTATCGGCCACGTTGACCATGGTAAGACAACTCTTACCGCTGCTATTTTGTCAGTTTTAACTGCACATGGCATGACCGCCCAAAATAAGGGCGTTGATGATTTGGACAAAGCTCCAGAATCAAAAGCTCGTGGGATTACTATTTCTACTGCTCATGTAGAATATGAAACCGCCGCTCGTCACTATGCTCACGTAGACTGTCCAGGTCACGCCGACTATGTGAAAAACATGATTACTGGTGCCGCTCAGATGGATGGTGCTATTCTTGTAGTTTCTGCTACTGATGGTCCTATGCCTCAAACCCGCGAACACATCGTGCTTGCTCGTCAGGTTGGTGTGCCTTATATTATCGTTTTCTTAAACAAAGTGGATCAAGTTTCCGATCCAGAATTGATCGATTTAGTAGAAGCTGAAATTCGCGATTTGCTCAAAAAATATAATTTCCCTGGAGATACCACTCCTATCATCCGCGGTTCTGCTTTGAAAGCTTTGGAAAACCCAAGCGATGAAGCTGCTTCCAAACCTGTTTTGGATTTGATGAAAGCAGTTGACGAATATATTCCGACTCCACAACGTGATGTTGATAAACCTTTCTTGATGCCGGTTGAAGATGTATTTTCTATCGAAGGTCGTGGTACTGTAGTTACTGGTCGTATTGAACGTGGTGTTATCCATATCAATGATGAAATTGAAATCGTTGGTTTAAGCGAAGAACCTGCTAAAACCGTTATAACCGGTATTGAAATGTTCAATAAACAATTGAAAGAAGGTCAAGCTGGGGACAACGCCGGCTTGTTGCTTCGTGGTACTAAAAAAGAAGATGTAGAAAGAGGTATGGTTTTGGCCAAACCTGGTTCTATCACTCCTCATACAGAATACGAAGCTCAAGTTTACGTGCTTAAACAAGAAGAAGGCGGTCGTCACAAACCATTCTTTGCTGGATATAAACCACAGTTCTATATCAGAACTACAGATGTTACTGGTGAAGTATTTTTACCAGCTGGCACGGAAATGGTGATGCCTGGTGATACCGTTTCTATCACTGTTAAACTTATTAAACCGGTAGCTATGGAAGACAAAATGAACTTCGCTATTCGCGAAGGTGGTCGTACTGTCGGTTCCGGTGTAGTAACAAAAATTATTAAATAATTATAAGCTGAGGGGGTGCAAGTAATTGCGCCCCCTTGGACTATAAAAGTTCTTTAATGTTAATCACATGACAGAAAAAAAAGCGACAATCAAGAAAAATCCTGAAACAAGCCGAATCAGAATCAAAATTCGCGCTTATGACAACAAAATAATTGATCAAGCTACAAAAACGATTATTGAAACCGCCCAAAGAAATGATGCTAAAGTTGTCGGTCCGGTACCACTTCCAACCGAAGTGAACAAATTTACTGTTAACCGTTCCACTTTTGTACATAAAGATGCTCGTGAACAATATGAAATGCGGGTACATAAACGTTTGATTGATATTTTGGACGCCTCGGCCAAATGTATTGATGCTTTGATGAGCCTCAATTTACCCTCAGGCGTGGATGTGGAAATTAAGATGTAAAAAAAGTTTGTTGACAATAGAAAAAGTCTAACCCTTGACATAAACTTAAAATTTGTTTATAATAGGGCAAAATTTTATTATTGAATTTTTAACTAAATAAGATTGCTTAATCGAAAGATTAACCAAAAACATTTAGGCAAAAGATTTAATAAAACAAATAGAAAGGAATACGCTAACAAAATAAATGTATTGTAAAAAGCCAAAAATTCTCAAACAAGAGAGTTTTCTGCGATATTTTTAAAATATTGGCAGGTAAAAGGGCTAGAAGCAGTATCATTGATGATAGAAATATCGATGTTAGCGCTTCTAGTTTTTTTGTTAAGCACCCTGTTTCTTCACAAACAAACAGGAGGCCAATGACACATAATTTTTATGAAATTTATTTTAGGACAAAAAATGGAAATGTCGCAGGTATTTTTACCAAGCGGCGAAGTCGTACCGGTTACCAAGATAAAAGCCGGTCCTTGTGTTATCGTACAAGTTAAGGATGGGGACAAAAATAATCAAAAAGCCGTTCAGTTGGGTTTTGGCGAAAAGAAAGAATTTCGTTTGAATAAACCGCAAGCAGGTCATTTAAAAGGTTTGCCTTCAGTGCGCTTTTTGAAAGATTTTGCTATGGACAAAACTGAAGGAGTGGAAAAAGGCGATCTTGTAACTGCCGAAACTTTTGTTTCCGGAGATATTGTAGATGTTATCGGTTTTTCCAAAGGGCGTGGTTTTGCCGGGGTAGTCAAAAGACATCATTTTAAAGGTGGTCCAGCCTCTCATGGTCATAAAGACAATTTGCGTGCTCCTGGTTCTATCGGAGCCGGTGGTGTGCAAAGAGTTTTTAAAGGTATGCGTATGGCCGGCCGTATGGGTGGAGATCAAGTAACTATCAAAAATTTGGAAATTGTGGAAGTAAATCCGCAAGAAAATATTTTATATATTAAAGGAGCTGTTCCCGGAGGACGTAATGGACTTTTGATTATAGAGGGGAACGGTGAATTGAAAATTACCAAGAAAAATCAAGAGGTCGAAGCTAAACAAGAAGAAAATCTTCCGGTGGAAAATGCAGTAGAGGAAACCCCGGTTGAACAGGTTGAAAACAAAGCTTAAATATTTTGAAAAATATGAAAACAGCAGTTTATAATATTTCCGGTAAAGAAGTTAGCACCATTGATCTAAATGAAGCTATTTTTAATGTTGCTATCAAACCGGAAGTTGTTCACCAAGTATATGTAGCGCAAAGTAGCAACACTCGAGAACCTATCGCTCATACCAAAACCAAAGGTGATGTTAGCGGTGGTGGTAAAAAACCTTGGAAACAAAAAGGTACCGGTCGTGCACGTCATGGTTCTATCCGTTCTCCAATCTGGAGAGGTGGTGGTGTGACTTTTGGTCCGAACAATGAACGTAACTGGAAAATGAAGGTAAATAAAAACACCAGACGTTTAGCTTTAAAAATGTGTTTGACCGACAAAGCTCAAAACAATGTTTTATATGTAGTTGAGGACTTTAATTTTTCCGAACCAAAAACAAAATTGGTAGCGGAATTTTTGACAAAGTTGCCGGCCAAAAATAAAAACTTCTTGTTGTTAAATGATGAAAGCAACAAAGGATTACTGAAAATGAGCCGTAATCTCAAAAAAATAAATACCGTCCGCGCCAAAGACGTTAGTGTTTTGGATTTGCTTAGTCGCGAAGCGGTGATTGTCAGTAAAAAAGGTCTGGAACAATTGGATAGTATTTTGGTTAAATAAATTTAAGCATTTCTAAATATATGACTAGTGAAATTAAAAAAGAAAATAAAACCAAAAGAGCTTATAAAATTGTTTTACGTCCTTTGGTAACCGAAAAAATGGCTATTGAAGCCGGTAAAAATAAATATGGTTTTTTGGTTAATCGTACAGCCACCAAAAAAGACATCAAAGATGCGATTGAAGAAATTTATAAGGTAAAACCAACGGCAGTTAATGTTGCAAACATCCAGGGTAAATTTGTTTATCGTGGACGAGTAGCCGGTAAAAGAAGTGATTTTAAAAAGGCTATTGTTACATTGGCTTCTGGTCAAACTATTACTCACGAAGGTGTTTAATTACATACGAACATACAAAATAATACGAAATTACGAAATAAATAATAAAATGTATGCCTATTAAAGTTTATAAACCAACCACTCCGGGTCGTCGCATCAGTAGCGTTGATGCTTTTTCCGATTTGACGAAAAAGAAACCGGAAAAATCTTTGGTTGTTGCTTTGAATCGTAAATCCGGTAGAAACAATCAAGGTGTTATTACCGTGCGTCATCAAGCCGGAGGAGCAAAAAAACTATATCGTTTAGTTGATTTCAAACAACAAAAATTTGATATTCCAGCTGAAGTTTTGGCTATTGAATACGATCCTAACCGTGGTCCGCGTATTGCTTTGATTAAATATGAAGATCAGACAAAATCCTATGTTTTGGCTCCGGCTGATTTAAAAGTTGGCGACAAGATAGTTTCTTCCAAAAATTTAGTGGAAGCCAAAAATGGCAATCGCATGCCTCTATCACAAATTCCGATAGGTCTTTTTGTTTACAATATTGAAGTTACTCCCGGTAAAGGCGGACAATTGGTTAGAGGTGCTGGAATTTCCGCTCAACTTATGGGCGTAGAAGGAGACTTTGCTTTATTGAAATTACCATCTGGTGAGATCAGAAAAGTTCGCAAAGAAGGCATGGCTTCTATCGGGATGCTCAGTAATGCTGATCGTCGTTTGATTCGTTGGGGTAAAGCCGGACGCAGTCGTCATCGTGGTATCAAACCGACCGTAAAAGGTAAAAATATGAATCCTGTTGATCACCCACATGGTGGTGGTGAAGGTCACTCTCCGATAGGACAAAAACGAGGTCCGATGACTGTTTATGGTCAGAAAGCTCGTGGTGTAAAAACCAGAAAACCTGGAAAGTGGAGTGATAAGTTTATTATCAAAAAAAGGGTTAAAAAGACCGCTTAATAAATAAAGTAAAAATATGTCCAGAAGTTTAAAAAAAGGCTTATACGTTGATCCGCGCGTTTTAAAAAAAGTGATGGTGATGAAAGACAGCGGAAAACGACAACCGATAAAAACATGGTCTCGCGCTTGCGTTATTTCTCCGGAAATGGTCGGGATGACTTTTTTGGTCCACAATGGTAAGGATTTTATAAATGTATTTGTGGAGGAAAACATGGTCGGTCATCGTTTGGGTGAATTTTCACCGACCAAGAAATTTATTAGTCATGGCGGTAAGATGGCCAAAGAACAAGCCACTGCTAGTACTGCCAAGGCTGCTGCTCCGGCTCCGGCGGCTAAAAAATAATTAAATATATGAACCAGGAAGTTATTGCAAAATTGAGATTTTTGAGAATGGGACCTCGCAAAGTACGTTTGATTACCGACTTGGTAAAAGGACGTAAAGCTACCAGAGCGCGAGATATTCTTTCTCTCACCAATAAACGCGCCGCTTTGCCGATTTTAAAATTACTTAATTCCGCTATTGCCAATGCTAAAAATAATTTTAAATTAGACGAAGAAACTTTGTTTATTAAAAATATTACTGTTGATGGCGGTCCGATGTTAAAACGTTGGATGCCTAAAGCACATGGTCGAGCCACTCCGATAAGACAGAGAACTTCACACGTAATGATTGTTTTGAAAGTGGTGGAAAAAACTGATAAAAAAACCAAAACTAAAAAATAAATTTAAAACCTATGGGACACAAAGTACATCCGAAAATTTATCGTATTCCCAATATTTATGTTTGGGATTCCAGATGGTTTGGAAAAAAAGACCAACTCTCTCTTTTTTTAAAACAAGAAGTTGGTATCCGTGCTTTTTTGACAAAAAAACTTAAAGAAGCAGGGGTTGATTCTATTTGTTTTGAACGTACTGAAAAAGAAATGACAATTACTGTTTTAGCTGCCAAACCAGGTGTAGTTATCGGTCGTAGCGGACAGGGATTGGAAGAAATTCGCAAAGAAATAGAGAAAAAATATTTAAAACAGAGCCTCAAGGTTAAAATAAATGTTTTACCACTTAAACAACCAGCTCTTTCTGCTCAAGTTGTGGCACAAAATGCGGTATTGGAAATAGAAAAACGTATTCCTTTCCGTCGTATTATGAAACAAGTGTTAGAAAAAGTGATGGCTGCCGGAGCTAAAGGGGTAAAAATAAATATGGCTGGTCGTTTAAACGGTGTAGAAATCGCTCGTCGAGAAACTCTTTCTGCCGGTAAAATGTCTTTGATTACTCTACGATCCGATGTTGATTACGCTTTTGTTGAAGCTCATACTATTTACGGAAAAATTGGAGTAAAAGTTTGGATTTATTATGGTGAAGCCTTTGGTCGTCGTGATAAATTTGAAAAAAGAGACGAAAAGAAATAATTTTAAACTCATATGTTGTTACCTAAAAAAGTATTACATCGCAAATGGCAAAAAGGCCGTGGTCGTCAAAAAGGAATTGCTACTCGCAATAACAATATTTCTTTTGGCGAATTTGGCTTGAAAGCCGAGGATTTTGGCTGGATAACTTCCCGTCAAATTGAAGCTGCCAGACGTGTGCTTACTCGTTATGTTCGTCGCGGTGGTAAGATTTGGATTCGTATTTTTCCTGATAAACCGGTTACCCAAAAAGGCAACGAAACTCCGATGGGTGGTGGTAAAGGATCACCGGATCATTATGTAGCGGTAGTAAAACCGGGAACTATTATTTTTGAAATGAGTGGTATTACCAATGAAATCGCTAAAGAAGCAATGAATTTGGCCGGTCATAAATTTGGTGTAAAAACTCGTTTAATTTTGAAAAAATAATCGCAAGCATATGGATTTTAAAGAAATTAAAAACAAAACTACTGAGGAATTGGAAAAATTTTTATCCGACCTACAAGAAGAGGTTAGAGTATTGCGTTTTAAGGTCAGCGCGCAGAGTTTGAAACAAAATCATAAAATTTCAGAAACGAAAAAAAATATTGCCCGCTTGCAAACTGAGCTTAAATTGCGTAATTCTAATAAGTAATAAAATTGTATGGAAAATAAACAAAAAACAATTAAAAATACACGTGCTTTTACGGGTGAAGTAACTTCTGTTGCCATGACAAAGACCATTGTGGTTAGAGTTGATAGTTCAAAAATGCACCCGAAATATAAAAAAGCTTACCGTGTTTCCAAAAATTTTCATGTGCATGACGAAAAACAAGAAGCTAAGGTCGGTGATATAGTAAAATTTGTAGAATCACGTCCGTTTTCCAAAACAAAAAAATGCCGTCTGGTTGAAGTAATTAAAGCAAACAAATAATTTTTGAAATATATGATACAACATCGTTCAATGTTGGAAGTAGCCGACAATTCCGGCGCCAAAAAATTACAATGTATTCGCGTTTTAGGCGGTTATAAAAAACGTTATGCCCGATTGGGAGATATTATTACTTGTTCTGTAAAAACAGCGGCACCGCGAGGTATGGTAAAAAAGGGTGAAGTTGTTCATGCTGTTTTAGTGAGAATTAAAAAAGAAACCAGACGTAACGACGGCACCTATATTCGTTTTGATGAAAATGCCGCTGTTGTTATCGATAAAAAAAATAAAGAACCAAAGGGCACCCGTGTTTTTGGTCCTATTGCTCGTGAATTGCGTAGCAAGGGTTTTCAAAAAATTATTTCTTTGGCTCCGGAAGTTTTATAAAGAAATGAAATTGATTTTAAAAATATGAATATCAAAAATAACGACAAAGTAAAAATTATCGCCGGTAAAGATCGCGGTAAAGAAGGCAAAGTAATCCAAATTTTTGAAAAAGAAAATAAAATCGTAGTTGAGGGTGTAAATTTGCTCAAAAAACACATGCGTTCTCGCAAACAAGGCGAAAAAGGTCAAATTATTGAACTCCCGGCTCCGATTGATGCCAGTAATGCTAAGGTTATTTGTCCGAAATGTGGTCTAGCTGTCAGAATTTCCGCTAAAAAAGAAGCAGACGTTAAAAAACGCGCTTGTAAAAAATGTCAACAGTTTATAGATTAAAAATATGACTCCAACTTTATATCAAAAATACAAAAAAGAAGTAGTACCGGCTTTGTCTAAGGAATTTAAGTATAAAAGCATAATGCAAGTTCCGAAAATTACCAAAGTAGTGCTTAATGTTGGTTATGGTCGTTTTTTGAAAGAACCGAACTTTGCCGAATTTGTGGAAAAAAACCTAACTAATATTTCCGGTCAAAAACCGATTCGCACCAAAGCTAAGAAATCTATTTCCAATTTTAAAACCAGAGAAGGTATGGAAATCGGAGCGGCCGTAACTTTACGCGGACCCCGAATGTATTATTTTTTGGAAAAATTATTGAATATCGCTTTTCCTCGGGTACGTGACTTTAGAGGAATTTCCGACAAATCTTTTGATCGTCAAGGAAATTATAATTTTGGTTTAAAAGAATTATCAGCTTTCCCAGAAATTAAACAAACAGAAAACGACAAAAATCATGGCTTGGAGATAACCGTGAACACTACGGCTAAAAGCAGAGAAGAAGGTAAAGCCTTATTGACTCTTTTGGGTTTTCCTTTTATTACCAAATAATTATAAACCCCTATGGCTACTCAAAATCAAATAGCAAAATCAAATCGCAAACCAAAATTTAGCACCAGAGTGGTGCGTCGTTGCTGGAAATGTGGTCGTCAGCACGGTTTTTTTCGTAAATTCGGCTTATGCCGCATTTGTTTTCGTGAATTGGCCAATGATGGAAAAATTCCAGGCGTTCGCAAATCAAGCTGGTAAGTTTTAATTTGCGATTTATTTAAATATATAATCAATAAAGTTTATGATGACTGATCCTATCGCCGACATGCTAACTAGAATCCGTAATGCTTCCACAGTTAAAAAATCTGAAGTTACGGTTTCTTACTCTAAAATCAAAATGGCGATTGCCCAAACTCTTGTCAAAGAGGGTTATTTGGAAAAAGTAGAAAAAACCAAAGATAAATTACCACAATTGGTAATATCGTTGAAATACGACGGTCGTGAACCGATTATTCATTCACTCAAGCGCATAAGTAAACCGGGTCAAAGAAAGTACGTTAAAAACGATGAAATTGGCAAAGTGTTGAATGGTTTTGGTATTTCTATTTTATCTACTCCCAGAGGCATTATGACCAATTGGGAAGCTCTTCGCGACAAAGTCGGCGGCGAAGTTATTTGTGAAGTTTATTAATCCAGAAATTAATTTTTTAAATATATGTCTCGTGTAGGTAAAACAATTAGAAAAATTCCTTCTGGAGTAACGGTAGAAATAAAAAATGGATCTCTGAATGTCGCCGGTCCAAAAGGTAAATTAACCTTAAATCTTCACCCTCATGTCACCGTTACCCAACAAGACGGCGCTTTGACTGTCGGTGTAGTTAATGAAAACAGCAAAAAAGATCGTTCTCTTTGGGGTACTTTTTCAAGTTTAATAGAAAACTTATTTGATGGTGTCACCAACGGTTTCAAAAAAGAACTTGAAGTTAATGGAGTTGGTTTTAAGGTTAATATGAAAGGACCAGATTTGGCTTTGGAGGTCGGTTTTTCTCATCCGATTATTTATAAAGCTCCGCAAGGAATAACTTTTAAAGTTGAAAAAAATGTTATTACCGTAGAAGGAATAGACAAACAATTGGTGGGTGAAACTGCAGCACAAATACGTAAAATCAGAAAACCCGAACCTTATAAAGGAAAAGGAATTAAATATATGGATGAAGTGATAAGACGAAAAGCGGGTAAAACTGCGGCTAAGTCTGCCAAATAATTTATCTTCTTAATATTTTCTGTTATGAAAAGAAATTTTTCTAAAGCCAAAAACGTACTAAGACAAACACGTCATCAGCGTGTTCGTGCTAAGATTAAAGGTACGACTCAAATTCCACGTTTGTCTGTTTTTCGTGGTTTAAAAAATATCACCTTACAGCTTATTGATGATACCAAGGGTGTAACAATTTGTTTTGTAAAATCTTCCGAAATTAAAGAAGCTAAAGTTGAAGGTAAACAAGCTAAAGTAGCCTTGGCTTATCTAACCGGTAAGAAATTAGCGGAATTAGCTAAAAGTAAAGGCGTAGAAAAGGTTGTTTTTGATCGAGGTGGTTACCGCTATCATGGTCGAGTAGCTGCGGCAGCCGATGGAGCTCGAGAAGGCGGTTTACAATTTTAATAAAAATCTATATGCAAAAAAATTATCGTAAAAAAGATAACCGTCAGCGCGAGGAAAAGAAAGAGTTCGATCAATATATTTTGGATCTAGCTCGAGTAACTCGTGTTACGCAAGGCGGTAAGCAGTTGAGCTTCCGTGCCTGTGTAGTATTGGGAGATCGTAAAGGCCGTGTGGGCTTCGGTTTATCTAAAGGAAAAGATGTACAATTTGGAGTGGAAAAGGCTGTACGACAAGCTAAGAAAAATATTATTAGCGTGCCAATAGTCAATGAAACTATTCCTCATCCGGTAATCAGTAAAGCTAATGCTGCGGTAGTTATGCTCAAACCGGCCCCAAAAGGATCCGGAGTAATCGCCGGTGGTGCGGTGCGAGTAGTTCTAGAATTAGCCGGTATTCCAAATGTTTCTTCTAAAATTTTGGGTCGTACCAAAAATAAAATTGCTACTGTTCAAGCAACTTTTGCCGCATTGCAATCTTTTAAAAGCAAAAACGGTAAGTATGATTTTTTGGCCAAAATAAAAGAAAAAGAAAATAATAAAAAAAATACAATCATAAACACAGTAGTTGAAAAAACAGAAAAGAAAGAAGAAGTAAAACCGATAAAAAAAGAAATAGTAAAAAAAGAAATTAAAAAAGCCAATAAAGAATAATTTTATGAAATTGACTATTCACACTTTAAAACCAGCTCGTGGAGCCAGTAAAAAAAAGAAAGTGGTTGGTCGTGGTAATGCTTCCGGTCACGGAACTTCTTCTACCCGAGGTGGTAAGGGACAAACTGCCAGATCCGGTGGTTCTCACCGCTTACGTCAAAAAGCTTTTCGTCGCTTGATGCAATCAACTCCGAAATTACGCGGATTTAAATCTTTGCAATTTAAACCGGTGACTTTAAATTTTGAAGTTTTGGAAAAGAAATTTAACAACGGAGATGTTGTTAAGATGTCTTCTTTAATAGAAAAAAATATTATTAAAGATACAGTAAAAGCTGTCAAAATAGTAAATACCGGTAAATTGACCAAAAAATTAAATTTTGAAGGAATAAAGTTTACCTTAACTGCTGCTGAAGTTGTCAAAAAATTAGGCGGTGAAATTAAATAAGGCTTTAGGCTTTAATTTTAAAATCCTATGTGGGATACTTTTCAAAAAATTTGGAAAATAAAAGATGTCCGTAATAATATTTTAGTGGTAGTCGGTCTACTAGTTATTTTTCGCGTAGTAGCCCATATTCCGGTACCAGGAGTAGATGTGGTAGCTTTACGTAATTTTTTATCAGGTCAACAAATGTTTCAATTTTTGGATGTTTTTGCCGGTGGTACGGTTAAAAACTTTTCTTTGATAATGTTGGGTGTGGCTCCATATATCACTTCTTCAATCATCTTCCAGCTTTTGAGCATGATCGTTCCGAAATTTGAAGAAATGAGTAAAGAAGGGGAAGGTGGACGTCAAAAAATAAACATGTATACTCGTTGGTTGACCGTGCCGCTGGCTTTTATTCAATCTTACGCCATGATCAAACTCTTGAGTAGTTCTGCCCGCTCTATTCTACCAGCCAATTTTACTGGTTTTGATATGTTGATAATCATGGTAAGTATTACTGCCGGTACCATGTTTTTAGTTTGGCTTGGCGAGCTAATTTCTGAACGTAAAGTTGGAAACGGTATCTCTCTTTTAATCTTTGCCGGTATAGTTTCTTCTCTACCCACATCTTTAGGGAGTATGATTGCAAACTATAATACCGGAAGTTTCTATACTATTTTGATGTTTTTGGTTTTGACTATTTTGACCGTGGTAGGTGTTGTGTTTATCAATGAAGGGCAACGCCAGATACCGGTCAATTATGCTAAACAAATGCATGGTAATCGTACCTATGGTGGATCCAGCACTCATTTACCGCTTCGAGTTAATATGGCTGGGGTAATCCCGATTATATTTGCGATTTCACTTGTTATGATGCCTTCTATGATGGCTCAGTTTTTTGTAAATGCCAAAGCCGATTGGATAAAAGACGCCGCTTATTTTATTGTTTCTCTGTTTCAAAACCAAGCCTTTTATGGCGCAATATATTTCTTGTTGGTTTTTGGATTTACCTATTTTTATACCGGTGTAGTATTTAATCCGCAAAAAATTGCTGAGAACTTACAAAAACAGGGAGGCTTCGTACCGGGTATTAGACCAGGTAAAGAAACAGAAATTTATTTACAAAAGACGGTCAATAGAATCAATTTAGTAGGAGCTTCTTTTTTGGGCTTGATAGCCGTATTGCCTTTATTGCTTCAGGTTATTATTGGTTCACGTAGTCTGACTATTGGCGGTACTTCTTTATTGATTGCTGTGGCAGTGGCTATAGAAACTTATAAACAAATAGATTCGCAAGTAACGATGCATCAATACGATCATTTATAAGAATAAATATAAAAAGCTTTAAATTAGCCCCGCTGATAAATAAGCGGGGTTAATTGTATAAAAAAGACGGTTTTGTTATAATAAGAACGTAAAAAATAATCATGTGAAAAAAATACTTATTTTTATTGGTAGCCCAGGGTCGGGAAAAGGTACTCAGGCCAAGCGTATCGCCAAAGAATTTGGTTATGTTCATTTAAGTACCGGAGCTTTGTTGCGACGTTTAAGTGAAAAAAAAGAGATTCCAAGACGTATTGAAAAAGCTCTTGATTTTATGAAAAAAGGACACCTGGTTCCGGATTGGCTAGTTTATGAAATAGTTTTTCCGGAAATAGATAAAATACTCTTAAGAAAAGGCGGGGGAGTTATTTTTGACGGAGCTATCAGAAATTTAAAACAAGCCAGAGCTTTTCAAACTCACTTTAAAAAAATGAAATTGGAGAATGAAGTCCTGGCTTTACAAATAAAAATTACCAATAAAGAAGCTTTCGATCGTTTGACCAAAAGGAGGGTTTGTAGTAAATGTGATGAAATTATACCCTGGACTTCTTTGACCGCTAAAATAAAAAATTGTACCAAGTGTGGCGGTAAATTGGTATTACGCAAAGACGATAATTTGGCTGTAATCAAAAGAAGGATCAAGGTACAAGGGACAGGAGCCCAAAAACCGATTTTAGATTTTTATCGTCAACGCAAAATGCTCAAAGTGATAGATGGGATGAAAAGTATTGAAGAAGTAATGTTACTGGTAGAAAATGAAATTATTAGTTCTTAGTTTATGTTGATTAAGACAAAAAAAGAAATAGATATCTTAAAAAAAGACGGTCAAATACTAGGCCAAATTTTAGCTAATTTAAGCAAAATTTGTGTTCCAGGAAAAACAACTTGGGAAATAGATAAAAAAGCTGAAGAATTAATTTTGAAAGCTGGAGGTAAGCCGGCATTTAAAAATTATCAGGGCGATCCAAGAGATCTGCCTTTTCCTTCTACCATTTGCGCTTGTATCAATAATCAGATAGTTCATGCTATAGCTTCCAAAAAAGTTGTACTGAAAGATGGGGATATATTTACCATAGATATTGGCATGGAGAAAAACGGTTTATTTACTGATACAGCGATTACATTAGCTATTGGAGAAATTTCTCCACAAACAAAAGAATTAATGCGCGTTACAAGACAATCTCTTGAAGAAGGAATAAAAGCCGTTAGGCCCGGGAATAGCGTAGCTGATATCGGAAAAGCAATAGAAAATTATGTCAAAAGCCAAGGGAAATACGGTATTGTTAGAGATTTAGTTGGACATGGGGTTGGACACGGGGTTCATGAAGATCCAGTAATCCCGAATTATTATGATAGAAAATTAGAAAACTTTAAATTAAAACCCGGAATGGTTTTGGCGATTGAACCAATGATAACAACAGGTGATTGGAAAATCAAAGACGGCCCGGACGGTTTTTCAATAGATACGGCTGACGGTTCATTGTGTGCACATTTTGAACACACTGTTGTAGTTACTAAAGACGGTTGTGAAGTTATTACAAGAAGGCCGGATGAAAATCAAGAAATAATTTGATTAAATACTTTTTAATGACCAAACCCCAATGACCAATGACCAATCAAACCCTAAATCCCAATTACATTTAGACATTTAGGCATTGGGCATTGATTGGGAATTGGGATTTGGACATTGGGATTTTTAAATATTATGAACATTCTCGGTGTTGATTTCGGCACAAAGCGTATCGGTCTTGCCTGGGTGAATAAAGAGCTCGGGGTTGTTTTGCCATACGGTCAAATCAGAGGTGCTGATAGGGAAGAAATGATGCTAAAATTAGCCAAATTTATCAAGGAAGAAAAAATAGACAAAGTTGTTTTTGGATTGCCGCTATCGCTTGAAGGAGAAGAAAGTAGTAATAGTAGACGAGTGCGTGAATTTGTGGATGAATTGAAAAAAAATATTAATGTTCCAGTTGATTTTTATGATGAAAGATACAGCTCTTTTGCTGCTGATCAAATGGGAGGAGATGCTACGCGTGATGAAAAAGCAGCGATGATAATTTTACAAGATTATTTGGAGAATGAAGAAAAATAATATGCTTGCTTTTGTTTTAAAAAGAACCGATTTAAAAGAATTTGATCAGATAATCACTTTATTTACATCAGAAAAAGGTAAGATAGAGGTTTTAGCCAAAGGCGTGAAGAAAGTCACAGCCAAGAATTCGGCTTTTTTGGAACTGTTTTTTTTAATTGAAGCCGAAATTGTAGAAGGAAAAGAATTTTTGCGTCTTACCACTGCCACACCTGTAGAAAGTTTCAAAGAAATTCGCGCGGATTGGCAAAAAAGTTTATTGGTCGGATATATTTGTGAAATTTTGGCGCGTTTGTTACCGAATAATCAACCAGAAAGCAAAATTTTTAAATTATTTTTTTCATTTTTAAAATTTTTGGTGGAGGTAAAAGAAATAAGTAGGATTTTTAGTATTGCTTTTATTTGGAAAGTCTTTGCTCTACAAGGTTATCTGCCTGTTTTAGACGCTTGTGTAGTTTGTGGAGAAGGTTATAATTTAAATTTCTTTTCATCTTTGAACGGGGGACTACTCTGTGATAATTGCAGAGATAAAAATTTATATTTACAAAAAGCTATTTTGTTAAAAGATAAAGATAAAGAAAATTTGAAAATGTTAGTTAGAAATGATTGGTTAGATATTAAAATAAGTAAAGAAGATGGAGAAAAACAGGAAAAAATTCTAAGCGATTTTTGCGCTTATCATAGCGAAAAAAAGGTTCCAGTCTTAAATTTTTTGGTAAATTAAAAAGGTTATTGACAAAAATACGTTTTATTTGTAACATATACGATGTTCGATTGGTTTTAGGGCCATCGAAACTCCTGATGGAAGGAGAATTTTATCGGCTTGTTCTTCTTTGCAGAGAAGAACGCTAGAGCCGCGCTTCAAAAACTTTCATCTCGCGCGGTTAAAAACTCCTTTATCAACTTCATGTTTACGCTCCTTTTAGCGCGGCCTGCAAGCCGTGCTTTTTTTATAAAAAATTCGTCCAATAGGACGAATTTTCTAATCTTGTAATCTTTAAATCTTGCAATCTTGTAATTTTACTCGACGAAAGGTCCGACAAATTCCATTTTTTTATCAGGATGCAAAATAGTTTTTCCACCAATTGGTAAAATTAACGGATTTTTATCCACTCCATGACCAAAATTTTCTACTTTTAGAATATATAATGGATTTTTTTCTTCTATTCTTCTTTGCAAAACATCGGAAATCAAATATTCAAAAACATTGGTAAACTTCATTTCGTGTTCACGATTAAAAATATCGTTAAAACGTCTGTATTCGCTACCAAGTTTTTTCTCGTTCATTTTTCCGATAACCAAAGCTTTTATTTTTTTGAAAACTCCGCGTGCATCCAAAGCGATAACTATTCTATGCAGATCCTCCAGATCCATATCAAGTTCTTCAATAAATAAAATATAATCTTCCCAAGAACGGGGGTTTATCTCGCTAATATCCAATAAATCACGAAATGTACTAAAATTACCCCCGATGCAAATTCCTTCAATTGGTTTTTCAGGCGCTCCAGAGCCACCTATCCATTTATAATTTTTTTCTTGAAAAGAAAATTTATTTTTTTCTCCGGAAATAATATCAAAAAACAATTTGTAATTATCTTGAACAAAAAGGCCGCAAGCGTTGCTGTAATGAAAAGTAAGAAGTTTGATTTTGAAATATAAATAATTTATCAAAAAAGTTGTGTCGGAAAAACCACTTACAATTGGTTTTTGTTTTTTGAGACGCGCTAAATCTTCAGGAGAAAAACGACGAACAATATCAGCACACCCTGTTCCACCGTAAACAGGTAAAAGCCAATTTACCTTTTTGAGAGCTTTGCGAAGTTTACGTAAACGTTCTAAACCGGATGCAGAAAGATAGCGTGGATCAAGATAATTTCTTTCCACTTCAAAATATTTGGTTAGTGGGTATTGTTCTTTAAGTTTGCTTAAAGATTTTTCAAAAACCGACCAATCATTTTTTCCTACTGGGGAAGACGTATTAACCAGGTTAATTTGGCTAAAATTAGTGATTTTTTTAGGATATAGCATATGTTTCATATTTTGCCTATTTTAGCACAAATTAGCCAAAAAATCAAGGGGTTAATGACACTAGAACAATTTCCGGGATGGATAAAAATCTTATTTGTCCCCCAGACTCGCCAGCTCCTACTGAAGTATAAATAGGGGTATTTTTCCAATAATTTAATCCGCGGTAGAATTTTTTTGGTAATATCAAGTCAACACTCCCGATAGGGCCTATTATAGGCAAGTAAACTTGACCACCATGCGTATGTCCGGCTAAAACCAAGTCTGGTTTTTTGAATATTTCTGGATATCCAAGGATACCATCGGGATTATGAGCAATAAAAATCAAAGGGTGATTTTCTGGTAAATTTTTTAATTCTGAATAATCTTTTTTTCCAACGTAAATATCATCTATACCAAAAAGACAGAGATCCTGTTTATTTATTTTTAAACAGTAAAGATTATTTTTCAACAAAGTTATATTATTTTTTTTCATTTGATCCATCAATTCTTTTGTTTTATCACCAGTACCCAAATGTCTTTTGGACAAATCCATTTGTCCCAAACCATATTCGTGATTTCCAAACACATAGAAACTTGGATATTTTTCCGCAACTTTTTTTAACGGCTCTAGATAGATGCTTTCGTCTTCAAAAACCCCTTCATTGTCGATTAGATCTCCGCCAAAAATTACCAAATCCGGTTCGGTCGCCATTATTTCATTCGCGATTTTTTCTATCCAGTCAGTTTTTTTATGTTTGCCGGCCTGCATATCAGCAACAAAAGCAATTTTGATAGGAGTTTGAAAAGATGTATTTTTTATTTCTACTTGTTTGGTGATTAAAATAAAAGGCTCTATCAGGTGGGCGTAAAGAGAACAAAAAATACCGAAAATTAATATAGATAAGAGCGAATAAGTGGTTTTTTGGTGTCGATTAAAAAACAGATCTTTTTGTCGTAAATCGCGAACTATAAAATAAACCAGCAATAAAGCGGTGGAGATATAGCCGTAAACTATAACAGTAATAAAATTCATAGTAGCTATATTTTAGCGGAAAATTTGGGTTGTGGCAATAATATGTACAAACTGGACACAGCTGGTTATTTTTGGTACGATTTAGTTAATAAAATTAAAAAATAATTAAAAGTATGGAAAAATTTAAACCTGAAGAAACCAGTTTGCCCCTGGAAGAAAAAAGGCAAGTAGATATGCAATTTGGTGGTAATGTAAAATTAAGTATGGATTATGTAAATGCTTATTTGATGATAGATTTTTGTAGACAACTATCAAAATTTGAAGAAATGAAACCGATACAAACTTACGAAGAGTATTTTTCAGGGGAAGGAAAAAATCCAAACATTCTTCCGTATGTTTTAAAATTAAGCGATGCTAAAGCAATAGAAAATCTAAATAGTCTAGTTATTGATTTTAACAGCGATCTAGATAGAATAAAAGAAGAAAAGGACATTGAAGCGGTAAAAGAATTTTTGGATAAGATAGGTATTTTAATGAAAGAAAAGAAATAAGGGTTCGATTCTCTCCCAGGGAACCCGGTAATAAAAAAGACAGGATTTATTCCTGTCTTTTAAGCGTTTAGTGGGACGCTGAGCGTCCCGATCACGACGCTTAGCGTCGTGCCCTAGGAGAGAATCGAACTCTCACACCTTGCGGTACACGATTTTGAGTCGTGCGCGTCTACCAATTCCGCCACCAGGGCCGATTATATTGTTTTGTTGTAAAAGTATCCAGTTTTAACTCTCAATGAGCCATCTTGTGGTCCTGAATCGAACCTGTTCTGGTTTAGGACCGCCACCAGGGCATTTTTATGTGTATAATTGTACCAAATTTTGATTTTTTGTCAAGCTTGTGATAAAATAAGTTCATCCATAAAGAATTGGCTAATTTTAGACTATTTATGTCAAAAGTCATTTCCGTAGTTAATCAAAAAGGTGGTGTGGGTAAAACCACCACAGCCGTGAATTTGGCTGCCGGGCTTGCTGAACTGGGCAAGTTTGTTTTGCTTGTAGATTTAGATCCGCAAGCTAATGCAACTTCTGGTTTAGGTGTTAATCATAACGAGCTTGAAAAAGGTTTATACCATGCTTTGATAAACGATCACCCGGTTCACGATGTAATAGTTGATTCTAAACACATTGGTTTGCGAATTTTACCAGCCACACAAGATTTAGCCGGAGCGAATGTGGAATTGGTAAATTTAGATAGGCGTGAATTTAAACTTGACGATCTTTTGGCACAAGCCAAACACGCTTATGATTATATTATCATTGACTGTCCGCCATCACTTGGTATTTTGACTCTCAATGGGTTGGTCGCCGCCGATCATATTCTTATTCCTGTACAAGCTGAGTACTATGCATTGGAAGGTTTGGGGCAACTTCTTAAAACCATAGCTTTGGTAAAAGAAAATGTTAAAGCTGAATTAAATGTTTTAGGAGCGGTTTTGACTATGTTTGATAGTCGCAATCGATTGTCTGAGGAAGTTTTGCATGAATTGTATAAATATTTTCCTAACAATATTTTTCGTTCGGTTATTCCACGAACTGTTCGTTTGGCCGAGGCTCCTTCTTATGGTAAAAGCATTTTTCATTACGAACCCAGTGGTAAGGGAGCAAAAGCATATGAACGTTTAGCAAGAGAGTTTGTGGAGAGATTTGAAAATAATAATAATTCAGATACAATTTAATCTTTCAATCTTTAAATCTTTGAATCTTTTAAATTAATAATGTATGTCTTTAGGCCGAGGTTTAGGCGCTTTAATTTCGTCTAACAATAATATAAAAAAAGAACCGGTCGCCACAACTATTACTTCAAAAACAGGTAGTTTGGCTACCTTAGAAAAACCAATTAGCAAAAAAGAAGAAAAAAGTTCAGAAAATAATCTTTGGTTTATACCTGTAAGTAAGATTTTTAGTAATCCTAATCAACCGCGTAAAAATTTTAAACCGGAACTTTTAGACGAGCTTTCTGAAAGTATTAAAAAACATGGTGTTTTACAACCTCTTGTTTTATCAGAAAAATCAGATGGTAATTACGAGATTATTGCCGGAGAGCGTCGTTGGCGAGCCAGTAAATTGGCTGGTCTGGCTACCGTACCAGCTTTAGTAAAAGAATTTAAAGATCAAGAAAAATTAGAAGTGTCTCTGATAGAAAATGTACAACGAGCGGACCTTAATCCTATTGAAGAAGCTTTTGCTTATAAACGACTGATGGAAGAGTTCGATTTGACCCAAGAAGAGGTAGCTGGCAGAGTAGGTAAGAGCCGTTCTTTTGTGGCAAATATCGTTCGTTTATTGGATCTGCCGGAGAAAGTAAAAGAAGCCTTGATAGATGGTAAAATTAATACTGGACAAGCTAGAGCTTTGCTGTCCTTGCCTTCTGATAAAGAACGTTTGGAAATGTTATCTTCAATGTTGGGACAAAAGATTACTGTTCGTGAGTTGGAAAGAGAAGCGCAAAAAATAAGAATTAAAAAAATTCCGATCAAACGTGATGCAAACCTTCTTTTTTTGGAAGAAAAATTACGAGAAGCACTTGGTACAAAAGTTTCTATTTCCGCTCGCGGGGAGTCTGGTAGTATAAATATTTCATATTACTCCAAAGAAGAATTAGTACAACTTATTCGTAAAATCACTGGATTGGAATAATATTAGATATTGAATATTTTAAAACATCCGACATAGGTCGGATGTTTTTTGTCATTCTGAGTGAAATGAAGAATCCCTTATAGTTTGCTTATTGTTTAAGCGTTGTCGAAGAGATCCTTCGCTACGCTCAGGATGACGCGAGACGTCATTTTTTTAATGGTGGAATAAGCATTTTCAACCAACCGCTCTTATTATTATTTATCGCTTCTTTTATTTTAGCTTTAGCACTATTAGTTTTGACAAAATCTAACCAGTCGGAATTAGGGGCTTTCCTGGTTCTATCAACAAGTATTTCTATCACGTCGCCATTTTTAAGAGGGGTATCAAGACTTACCATTTGGTCATTTATTTTAGCTCCAATACATTTGTTGCCAACATCAGTATGAATTTGATAAGCAAAATCGACCGGTGTGGCATTTTCTGGTAAATCAATAACATCACCGACCGGGGTAAAAACAAAAATTCTATTTTGGAAAAAATCTAATTTCAAATTTTCCAAGTCAGTCATGTTGTTCAAAAGTTCTTTTTGAATTTTGGCCAATTCTTTTGCCCAAGGGATATCACGGTTAGGTATTTTTGACCTACCTTTTTCATCATAATGCCAGTGAGCGGCGATACCATATTCAGCTTCATCATGCATATCCGGTGTACGGATTTGAAACTCAACTATTTTTCCATCATCGCAAAACACGGTGGTATGTAATGATTTATAACCGTTTGGTTTTGGTTGGGCGATATAATCCTTAATTCTTCCTTTGAGTGGACGCCATAGTTTATGGATAATACCAAGTGCCGCATAACAATCCCCGATATCTTTGACCAAAATACGCAAAGCTACGATATCGTAAATTTTATCCACCATCCAGTTTTTGGCCAAACATTTCTGATATAGGCTATAAAGTTGTTTTTTGCGACCGTGAATATCCATTACCTCAATATCATTTTTGGCCAATTCTTTTTTTGCCACTTCCATTATTTCTTCCAAAGAACTTTCAGATTCGCTGATAAAATTTTCTCGGATTTTTTTTACTTTGGCATATTCTTCAGGATAGACATAAGGAAAAGATAGATCTTCAAGCGCGCCCTTGAACTCACCCATGCCAAGACGATTAGCAATCGGGGCATAAATTTCCAAACTTTCTTTGGCAATACGGTATTGTTTAGCCGGAGTATGAAATTCCAGAGTTTTGAGGTTATGAATACGGTCGGCAAATTTGATAATCATCACGCGCATATCTTCAGCCATGGCCAAAAACATCTTGCGTAAGTTTTCTATATATCTTTCCAATCCGCGGTATTTGAGTTTACCGAGTTTGGTGATACCTCTAATCATCCCGGCGATATCATCGCCAAAATTTTTAGCAATTTCCTCCAGCGGTATGCCCGCATCTTCTGGTACATCGTGAAGTAATCCCGCGATCACGATATTAATATCAATATGCATTTTAGCCAGGAAATAAGCGGCAGTCAAAGGGTGGGTAATATATGGTTCGCCGGAATACCTTTTTTTATCTTTGTGAGCTTCAGCCGCATAATCGTATGCCAAAATAGCCCGTTCAACATCATTTGGTGAGCAATATGTTTTTAGTTCCTTAAACAGCAAATCGGCGTTTAAATTTTTTGGAATTTCGAAAAACCAACCTCTTTTCATAAAATTTATCTCTACTATATATCATATCCTCAAATTAAACTCTTGACAAGATGCCAAAAATATGCTATAGTATCGGTGGTAATGTCAAGATAGCCTTTAAAGCTGGCTTAACTCCGTGTCCAATTTATTGGACACGGAGTTTTGCTTTTTGAGGTTGCTTTTTTTATTCTTTTTTGTTATTATAATTTTGCGTTGCGCCAGAACCTTGGCATTACCAAAGGCATTAAGGCGTCTAGGCGTGATGCAATCTTAGAAACACTTCCCCTATGGGGAGGTGTTTCGCTTTAAATAATAGGAATAATAATTCTCCCTCCTCTTATTCAAGAGGAGGGCTGGGGTGGAGTTGAAAAACAAGACTCTCCCTTAATCCCTCTCTTGAAGAAGAGAGGGAAAATACTTGTAGGGCGGTGAATGTAAAATAAAAAAATTCTCCGTATTAAGGAGAATTTTTTAGTTTGTTTTGTTTTAATTACATTCTTTATTACTACATTTCTCTATACCCTTTCTATCAATTATCATTGGCGCCTTACATTCTTCGCAGAATTTTCCAGTTGGTTTATCCCAGAGTGCGAAATCGCAATCAGGATATTTGCTGCAACCAAAAAACATTTTCCCGCGTTTACTACGTTTTTGTATAATATCACCGTCTTTGCATTTGGGACATTTCATGTCTATCTTTATTTCTATATTTTTTATATTTTTGCATTTTGGATAATTGGCGCAAGCCATAAAAGGACCGAAACGTCCGACTTTCTTGACCATATCTCCGCCACATTTTTCACATTTTTCACCAGTGATTTCTTCCGGAGTTTTTTCTTCTACTTTTCCGTCTTTGCCGATATTTTTGGTATTTTTACATTCCGGATATCCGGTGCAAGCCAAAAATTTTCCGTAACGGGAAGTTTTTATCACCATCGGCTTACCGCATTTTTCACAAATTTCATTTGTTTCCATTTCAACAATATCTTTTTTGACCAATTCTTTATCTTTGGTTTCCAGGTTTTCTTTAAAAGGAGTATAAAAAGCACGGATTACCGGAGGCCATTGTTTTTTACCCTCGGCTATTTCATCAAGCGATTCTTCCATTTCCGCAGTAAATTTATAATCCACGATTTGCGCGAAATGTTCTACCAGCACATCATTGACCAAAAAGGCGATGTCAGTCGGAGCAAGACGTTTTTTTTCATCGCGTTCTACGTATCCGCGACTTTCAATTGTAGCGATAGTTGGCGCATAAGTACTCGGACGGCCGATACCATATTCTTCCAGAGCTTTTACCAGGGTGGCATCACTATAGCGAGCCGGTGGTTCGGTAAAATGTTGTTCTGGTTTGAGTTCTTCACAATTAACCTTGTCGCCGATGACAAGTTCCGGTAAAGTGTTTTCTTTAGTTTTTTCCGGGAATAATTTCAAGAAACCGTCAAAAATAATAGTCTGACCGGTGGCGCGAAATAAATAATCGTTTTCAGATACCACATCCATACTCACGGAATTCAATTCCGCTTCGGCCATCTGTGTGGCTACGGCTCGACGCCAGATCAAATCATAAAGTCTATATTGATTTCTATCCAAATATGGCTCTACTGATTTTGGTGTACGAAAAGCGTCGGTTGGACGAATAGCTTCGTGGGCTTCTTGAGCGTTCTTGTTTTTGTTTTTATAAAATCTCGGTGCGGATAAAGAGTATTTTTTTCCAAATTCTTTTTCAATCACCTCTCTGGATTCATTGAGAAATTTTTCCGATAAATTTACCGCATCGGTTCTCATATAAGTGATGAGACCGACGTGTCCCTCGGTTCCGATTTCAATACCTTCATAAAGTTTTTGCGCCAGCATCATGGTTTGTTTGGCGGAAAATCCCAGAGCGTTGTTGGCTTCTTGTTGTAGGGTGGAAGTGGTAAACGGAGGTAGGGGATTACGTTTAGTTTGTTTTTTCTCCAAATCTTTTATCGTGTATTTTTGTTTTTCCAAATCAGCAATAATTTTATTTACTTGTTCGGCATTTTTCAAATCCATTTTATCCAATTTTTTGTTTGCGACAGAATGTAGCTTGGTATTAAAAATATTTTTTTCTTTACTAAAAACACCCTCCAAACTCCAGTATTCCTCGGTGTTAAAAGCTTTGATTTCACGTTCGCGTTCCACTATCAAACGCACAGCCACAGATTGCACACGTCCGGCAGATAGTCCTTTGGCGACTTTACGCCACAGAAATGGGGACAGTTCGTAACCGACCAAACGATCAAGCACGCGACGAGCTTGTTGAGCGTCTACCAAATTCATATCCAATTCACGAGGATGCTTCATAGCCTCTTCAAGTGCATGTTTGGTAATTTCATGGAAAGTGATGCGTTTGAGTTCTTTTTTCTTCAAATCCAAAATTTCGGACAAATGCCAAGCAATAGCTTCTCCTTCGCGGTCCTCATCGCTTGCGAGTATCACTTCGTCGGCTTTTTTGGCCGCTTCTTTGAGTTCTTTGACGACTTTGGTTTTATCCTTGGAAACTATGTATTTTGGAGCAAAATCATGCTCAATATCAATACTTAATTTACTTTTTGGTAAATCTCGGACATGACCAAAAGAGGATTTTATTATAAAATCCTTGCCCAAAAAACGGGAAATTGTCTTGGCTTTTGTCGGAGATTCTACGATTACGAGTGTTTTCATAAAATTATTAAACTCTATACTACTATATAGTTCCGTTTTCGTCAATTCTATGTAAAAAATTGTTATCTTGCAAAAATCGTCAAATTGTGCTATAATTAGATAAACAAAGGAGTATTTTAAATAATTTGTTATGTCCGAAAATCCAAATTTTCTCAAAAACAAATATAATCTTCACACCAGTGAGGAAGTTTTGCGTGCCAAAAAACGCACAGAAAGTAAAACCGGAGAAAAGGTCAAAGAAGACCCGTCTTCGCTTATTCAAAATTATCTAAACCGTTTCAAAGAAATTACTGACCGCAAAGACCCTACTGACAGAGAACAAGGTATAGAAGCTCTCAAACGCGTCCTTTATCGTGACAGTATTATCAAGCCCGAAGATATCCCACAGTCATATTGGGAAGCCCAAGCTCGTTTAGCTCGTGAACAAGGTCATGGCGATATTGAGATTACAGAGGAAATGAAAGACAGTGGTGCGGAAATACTTATCACTGATCAAAAAAGCAGTTTAGATACTTGGATTGATTATATGGCATCTCAAGATGCCACTTATCCAGACTGGCTTAAATATTTTGCCATTCGCAGTGTTTTGAATTTGGGCGAATACGATAAAGAAAAAAAAGTTTTTTCCAAACGATCCAAAGGCACAGTCAAACCATTTCCCGACCTTAACCGTGAAGCTCTAGCTTACGTTTTGGATGCCGTGGAGAAAAAATATCAAAAGCAAGGTATTGATTTGGAAAATCTTAACGAAGAAGATAAAAAAACTTTTGATAAAATACTCAAAGAAGAAAATTTCGGCAAGCTTTACGCTTTTGCTATTGATAAAGTTACTCCGACCGAAGTTAATCTCTTAACTGTAACAGAAGGGCAATGGAAAAAATACGATAAAGACAGCGACCATATGCCTTTGGTAAAATCTCTGCAAGGACACGGCACCGGTTGGTGTACAGCCGGCGAAAGTACTGCTCAAACCCAGCTTCAAGGCGGAGACTTTTATGTTTATTACTCTCTTGATAAAGACGACAAACCAACTATTCCTCGTGCCGCAATCAGAATGCAAGAAAACAAAATTGCCGAGGTTCGTGGAATAGGGCCTGACCAAAATCTTGATCCCTACATTGGCGAAGTGGTTAAACAAAAAATGACTGAATTTTCTGATGGACAACTTTATGAGAAAAAGGCGGGAGATATGAAATTCTTAACTCAAATAGACAAAAAAACCCAAAATCAAGAACCACTAACAAAAGAAGAACTAAATTTTCTTTATGAAGTAGATGAAAAAATACAAGGTTTTGGTTATAAAGATGATCCAAGAGTAAAAGAAATCAGAAACCAAAGAAACCCGGAGCAAGATATGTCCATAATTTTTGATTGTACCCCTGACCAAATCGCCCACAATCAAAAAGAAGTGAACGAAAACACCAAAGCCTATGTTGGCGAACTATTTCCCAATATTTTTCAAACTCTCCAAACTGAACATATTTACACTGAATTTCCCGAAGGTAAAATCAGAAGATATAATATTGAAATTGGTGGCAAAAGCAAAAAAGAACTGGAAGTGGAAATGAAAAAACAAAAGATTACCATTAGTAGTTATGCGCAAGATATGTTAAACAGTTCGGATTTCGCCACTTCAAAAAAAGCAGAAAGAGAAACCCTTATCCGTTTAAGAGTCGCTGATCTCAAAACAAAAAATCAAACCACGGATGAAATATTTGCTAAAGCCAAAGAATTGGGCCTTGAACTCTGTCCTCCTGAAACCGGACCGCAATTTAGATTGCAAAACCCAACTCAAGAATATATTATAATTGGAATGAAACAAATCGCCGACCGTTACGACTATCCGAGCGTGTTCAACTTGGACAGCGATAGCGATGGTCTGTGGCTCAACGGCATCATTGCCCGTCCTGGCCTCAGGTGGAATGATGACAGCAAGTTCGTTTTCCGTCTTCGTAAGTGATTTTTAAAAAATTTATAACTTTCGGTTACTTTGATTCTTTTGTTCTTGGATTCTTATAAAAAATTTGCTATAATTTAGTTAGTTTGATTATTTTGAAAGGTCATGGCTTTTCAACATCTCTCTGGCAATTGTAAATTGAGTTATAAACGGTTACGGCTTTTTACAGAGTGATTTATATATTGTCTAACAAAAAGAAAACACTTGGTATGGAAAACTGGCGGATTTTAGATCCCAAATAAAATACAGCCCAATGTTATTTTCACATAGGCAGTGTAATAGAAGGTTTTCCATATAAAACCGACCGTAACGACAATCCGAACGTGTTCAACTTGAACAGCAATAGCGATGATCTGTGGCTCAACAACAACAATGCCCGTCCTGACAACAGGTGGAATGATGACAACAAGTTCGTTTTCCGTCTTCGAAAGTTTTATCTTTTCCACGCCTACAAAGCGTGGTTTTTCTTTTCCGGATTGTTTAAACTATTTTTCCAACCGCCAAACATTTTCCCTATTTCTTCTATTTTAGAAGAAATTGTTTCATAGTGGGTGTGCGCGATAATTTTTCCTTCCCAAGCAGTGTAAATTAAAAATTTCAGAGTATCCAGTATTACTAAACAATTTGTTATTTTTTCCGCTTTATTTTCTTTATTGCTAAAATATGTCAAATAAGCAAGCTCCATCAAATCTAAAAATTTATTTTCAATTCGCGCGCCCAAGGTATAGCGTGTGCTTTTTTGCATATGAATAGCGATATTAATCCACGACAAATAAAGTTCTTTGACCTTGTTCAAGATAGAAGCGTTGTTGAAAGTGCGGGGGGGGGGGTAGAAGATGTGATCATAAATATAATGAAATTATTTCTAAAGGAAATTTATTGGTTTCTTGGCAGGAATTTTTATCCGACAAGAAAGAACGTAAAGATATAGCCGAGTTTATGATCAATTTCTCCGGTAATATTTCAAATTTGTGTAATGAATTAAAAGAAAAAACATATAAACATAATGATTATATTGCATTTAAAATAAACGATCCCAAACCGCGCGATATTCACAAAGCGAGTGTACGAGACAGGGTTGTCCATCACGCCATTTATAGAATTTTGTATCCGTATTTTGATAGACAGTTTATTTTTGATTCTTATTCCTGTCGGATTGATAAAGGAACACACCGGGCGATTGGTCGTTTTGAGAATTTTGCGCGAAAAGTTTCCTTAAACAGCAAGCGGACGGTTTGGGTTTTGAAATGCGATATCAGAAAATTTTTTGCCAATATTGATCATCTTATTTTGAAAACAATATTAGACAAACATATTTTAGATAAAGATATTGTCTGGCTTTTATCGCAAATAATAGACAGTTTTAACACAGCGGGTAAAGAAAATGTCGGCTTGCCACTTGGAAATCTAACCTCTCAGCTTCTGGTTAATATTTACATGAACGAATTTGATCAATTTGTTAAACGAAAATTAAAAATCAAATATTATGTTCGTTATGCCGATGATTTTATCATTTTACACGAAAATAAAAGTTTTTTACAGGATTTGATTTTGGAAATAAGCGAATTTTTGGAAACAAAATTGAAACTTTTATTACATCCAAAAAAAGTTAGTATAAAAACTTTCAATTCGGGTGTGGATTTTTTAGGTTGGGTCTGTTTTTCAAACCATAAAGTATTGCGGACAAAAACAAAGAGACGAATGTTTAAAAGAATAGAGAAACATAAAACTAAAGAAACATTGGCTTCATATTTGGGGATGTTGAGTCATGGAAATGCGTATAAATTGAGTAAGAAGATAAAATTTATAACTCCAACCCCGCTTGTTTAAAAGTGCCATGGTATTTTATTTTACAAAAGCTGATTTTAATGATAAAATTTTTGCATTATTTATCAAATATGAATATTTACCTTGACGAATCATACAATTTACAAAAAACAAGAGGTAAAATGTTTGTCAGTATCAACGGTTTTGCTGTTTTTGACGACCGACTATTGAGAAAACGTTGGAAAATTGTAAGAAAGGATTATGTACGATCAAAAAGACGTGTTCATGCGACCGACTCTTATTTTGAAGAATTAAGAAAAAAAAGTTTGAAGTTATTAAACAGAAATGATATTAGCGTTTTTTCGGTATTCCAAGTAATTCAGGAATTGCCGTATGATTATTTTGATAAAGAGGGCATAAAGTTTGATTTTTTGTATGCCTCTTTACTGAAAAAGTTGTTTGTGGAAATGTCCTTGGGAGAGTATAAAAAAATAAGAATATTTATAGATGCCAGAAAACACAAAGGTGGAAAATTGGGAGAAAAAAAGTTTCAAAAAGAGATTGAAGATTTTTTAAAAAATAAATTTTTCAACACCGTTTGTATTTACAAAGCCACCCCGTCATATTTGGATGTTTTGGTTGAATTATCCGATTTTGTTTCTAATACTTTTTATAGGGAATATCAAAATAATTCTACGCATGTATTTAAAGATGCCGGCATTAGATTTATACAAATCAAAAATCCGCTGTGATGCGGATCTTTTAAAAGCGCCTTTTGGGAATGTCTTTGTTTCAGCGGGATGTTCCTAAATGGGAACGCCCTCCACGAAGCTTTACCCTAAGGACTTATCTTCTAACCTGATTATACAATATTTGTATAAATGTGTCAATATCGCCATTTTAGGCGATATTTTTATAAAAATTCATATTTCCGGCGTTTTTGATAATACCCCTCATTTCCAAAAGCACCATGATAGTGCTGACTTGAGGGGCGGGTAACCCTGATTCGCGGATGATAAAATCAATGTTTTTTGGCTCGGTTGAGAGAAAATTTAGTATTTTTTCTTCTTCCGGAGAAAAATTCATCACTGATTGTTTTATGGTTTGTTCAACCGCCATGTTTAAATTTAGAATTTCCAAAATATCAGTGGCTTTCAGCACCAATTTGGCATTTTTTTGCAATAATAAATTACCCCCGGCTCCCAAAATAGATGTTATAGGGTGGGGAAAACAAAGAACTTCGCGATTGTATTCACGGGCGTTTTCCGCAGTAATGAGAGATCCGGAACCCACAGGAGCTTCTACCACCAGAGTTGCGGGAGTGGATCCGGCAATGAGGCGATTACGAAGAGGAAAAGAATAAGCGGTTGGTTCAAAACCGGGTGGATATTCGGAAATCACCGCTCCGTCGTTTTTGATAATCTCTTCAGCCAGTTTTTGATTGGAAGCGGGATAAATTTCTCTTTGCACTACACTACTGCCCAGATATGCCACGGTTTTTCCACCGGCTTTCAGAGTGTATTCATGAACCAAAGCGTCTATCCCAAGCGCTAGTCCGGATACGATAACAAAGCCTCTATTCACCAAAGGGGCGGTGATTTGTTCCAACGCCATTTTGGCGTAAGTGCTATGTTTGCGCGTGCCAACGACACTTAGGCTGCGAGGGGTAAGTGGTGGAATTTTACCGCGCACAAAAAGAGTAAAAGGCGGATCCGGAATTTTTTTGAGCAGTTCAGGGTATTCTGCATCATTTATATTTATAATTCTGACATTTTCTTTATTCAAAATTTCTTGTAGTTTTTCTTTGGTTTGCTGTTCGCGCCAAGAGATAAATTCTGCGGATATATTTTCTTCCCAGCCCGCACTCATAAAGTCAGACACCTCGGCATTCCAAATATCTTTTGGGTTAATAAAATAATTCACCGCCTTTTTAAAGCGGGAATAGGTGATCTTAGGAAAAAACGACAACAGTAAGTACATTGGTTTGAGAAAAGTTGTTTTAACTCAAAACTCAAATGTCAAAAGTCAAAACCAAAGCCTTAAATGTCAAAACTGACGATAAGTGTCATTACGAATCCGCAAAGCGGATGAAGTAATCCCACTGCTTTCTGAATTTTGTGGGATTGCTTCGTCATTACACTCCTCGCAATGACAAGGTTTTAAGGTTTTGAGTTGTAGTTTTGAGTTTTGCGTTTTGAGATTTGAGATATTATTTTTGCGTAATTTTGCCAACAATTTCTTTGATAATATCTTCCAAACTTGTCAGTTCCGTCTTCGTAAAATTCATTAGCACAAACTCCGCCGTGTCTCCCATCTTCTCCTTGTCTTCCCAAGCTACGCCGATGCGGATGCGGGCAAAATCTTGCGTGCCCAGGTGTTCAATGATAGATTTTATACCATTGTGTCCGGCTGCGGATCTGTTGTTTTGATATTTTACCTCCCCAAACAAAATATCTTTGTCGTCTTGAACAACAATAATATCTTTAATTTTAATTTTATAAAAATCCATAACCGCGCGTACCGGAGAGCCCGATAAATTCATGAAAGTTTGCGGTTTGAGCAATACCACATCTTCGTTTTCCAATTTTACTTGCGCTATTTCGGCGTTGAATTTTTTTTGAAACTTAAAATCCGCGCCTAAAACTTTCGCAAGCGCGTCAACCACTATAAAACCGGCATTATGCCGTGTTTTAGCGTATTCTTTTCCAGGATTTCCCAGGCCGATAATAAGTTTCATATGGATATAGTATAGAGTATTTGGTATTTTGTATCAAGCTTGCCCCGTGAATTGCGAAGCAATTTTTACGGGGTAAAAAAAGCCCGCTGCTTGCAGCGGGCCGAATGAAAGGAGTATCGAGGTTTTTTGTCCGCCCCCTACTCACTTTTTGAGAAATGATCGCGAGGAAAAGAGAATAAACATAAAGGTCGGGAAAAGGACAATCGACTTTTTCCACCACTCCCATTTGTCAAACTGGAAAAAGAAATTCGCTAGATAAAGGAAAAATCCGAACAAGAGACCCAAAAAGATAGTGACAAGAACAAGACGGGTGTTTTCCTTGTTAAAGAAGGCCTTAACTTTTTCCATGGCTTCCTCCGCCACAAAGTTGTTAGAATGTACGATAACAGTACATTGTAGCACATTTTGGCTGTTTTGTCAATGGTTAGCCATTTTTTGGTTTTAATTGGTCAACAATCACAAAGGCGAACATTTAAAAATACGAACAAATTTTGTTAAGGAGCGAAGCGTTAAGAAATTCTACTGTTTGAGGAATGTAATGACGAGTTTAGAATTTTAGCGTAGCGAGCTTTACAAAATTGTGAGGATTTTTAACAGTGAGCGATTTTCTTTCAGTCCATTTTCTTTTCTAAAAAGAAAGTGGACGAAAAGAGTGATAGCGGGATGAATATATTTAGCAAGAAGGATGTTGGAATAACAAGGGAGACAAAAAATCGCCCTTTCGGACGATTTTTTATCTATATCTTTGCGCAGTGCGCACAAACTTCCTTTGTTTTCTTGTCGGCTTATTTCCGGCTTTTCTTTCCTGTCTATTAAATGAAACTTGTTTTAATTTGGAAACTTTGATTATAAGCGGAGTGGCAAAAAAGCCAAATTTTTCACGTAAGCGTTTTTTGAGATATTGGATATAAGAGTTATGTAAAGAAGTTTTAACCTTGATAAGCAACTCAAACACAGGCGGATTGCTGGCCAACTGTTTCAAACTCAAAATTTTCGGATGACGAACACCCTTGCCGGTTGTCGGCATCTTTTTATGAGTAGTGTTTTTGAGGAATTCTTTGAGCGTAGCGTCGTCTATCGTAATTTGTCTGGCTTCATACGCCTGCTTGATAAGCGGGAAAATTTGGTGTACGCGATATTGGGATTTGGCGCTGACAAAAACAATAGGCGCGAAATCCAAGTGAGGAAAATTGTTATAAATCAATTGTTTAACTTCTCCTCTAAATTCATCATCATTGGCTTCGGCTTTATCCCATTTGTTTATAACGATAATCGTACTTTTGGTATGTTCTTTGAGAAATCCGCCAAGCTGTTGATCTTGATCGGTTATTGGTTCACCTGCATCCAATACAAACAAAACTATATCTGATTTATTTATCGCTTCCAAACTTTTACCAATACCGATTTTTTCTAATTCTCCGGAAACTTTAGTTTTTCTTCTTATTCCGGCTGTGTCTACAAACAATAAGTTTGTTCCTTCAGCTTCTATCAAAATATCATGTGGTTCACGTGTGGTGTGTGGCATATCACTGACGATAACCCTATCTTCCCCTATCAAACTATTGAAAAGTGTAGATTTTCCAACATTTGGTTTTCCAATCAGAGCTACTTTTATCGGGTTAAAATCTTTTTCTTGTTTCGGGCGAATTTTTGTTTTATTGAGTTGTTTATAAAGTAGATCCAAAAAATCTCCGATATTACTGCCATTACCTGCGGAAACCGGAACTGGTTCTCCTAAACCAAGTTTGAGCCAATCTCCGTCATGGGCACGTAAACGAAAAGACGCATTGTCGGCTTTGTTGGCTACTAAAATAACTGGTTTATTTTTTGCTTTTTGTCTGAGGTGGCGGGCCAATTCTTTTTCTTGCGGTAAAAGTTCATCCTGAATATCTACGACAAAAACTATCACATCGGCTTCGTTTAGAGCAATTTCGGTTTGGGTTATAATCTCTTTTTCCAAAGGAACATTTTCATCAAAAGTAAGTCCGCCAGTGTCAATCAAGCGAAATTGTTTGCCGCGCCAAGAAGCAGTGCCGATGTTACGAGTGCGTGTGGTGCCGGGAATATTGGAAACTAGAGCATGTGCTGTTTCAGTGATTTTATTAAAAAGTGTGGATTTGCCAACATTAACTCTCCCGACCAAAGCAACGGCAGGTAAATTTGTATTTATAATTTTTGCGGGAGTAGACATATAACCAATTTTTAATTTTTAATTTTCAATTTTTAATTCCGCAGGTTCGTAATTTCGTAGTATTTTCGTAGTTCGTAGGTAATTTTATTCTTTCGCATCCGTGCCAAGAACGATAAGAATATCAGAAATTAGCGGATTTGTCAAGGTTTTTTCTTCGTTTTCTTCATCTTCCAATCCCTCGTAATTATTGGGTAAACTAGAAGTAGGGGTAGAAAATTTTACCAAATACCATTGGGGTAATGAACTTACTATTTTACCTGGTATTTCTTTGGTTAAAGCATCCAAAATTTCTTGTTGTAAATCTTTTGTAGCCAAATAAATTGTAGTTTTTTCTACTGGTCTATTATCAGCATTACCGACATTGATCACGTTAAACCCTTCGTCGCTAAGTTTACTTTGATAACGAGAAGCTAGACCAGCACGCCAGGTGCCATTATAAATTTCTATTTTTACATTTGGCCAAATAGGAATAGTGTGGCGTTTGTCGGTAGAGGAAACATTATCTTTTTCTTCGTTAAACTTATAGACAGACTCATCATTGATAACCGCTGTCCAATTGGGAGTAGTAGTAACATTAAGAAATATTTTGGCGATGGCATAATTGATATAATCCATTTTTCCGCCACGCGGAGCCAACATAAATGCTCCGTTGTTACCAATATATGGAACAGTAAAACCATTTATTCCACTATCAAGTACCAGATTTTTTACATCATCTGTTCCGGTATTTTTTACCAAATTTCCCAAATAAATAATTTGTCCAATATTTAGATTGGTTTTGATATGGGCGGCAAGCGAATCAAAAATTTCTTTGACTTTTATGGGATTGCTATAAGTTTCAAAAGATAATAGTTTGTCTTTGAGTAAAGACATGATTTGTTGTTGACGACGAGATCTGGCAAAATCAGAATTTTCACCATTGGTGCCATGTCGAGAACGAGAGTAAATCAAGGCTCTGGCTCCATCCATCAATTCTGTTCCTTTTATAAATTCTATGGTTTGATAAGAATAATTTGGACCGGGATAAGCTTGATCGACAAATGAATTTTTTATTTCAACATCAAGTCCGCCAACTAAGTTTATTATTTCTTCAAAAGCTTTGAAATCAACACGTACATAATAGGGGATAGAAATTCCAAAATTTTCTTCAAATACTTTTCGCGCATATTCACCGCCTTGTCCGGGGGTAATCATTTCACCCAAAGCGCTAGCATAATTTATTTTATTGATACCTTTATCCGCGATTTGTACAGCCAAATCGCGCGGAATAGAAACCATGGCCACTTCTTTGGTGCTGGGTTTGATGCTGACGATGATATTGGTATCGGATAGATAAGGTCCGTCGTGACCTTCTCCGCCGATACCGAGTAATAAAATATTTATACGATCCTCTTTTTGACCTTCTAGTAGTTCATTATTGTGAAATAATAGATTTTTAACCGAAGAAAAAATTCCGAATTTTTTCGGTTCCAATATTTCCAAACCGCCATTTTTAGCGGTTTTGATATTTTGATAAGCCAGAAAAGAAAGTAAAACTAAAAAAATACCGGTCAGTAAATACCAGAGCCAAATTTTTTTAGGTTTTTTTAAAGTAAAACCGCCGATTTTTTCCTCTAGAATCGGCTTTTCTTCATTACTTTCCATACGAAAATGATTATAACACAGCAAATTTTTTAATTCAACCCTATTGATTTAAGCCAAAAAATCCTATTGATAACTTTTTGGTGATGTGTTAAAATTAGGTAGAGAAGGGGGTTTTTGTTTTTATAACCAGAGGAGCAAAATAGGATTCATAGCCTGCCTGCCGGCAGGCAGGCTCAGTGGTTACCAACCCGAACGTACCATTCGGTGCGGACGGGGAGCGCTGCAACCTTAAATAATAATGAAGTCTGGAGGGAATGAATTATTCTGGATGATTAGCTCAGTTGGTTAGAGTGTTGCATTCACATTGCAAAGGTCACTGGTTCGAATCCAGTATCATCCACATAAATATTTAAATATGTCACAAGATTTAACCAAAGAACAAGTCAATTTTGGAGAAATAGTCTTCTCTTGGAGTTTCAAAGAATATGAAAAACACGTACGTTCAACTCGTTGGTATTGGCTGATGAGTATTATTGGTTTGGCGATGCTAATTTTTGCGATTCTATCACAAAATTATTTGTTTGCGATTATTATAGTTTTGTTTTCCATTATTATTTTTTTGCAGGATAAAAACGATCCCATTGAAATACCTTTTGCCATTGCAGAAACAGGCATCATTATAGGTAATAAATATTATAGATTTAGCGAATTAAAAGATTTTTGGGTTATCTACAATCCGCCGGAAGTGAAAGTTTTATATTTTGGTCTTAAAGAGGTTTTTAAACACCGTTTACATATACCTCTGGGCGATATTGATCCCAGGCCAATTCACGAATATATTAGTCGATTTGTAACTGAAAATTTGGAAGAGGAAGACGAACCGTTTTCCGATAAAATGGGTCGCCTCTTGAAATTACATTAAAATTGTGCTAAGATAAACACGCTCCAAAAATAGGTGCTTAAAAGCATCTATTTTTAAGCCAAAATTTTGGTCTCGTCGTTCAACGGATAGGACGCAAGCTTGCGGAGCTTGCAATCTAGGTTCGATTCCTAGCGAGATCACAAAAATAATACCGCCCAAATAGGGGCGGTATTATTTTTGTTTTTCTCTCGCTCGGAGTCGAACTTGAAAGGGTTTAAAGTTCTTCCAAAAATTTATTTAAGTGAGTTAGAGTATCTGATTTTTGATTTACTTTTAAAGCGTTGCCCCCCAATCTAGAAAACACTTCGCAAGTATTTGCCGAATCTTCAATTAAATAAGCATCTGATATTTTGCTGTTAAAAGATGTTAAAGAATCAATAAATTGTTTTCCGTTATCATCTGTTTTCAACATGCCGGTGTCATAAGAATTAATCACATGATCAAATAATTTATCTAATTTTAAAGAGGGGACAGTAAAACGACTAAAACAATCCATATTGCCGGTAATAAGAACAGCATGATGTTTTTTTCTTAATTTTTGGATTATTTCAATTGTTTTATTATCTACTTTCATTTTTTGGCAATCTGAGACAAACGATTCCCAAACTTCCTTTTCAGGTAAGTTGGCCCTCTCGCTTAATAATTTATTAATTTCCTCCGAAGTATGTTTGCCTCGCATCCAATTTTTTATCATTTCTTTTTCCGTAACAAAAAAATCGGCCACAACCTGAGAAAATGTGGGGTTTTTTGCGCTTAAAGTTTCCCAGAAACGGGAAAAACAAAGCGTGCCGTCCCAATCTATAAAAACTACTTTTCTTTTCATATCTTTTATTATATCACGATAGTGCCCTTTAGCGTCTCATTTGCCTCATTTTTAATCGTTTTTTGGCTAATCTTAGACCCCGACCGAGGTGCTTAGCAAAATAAAATGAGACATATCCAAAAAAGCTCTCAACACATTGATTTTTACCTGTTCTAGACCGTAGTAGTTCATATAATTAAAATCGCCTAGTTTGTGGACGGTTTTATTTTTGTTTTTTCTCGATAGGAATCGAACTTTTTATTTCAATTCTTTATGCTATAATATCAGCAGTAAATATGCTTTTATCCACCCCTGTTTCTCAATTGAATAAAGTCGGGAAAAAGACCGCCGGCCATCTCAAACGTCTCAACATCAAAAATGTCGGAGATCTTTTGTCATACTTTCCTTTCCGCTACGAAGATTACCGCCAGATTTACAAAATACGAGATTTACAAGAGGGGATGACTGCTACGGTTTTGGCGCGAGTGGAATTTATAAATAGTAAAAGAAGTAGACGACGTGGAAAAAACATTACTGAGGCTATGGTGGGTGATGACAGCGGGTCTTTGCGCTTGATTTGGTTTAACCAACCGTATATTGCCAAGATTTTGCAAACAGGGGATCAAATATATTTATCCGGTAAAATAAGCTCTGACATTTTTGGGGTCAAAATGAACAGTCCCCAATACGAGAAATTTAAAGAACGCCAAGCGCACACCGCGAGATTAGTGCCTATGTATCCGCTAACCCACGGTGTATCACAAAAACAGATGCGATTTTTGATGGAGCAGGTCTTACCTTTGACAGATAAAATGAAGGATTGGCTTCCTGAAAAGTTTATTGAAAAATATGATTTTGTACCTTTATCCGGAGCGGTGCGCGGAATTCATTTTCCAAACGATGAAATTGAACTAAAACAAAGCACAGACAGATTAAAATTCAATGAATTGTTGCTTTTACAACTCAAAGCTGAAATCACGCGCGCTAGCAGGGCAAAAAGAAACGCGCCAAAGATGGAGTTTTTTGAAAACGAAATAAAAAATTTTGTTTTGGGTTTGCCTTATAAATTAACTGATACACAAAGAAGATCAGCCTGGGAGATTTTACAGGATTTACAAAAAGATATACCTATGAACAGATTACTTTCTGGAGATGTAGGTTCGGGAAAAACAATAGTGGCCGGTATTTGCTTGCTCAATGTGATTTTAAATGGTTATCAAGGTGTTTTGATGGCACCCACTGAAATATTGGCCAATCAGCACTACAATACTCTTTGTAAATTACTTGGCGACAAAGTAAAAATCGCGATTTTAACAAATTCTAAATCTGAAATCATAAATCATCAATCTAAAATTGGGACAAAATTAGGCCAGAAGAAAGAAGTACTTGATAAGATTGGGCATGGTGAAGTAGACATCGTTGTCGGTACCCATGCACTGCTCGGTGACAAGGTGGGTTTTTCCAAATTGGGCATGGTGGTGGTGGATGAGCAACACCGATTCGGAGTAAATCAGAGAAAAACCATTAAAGAAAAAAGCGAAGGCACGCATTTTTTGAGCATGACGGCTACGCCGATACCGCGATCTTTCGCTCTGATGGTTTATGGCGACTTGGATGTTTCTATTATTTCGCAAATGCCAATGGGGCGAAAAAAAATATTGACCAGGTTGGTGGAGGAGCATAACCGCCAAAAGGCTTATGAATTTATTCGCACCCAAGTGAAGCAGGGAAGGCAGGTTTTCGTGATTTGTCCGCTTATTGAAGAAAAAAAGAAAGAAGATGAAATAGAAATAACCAACTATCGTCCGGTTTGGAGCGCGTTGCTCGAGAAAAAAAGTGTGGTAAAAGAATTTGAAAAATTAAGCAAGACAGTGTTTCCCGATTTGAAAGTTGTTTATTTACACGGCAAAATGAAAACTGATGAAAAGGACGCGGTTATGGAAAAGTTTAAAAACAAAGAAGCTGATATTTTGGTGTCTACTTCCGTGGTGGAAGTCGGAGTGGATATTCCAAATGCTACGGTAATGATGATAGAAAATGCGGAAAGATTCGGATTGGCACAGTTGCATCAATTCCGCGGACGCGTCGGCAGGAGTGCTTACCAGTCGTATTGTTTTCTATTTACCCAAAACAGCGGACAAAAAGTTTCAGAACGTTTAAAATATTTTGAAAAAGAAAACAGCGGTTTCAAATTGGCGGAAAAGGATTTGGAAATTAGAGGGCCCGGTGATGTTTACGGTACAGCGCAAAGCGGAGAGGAAAATTTGCGTTTAGCTAAGCTTACTGATCAAGAATTGGTAAAAAAAGCGCGCGAAGTTGCCCGTGATATTGCGGTTGATTTTGAAAAATATCCGATTATAAAAAAGAAATTTTTTTCTTGGGAGAAAAGTGTACACTTAGAATAATGTCCATTGTCATTCCTGCGAAAAAAGGAATAACAAGATTTGTTAATAAAGCCCTTGAACTATCAAGGGTTTTATGTTAGAGTATTTGCGGTTCATTATTGTTTTTTAATGGAGGCGGTTTATGCCAAGAGGTTCTGAAATTTCCACTGCGGCCGAGGCGGTAGATGCTTTGTTCAAAAAAGCTTCTCCGTGCCGGCACCGCGAGTTGAAGGGAAAAGAAGCTGCATGCCATTTGACCCAGGTCGGAGCTATTGCCGAGTTTGTCGGCGAAGCTTCTGATTTGAAGGTCATTCCCGAAGGGGAAGTGACCGTCATGTTCTTTGACGGTTCCAAGGCCAGGCTTTTTTTCAGAAATTTGGTCTGCACAAGTGTCCAGGTGCTCGAAATGGGTACCCCGCCGAAGGAATTTTCGGACAAAGGGAAAAGAAAAGAAGCTGAACAACTTTTTTATTTCACTAAACAGCAGGCTATTAAACCCTGCAACTGTTCCAGGTCTCTTCCCGGACTCAAACCCCTCTAACTAGAGGATTATTAGTTACTTTAAAACCACCCTTGCGGGTGGTTTTTTTATGTATGTTTTATAATTTCTTGAATATTTTTTATTTCCATTATCTTGATTTTATCCGTCGGCTTAAGCTTGTTTTTTGTTCCCAAATTTGTAATCACCGCTTTCATCCCGAGTTGTTCGCATTCTTTTATTCTTTTTTCCGTATAGGGGACAGGTCTTATTTCACCGTTCAAACCGACTTCGCCAAAAGATGCCAGGCGCGCATCCAACGGTTTATCTTTGAAGGCGCTTGCAATGGCCAGTGCTGCGGCCAGATCTGCCGCCGGTTCGTCAGCTGTCAATCCACCAACGACATTTAGGTGAATATCATAAGATTCCAAATTCAGGCCAACTCTTTTTTGCAATACTGCTATCAAAACATGTAAACGATTGAGGTCAAATCCGCTGGCTTTGCGCACCGGATAACCAAAAGATGTTTTACTAACAAGGGCTTGGATTTCCAGGAGCATGGGACGTGTGCCTTCCATGAGACAAGTAATAACATTGCCAGATAAATTTTCTTGTCGTTCGGAAAGGAAAGAAGCAGACGGGTTTTTTACTTCCTCTAATCCGTTTTGCGCCATATTGAAAACTCCAACTTCATCCGTACTACCGAAACGATTTTTGACTGTGCGTAAAATGCGATAAAAATGATGGCGATCGCCTTCAAGATAAAGCACTGTATCAACTAAGTGTTCTAGGGTTTTTGGCCCGGCCACTTCGCCGTCTTTGGTCACATGACCAACTAAAACAATAGCTGTATTAGTAGTTTTGGCTACTTCCATTATTTTGGTAGCACACACACGAATTTGAGATAAACCACCAGCTTCGCCGTCTGATTCCGCGGAATATATTGTCTGGGCGGAATCAATCACGGCCAAGGTTGGTTTCTTTTCTTTGAGCGTGGCGATAATTTTTTCTACGTGCGTTTCGTTGGCGAGCATCAGTCCGTTGTTTTTTATATCCAATCTGTCGGCGCGCATTTTTATCTGTTCAATGGATTCTTCACCGGAAATATAAATAGTGTTTTTTATGGCGTTGGCCAATTGTAGGGCGATGGTGCTTTTGCCTATCCCGGGTTCACCGCCAAGAAGCACAAAACTTCCCGGAACCAATCCGCCTCCCAAAACTCTATCCATTTCACCAATGCCAGTCGCGATTCTTTTTGTTTCCGAACTCTTAATTTCATTTAACGATACTGTTTTGATACTTGGATATGCCACTTCGTCTTTTTGGTCATTGGTCATTGGGGCTTGGGATTTATCGATAGTTCCCCATTTTCCGCATTCCAAACAACGCCCAACCCATTTTTGAAATTGTGCGCCGCAATTGGAACAGATAAAAATCGTTTGGTTTTTGGACATAATAATTACCAAGTGCCGTAACCGGCTATAAATTCCGCTTCTTCATGAATAAAGTAACCTGTCAAAAGAATATTGTTTTTTGCCCAATAAGGTTTGCTAGGTCTAGTTTTATTTGTTAATTTTTTTAATATTAATGGATCTTCAACAACAGGTCCGATTTGGTGATAAATTTTTCCATTATAATACACCCCAATATGAGTCACCGGGGGCATCCCTTTGGGACTTCTAAATACCGGGGTAGTTGGTTGAGCAACTCCACTTTTAATAGTAACTGGTTTGCTTGAAGCATCAGCGATGGTACAACCATTGTTTCCTGTACGAAAATTTTCCCAAAGGCCTATCCAATTACTTCCCATACTTGTCATAAATACTAAATCCCCATCTTTTATTCCATCCAAATCGCAAGGGTGAAATTTTCCACCAGATACAAATTTAGACGCTACATCCCAAGCTCCGTTGGAATTGGTAACATCTGGGATAGATCCGCAAGCATCGGCTAAAGATTTTTTTACCCAACCAAGACATAGTCCTGCAGTAGTACCAAAAAGTTCATTTTTTTTTGCATATTCCGGATATTTATTTAATGAACAGCTGCTAATGTTAAAAGAAGAAGTAAAAGTATAACCTACAGAGGGGTTTGTTTCAGGAGCCCCTTCAGTATCTATAGTTAACGGTTCAATTAAAGTAACCCCCAAACTTCTCAAATTAACCAATTGAGGATTTATCATATAAAGCAAAGAATAAGAACCCCAGGCCAAAATCAAACCGATAATGGATTGAGTTATCCTTTTATAAGCTTCTTTGCGATCTCCGCCAAGTCCGGAAAAAATAATTTTTATTCCGGAAATAATTATCATCAAAACCGCTAAAATACTTATAGCGGTTAATCCAAAATTATAAATTGCTCGAATATATTCGCCCATCCAAGGAAAATAAGCACGACCACTATCATCTGACATTTCGGGTGGATCTGAAAATTTATCAAATCCAGGGATCCTTACCTGTAAGGTTGGAGCTTGAAGTTTAAATTCGTCTTCAATTTTTGTTGTTAAAGGTACTTTATTACTGTCTTTACACTGGGCGTTTCCTAATCCTTTTTTTAAAGCTGTGGCTTGACAAGTTGCATTTATTAATTCATCGGTAATTTTAGATCCTGAAAGATAGGTGACTTCAGCAGTGAAAGAAGTTTCAAAAGTATCAGTTGGATTTGCATCCGGGTTGTAATATTCCGATTCCTGATCCTGAATAACCTGTGTTATTTGATATGTGCACTTACATTGTACTGGTGCCTTCAAAGGAATTGGATCAAAATCAGAATCTATTCTTTGGGCAAACAATAGTTGTGCTTTAAATAAATAACAAACAATAAATAATATTAAAAATATTTTTTTCATATTATTTTGACAAAACCCCGTTTAAAATATCTGCTATTTTTACATCCTCTGTTAGATTAAGTTTTTTATTATTTATAAAAATGTTTGGCACTTGAGATAAACCTAGATTTTTTAAACTGATTTGTTCTTTTTCAATTGTGTTTTTATAAAATTCATTTTGTAAACAATCTTTGAACGTGGCTGAATTTAAGTTCAAAGTAGATATTATTTCATCAACAGTCGACTCATTAAACTTGTTAGGTTTGATGGCCAAATTTAAAAAATTCCAATATTGATTTTGGTCCTGAGCACACTGTAGTGCTAGCAAAGGAAAAATATTCTTGTGTCCCAGCCAATTTTCTTGAGCGATACCTTTGACCAGAAGGCGAACCGTTCCGGGATTTTTTTCTATATAAGAAATGATTTCTGCATGTCTTTTTGCACAAGAAGGACATTCTAGAGAAAAAAACTCTGTTACGGTTATTGGTGAACCTGGACTGCCAAACATCGGATCTTCTTCGGTTACCGGTAAATAAACAGACAGTTCTTCAACCAGTGGTTTTTCAACCGGTTTCACATTTATTTTACTGCTTTGTTTAATCACTGAAAAAGAAATAAAAACCATCAAGATTAGAATAAGCGTCCCAAGTAAAAATATTTTTTTATTCATAAACGAAAATTATAAAAAGGTTGATGATCAAACAAAACTATTGTTTAGCCTCAAATAACCCAGATTGATTATAGTCTGAAAAAAATAGTTTATTTTCATTTTTATCAAAATAAATATTTTTTATAGAATAATCGCCATTTAAATTTATGACTGATTTAAAACCTGTAAATAAATCTATTTTATAAAGATCGTCAGGTGTGCCATCAGCGATTTTTGGTGATATGCCGGCGCCTTGCGGTAAGGATCGGGGAACTGCACAATAAAGTGTGTTGTCGTCAGCAAAAGTACATTTGTCAGCCCAAGTATTTAATTTCAATAACTCTCTTCCCGATCCTATATAATCTCCGGAAGAATTTACTACCCATAATTCCGGTTTATAATCACTTGCTGGACTATAAACATTATAAATTAATTTTTGTCCGGTCGGGGACCACTGTGAGTCAAATCCTAAGCCCTCAACAGTAATAGATTTGAAATTTTCACTATTTTGTCCAACTAATAAAATTTCTTTTCGATAAGCTCCAAGATCGTTTGAACCCGTTTTACTAAAAGCGATTACTTGTCTATTTGGCGACCAAGAAACCGTAACCTTGTCGGCGTTTTCACCCATTGGTTCTATGAGACGAGTATCTGTGCCATCATCGTCAACGGTTAAAAGCCAACGATTTTCTGGGGAATACCCAATACTTTTGGCAGCGATTTTGTCATCATCGGGTGAAAAAGAAAATTCTTCCCAATGAGAAGGTACGGTGTACTGTTTGTCTTTTTCAAAATTATAAATAATCTTTGATTTATCAGGAAACTCAAGTACGGCTTTGTCGGAATTATTTGCCCAAGTAGTTTGAGAAACGCCATAAAAAACTTTTTCAGACAAACTTTCTGTTGTGCCGTCTTTTTTAACATGATAAAATTTTCCATCACTTTCATTATAAAAACGCATTTCTCCGTTGGTATTGTTGATAGAGGTGTAAGAAACTGGTCGGTCTACAATTTTATTTACCACTTCCGGCTGAGAAACACCGGCTCCGATGTCGGGCAATACTCCGGCAGTAGGTAGAGTAGTGGTTATTATTTGTCCTCCCGGACCAGTAGTAGTAACAATTCTCTCTCCAGAAGGAGTAAAACCGGGAACCGTAATTCCAGGAATTTCTTCCGTTGGTGGTAAAGCCTCTTTTGGTAGTGTTTTTGAAAAGAGAAAATAAAGACCAAATCCCAAAAGGATAGTGACTAAAATCAAAACAATAATTAAAAGAATTTTTTTGGTAGCAACTGTCATATATTTATATATTATATATTTATATATTTTATTTTTTTGTTATATCTATTTTTCCTGCTTGTTCCATAAAAGGTTTGATTTTTGGCCATATCATAGGAGTTGCAATCAGAGAAGCGCAAGGAGGTATTATAATAAATAAAATAGTGCCAACTATCGGTAATAAGTTTAAAAAAGCAAAAAGAAAACTCAGTAAAAACCAGACCGCTAAAAAACTAGCTACTTTTTCTCCGGTTATTTTTTTTAAAACATTAACTATAGTGGCTATCAATTTTATATACCAGCCTATACCTGGAATATTTGTAGCGGCTGCAGCGGCTAATTTAGCTGCTTCTTCTTCCTGAGTAGAGACTTTTCTTTCTTGTTTTTCTTGGTTAAAACGAGGAGAAAGCTCGTTTTGTTGCTCCGGCGACAAATCCGAATTGGCTTGTTTTTCTTGATCTTCTTGCTGTTTTGTTTCTTTTTGCTGTTTTTGTTGTTTAAAAGCTTCTTCACTGGCATTGGCGGTTGAAGATGGTAAATCCGGCTGTTCGTATTCAAAAGGCTGTGGCGGTTGGTATGGTTTTTTGTTGTCGGGTAGATTGTCCGCCATATCCTTTTATTTAAAATTTAAGATTTAAAATTCAAAAGTTAAATGACTATCAGTTTTTCTTTTTGTAATTTCAAACTGTAGTGCTTTTTAATTTTGCCTTTTAGTATAATCTCCGTCATTAATTCTTCCACTTGGTTTTCAATGAGAGTTTTTAGTTCGCGAGCGTTTTGATTTTGCGGTTTAAGTTGGTCTATCACCCAGGAGAGAGTTTTTTCCGGTGCTGTGATTTTAGTTTTATAATTCTTCAGTCTTTCGTTGAAAAGCTCTATTTCCAAGCGAGCTATCTTTTCCAAATGTTTTTTATCAAGTTGATTAAAAAGACATATTTTATCCAAGCGATTGATAAACTCCGGAGAAAATCTTTCTTTTAGTTTTTCGGAAAGTTTATTTTGAGCGTCAAACCCTTTTTCTTTGGTATCACCAAAACCGACCGCTCCTTTTTGTAGCTCGTCGGCAAACAGGGAAGTGGTCAATATTATTATAGCATGTTTTAGAGAAATTTTCTTCCCTGTAGAATCGGTGATAGATCCGTTTTCCAGCATCTGCAAAAGTAGCTTGGTAACGTCACGATGAGCTTTGTCTATTTCATCAAATAAAACAATACAATATGGATTCATCTTTATTCTATCGGTAAATTGGTTGGCTTCTTTATAACCCACATAACCGGCAGGGGAGCCTAACAATTTGGATACTCCGAAAGATTCGTTAAATTCACTCATATCCAGTTTTATCAGAGCTTCGGATCCAGGATAAAGATTTTGTGCCAAAAGTTTGGCCAGTTCGGTTTTACCGGTTCCGGATACGCCGACAAATAAAAACGAGGCCAGTGGTTTTTGCGGGTCAGTCAAACCAAGTTGAGATTTTTCTATGGTTTTGACAATATTTTCTATGATATCATCTTGACCGACCAGTCTTTTTTTGAGATTTTCTTTGATTTTGGCAAAGCGATCTCTGTTGTCCAAAATCAATTCATTGGGTTGAGTGTTTATAATCTTGGCGATAGTTTGAAGAACATCCTTTTCCGTGACTGTGCCAAGATATTTTTCTTTTTGTTGAGTAATTTCTCTTTCTAAATTTTTTATTTCATGAGCTATTTTTATTTCATCTTCTTTCATAGTCATGGCCAAACCAAAATCATTATCCAAGGCCGCCTTTTCTTTGTCAAAAGTTATTTTGTTTAATTTTTTACGCAATTGCCAAAGACGACTTTGTTTGGGGTCTGCGCCAAAACTCAGTCTTTTGGCCGAAGCTGTTTCGTCAATAAGGTCAATAGCTTTGTCAGGTAAAAATTTATCATTGATATAGCGATTGGCGAGATTAACCGCGGAAACTATGGCTTTGTCGTTGATTTTTACTTGATGATATTTTTCATAATTTTTTTTCAGACCACTCAGAATTTTTACGGTTTCTTCCGGACTTGGTTCACGTACTATTATCGGTTGAAAACGGCGTTCCAACGCCGCATCACTCTCAATAAATTTTTTGAACTCCGCTCCGGTAGTACTACCGATACAACGGATTTGTCCGCGCGCTAAAGCCGGTTTCAATATATTGGCCGCATCCATCGTTCCTTGCGAACTGCCGGCTCCGACAATATTGTGCAGCTCATCAATAAACAAAATAATATTAGGATTTTGTAGAGTTTCTTCAATCACTTGTCGCAAACGTGATTCAAATTCTCCGCGATACATGGTGCCGGCGATGAGTAATCCCATATCAAGTGCATATATTTTTTTATATTTCATTATTTCCGGCACATCACCCTGTGTAATTTTTTTGGCCAAACCCTCAACAATCGCTGTTTTACCGACTCCCGGATCACCAAGCAATATCGGATTATTTTTATTACGGCGACAGATTATCTGAACGAGACGATCAAGCTCTTTTTCTCGACCAATAACAGGGTCAATGTTTTTTTGTATTTCTGGATTGGTTAATTCGGTCGCAAAAAAATCCAAGGCTGATTCTTGTTTTTGACCTATGGATTTTTTATTTTGTTTAGGCATGATTTCCGGAGGTAATGGCATATCACTTTCAAAATTTTCTGAAATTTTATCCATGGTTTGGGATATCTCATCCATTTGCGGGAATTGCGAGGTGCCAACTAAAATATTTTTTAATTGTGATTCTATGTCTGTGATAGAAATTTTACTTTGTTGCAGTATTTCCGAGATATCTCCGTCATTGGCTTGTAGTAGTGCGCTAAGTAAGTGTTCGGTACCCAAAAAATTATGGTTATTTTCCGAAGCTATCAAAAAAGCTTTTTCCAAAATGGTTTTAGCAGACGGTGATAGCGGAGATAGTGATGCTTGGGCTGTTGTTTGAGAGGGGATTTGTCCGGGATTTTTACCATCTTCAGAAGGAATACTGAGAATTTTATTTTCCAGTAAATTTTCTTGTAGTTTGGCTTTATCCAATATTTCATGAGCCAGTGAACCCTTTTCTTTAAACAGTGAAAACAAGAGATGAACAGGCCTAACCTCTTTTTGTTTGAGCTCTGTAGCCAGCTGGATGGCTTTTACCAAAACATTTTTGAGATGATTGCTAAAACGTTCAGAAAGATGCATAGAGTAAGTTAATAATTGTTTTAAATGTTAATAATTGTTCTAGATGTTTTAAAAAACAAGTGAAGCGATAAAACAATTAGAACAAGCGCTTTAGCGCGATAAATCTTTAAGATACTTCTTCCACTTCATGCCTGAGCATGATGTTATAATCCATAAATTCAAAATAGCCGTTGAATTTTTTACCGGCAAAAAGCAAAGGCAGCCAATATTTGTCATCAGCCCACATTTTGTCATAAGGTACTTCACTTTTATTAAACCAATGGGGGCGCATTTCCTCGGTTTCGCTCGGGATGCCGTCAAAATCAGTAACGGAAAAAACCGAAACCTCCATTTCTTCACTTGCGCCATCTTGAAATTTGAAATTCAGTTTACCGATCAATTCCATTTTGGTCGGAGTTATACTGGCTTCCTCTTGTGTTTCACGAATAGCCGCTTGTTCTATAGTTTCACCCTGCTGCACTTTACCGCCAAAACCGTTCCAACGATCAGCGCCAAATCCTCTTTTTTTCATACCTAAAAGCACCCTACCTTCATCATGAACGATACAGAGAGTTAATATTTTTTGCATAATATCAAAAATAAGAAATTTGCTTAATTCTTGGGGTTATTATATAATTTTTTTAGATAAAAAACAAGTTTTAAATATCAATTTTTATGTCAATTTATAAAGCTTACGATATTCGCGGTATTTACCCGGATGAATTAAACGAAGAGTTAGCCAAAAAAATCGCTCAAGCTTTTGCTGTGATGCGTAAAAAAGAGCTCAACAAAGAGCAAATTACTCTTGTGGTTGGTGCTGATATGAGATTGTCTTCTCCGAGTTTGAAAAAACAAGTGATTGAAGGATTGTTTGAAAGCGGGGTTAGAGTGATTGATATTGATTTGGTTTCCACTCCGACCTTTTATTTTGCCGTTTCTTATTTTGGTTATGACGGCGGGTTGATGGTATCTGCTTCTCACAATCCAGCCCAATACAATGGGATAAAACTAGTACGTGAAGGCGCCAAACCTTTTGGTCAAGGCAATGGTATGGAAGAACTACAAAAAATAGTTGAACAGAACGAGTTTGTTATTTCAGAAAACAAGGGTAACATAATTTCAAAAGAAGAAATGCTTTTTACTCAAACCAAAGAAGAAGAAAAATTTGCGGATTTGAAAAAAATTAAATCCATGAAAATCGTAGCTGATGCAGCCAATGCCATGGGGGCGCAATATTTGTCAGAGTTATTTGCCGACCTGCCGCAAATAGAACTTATCAAAATGAATTTTGACTTAGACGGCACATTTCCCTCTCACGAAGCCGATCCGTTCAAAGATGAAAATATAGCGGATTTGAAAAAATGCGTTTTGCAAGAAAAAGCGGATTTGGGAATTGCGACCGATGGTGATGGGGATAGAATATTTTTTATTGATAATAAAGGCGAATTGGTAGAACCCTCTATAATCCGAGGAATTATGGCGGAATTATTTTTGCGTGATAATCCGGGGAGTACAATTTGTTATGATATTCGTCCGGGTAAGATTACTCGCGATATGATAGAGCAAAACGGCGGTGTGCCAAGCGTCACCAGAGTTGGGCATTCGCTTATCAAAAAACAAATGCTTGAAACTGGCGCGGTTTTCGGCGGAGAATCATCCGGACATTTCTTTGTTAAATTTCCTTATGGCGTTTTTGAAGCCCCGATGGTTGTCACTTTGAAGCTTTTGCAAGAGCTTTCGGAAAAAAATATTTCACTTGCCGATTATACCGAGCCTCTTAAAAAATACTTTCACTCCGGAGAAATAAATTTCAAAGTTGCGGACAAAAATGTGGTGATGCAAAAACTCAAAGAAAAATTTGCGGACGCCGAGATTTCTGATTTGGACGGGTTAACTTTTGAATATCCTGATTTTTGGTTTAATGTCCGGGCCAGTAACACGGAATCACTTTTACGGTTAAATTTGGAAGGTATAGATAATAAAATTGTTGAAGAAAAAACTGCTAAAATTAGCGAAATTATTAGTAAATAATAACAAAAATACATAAAAAGACCTTGCTTACCTAAAGTAAGGTTTTTTATTATTGACTTTTTCGTTAATCTATGTTATTTTTGACCGGATTAGTACCTTGATAATTAAACAAAGAAAAAATATTACGATTACGGTTAAAAAGAAATTGTAAATAAGTCCGATTACTTAATTTTTTGTGGAGGTTATTACCATGAATTCCTATGTTAAAGATCCAAAAGTAGATGCTATTGCTGAGAAAATATTGGCAGCGTTTCCTAAAAGAAAACTGTCAAGAATACTCGGTTTGACCAGACCGTTGTGGCACAGGGCGGTGTTTGATGACACCGCGGAAGAGATTGTGCTTTTGAACGAAGAAATTTTGAAAGCAAGAACTAGAAGATCTACCGCCAACAAGTTTTATCATGTCGGTAAGGCGGAAACTTGCAACGATCTTTGCCGGATTTTGCTTGATGGCAAGGTATTTTTCAAGGAGGAAATGTTGGATTTTTTGAATAGACCGTTCGTCGGTTTGGAATTCACCAAAAGTACTTTTGAAAAATGCAGTTGGGGAATTTTTATCACCACTTCGGAAATTCTCACGGCATGCAGGAAGTCAGATCGTGATCATGAGAAATTTGCGTTTTTTGCTCCGATAAAAAGGTACGAGGCGATTTTGCTTCCTACTCCTCTGGTTCAAGTTGTAGCCGGGGAATTTCCTCAGTACAAAAATTTACTCAAAGGGTACCGTAAATTCGCCGAAGAACTGTCCAAACTTTGATCGTAATTTTTTCTCAAGGAAAGGTTAATCACCTTTCCTTTTTTATTGAGTTTAAGATTAAAGGGATTGACATTTTATTGGAAATGTACTATACTGGTGCAAGTCCTTTTTATTTTTGGAGGTGTCTATGAAAAGAAAACGGTTTGAAGCTATCTTGGGATTTTGTCTGGGTTTTCTGTTTCAGGTCATTTTTATTTACGCAATGAAATTCGGCAAATTCACGGAAAGATGGGAGAGGAAAATCCCGTCTTTTAGGACCGTAAGATAATTATTTACCAAGGCTAACAAAGCCTTGGTTTTTTTATGGAGTAAACCCCGTGAAATGGCGCTTCGCGCCAATTTTTACCTTGAGGTAAAAATTATTTTACAGGGGTAAATATTGACATATTTCTTATTTTATGCTTAAATAATCTATTCGTTCCCTAACATTTTAAAAGGAGGGTTAGATGAAGAAAATCGACCAGGCTCTTTGTACCGCTCTAAAAAGTCGACATTACCATGAAGCGAAAGATCTTCTCAAAAAAGGCGCCGACGCCAATGCTGTTTTCGAAGATAAGCACCATAGTCTGGAGGACTATTTTGCTCATGGCAATGTCGTAAAGATGCTTGAACTTCTCTGCGACTATGATCTGGACATCAACCGCAAAGACCATTACGACCATACCTTGCTGGAAACGGCTATTTATCTTTGCGATAAAAAGATGTTCCAGTTTTTGCTCAAGACCGGCAAACAAAACCTGAAGATCAAAACTTCGTTTGGCACCAGCTATCTTTGCCTGGCGCTCAAGGCGCGGCAGAAATATGCTTGTGACAAATGTTTTGTGGTAGGGTTGCTCGAAGCCGGGGCTGATTGGAGACAGGACAAATGTTTCGCCATAGATGAGGTGGAAGCGGTGGAATACGGAGATAATTTCTCCAGACTCGCTTCGTTCCTTATAAAAAAAGCGGTTTTTTTCAAATAGTTTCACAAGGCCCTGACAAAGGGCCTTTTTTCTTACTCTAGTGAACCTTGACTCTTGTTTCATTTTATGCTTAAATTAACTGTTAGTTCTTATAAATAACAAACAGGAGATTTGCCCATGTGGAAAAAACTTTGGCAATGTCTTTTCCCCGGAAAAAATTCAAAGAGAAAGAAAACTCCATGTACGAAGGAAGAAACAGTGTTAGCAGAATTCATCAAAGTAGGCGAACTTTTCAAAGCAGAAGAGCTGTTGGTTAAAGGCGCTAGTGCTAATGCGATTTTTTATCACGAACATCTTGGAGTTTGTGATATCTTTTCAAAAACAGATACTTTCTACGGTCTTTGCTTGTTGCTTCGTTATGATCTGAATATCAATCTCAAAGATCGTGGCGGTGAAACATTGTTTGAAGCCGCTATTGTCAACCGTGATATCCGGATGTTTGAGAAACTTCTCAAAGATGCGGTAGATCCGAATACTATCACATCTGAGGATGTGGGTTTGGTGTGTTATGCTGCCAGACACACGACCTTGAGGGGGGACAAAGTTTTCGTGGAAAAGCTCTTGGAACGCAATATCAAATGGCTCAAAGGAGAATTTCCCGAAATCGACAAGAAGAAAGTTTATGAGTTTTCGCTCGACCTTATCAACGGTCGCAAGAAACTCGCCAGCTATCTTGTCGAGCTGGCTCACAAAAAATAAAGCAGGTCGTTTATCGACCTGCTTCTTTTTATATTTATAAACACTTCACCCTAGGGCGAAGTGTTTATTTCGGCTAAAATAATGGATTTTTCTTGAATATCCAACATCCTTCTCTCGTACTAGTATTATTATTTTTTCTTTTCCACTTTTTGTAACCAAAAACTGGAGGAAAAAGTTTCCTCGCGGTTGAACCAAATACTGCCAGTTGTCTTCTTCGCTGTCTCTTTTGTTCAAAACTCCCCCGCCCTTGCGCGCAAGGGCGGGGTCAAACAGTTGAACAAATTCCGCTAAGGCGGAAACGCTCCAGCTCATCGCAACTGTTAATTATTTGGTTCAAATGCTCGGACCTCCGAACCGTTGGCCAACAATCACAAAGGCGAGCATTTAAAAATACGAACAAATTTTGTTAAGGAGCGAAGCGTTAAGAAATTCTACTGTTTGAGGAATGTAATGACGAGTTTAGAATTTTAGCGTAGCGAGCTTTACAAAATTGTGAGGATTTTTAACAGTGAGCGATTTTCTTTCTGTCCACTTTCTTTTCTAAAAAGAAAGTGGACAAATCTGCGATAGCAGAATTAAAGTTTTTAGCAAGAAGGATGTGGAAATAATAAAGAAAACAAAACCCACCATCTTCAGGTGAGCTTTTTTATTTTATAAACTTTATGAACTTTATAACTTTATAACTTTATAAACTACTTTCCCATCATTCGAAGCCTCTTTATCCTTTCTTCTACCGGCGGATGAGTGGAAAACATAGCAGAAAGTTTTTTACCGGAAAACGGCGACGCGATGAAAAGGTGGGCAGTAGCTGAAGAGGCTTTTTGCATAGGCCTATTTTCTTGGGATATTTTCTCTAGCGCGCTAGCTAATCCTTCAGGATAACGAGTTAGAAGTGAGCCGGAAGCATCAGCGAGATATTCACGTTGGCGAGAAATCGCTAATTTGATAAGCTCAGCAATAATAGGTGAAAGCACGGCAATGATTATACCGATAATCAAAAAAATCAAAGCAAATTGATTGCCTTCACGGCGATTATCTCTAGAGTTTATAAATCCGCCGGAGCGTAAAAAAATATCCGATAACATCACGATAGATCCGACCATAACAGCCACCAGCATCATAAAACGAATATCGTAATTTTTGATATGTGAAAGTTCATGAGCCAATACCCCTTCCAATTCTTCATTGGTAAGTTTTTCTAGTGCTCCGCGAGTGACGGCGATAGAAGCCAATTCCGGTTTTCGACCGGTAGCAAAAGCGTTTATTGTCGGATCTTCTATTATGTAGAGTTTCGGCATGGGCATGCCGTTTCCGATACAAAGATTTTCCACCAAGTGATAATAATATTTATTGTCATCATGTTCTATCAATTTAGCCCCGGTAGTACTCAACGCCACTTTATCGCCCGCAAAATAAGAAAAAGCGGTCATACAAAGAGAAAAAATAACGGCAAAACTAACTCCGCTCCAAGCTTGCCCTTGACCATAAGCCAAATCAAAAATATAACCTAAAAAGATAATAAAAGCGATGAAAAATGTCATCAATATGACGGACTTTCTTTTGTTTGAAGATATTTCGTTGTACATAAAAATTAAATCTCAAATCTCAAAATGCAAATCTCAAAACTAAAGTATCGCTTCGCGATATCTAATTAAATTGTCCCGTAGGGACACCAAAGTTTTGACTTTTGACATTTGAGTTTTGAGTTTGACCAAGTTATATTTTAAAATTTGACTTGTACATTCTGTCTTTCACCCTCCGCTGCTTGAAAAAATTCATATTTGGTGAATTTCAACATTCCAGCGATAAGATTGGTAGGAAAGACTTGAATTTTGGTGTTGAAATCGCGAACATTGCCGTTATAAAATCGGCGAGAAGCTTGGATTTTATTTTCAGTGTCGGAAATTTCATCTTGAAGTTGTAAAAAATTTTGACTTGCTTTGAGATCAGGATAATTTTCAGATACTGCAAAAATGGTTTTGAGAGTAGAAGACAGGGCATTTTCTGCTTGTTCTTTTTGCGCAAAAGTAGCGTCTTTTTTGTCATGCGTGGTCATAGCTGCGGTACGAGCTTCGGTTAGTTTGACCAAAGTTTCACGTTCGTGAGTCATATAACCCTTGACGGTTTCGACCAAATTTGGGATTAAATCATAGCGACGTTTGAGTTGGACATCAATATCGCTATATGCTTCATCCACGCGATTTTTTACGGTAATTAAGCCATTATATGTAGCAATCAGCCAAATTATGGCTATTGCCAAAACCCCCAAAACGATGTAAAGTAAAGACATATACTTTTATTTAACTTTAAGTTAAAATTACTTAAATGTTTTTTTATTGTATACAAAATCGGTCTTTCTGGCAAGTAAATTGAATACTGAATATTGTATATTGGATAAAACCAAAAATCCTGACCAATATTCAATATTTAATATTCAATATCCACTATCTATTTTATGCTCACTCTCGTCATTTTCATCGCCGTCCTCGCCGTACTCGTTCTTTCTCACGAATTTGGACATTTTGTTTCTGCGCGTAAAAGCGGGATGAAAGTTTATGAATTCGGCTTTGGTTTTCCGCCCCGTGCTTTCGGTTGGTACAAGGATCCAATTACCAAAAAAATCAAATTTGTCGGGAAAAAATATGAAGCCAAAGACTGCCCGGCTGATACATTATATAGTGTGAATTGGTTGCCATTGGGTGGGTTTGTCAGTATTCGCGGTGAAAATGAACAAGATTTGGCCCCGGACAGTTTCCAAACCAAAAGTTTTTGGCCCAAAGCCGTCACCATAGTGGCTGGTGTTGTGATGAATATAGTTTTGGCTGGAGCCCTATTCTCTATCGGTTATTTTTTTGGTTTACCGCAGATTACCGAAGAGTTGCCAAATAGTGCTAAAGTAGAAAATCGTCGAGTAGAAATTTTACAAGTTATTGCCGATAAACCGGCGGCTGTTGCTGGATTGCAGGAAGGTGATGCGGTTGTCAAAGTCGGCTCTATAGATTATCCGCGACTCAAAGAAATGCAGGATTATATCAATAAACATCAAGACGAGGAAGTAGAGATAGTTATAAAAAGAGGAGAAGAGATAGTTGTCAAAAATATTAAACCTTTTATTTACAGTGACACCGGTAGAGCCGGTATTGGTGTGGCAATTGCAGAATTGGGTACGGTTTCTTATCCTTGGTATCTGGCTTTTTATTACGGATTTAAAAACGCTTTTCTGATGTTTGGCGCTATTGCCATCGCTTTTTATGATTTTATCAAAGGTCTTTTTGTTGGCACCAGCGTGGCCGGCGATATGGCCGGGCCGGTTGGTATTGCGGTAATGACCGGTAAAATTGCCAAACTTGGTTTTATTTATTTATTACAATTTACCGCCGTGCTGTCTCTCAATTTAGCTTTCATAAATATTTTGCCGATTCCGGCACTGGACGGTGGTAGATTATTATTTTTGATTTTAAATAAAATAAATAAAAAATTAGCCCCGGCAAAATTTGAACAAATCGCGCACTCGGTAGGTTTTATGTTATTGATGATTTTGATTTTGGCAGTGACGCTAAAAGATTTGACAATGTTCAAAGGTTTTTTTATAAATTTGGTAAATAAAATATTTTAAAATTTATGCAAGAAAAATTGCAACAATTGAAAAACCAAGCTTTACCCGCGATTGCCAGTAGCAAAAATGAAGCGGAGCTTACGGATTTGGAAAATAAATATTTAGGTCGCAAAAACGGCGAACTGACCGAATTTATGAAGGGTCTCAAAGACCTAAATCCCGAAGAAAAGAAAAATGCCGGCCAACTACTCAATGAAATCAAAAAAGAATTGGAAGAAGCTATAAATAAAAAAAGAGAAGAGCTCAGTAATGCCGGTTTTGCCCAAGCTATTGCTGGAGAAAAAGCGGATTTGAGTCAACCTTATTTACCCAAAAAAGAAAGAGGGCATTTGCACCCCAATTCTATCGTGCAAAAAGAATTGGAAGATTTGTTTACCTCTATGGGTTTTATGGTGCTTGACGGACCGGAACTAGAAAGTGATTATTACAATTTTGAAGCGATAAATATTCCTGCCACCCATCCGGCCAGAGAAAGTCAGGATACTTTTTATATCAAAAATCATGAAAACTGGTTGGTGCGTACTCACACCTCTTCCAATCAAGTTCGTGCTATGGAAAAATATGGCGCGCCTTTGAAAATGATTACTCCAGGTCGTTGTTTTCGTAATGAAGCCACAGACGCCAGACACGAACATACTTTTTATCAATTGGAAGGTGTGGTGGTGGACAAAGATATTAATTTTGGTCACATGAAAGCGGTTTTGGAAACCGTAGCGCAAAAATTATTTGGACCGGAGATCAAAGTTCGTTTGCGTCCGAAATTTTATCCGTTCGTTGAACCTGGGGTAAATGGAGAAGTGACTTGTTTGCTCTGTGGTGGTAAAGGATGCAATGTTTGTAAACATACCGGTTGGATGGAAATTTTTGGCGCTGGCATGATTCACCCTAACGTATTGCGAGCCGGCGGTCTTGATCCGCAAATTTATAGTGGTTTTGCTTTTGGTTTTGGTTTAACTCGTTTGGTGATGCTCAAATACGGGATAGATGATGTGAGATTATTACAGAGTGGAGACCTACGATTTGTGAGACAGTTCTAGATGTTGTAAATGTTCTAGGTGTTATAGATGTTGTAAATGTTCTAGATGTTCTAGATGTTATAGATTATCAATTACAACAAGCGCTTTAGCGCGATAAAACAAACATAGTGGTAGAACAATTATAACAAGGGCTTTAGCCTGATAAATTATTTAATAAATATGGGAGGGTTAAATTTTAGCTATCAAAATCTTGAAGTTACTATTTTAGCAAAAAAATTAATAAAAGAAATTTATTTTTTTACAAAAAACTTTCCAGCATCTGAAATTTACGGACTTACAAACCAGTTAAGAAGAGCGGTAATATCAGTAGCTTTAAACATCGCAGAAGGAAGTAGTAAAAAAAGTTTTACAGATTTTAATAGGTATGTAAGAATTGCAATAGGTTCTTTGGTAGAAGTCAATTGTGCTTTGGAAATATCTATAGAATTAGGGTATTTAAAAACAGAAGATTATGAAAAGATAAAATTAGATGTTCAGCCTCTTTATTTCAAATTAGTATCTTTATCAAAATATTTAACAAACAAGATTTAAAAATAACAAGCGCTTTAGCGCGATAAATCAATTAGAACAAGCGAAAAGCGATATAACTATCATTAATTTTATGAATATATCATACAACTGGCTGAAAAAACACGTCACTTTGCCTGATTCCATCACTCCTGAAATAGTGGCGGAAAAATTGAAATTGAGCACAGTAGAAGTGGAAAATATCATCAAACAAGGTGATAACTTGGAAAATATCGTAGTTGGTAAAGTGCTCAAAGCCGACAAACATCCCAATGCTGATAAATTGAAACTTTGCCAAGTGGATTTGGGAAAAGAAAAAGTCCAGATTGTTTGTGGTGGCAGTAATGTTACTACTGATATGCTCGTAGCGGTGGCCAAAGTTGGTGCCAAAGTTTCTTGGCACGGCGAGGGGGAGTTGGTGGAAATCGTACCGACCAAAATCAGAGATATAGATTCCTATGGCATGATTTGCGCGGGGAGTGAGATCGGACTGGCCGAAATGTTTCCGCCCAAAGATGAAAAAGAAATTTTGGATTTGACCGCACTGAATTTGAAAGTTGGGGCGGAGTTAAAAAAAGCGCTTGGACTCGATGATGTGATTTTGGAAATTGACAATAAATCTCTTTCCAATCGTCCCGATCTCTGGGGACACTACGGTATCGCTCGCGAAGTAGCCGTGCTTTTTCCGCGTGATTTTGGAGTTTACGAAACAAAAGATATAACTCCGGGTAAAGAAATAAAATTGAAAGTTACAGTAGAGGACGAACCGCTTTGTCCGCGTTATATGGCGGTGGCGATAAGCGGAGTACAAGTCGGTCCGTCGCCTCTGTGGTTACAAAGAGCACTGTCATCTATCGGTTTGCGCAGTATCAATAACATCGTGGATATCACCAATTATATAATGTTTGATTTGGGGCAACCCCTTCATGCTTTTGATGCTCAAACTCTACAAACAAAAAACAAAAATCAAAAACACATCATTGTTCGCACGGCAAATGACAAAGAAAAATTCAAACTATTGGATGAAAAAGAATTGTCCTTGACGGAAAATGATTTGGTAATTGCAGATGATGAAAAACCTATCGCGCTTGCCGGGGTAATGGGCGGATTTTATAGCGGGATAAACGACAAAACAACAGAAATTATTTTTGAAGCCGCAACTTTTGATCCGGTGTGTGTGCGTAAAACCGCGTTGCGCTACGATAGTCGCACAGATTCTTCCGCTCGTTTTGAAAAAAGCTTGGATCCCAATATGGCGGAAATAGCTTTGAAAAAAGCGGTAGAGATGGCACTGGAGCTTTGTCCGCAGGCTAAAGTGTCTAGCAATGTTGAAGATAAAAAGAATTTTCACTTAGCTACCGGACCACTGCAAACAAGTGTGAATGACATTTGTAAAAAACTCGGAGTGCAAATTGAGAAAAAAGAAATTGTCGGCATCTTGCAAAGATTGGGTTTTGAAGTTAAAGAAAAAGGTAAAGACGGTCTGAGTGTCAAAATTCCGACTTGGCGCGCTACCAAAGATATATCGCTTTCCGAGGATTTGATTGAAGAGGTTGGTAGGATTTACGGTTATGACAAGATAGATAGTTTCATGCCGGAATTTGAAATTACTCCGCCGGAAAAAAATATTTTACGCGATTTGGAACATAACTTGCGAAATATCTTGACCAAAGAACTTGGTTATGATGAAGTTTATAACTATTCTTTTGTCAGCGGTTTGCAAATAGATCGTCTGGGTGAAGGTAAAAATAAATATTTGGAATTAGATAATCCGCTTTCCAGTGAAAAACCTTATTTACGTCGAGAGTTGTTGCCAAACTTATTGGAAAACATTCAAAAAAATATAGAAAATTTTGATCGCGTGAATATTTTTGAAATCGGCAAAACATATTTATCCGAATTTCCCGGTGCCAGAGCCGTGGCCAACGAAGACGATCTATTGCCACGTCAAGATACTTTTTTGAGTGTTGTAAATTATGAGAAAAAAAGCGATAACGGTTTTATCAAAGCTCGTTTGGCTTTGGAAAAAGTGATGGAAAATTTGCAACTTAGTTTTGTAGTGCGAGAGATCAAAGAAATCAAAGGTTATATGCATCCGGGCAGAGCCGGGGAGATAGTGGTAGGAGATCAAAAAATAGGTTTTATCTACGAGCTCAATCCGCTCATTGCCAAAAAATGGGATTTAAACGACAGAGTTGGAATAGTGGAAATAAATCTCAGTGATTTGCGAGATATTTTGAAAACCAAAAAAGATTTTGTTTATCAAACATTATCTCAATTTCCGGAACCGACTCGAGACTTGGCTTTTGTGGCGGAGAAAAAAGTTACACATCAAGAAATTTTGGAAGCGTTAAAACACATTTCGCCGATTTTGAAATCCTTAGAATTGTTTGATGTTTATGAAGGCGAACACGTCAAAGCCGGATTTAAAAGTATGGCGTATCATTTTGTTTTTTCCGACTCTACTCGTACTTTGAAGAATGAAGAGGTAGATGATGTGATGGGGGAGATAATAAAAATATTGAAAGATAAGTTTGGGGTGGAAGTGAGAGGGTAAAAAAACAAAGCCCTAAGCTCTAATTTCTAATCTCTAAACAAGTTCAAATATAAAATTTTAAAATTTGATATTTAATATTAAATATTGTTTAGGATTTAGAATTTAGGATTTAGTTATTAAGCTTTTTTACAAAATTTTTAAAAAGTGTTATAATATTTACAAGATAATAAATAATTAATTTAACAAGGAGGATCTATGTTAGAAAATTCAAAAGATATTTTATATATCGTCATTTCGTTTTGTATTATCTGGGTTACGGCGTTTATTTGTTACATGTTTTATTACGCCGCCAGGATTTTGAAAAATGTAAATACAATTGTAGAAGAATTTCGTCTTCGTCTTCAGAGAATCACAGATACTATAAATTCTATCCAAGACAAAGTGGAGGGGATAGTTAGTTTGCTTGGGATGGCCAGAGAAACTACCGGTGGGATGGTAAAAAATTTCATCACCAAAAAGGCTAGAGATTTTATGGATGACAAAGTGGAGGATTTTGGCGATATTGCCAAAGATGCGGTGGATAAAGCTATGGCTGTAGCGCAAAAGAAAGTGAAGAAAGTAGCGAAGAAAATGAAAAAATAAATAAAAAAACCTCGCTATAGCGAGGTTTTTTAATAGTTGCCAAAAGTTAAATTTTTAGTTATTATGAAGTAGCCAAAGGGAGGGTCTTTTTGGTTTATTTTTTTGTAGTATAACTTGGTTGTCATCCTGAACCCAAAGGGTGAAGGATCTATAAGTAAGATAAAATTATGAATTAAACGCATTGCTTTTTACAGATTCTTCGTTTCACCCAGAATGACAAAATGGTTTCGTTATTCAAAAATCTAAAATCTAAAATCTAAAATTGTCTTGTGTCGTTCACTCACCTCCACGTCCACAGCCATTACTCGCTTTTGGACGGACTGCCAAAAATCAAAGAACTGGTAAAGACCGCGAAGAAACGCGGTTTTTCGGCGTTGGCTCTGACTGATCACGGCAATATGTATGGCGCGATTGAGTTTTATGAAGCTTGTCTCAAAGAAGAAATCAAACCAATCATTGGTATGGAAGGATATATTGCCAGCGGATCGCGATTTGAAAAAAATCCTCAAGATAAATATTTTCATATTTTATTATTGGCGGAAAATTATACAGGATATAGAAATCTGATGAAACTTTCATCTCTGGCGCATACCGAAGGGTTTTATTATAAACCGCGCATGGATAAAGAGTTGTTGCGACAATATAGCGAAGGACTTATTTGCAGTACCGCTTGTATGGGTGGAGAAATCCCGCGAATTTTGCATAAAGAAAACAATTATGAAAAAGCCAAAGCTACGGCTCTGGAGTATGACGAGATTTTTGGTCGTGGAAATTTTTTCTTGGAACTTCTGGATGTGCCGGCGCTCGAAGGTCAAGCTGAAGTCAATAATCAACTTATCCAAATCAGCAAGGAAACCGGGATACCTCTTATCGTGACGCGCGATGTCCACTATCTCAACCCCGAAGACGCGGAAGCTCAAGACACTTTGACCTGTATTCGCGACGGTAAAACCTTGGAGGATACGGATAGAAATACTATGGTCGGGATGGATTTTTCTCTTTGCGAAGAAAAAGAAATCGCCACGCGTTTCAAACATGTGCCGGAAGCCATAGAAAACACCGGTAAAATCGCACAGCGAGTAAATCTGGTATTGGAGCTCAACAAATGGCATTTTCCGCCGATTGAACTGCCGCCGGGTAAAACCGCCGATGAATATCTCAGAGACGAGGTTTATACCAGATTACCCAAACTCATTGAATTTACAGATACTGTCAAAGAAAGAGCTGATTATGAACTCGGTATTATTGCTAAAAAAGGTTACTCGCCTTATTTTATTGCCGTAGCCGAATATGTAAATTATGCTCGTGAAAACGGAATCATGGAAACCACCAGAGGTTCGGGTGCCGGCTCTATAGTTTCTTACGCCATGGGTATTACGACGGTCAATCCTTTATTTTTTAAACTTCCTTTTGAACGTTTCTTGAATCCTTATCGTCCATCGCCTCCGGATATTGATGCGGATTTTGCCGACGACAGACGCGATGAGATGATAGCATATGTGACCAAAAAATACGGCGAGGACAAAGTGGCACAGATTATCACTTTTGGTACCATGATGGCGCGCGGTGCGATACGAGATGTGGGTAGAGCTTTGGGTTACGCTTATTCTTTTTGCGATCAAGTGGCCAAACTTATTCCCGCCGGGGCGCAAGGCTTCCAAGTGACTATCGCCAAAGCGCTGGAACTGGAGCCTGACCTCAAAGATTTATACAACAAAAACGCGCAAGTAAAACGTTTGTTGGATTTGGCACAAAAGATAGAAGGTTGCGCGCGACATACTTCAATACACGCGGCCGGGGTAGTTATTTCACCGACTCCGTTGACCGATTTCACACCCGTGCAAAGAGAAACCGGCGGGGAAAGGATAGTTACTCAATACGAGATGCACACTGTAGAAGCGGCCGGTGTTTTGAAAATGGATTTCTTGGGTATCCGCAACCTGTCTATTTTAGGTCGGGCGGTTGAAATTATTGAAAAAACTGCGGGAGTGAAAATAGATGTTTTCAATATCCCTTGGGATGATAAAAAAACTTATGAAATGTTGGCGCGCGGAGAAACTGTCGGTGTATTTCAGTTGTCTAGCTCCGGCATGACTCGATATCTCAAAGAATTAAAACCAAGTTCTATATTTGATATCATGGCGATGGTGGCGCTTTTTCGCCCGGGTCCGATGGCTGTGATTCCGGATTATATCGCGCGTAAACAAAATCCCGATCTCATCAAATATTTGGATCCTCGCATGGAAAGTTATCTTGATCAGTCGCTTGGTTTGATTGTTTATCAAGACGATGTTTTGCTCACGGCCATTAATCTCGCCGGTTACAATTGGGAAGAAGCCGATAAATTTCGTAAAGCCATGGGTAAAAAAATTCCCGAAGAAATGGAAAAACAAAAAGAGAAATTTTTCAAAGGTTGCAAAGAAGTCGGTAAGCTCAAACCGGAACTTATTGAAGAACTGTGGCATCTCATCGAACCGTTTGCAGCCTATGGTTTCAACAAAGCGCACGCCGCCTCTTATGCGGTGGTAGCTTATCAAACTGCGTATCTCAAAGCCAATTATCCTATCCAATATATGACCGCTATCTTGATAGCCGAAAGCGGGGATATGGATAAAGTGCCGGAAGTTATTCACGAATGCGAGAAAATGGGGATAAAAGTTTTACCGCCGGATGTGAACCAAAGTTTCAAAAGTTTTGCCATGATTACGCCTGATGACGGCAGTACTCCCTACATACGTTTTGGACTTAACGGAGTAAAAAATTTGGGCGAACATATTGCCGAAGTTATATATCGTACGCGTAAAGATGGTGGAAAATACCAGACTCTGGAAGATTTTATCAAACGTGTTAACGATAAAGATCTCAACAAAAAATCTCTGGAAGCGCTCATCAAATGCGGGGCATTGGACGCTTTTGGTTATGATAGAGGAGTGTTGCTGAATAATATTGAAAATTTGTTGAATTTTATTAAACAAAATAATGAACAAAACAATTCTAATCAAAATTCTCTTTTTGCTGGCAGTAGTATCGGTTTTAGCAATAAAATAAAAATCAAAGATGCGCCCCCTGCAACCAAAGAAGAAATGCTAAAGTGGGAAAAAGAATTGCTTGGCGTGTATGTTACCGCGCACCCGTTTGAATTTTACGCCAAAAAGATGGAAAAATGTTTGACTCCAATAAAAGAATTAACAAATTTAGGTAAAAAACAATGGGTTGTAATTGGCGGAATTATTGAATTCGCCAAGAAAAAAATTACGCGTAGCGGTAAAACTATGATGTTTGCAACTATTGGCGATTTGACCGATAAATTGGAGCTTTTGATTTTCCCAAAAACTTACGAAACCACCAAGGATGTTTGGGTAGAAGGAAGAAATGTTTGTGTGATAGGGCGTACCAGCGAAGAAGAAGGGGATAATAAATTGTTTGTGGAAAAAGCATATGAGATAACACCGGAAAATTATATGGAGCTTACACAACAATTGGCAATGGGTAAAGAGCTTGGTTCTTCAAACGAAGAAAATAGTTTAAGAGAAGAAAGTATTACTTTGATTTTAAGTCTTGCGCAAGTCAAAGAAAAAGCCGATGTTATAAAAAGTATTTTGGCTAAATATCCGGGCGATATGCAGGTTTATCTTCGTGTCGGAGATAAGACGATAAAGACGCAATATCAAATAACATTTGACGATAATCTTAAAAAAGAGTTGGAAGATTTGTTGGGAGAGGGGAAGATAGTTATATAACTCAAAAGTCAAAACTCAAAAGTCAAAACTTTGGTGTCCCGATAAATCGGGACGATTAATTTTAAATTTTTAATTGCAATTTTGCATTTTTAATTTTAACTTTTAAATTTTTTGCATTGTGCCCGAACTACCTGAAGTTGAAACAATCAAAAGACAGTTGGATAAGCTAACAGCCGGCAAAAAGATTGTTTCCGCCGAGTTTTTTGGTCCGCAAAAAATGATAAATTTACCCAAAAATAAATTTTTGAAAATATTGACTGGAGCAAAAATCGTTGGTGTAAATCGTCGGGCGAAATTATTGATTTTGGAGTTAAATAACGATTATTTTTTACTGACTCATTTGAAAATGACCGGTAAATATCTTTGGAATATGCCCAAAGATAAACACACTCATCTGGTTTTAAGATTAAATGGTAAAAACCAACTTAATTTCAAAGATGTGCGAAAATTCGGTTATTTGAAATTAGTCAAAAAAGAAGAAATGTTGGAAATTTTGAAAAATACTTATGGTCCGGAACCGCTTGGCAGGGGTTTTACTTTTTCACAATTTGAAAAAATGTTATTACAAAAACCTAAAAGTAAAATAAAGCAATTATTACTCGACCAAAAATTTATTGCTGGAATTGGTAATATTTATGCCGGAGAAGCTTGTTTTTATGCCAATATTTTACCGGATAGAAAAGTCGCGACTTTGAAGCGTCAAGAAATTCAAAAATTATTTCAAGGATTAAAAAGTATTTTAACCATGGCGGTTAAATGTGGCGGGACTACGGCGGATGATTATCTAGATTGTTATGGTAACAGGGGAAATTATGCGGCTAAATTAAAAGTCTACGGACGTAAAGGTTTATCATGTTACAAATGTAAAACTATTTTGCAGGAAAGTAGACTTGGTGGTAGGGGAACAGTCTATTGTCTCAAATGTCAAAAATAAAAATACTCCACTTAAATGGAGTATTTTTTTAACCTATTTCCCAAGTCGGATTTGCTTGTAGTTTTTTCCAAGGAATAAATTTTTTATTTTTGGCTTTGTAATATCCGGCTACTGCCAGCATGGTGGCGTTATCCATACAATATTTTAATTCCGGTATTAGCAACAGCACGCCTAAAGGTTTGATTTTTTCTTCCATAGTTTGACGCAATTTGGTGTTAGCTGTGACTCCGCCTCCCATCACAACAGTTTTGGGTTTATATTTTTTGATAGCGCGAACGGTTTTTTCTGTGAGCACATCAATGATAGCTTGTTCAAAACTTGCGCAAAAATCTTGTAGTTTCTTTTTGTTGTTAGCTGGATTTTTTTGTAGATGATAAAGTACAGCGGTTTTCAGACCCGAGAAACTAAAGTTGAAATTATCTTGATTGAGCATAGGTCGTGGAAAATCTATTGCTTTACCATTTCCTTTTTGAGCCAAGATAGAAATTTTTGGTCCACCAGGATAAGAGAGTTTGAGCATTTTAGCAACTTTATCAAAACATTCTCCGGCTGCATCATCCAATGTCGCGCCGATTAATTTATAATTGCCTGGTTTTTTCATCAAAACGAGTTCAGTGTGCCCACCGCTGACAATCAGAGCCAGAGCGGGATATTGTATGGACTTCGGACTTCGGACTTCGGACTTCGCTCGGTTATTTTTTTGAAGTCTGTAGTCTGTAGACTGAAGACCGATCTCCACCGAATGGATATGACCTTCGAGGTGATTCACGGAAACCAAAGGTTTTTTTAGGAAGTAAGAAAGATTTCGAGCAGTTTCTACTCCGACAATCAATCCAGTGATAAGTCCTGGACCGGAAGCCACAGTTATGATATCCGGTTTTCCTTCTTTGCTTATCTCTTCAACCAAAGGGATAATTTTTTCCGCGTGCATGCGGCCGGCGATTTCCGGTATAACTCCGCCGAATTTTTTATGTAAATCTATTTGTGAAGCGGTTTTTTCCGCAATTACAAAAAAACCCTTATTCGAGCATTCGACTAGGGCAACAGATGTGTCATCACATGAACTTTCAATCGCTAAAATTTTCATAAAATCAATTTAAATACTTTTTGCTTCGAAGAGTTTTTTCCAGTTGAATTTTTAATTCATTGTGACCTTTACCGCCTTTAAAAAATAATTCGCGTTTTTTTGCATCATCCCTACTTAAGTATGCTTCGTAATAAATCAATTTCAAAGGTCTTCGAAATTTTGTTGCTTTTACTAAACCGTTGGAATGGTTTAAATACCTTTGCTTTAAATTATTTGTATAACCAATATACAATTTTTTGTCTTTTTGACTGTATAATATATAAACGTAAAACATACCCTCCTAAAGTTTAAGGACGCTAAGCGTCCTTTTAAGATTACGTTAATTTAATTGTGGAGTGGGACGCTAAGCGTCCCTATTACAACGCTCAGCTTAGAGTGGGACGCTAAGCGTCCCGAATACGACGCTAAGCGTCGTGTCAGGGGGGAGAGTCGAACTCCCGACCTAAGGGTTATGAATCCTTCGCTCTTACCAACTGAGCTACCCTGACAAATTTTGTTTTATATTTATATCAAAATTGATTTGATTATAAATAACCATTGTCTTCAGGCAAGTCCTGCCCGTCCGCAGTTCTGCAGGAACGGAGGCGGGAGCTACCCTGACATAAGTGTAAATATTATAGCTTATTTTATGAAAAAGTCAAGACGAGGAGTATCCTTTACAAAATAACTATTTTGTGCTAATTTAAAGTAAATAATAATTAAAAATTTTTTATGGAACCATATAATCAAAATGAAGGAGAAAATAAGATTTTTAAGGAAAATTTAGAAAATCAGGCGATTAAAAAAGAAGAAGCCCCGTTGGTTAATAGCAAGATTCCTAAAATCGTAATATCTCTGATAATTTTCTTGGCCGTTGTCGTTTTAATTTTTGTAATAAATAAAGTTATACAAAAAAATGATAAAAATAAGCCTGAAGACGATTATTTAACTTGGAAAAATAATAGCACTACGACGATAGAAGCTGGGCTGACAACTACAACTTTAGAAACAGCAACTACTACACAGACAGCAGTTAAAAAAACAATTACCAAAAAAATTATCTCTCCTACAAAACCAGCTTCTACTTCTTTGTCGGCTACAAATGATTATTTGAAAGCGCGAAATACTTACCAAACCTCCGGTTATTATTTTCAGTTCTTAAATTGTAAAGGTACCCCAGGTATTTTGACGGTTAAAAAAGGCGCCAAATTGATGCTTGATAATCGTGATGATAAAACGAGAAAAATAGTTTTTATCGGTAAGCTTTATAATATCAACGCTTATGGTTATGTGATAGTTACCGCGGATAAACTTGGTAAACACTATATAACTTGTGATGGTGGTGGTGCAGCGCAAATAACCGTGCAACCATAAAAATTTAATTTAGTCATAGTGATCCCGTCCCTAAAATTTGAATTAAATAGAACGACCCCGCCCTTTATAAGGAGCGGGGTTTTTATTAAAAAAATTTTTAATAAAAAAACCGGCAAAAATGCCGGGTAAAATAGTAATGAGAAAGAATAAGAATTAAGTTTTTAGGTTGTGATAAACAAGGAGGAGAGAGGTGATAATTTCTTGCAGTCAAAATTGACGCAAGGAATTATCAAAAGTCTCAACGCTGTTTATAGTTCAACCTTCGATTTTTCGGCAATCGATTTGCCGGCTTTTTTCAGAAATACTAAACTGTTTTAGACGGAATAAACCGGAAGCAAAGCGCTCTTCAAACGAAAACTTTTTGAAGACAGTTTTCATCTTGGACCTAACGGGTCTTATATCGAAAACTTTTAGTTAGTTTTCAACTGAAGTTTGACGATTTTCAACCGAGGACATTGCAAGCAAGTTCTCGGCTTATATCGGTTATAAAATAAAAGTTGTTTTTTGGACACCTGTCCAGATCATACAGAAGAGGACAAGAAGAGCAAAAAATTTAAGAGAAGAAGAAAATAAAATATTCAAAAATGATTGGAAGGGCAAAAAGACAACTCTGAACTTAAACTTATTCGGTACTATTTTTTCGGGGGATAAAGAACGAATCAGTTCTAGCTATGCCCCCTGGACATAGCAGAACTTTAGCTAAAAGGTATTATATCACAAATTAGCCAAATTTTAAATATGCAAAAACATTTTTGGCTTTATTTTCTCTAATTTTAGAGAAAATTTAGCTTGGGGATAACTTACAAAAAAATCCGACTCAAGGTCGGATTTTTTTGTTTTATTTTAGCTGTTTTTATGGTAATTCTATTTCTTTTTGTTTTCTACCAAATAAGAAATAACCGATGATAATCAGAATACAAATTATAATAATTGTTTTATAAACTGGAATATACAAATTTACTATTTCAAACAAGCTTATAAAACGCAAAGTGATTGTGCCGTTTACCGTTTCCACGTTATTTATTAATTGTGTGTCTTGTTTACCAAGTTCAATTAAATTATTTTCTACGTTTTTTATTTGATTATCAAAATTTTCCAGATCTTTTTCATGCTGAGTCATGGTTCTCAATAATTCGGATACAAAATTGTTGTGAGTTTGGCGCGCATCATTTAATTGATCATCTAATTTTTTGGCAGTCTCTTTTTCGGTTGAAGAAACTGTTTTTCTTTGTTCCACTATATTTTCCATTATTCTTTGTAATCTACTTATTTCTTTATTTAATGAAGCATATTTTTCATCATATTTTTTGATATTGTCCGTGCGTTCCATTTTCAAATTATCCAAAGAGGTACTGGCGTATTCAGTTTGTTGTTCAATATTTTGTTTTTGTCCCAGTAAGTTGGTACTATTTTCATGGAGAGTAATAAATTTTTCTGGAAACATTTCAGTAACTTCTTCTATAAAAGATTCATAAGTTGATTTTGGTAGAACAAAATTGATGTTGGCGTATCTTTCATTCAAGTTGGCGCTGTCTATACGACCGTCATAACCGCGAATCATGGTTTTGAGACGAGTGTGCATCTTTTCCACTTTTCTGGTTTTGATATCCAAACCAAAATTGGTTTTGAGATATTCGCGTGTATCGGTAATATCTACAGTTTTTGGAGAAGGAAAACGAAAAGATTCTGTATATTCGGAAACAGTATTTACTATTTTTTCCGATAACGATTCTGATTCACCCAATCCGACGTGAGAGGCGGCCATTATCCCAAAGTCTCCTCCGGCTCCAGCTATATTAGATTCTGATGTCAATCCTGTATCAAATTGATTTTCTACATAACTGATAGGAATTTCTCTCATTGTTTTGTTATAGCTTATCATCAGAAGTACTGCCAAAGCCGGCACAGCGGCAACCATTAGCCAACGCCAGGTAAAATGGTGTTTAGTTTTTGTTTCTTCCAAAGTTGGGCGTAGTGAATCTAGCACATTTTGTTTGATAATATCATTGTTGGGAGAAATTTTTTGAGATTTTTTTCCCCAACGTGTCAAATTGTCGGATATTTTTTTGTAAAACATATAATTGAGATTTTAGATCAATATTTATATTACCGCTTTAGCTCTAGAGAGAGCCCGAAAAACTCGGACACGAGCGGTGATAGGGGATAGATTTAATATTTGTGCGACTTCTTTGAATGAAAATTCGGAAATATAACGTAGTCTCAAAATTTCTTTATCATCTTGTGGAAGTTTTTCCAAAATTTCATCTACAAATATTTTGTCATTTAGATTTTCTCTGGCGATAAGATGATCAGGCACTTTTTCTGTTTCATCATTTTCTTCCAAAACCACAGTTTTGTTATTTTTGCGCCAATGCTGTCGGCATTCGTTGCGGGCGATAGCAAAAAGCCAAGCGCTAAATTTGACCCCTTTGGGTTCAAATTTGTGAAGCGATGTTATGGCTTTGAGCCAGGTTTCCTGCAGGATGTCATCGGCCAAAGCATTATCACGCAATGTGTTTACCAGATAGCCGTAAAGTTTTGGGGTGATATCGTCCCAAAGCAAGGATACGGCGTTTTTACTGCCGGCTTTGGCGTTTTCCACCAAAGACAGCTCTTCTTTTAGGGTCATAGATTGGTAGGGGTTAAATTTGTATTTTACTACAAAAGTATAATACAGTAGGGTAGGTGAATGTTACAAGTTACGATCCTTGTTTTAATCTTGACATTTTTTATATTTATGGTATAATAGCCCTCGACAATTTATTTGGCCTCATCGTCTAATGGTTAGGACACCACGCTTTCAATGTGGTAATAGGGGTTCGATTCCCCTTGGGGCTACATAATAACAAAAGACCCCTGTTCATCAGGGGTCTTTTGTTATTATTATAGTTTTTCAAGGGGAATCGAACAAGGAAAGGGAGAAAACGTGAGTTTTCTCTTGCTGAGGAAAGGTTGTTGGAAAACCCGAAGGTTTTCCAAATAGGAGGCCGAAGGACGACGACGTGAGTATTCCCCTTGGGCTACATAAAATAAAATACTCCGACTTGCTCGGGGTATTTTATTTTATCTAGTCGTAAAGCGAGAATCGAAGGGTGCGAGCGAGCAAGGAGTGATAGCGACGTAGCGAGGCGACGAAAATATGCCGGTGGCATATTTTCGGGCACCCCGGACGCGATTCCCCTTGGGGTTACATAAAATAACACACTCATTATAAGCTGGATTTTTTGTATTGTCTTCAAATAGCCAAAAGAGTATAATATCCATATAAGCCAAATGGCTAAATTAAAGGCCTTTTTTGTCGACTTAAGATATGAAAGTCAAAAAGTTTAAAAAACCCATAGATAAAAATAAAGAACAGGAGAATGTCCAAGAATTGCTTTTTAAAAAAATGCCTATAGGGTGTATTTTGTGGGATGAAAAATTTAGAGCCAAATTATGGAATCCGGCGGCCGAGAAAATTTTTGGTTATTCTGCCAAAGAAGCCTTGGGTAAACACCCTTATGATATTATAGTTCCCAAATCCGCCCAAAAACAGGTAACTACAATTTGGCGCCGTCTTTTGCGGGGCGACACTTCTGCCAATTTGATTAATGAAAATAACACCAAAAAAGGAAATAAGATTATTTGCAGTTGGACCAATACACCAATAAAAAAAGAAAAAAATAACGTGATCGGTGTTTTGTCAATGGTAAAAAACATAAGTGAAGAACAAAAAAATAAAAACGCTTTAATTGAATCAGAAAGACGTCTTGCTGAAGTGATTGATTTTTTACCGGATGCCACTTTTGTTTTAAATAAAGAAGGCAAAGTTATTGCTTGGAATAGAGCAGTTGAAAAAATGACCAAAACCAAAGCAAAAAAAGTTTTGGGTAAAGGAGATTATACTCATGCGATGCCTTTTTATGGCAGGCGTAGACCGGTTTTGGCCGATCTTATTTTGCAACCGGAACTTTTGCAGAAAATTATTCAAAATAAAAAATATCCTTTTATTAAAAAAGAAAAAGATACTTTGGTTACAGAAATTTTGTTAAAAAATGTTGGTGGTAAAGATATTTTTGTCTGGGCAAAAGCCGCCCCTCTTTATAACGCAGCTGGTAAAGTTTCCGGTGTTGTAGAATCTGTACGTGACATTACGGATAAGAAAAAATTGGAAAAAGAATTGCACGAGCGAGCCAACAGATTAGAAGAGTTGACTGCCAAAGACGAGGCAATCCTTTGGTCATTGGGAGAAAGCTTGCGAGTATTTGACATTACGGGAAAAATTTTGAAAGTTAATCGAGCCTTTGAGAAATTGACCGGTTGGACCATGGAGGAAGTTTTGGGTAAAAAAGTTGAAGAAATTTTACCCCAAGAAGACGAGAGAGGTAAAAAGATTTCTTTGGGTGCACGCAATGTTTTTAAGGTTTTATCCGGTAAAGTCGGACAAATAGAAATTTCCGGTTTTTATATTCGTAAGGATAAGACAAAATTTCCAATGAGCGGGGTGATTACTCCGGTTTATTTGAAAAATGAAATTATTGGTGCGATTGAGGTTTTTCGTGATATTACCAAAGAAAAGGAGCTTGATAAAGCCAAAAGCGAATTTGTCTCATTAGCCTCGCACCAGTTACGTACCCCACTGTCAATTATCAAATGGACTTTAAATTCTCTGGATAAACAAGATGAATTTTTTCAAAAAAATCAAGAAAAAATAAAAGACGTATATGAATCAAACGAGCATTTGATTGCGCTGGTAAACAACCTTTTAAATATTACTAGGATAGAATCAGGAAAAATAATCGTTAATAAAAAGAAAGTCGGTTTATTAAATTTGGTAAAAGAGGCTTGTAAAAATTGTCAAAAACAAGCGCAAAATAGAAAACAAAAATTAAAATTTATTTTTGAAGGTAAAATAGACCATGTTTTTGTTGATCCGATTCTTTTTTCCGAAGCTTTCTGTAATGTTTTGGGTAATGCTTTCAATTACGGTTTGGATAAATCAACGGTTACGGTTAAAGTAAAAAGAATTAACGGAGATTATCTGATTTCTGTTCATAATTTCGGTCCTGTTATTGGAGAGCAAGAAAAAAAGAAAATTTTTACCAAATTTTATCGCGGTCCAGCTTCTCCTGCTAGAAATTTTTCCGGGAGTGGTTTAGGTTTATTCTTTACCAAAGCCACGGTAGAAGCTAATGGTGGTAAAATCTGGTTTGAATCTATAAAAAACAAAGGTACGACTTTTTATTTTACTGTGCCCATAAAATAATTAAAAAATAAATAAAAATTTAATTTTTTTAAAATATGAAAAAAATTCTAATTGTGGAAGACGAAGAAATAATGCTCAAAGCCTTGGTGGAAAAATTTTCCTCAGAAGGTTTTGAAGTGGTAAAAGCTATAGATGGTGAAGAGGGTTTAAAAAAAGCTTTGCATGAAAAACCAGATATCATATTGCTTGATATTTTGTTACCAAAAATGGACGGAATGGCGGTGTTGAAGAAACTTCGTGAAGATGCTTGGGGTAAATATGCCAAAGTAATTTTACTGACCAATGTTAGTGATGCGGAAACCGTAGCCACGGGCGCGGAGTTTGGCACTGGTGAGGGTGAAGTTTATGAGTATTTGGTTAAAACCGACTGGACTTTGGATGAGGTTGTACAAAAAGTAAAAAATAGATTGAAAAGTTGATTAGCATATGGCATTTTTTGCAAATCACAAAACAATTAAAAAACAAAATTCCGATACTTATCGGCAATTTTTTGAAGATAATGATTTGGTGATTTCTACAGATGCTAATTTTTTTTGGGGTGGTGAGTATGGGGTGATGGACGGCGGGCCGGCGATTGTAAATCTTTTTCCGCGTAAAATTTTTTTAGGCATATCAAAAATTTCACAAAAAAAAGTGAAAGCTGATTATTATCAATATTATCAAAATGATAAAAATAGGTTTAATGAATGTTCCGGCGATTTGTTTTTTGGTATATATGGCAAAGATAAATTTGATGTTTGGTACAAATATCTACTTTCTCAAGGGTTTGATTCCGGCTTAAAAATAAATATTTTAACCGAAGTCCCCTTAGATGTTTCTGCTGGCACTCAAGGAAATGTCGCTTATTTATTTGCTTTAGCCGGCTTTTTATTGCTTGAAAAAATAGAAAAGAGAGATATGGAAGAATGGAAAAATAAAAGTTTGGAATGGCGCTTGAAAGACGAAAATTTTTTGGAAGTTCTTTATTTTGCTTGGAGTCTGGAAGCTTTGTTTAATGGTTATAATGTTTCCGGGGTTCACAGCTTTACGGCATCACTTTTTGAAAAAGAGCCGGTAGTTTTTTTGAAAGATGGAAATGTACAACAAGACCTAAATAAATATTTAGAAAATAGTCGCATAAAATTTTCGGCTTTAAAATTAGATAGATTGGAAAGCGGATTAAATTTTGATACAGCCGTTATTTTTTCCGGAAAAACCAAAAAGACCGGACAAAATGTTTTGAAAAGTTTGCAAAATTTATACGAAAGAGAGGACTTTAAAAAAGAAAAATTGGTTTTTTTGAAAGAAAATGAATTTTTGGCGAAATCCGCAGAATATAATGAATTAAAAAGTAGTTATTTTGGTACAGCCAAAGCATTGTCTTGGGAAATAGTAGCTTCATTAAAAGATGTTTTGGAAAAAAACAAGAAAGCGGAAGAATATTTTTTTAATAGTATAAATAACTATCAAAATATCTTTTCTTTACTGGGTATTTTGGGAGAAGGGGATGTGTTAAATTATATTTACGAACAGTTGCGTGCTTTAAAAATAAATTTTAAACCCATAGGTTCAGGCGGTGGCGGGTCTTTACTTTTGGTTGATAAATATGGAGAGTTAGAAATAAAATTAGCAAGATTAGAAAAAAAAGTAAAAGAACAAGAGTTGGATTTGGAAATTTATTTTTTTTCCAATACAGATGGTTGGGAAATAGACGGACCAACGGTAGAACAGTTTTTATCAGTCGGCTCCAGAGCGGATCATATCAAAGGTAGAATTTTCAAAGGTTTTGTTTATGATTGTGCACAAAGTAAAAAAGAAGAAATAATTGCTACTGATTTTGAAAAAATTATCAAAGAAAACGAATTTGTTTTAGATCTGGATAATAAGAAAATATTTATCAAAGGCAAAAAAATAACTTCCAAAGATTTACATAGTGCCAAAGTAGCAGTAGAAATTTTAGAGAAATTGATTTTGGATGATTTTCATATGATTACGGCGGAAAAAATAGAAACTTCTTCTTACCGGGATCGTTATGAAATACAGAGTAAGATTATTTCCCCGCTTATCAAATTGGTAAAAGAAAAGCTCGGCAAAAAAATGCCTTTGGAAATAAAAGGGGAGTTAAGTAGGTTTAATTTGAAATTGAGTAAAGCGAATTTGAAGATAGTTTTAGGGAAAGAGGTTTTATAAAAATAAAAAAGCCGGCATTTGCCGGCTAACGGTCGTTTCCATTGTCTCCTTCTGGTTCTGGCCAGCCATCACCATCTTTTTTTAGAAAATTACTGGTTTTTATGAGCCATGCGGCTCCTATCAAAAAAATGTCTAATAAACTAACTACATACCCTGTGCATAAATATATAACTAAGGTAATAATGGTAAAAATTGCCAGATAAATAATAAATTCCCACTCACGACTGCTGAGTGTGTTTTTTTGAGCCCTTATTTTTTCAAATAAAGTATTACTTTCTTGGTAATTAGTCATTTGATTTTTTTTCCAAGCTACCATGCTTTTTGGCCCCCATTTCCCATCAACAGTAAGCTTTGAATCAATCTTCTGTTTAAGATTGGTTTGAATCACTTTTATTTTGGGAATAAATTTCTCCCAAGCTTTTTGAGTTTTTAGCCCCCATTTACCATCAATCTTGAGACTAGGTGCAACCTCTTTTTTCAAGAGATATTGAAATTCTTTGACTTGTTCCCTTGTCATCTTTTTTTCGATTGGAGTAGGATTATAATTTTTTGCTTTCAAAAATACTCCTTCCTTTTCACGAATTATTTCTTTATGATGTTTAAAATGACCGCCCCAGCAAGAGAAAAAAAATCCAAAAAAAATAAAAAAAACGATTACCCTTTTCATGGCACACCCCCTTATTTTGGTTGTTAAAGAACATTATTTATTGAAGGAACCAATGATTTTGACTGGTAAATAGATTTTTGACAATTTGGACAATAAATTTTAGGAATTAAACAGTAATTATCTTTACATAAAAAACAGGTGTCTTCACCGCAAATAGGGCAACTTCTGTTTCCCAAGGAAATAACGCTTTGAATTGTTTCTTCATTATTGTCCATATAATAAAGCATTTCATTGATAAATATAAAATACTTTATCTATCCCCTGACAACAAAGGACAAAAATAAAACCCCGCCCTTAGGTAAGGGCGGGGTTATCTTTAAGCTCTATAAATTATGAAGCTTTTAAAGCGTCTTTGAGAGCTTTGCCAGCTTTGAATTTTGGAACCTTAACAGCCGGAATTTGAATTTTTTCGGTCGGGTTTTGTGGGTTTACCCCAGTGCGTCCGGCACGAACTTTGACGGAAAAAGCGCCAAAACCGGTCAAAACCACTTCTTCACCTTTTTTCATAGTGTCGATGATGGTGTCAACGGTTGTGTTAACAAATTCCTCAGCCTCCTTTTTGGAAATGTTTAATTTTTCCGATAGAACTTGAGCTAATTCTGCTTTGTTCATAGTAGAATAAATTAAATTAAATACTTAAATTTCTATTATTAGAATATCATAGATTAAAGATTTTGGCTATAGATAGGCAAAATTGTTATCCACAGGGTGGTAGAAGCTAAAGCTTCACCACCCTGCAGGCAGGATGTATAGTTAAAAGTTATAAAGTTACCCGCCAGAGGCAGATTCATCTTTGGTGAAAAAGTTTTTAAAGTTCTTTATATCGTATTAAAAAACTTCCCAGTAGGAAGTTTTTTAATTTAAAATTAATTTTTAAGACCTATAACTTTTTATTTTCAACTTTATACTTTTCACTTATTTAGCGTATTCCACAACTCGAGTTTCGCGAATTATGGTAACACGGATTTCACCGGGATATTGTAATTCTTGCTCAATACGACGGCAAACATCTTTGGCCAATTGATAAGCGGCATAATCATCAATTTCGCTAGGTTTGACAAAAATCCTGACTTCTCTACCAGCCTGAATAGCGTAAACTTTTTCAATACCCATGAAACTGCTGGCAACTTTTTCCAATTCTTCCAAACGAGCGACAAACTGTTCGTAACTGTCTTTGCGAGCTCCGACTCGAGAAGAAGAAATAGCGTCCGCCGCTTTCGCAATAGACGAATATACATTATATGGTTTATCCATATGATGGGTGAGAGCAGCTTGAGCAATTTCTTCGTCAATATTGAATTTTTTAAGCAGTGCATAACCGATTTCTGGATGAGAACCTTGAGTTTCTTGATCAACTGCTTTACCGATATCATGGAAGAAACCGCATTTTTTAGCTTTTGCTTCGTCCAATTTTAATTCTCCGGCAATGATGGACGATAGATAGGCCACCTCAATGGAGTGATTAAGAATATTTTGACCGTAAGAAGTACGATATTTCAAACGTCCAACAATACTGACCATTTTTGGGTCAAGTCCGGTAATACCGAGTTTATATAGCGCTTCCTCACCGGCTTTTTTGATATCAATAGCCAAGTCTTGTTTGGCTTTTTCTACAAATTCTTCAATACGTGCCGGTTGAATACGTCCATCTTCTATCAATTTTTCCAAAGCTAATTTAGCTACTTGACGACGGATGGGGGAGAAACCGGAAACTGTAATAGTTTCCGGAGTATCATCAATAATCAGTTCGCAGCCAGTTAATTTTTCGATTGTTTTAATATTGCGACCTTCTTTACCAATAATACGCCCTTTCATTTCTTCGCTTGGCAAGGTTACGGCAGTTGATGTGGTTTCTGCGGCATGAGAAGAAGCGCAACGTTGAATTGCGGTGGTGATTATTTCTCTGGCTTTATCTTCATAAACTTCACTGGCTTCTTTTTCTACTTTCATAACTCGACTTATCAAATCTGCTTGAGAGTCAGTTTCTATTTTATGAAAAAGTTGTTCCTTAGCTTGTTCCGGAGTCATACCGGCAACTTGTTGCAACTTTTGTTCCTGTTGTAGTTTGATTTTTTCAATATCTTCTTTGACTTTGTTTACCAACTCTACTTTTTCTTGAATTTTTTGTTGTTTATCCTGTAACTCCAAAAGTTTTTGGTCAAACATGCTTTCTCTTTTTTCCAAACGTTGTTGGGTGGCAGAAAGATCTTGACGTATTTGCCTTTCTTCTTTTTTGGTTTCGTCAATGATTTGGACCGCTTTTTCTTTGGCTTCCAAAATCAAAGTTTGATATTTGCTTTTAGCTTCTTCAAGCATTTTTTCCGCCTTAGCTTCGGCTGAATTAGCGGCTTTAAGAGCGGTTTTTTTACGCCAATAATAACCGACAAAAACCCCACCTATCAAGCAGACGATTGATCCGCCGATAGTATAGATTACGATATTCATATGTTATAAATAAAAAAATCCCAAGATTTTGGGAAGTTAAACATGTTTTAGCTTTATTTTAGCTAAAAAATCACTTATTTTACTTATCCTTGGTACTTAAATTACAAAACTGCCAAAAATATTTTTTGGCTCAATACAGCTAAATTTGAAGTTTTGTTATTAAGATTGAAATTTGACATAACCTGTCGGTTTTCTATTACAAAAGGATAAATTCACAAACAGTGATAAGGCAGTTTAACTTCCGGAATCAAGATTGTTAATGAATTAATTTTGTATCTCCATTATAGCAATAATTTGTCTTTTTGTCAAACTGGTTGGTCTTCAGTCTGCGGTCTTCAGTTTTTTGTAGCCTGAGGTCTGAGGACCGAAGTCAAACACATTGCATCTTTTAAGTCGTAGTCGCCAATTTTAGTTCGTTTTAGTTCTTGGCAATAGGCCCTGGTATTCAATTTTTTTCCAATATCTTCCGCCAGAGTACGGATATATGTTCCGGGGGAACAGGTGACGGTTATTTTTAAAACAGGATATTGATAACCCAAAATTTGTAAGTCAAATATTTCAATCTTGTTTGCTTTTCTTTTTATCTTTTTTCCTAAGCGCGCCAGTTTATAAAGTCGTTGCCCGTCTATCTTTTTAGCGGAAAACATTGGGGGAATCTGGTTTTGAGAGCCGATAAATTTTATCAGAATTTTTTCTATTTCAAGTTTTGAAGGAACATAAGGATGGATACTGGATATTGGATACTGGATATTATTTGAAAATATTTTTAATATCCAATATTTAATATCCAATATTATTTTTTTGAGGGAACTTAATTTAAAAGGTGTGATAACCCCTGTTTTATCCCCAGTGTTTGAAACTTCACCCAACTTTATCGTCGCTTCATAAGTTTTCGGCAGATTTTTGAAGTTTTCAATTTCTCGTGTAGCTTCGCGTCCGATTGCGACAATGAGCAATCCGGTGGCAAAAGGATCCAGCGTCCCGGCATGTCCCACACGCGGTTTTTTAACTTCCGGATTTTGTTGGCGAAATATTTTTCGGATATATCCAACCACATCAAAACTGGTCCAGCCTTCGGGCTTGTTAATTAGTAAAAAAGTATTTGATTCAAGTTTGAAATTGTTTTTAGTAATTATATTCATATTGCTTGTATTGTATCATTCGTGCAGATTCGTGTAAAAAATCGTGTTTTCTGTTTTGTCTTTTTTCATTTATCTATATATTTGTGCAGATTAGTGCAAAGATTCGTGTTTTCTAAAACAAAAGCCCCTTATGCAGGGGCTATAAAATAAAGAACTATTTTCGGCGACTTGTTTCCGGCTTGTCTTTGAGTACCGGTAATTTATAACCGGAGTTGACAAAGAGCTGGGCAGCCAGATGTCGCGGAATAGTCGTGTAGTCAAGTACTCCCACTACTCCCGCCTGTCTTTCCATGATGGAGGTAATGCGATAAGGAACGGGGCTAAGCCGAAGGGTTTTGGCCGCCGTCTCAACCGCTTCTCTGGAAAGAAAGACGACTTCCTCCCTGCCTTTGAAGCGAATCACTTCTGCTCCCTTGAGCTTTTTACCAGTGATGGGACAACAGCCTTGTTTTTCAAGGGCTTTGATCAATTCATCCATTTTTTCACCTGCTAACGAAAGTTGTTAAAATAACTTTTGCTCCAAAATCGGAACTGGAATATTTTAATATATTTTTCTAATTTTGTCAACTAGACAGTAAAAAAGACTGTTTTTAGGCAAATCTTTTCTAATCCCAGCTGAAATATTTGACTTTTTTGTCAATTACCTTTATAATTTCAATTACTTTTAATTTTTATTATTATTCTTACTGCTTACAAGCTTACTAGCTTACTGGCTCAACAAGTATGAATGTTTCCGAATTAGCTCGACAACTTAGAGTACCACCGCAAAAACTTTTGCAAATATTGCCTGAGTTTGGTTTTGATATTGGTGCTCGTGCGGTAAAAGTTGACGATAGGGTTGCAGAACGTATCAAGAAAGAATGGCGCAGGATCAAATTTGTTCTAGAAGAACGAGAACGTAAAGAAAAAGAAAAACAAAAAGAATTGGAAAAAGAGATGCGTCAACAAAGTGATACAGTGGTACAAATTCCCGCCAAAGTGACAGTAAAAGAACTGTCATTACTTTTGGATTTGCCACTTAATAAGTTAATAGTTGAATTGATGAAAAATGGTATTTTGGTTTCGCAAAATGAAAATTTAGATTATGACACAGCTGTGATTATTGCCGAGGATTTGGGTTTCAAAGTTGATAGAGCTGATGATAAAAAAGAAACAGAAGACAACCACCATGTTACAAATTTAGAAAATATTTTATCCAAAGAAGCTATTGCTCCGCGTGCCCCGGTAATCGTGGTGATGGGTCATGTTGATCACGGTAAAACCAAATTATTGGACGCTGTTCGCAATACCAATGTTATAGATACGGAATCTGGCGGTATTACCCAGCATATCGGTGCTTATCAAGTTGTATGGACAGATCCGAAATCCAAAGAAAAACGTCCGATTACTTTTATTGACACTCCGGGTCACGAAGCTTTTACTGTGATGCGTAGTCGTGGCGCTAAAGTTGCCGATATTGCTATTTTGGTGGTAGCGGCTGACGATGGAGTTAAACCCCAAACTGTGGAAGCTATCAATATTATCAAAGCCGCCAAACTTCCGTTTATCGTGGCGGTAAACAAAATTGATAAAGAAGGAGCTGATCCGCAGAGGGTGCGTACTGATTTGTCTCAATACAGCATTATTCCGGAAGAATGGGGTGGAGAAGTGCCGATGGTGGATATTTCCGCCAAACAAAATTTACATATTGATAAATTGCTTGATACTTTATTGTTATTGGCTGACGTTAATAATGAACAAATTCGTGCCAATGCGGACAGGTCTGCGGCCGGTACGGTTATCGAAGCTCATGTGGATAAAGGCGAAGGACCGGTAGCCACCATTTTGGTTCAAGTTGGAACTCTGAATTTGAATGATCCGCTAGTAGTTAACGGTGAGATTTATGGTAAAGTTCGAGCAATGAAAAATTATCGCGGAGAAAATATTTTGCAAGCCGGTCCTAGTTGTCCGGTTAGGATTTTGGGTTTCAAAGTTGCCCCGCAAGTCGGTGATGTGCTGGATGTCGGTTCAGCTGGAACATCATCTTTGATAGATGTTAAAGCCAAGAAAACTCAACAATCTGGTGCGGAAAAAATACATAATCATCAAACGGATTCTGGAGAAGACGAAGAAGGTAAAAAATATTTTAACGTAGTTATTAAAGCTGACACCCTCGGATCACTCGAAGCGATCATCGGTTCTTTTGAAAAAATGAAAAATGACGAAGTTTCTGTTCGAGTGGTTGGAAAAGGTTTGGGAAATATCACAGCTGATGATGTAACCTTGGCGCAAACCACAGGAGCTAAACTTTTTTCTTTTCATGTAGCGGTCACACCGGTGGCGCATGACATGATTCAAAGCACTGGAATTGATTTCAAAGAATATAAAGTAATTTATGACATGTTTAATTATATTGAGGTAGAGTTGGAAAAAATGTTGAATCCGGAAGTAACGATTACAGAACTTGGAACTTTCAAAGTTTTACAAATCTTCCGTTCCGATAAAAACAGTCAGATTTTGGGCGGTCGAGTAGAAAAAGGAAAAATCCAAAAAGATACCAAAGTTCGTATTAAACGCAAAGGTGAACATATTGGAATCGGTAAATTACCGCAAATCCAGATGGGACGTCAAGCGGTTTCTGAAATTGAACAAGGTAACGAATGCGGTGCACAGTATGAAGGTAAATTGCATGTGGAAGTCGGAGATATTTTGGAAGTATATAAGGAAGAAAGTAAAAAGAAGAAGTTAGAATTTAATTAGGAAGTTTTAACTGTTTTATCGCGCTAAAGCGCTTGATATAAATGATTTATCACTTCGTTTGTTTATATAACATTTAGAACAATTATAACATTTAACAACTTTTAATTATGGAAAACAATATAAATTCAACAAATTTTAAGGAGGAAGTTTTGGATAGTAATATCCCTGTATTAGTAGATTTTTGGGCGCCATGGTGTGGTCCTTGCCAGATGATGCTTGGAGTTTTGGGGGAGTTAATTGAAGATAACAAAGACAAAGCGGTCAAAATCGTTAAATGCAATGTTGATGAAAACGGAGATGTAGCCGGACAATATAATGTTATGAGCATCCCGACCTTCATAATGTTCAAAAATGGAGAAATTGTAGAAACTATGACCGGGGGAGTGCAGAAGGAAAAGTTGCAAGGATTAATAGACAAAAGCCTGTAAAATTACAAAATGTCATCCCCGCGAAGGCGGGGATCCAGGAAAATTAAGATAGCCACTGGATTCCTCCGCCAAAGGCGGACGGGAATGACAGTAGAAACCCACTAGTTAGTGGGTTTTTTGTTTTATTATCATATATCTTTATATTGATATCAATATAATCATAGTAAAAAAAGTGTAATTTTTGGTGGAATAAGGGATTAGATTAAACAGTTTTTTGTGTCAATGTTTGTTCAAAAATTAGGTAACCGTGTTTATCTAGTTAAAATCTGGTCGAGTTGGTTTATTTTTGGTAAAAATTTTTGGAGAGCCTATTTTTAAGCGTAATGGTTGTTGTTACAGGGGTTTATCCACTTGTTTTTCAATTATATATCATGTATACTAAAATTATCGTTATCATTTGAAAACGCGCTATGAAAAAAAAGCAAAAAACAACAACTAAATTCGACGTAGAAAAAGATGTTGAGCTATCCGACTTAACTAAAGAAATTCTTAGCAATGAAATTTCAAAGTTTGACGAGTACCAGGCTTGGAAAAATTTTTTTGTCAGATATATCGATCCAGATGTTGTTCATAGAAAAAAAGATATAAAGGAGTTTGAAAGAAAATTAGGCGCTGATTTTTTTGAAATTCTTTATACAATTCATTTAATAGTTTATTTAGTTGCCAATAAATTTATTATCCAAATACAAGTACCCGATAAATTTAATGTTTCGGAAGTTATATTTGAAAATGTTTTTAAAAATTTTTCTGAAGAATCTAAAAATAAGATTGATAAAAAAATTGGCGATTTATTTATACAATTGTGTAAAGAAAATCTACACGCATATGATCTATTCGAAAATATTTATAGAACTATTTCTCCAAGAGAGATAAGAAAACCTTTGGGTGAATATTTTACCCCCCTTTCACTTGCAGAAAAAATGGTTTCCGAAGTGGATAAAAAATATTCTGATGAAAGATGGCTAGACAACTCAAGCGGATTCGGTGTATTCTTATTTGCATATCTTGATAAATTTGGAATTAAAAATATTGAAAAATTTAGTTGCATAGATGTAAATCCGCTATCTGTTTATGTAACCAAGGTAGCTATTTTACTAGAGTACAGGACACAATTAAATAAAATAGCTGACCTTAAAATTTATTGGGGCGATGTTCTCTTAAACGAAAGATATGAGTTTAGAGATGGGAAAATATTGGTATCAGGTAATTTTTCTGAACTTCAAAGTAATGTTGGGGTTGTGATTGGCAACCCTCCATGGGTGAGCTGGAAATCAATGACCAAAGAATATCAAAAACTGATTGGGGATGATTGGAGAAGTTACGATATTTTTGAGAAAAATATTACAAGAAAAACACTAGGGGCTTGTAATGATGATTTGTCAAGCTATTTTGTTTATTTCTCTATAGACAAATTTTTAAAAAAACAAGGATTACTTAAGTATGTGATAAATCTCTCTTTGTTCAAGAGTAATTTAGCAGGAAAAGAATTTAGAAAATTTAATATTCAAAAAACCAACACTCCTTTCAGAATTGAAAAAATTTATGATCTTTCAAATTATAAAGTTTTTCCCGGCATAGCCAATTCATACTGTGTTTTTGATGCGACCAAAGGCGAGAAAACAATTTTTCCAGTACCTTACTCAATCATTAATGGTAAAAAAGGCAAAGAAATAGAAAGCACTATAGAAACTGGCGCTCGACCAGTAAACAATCAAGACAATGGCGCTTTGATAACAATAAACGGCAACGACCAGCAGTTCGATTCTATTGAGGGAATTTGTGAATACAAAGCACGGGCCGGCGTGTGTACTTGGCTCAACAGTGTTTATTGGATTAGAAAAATTGAGGATGCTGGTGAATTAACTTTGGTATCCAACCTCGGGACTATAGGTAAAAAGAAAGTAGCAGAAATAGAGAATAAAATTGAAAAAGATCTAATATTTCGCTTATTAAGAGCAAGGAATCTTAATGATTTTAACCCGGTAATTGAAAATTATATTATTGTTCCCCAACAAAAAGATGAAATGTCAAAGCCTATTGATGAAAAAGAAATGAAGGCAAAATATAAAAATACTTTTGTATTCTTTAAAAATTTCGAAAACGAATTAATAGAAAGAAGTGGCTATAAAAAGTTTTTAAAAGGACAGCCTTTTTATGGTCTTTATAATATTGGTCCGTATACAACTGCGCCCATAAAACTTGGTTGGCAGTTCGTATCTAAAAAATTTCAAGTTTATTTAATTGATAATGCGGAAGACATAATACCGGACCTAAATGTGATGTTTATCCCTCTAGAAGATATAAATGAGGCCTATTATTTGCATGCTCTTTTGAACTCTAAATATGCTACGAAAAAAATTGAATCAAGCTCTAACTGGACATTTCCAAGTGGGTCAATACAAAAAATATATTTAGAAAAATATAATTCTAAAGATGATCTTCACACTAGTATATCGTCATTACAGCAGAAGATTTTATCTCAAAAAATAATCGGATTAGAAGAAGAAATGGAGAAACTATTTAAGGAATATTGGTTCAATGGGAGAAAAAAGAAGCGTGAAATTACCCAAATTCAATTATCGTTTGTATAAACCTCTTCGCCGTTTGTTTTTGCCCATTTTATAGTAAAACCCACGTGAGAAATATCGTTTGAACTGATTGATAATTGACGCTCGGTTTCTTTTAAAATATTTTCAGTTGGAACCTTATAAATTACTTTTATATCTAAAGGAGCTTCTTGTTTAAATACAGCACAATAAAAACAACTGTTTCTACTAATTCTTAGTAGGGATTTTTTTTTCTTCTCTTCTGGACTTTTGAACATTCTGTCTAATTGAAAAGTTCCATTTTCCCAACAAGACAAATATTCATACAAGTTGCTAGGATTTTTTGGGTCCCAGGCGTCCGCTTCATGTTTTGTGGTATGGACTTCATGACCAAGGGCTGAGCCGATAATCAGTTCTTTGACTAGTCCTGGTTGGAATAAATTAGCATAACCCAAACCAGAAGCAATTTTTTGCGCCTCTTTTACAAGTGAGACAATTTGTTTTAATTTCTCTTGTTTTGTTTTGGTATCTATTTTACTCATAATTCTTTCATTAGTTTATCGATCTCAATTTTTAGTGCTTTGCTGATTTTTTCGATATTTTTTAAGGTTATATTTTTTTCTGCACGCTCAATCATGCCGATATATGTTCTGTGAACACCCGCTCGATTAGCTAATTCTTCTTGAGACAAACCTAACTCAGCACGTCTTTTGCGCAATTGTTGACCAAATTTAATTAAGATTTCGGTCTTCATAAGAATAATCATAGTATATCAATCTGCTAATTCTAGTTCTACATACTATAGTTAGCATATACAACTTTAATAATTTTAGGAAGCTTCTAATATTTTTTATGTTAGGAGGTGCGGGACGGGGGATCTGGTTAAATGGCGCTTTGCGCCAATTTTTTGAATAAAAATTATTTAACCGGGTAAACTTATCCACACCCCCTATTTTGTAGTTTTTGGAATTTCTGTGTTATTATTAAACTATCAATCTATATATTGATAGTTATAAAAAGCTATTTATAAGTTGATATCTACAAATAACTATTTAAAAATTGATAGGTATAAATAGATATCTATAAATAACTATCATTATATTGATATTTTAACGTATTTGTGTGAAAGTGGACGCAAAAAAATTCAGCGCCAATCTCAAGCGCTTGCGCTTGGGTAGGGGAATGTCCCAGGAGATGTTGGCGCGCAATGCGGATTTACGGCTTTCCAATTTAGCAAAATTGGAGGGTGGTTTTAACGTTAATCCGACTTTGCAAACATTATCGTCACTGGCACATGTTTTGACCGGGGACAGTATAGACAGGCTTTTACAATAAAAGTGAAAATTATTAATTATTGTTTATTGATTATTAATATTTCTTTATTTCTTTCTTTAAGGGAGGGAGAAAGAAGTATTTTAAAATAATCAATAAACAAGAGTTAAAAATAAATAAGGATAAATAAACAATAAATAATAAACAATAATTATGTTTATTGGAAAGAAAAAAAATTATTTTTTGATTGGATTGATTGTACTTGGGACAGTCTTGGTTTTGTTATCCTTAAATTCTAATGCCGCGACCCCTCCTTCTGTAATCAGTTATCAAGGTAAAATTTTGGAAAACGGAGTTTCAGCTTCCACCTCTTTGACTATGACTTTTGAACTTTTCAATACATCTACCGGAGGATCCGCACTTTATACATATACAGAAGCAATTGTTCCAAGTAGTGGTTTATTTTCTGTTTTGATAGGAGATAGTTTGATAAATCCACTAGATCCGGAAATTTTCAAAAACAATAGCGAACTTTATTTACAAGTAACAGTCGGTATAGAAACACTTTATCCACGTAAACGTATTGTTACCGTGCCTTATGCTTTCAATGCTAAATATTTGGACGGATATGGAGTTTCACTTACTCCAACCAATACAAATTATATACCGGTAGCCGACAGTGATGGTGGATTTACTTTTGGCAATGTGACGACAACGGGGGATTTATATGTGAGTGGAACGGTGAGAGTAGGTGATATTTGTAGCAAGGATGGAAGTTTTTGTTTTAATATTGATGAATTAAATATAACAGTCAAAGAGATGCGAACCACTTCGGTTAAATATATAGGCAACGTAACCACTACACCTTCTTTGAGAGGTTATCAAGCCGCCAATGCTATTTGTAATGCTTTTTGGAGCGGAAGTCATTTTTGCAAAACCGAGGAAATAATGACAATTATAGAAAAACAAAATATAAATTATTTTTCCGGAACAGCTTGGTTGGCAAATGGACCTCCGGGTTATACTGCGCCAGCAAATGATTGTAGCGGTTGGACCAGTTCTGACGGAAATAGGTATGGTGCAATTTGGCAATTTAATAGCGATGGTGGTGGTAGTGGATATCTAACCACTTGCAACCAACCGCTGCCTTTGGCGTGTTGTAAATAGAAAACACTAATTTGAAAACACGAATTTTTACACTAATCAACACAGATAAACAAAAATAAAAAATACAAAGTGTCATCCCTGCGAAAGCAGGGATCCAGGAAAAGTTAAACAAGCCACTGGATTCCTGCTTTCACAGGAATGACAAAAACAAAACTATGTATTCACGAACAGTAACACAATTTGATCTGATGATGAAAACGATAATGATCGTGTTGTTTGTGTTTGGTTTGTTCGTATTTTTTGTTGATGTTACCAAAGCCGCACAGTGGGTAAATAATCCGGCTAATTGTGCGACCCAATCTCCCGGTGGAGAAGTTGTTTGTCAAACAAGCGAAACTCCGGATTCTCGTGTTTGTGGGGTCAGCGGAGTTCAATATTATTGTTTTTCAAGTGTGGCTGTATTTAGCGCTCCTGGATATACACAAAATAATAATCAAAATAGAAGCGGTTTAGGTGGTGGTTATATTATGGATTGTGAAGCAAACGATGGCGTTCCGCCAAGTGGGCCATTTTGTGACAATAGCACAGCTTTTTGGTGCAATAGTGATGTTACTTGTAATGATAAATTTAGAATTACTCGATGTAGCTCTAGTAAATGGGCTTATGAAGCAAATGCTTTTTCTTGTACAGATTGTATTTCAACCAGATTGGATTGTAGTGGAGATGATGTGTGTGAGGTGGTAAAAGGTGCAACAACTTCATCCACTGTTCCAAATGCAAATTATGGAAATACTTGTGATAGCGTTGTTTGTAAAAGTGGTTATGAAAATTGCAACACTAGCACCTTGGATTGGAGTGATGGTTGCGAAATACAATTTAATGTTAGTACTTGTACAACAGGCGGAGGTGAACCGGGAGTTTGGACAGCTTGCGGAGTTTGTACAGCTTTACCGCCAAAATATTTCTTGACTGCTAGTAATACGGATTATTATTCAGACAAACCACTTCTTTGGGGAACACAACTGGGAAATGGTGATCTTGTCAGTTTCAGCAACGCAACTTCTTCAAATATTTTTGTAGTGAAAAACGATGCTTCTGTGTTTATGAGTTCCACCTTAGCCACAACCACGGATAAATATTTTTATAATTACAACGGAGATTTATATTGGGGTGATATGAAATTGGGAACTGGTGGGGGAGTAACATATACTGCTGGCAGTGGACTAAATTTAGCCGGATATGAATTTACCATTGATACTTCTACTGATTTTAATTGGACAGGACAGCATACTTTTAATACAACTACGACATTTCCGCTTGGAGTTTGGGGCGCGGATGGCAGGGTTGGTATTGGTACAACTACCCCTACCTCTAGTTTATCGTTAGTGGTTGGTGATTATGATGGGATTACTTTGTTTGATGCTACCGGACAAATGGCAGCGGGCTTGGGAGCCGGTGGTAGTGCAAACGCAGGACTATCTTTGTTTAATCGTATTTCTGGTGATATGAGTGTTTCTTTAAATTCTGATTCTAATTCATATATAAATAATGATTATAATTTTGGTATTGGGACCACAACACCGGATTATAAATTTACTTTAGATGGAGATGGGTTTTTTATGGCGAGAGGATTGACTCATAATCCAATTATTTATGGTTATCAAGGTGAAATATTGGGGCAAACAGGAGAAGGTTCTAGAACATTTTTTTATCCAAGAAAATCAGCTTTTAGAAGTGGTGTAATTACTGATATGTCAGTATTTGGTATGGCTTTTGGTTATCCATTTTCAAATGAAGTTGATCAATGGGATGATAATAATATTGGCTCGGCTTCTTTTGCAGCTAATGTAAATAATAAAGCCAGTGGACTTTCTTCAGCGGCTTTTGGAACACACAACATTGCTTCAGGGACATCTTCTTTCGTGGGCGGTGGTAATGCTAATGAAGCCGCTGGATTAACCTCTATAGTTTTAGGCGGAACCGGTAATTTTGTTGGAGCTGAAGGATCAGGTATTGTAGGTGGTTGGTCAAACACTTCAACAGGTTTTAGTGCTTTTATCGGTGGTGGTAGATATAATATAACTTCAGGTGATTACTCTTTTATTGGTGGTGGTAGATATAATGTAGCTTTAAGTGATTATTCTGTTGCTTTTGGTAGTTATATGACGGTTTCCGGAACAAATTCTTTTGGTATAAATCTTTTTGGTGGTGGTATTTCTTCTACTCTAGCTCAAGATAATACTTTTGCAGTTATGGGTGGAAATGTGGGGATTGGAACAACTACTCCGCAGCATACATTAACTTTGGCCGGAGATTTTGATATTGCTGAAAATGGCCTGTTAAAATTTAACGGAATTTCAGGTTCTGTTGATCAAGTTATCAAAATAAACACCTCCGGTTTTCCAGAATGGGTGGATGTTGATTCTCTTTTCATAAACAATACAACATTTAATAGCAGCACCGAGTTTAACAGCACCAGCACTTTTAATAGCACCGCGATTTTTGAAGGGCCTTCATATTTCAATAATGATGTTTTTGTCAGCGGAACAATTTCTTCAACCAATTTATATGTAAATGGTAACAGTACAACAACCGGTGATCTGTATGTTCTCGGTCAAGCTATATTTCACGATATTTTACCAGCGGATAATTTAGCTTATGCGATAGGAACTTCTACGTTTGTTTGGAAAGAAGGTTGGTTTGGAAAAATATTTACTCCGGAAATTGATTTTACAAATAATTGGAAATTATCTACTACGACCGACGGAGGATTGGTATTTACTAGCTCTACCCAAGTGGCGTTGGCGATACTTTCTACCGGACAAGTGGGAATAAATACTACAACAATAGAAGCGAATTTAAAGATTAAGGTAGATGGAAATATTGGTTCCAAACTATATTGCGATGTAAATGGAAATAATTGTTTTGATCCGAACGCTTTCGGCTGGGCCACTCCTCAAGCTAGATATATGAATACCACAACTGCTAATTATAATGGAAATTTTGGTAGTTTTCCGGCGGCTAGTGGGACAATTGGTTATGAAGCCGCAAATCATATCTGTAGCTCTACGGTTGGTGTTGGTTATCATATTTGTCAGGCAAATGAAATTTTGGATATTATCAGAATTTATGGCACTAGCACGTTTGCCAGTAAAACAAACGGATGGGTAGCAAATGGTCCTCCAGGGTATGTCACGGTATCTACAAATGATTGTGAAGGATATACCACCTCTACCGTTAGTTTTTATGGAGCATGGTGGAAATTTAACGACAGTAGTGGTGGAGGAAGTGGAAAAATGACCAATTGCAGTACTCTCCAACCAATAGCGTGTTGTAAATAATTAATAAGTTATAAAGCAAACAGTATGCGATTAAAAGCTAAAACAACAATGAAAATAAATTTCTTGGTCAAAATGATAATGATCGTGTTGTTTGTGCTCGGCGCATTTGTATTTTTTGTTGATATTTCCAAGGCGGCTGAATCTGAATGGAAAAATAATCCCGCTGAATGTAGCACTAAACTTGGTGCTGTGGAATGTTCTAGCGGATATAGAATTTGCGGGGTATTTAATAATTCCGGTTTGTGTTTTACTCCGATGACAAGAGAAAGATTATCCTCAACCAATGATGGTTTGTCACAAACAAGGTACTCTCCTTCTTTTGGTGGCGGTTTTATTTTAGATTGTAATGCAACTGTTACACAAACAAAAGGGGAAACCGAACCACATTGTAATAATTCTAATACAATTGGAGTAAACAGTCTTTGGTGTAATGCTAGCACCACTTGTTCGAATGATCATGTGTTAACTAGATGTTTTGCCGGAATTTGGGAAGGACAATCCGGATCACACGAATGTGTTGTTCCGGGGATGACTCCTACGACTACCGGATGTGTGAGTGGTTATGCAAATTGTAATTTAGGAGAACCAAATAGCCCTATTGACCCCAGTGATTGTGAAGTTAGAATCGGTTTTACTACATGTACAGGCGCTGGTGGTTTGCAAGGAACTTACAATGCTTCTTGTCAATGTGTAGTTGCGACCTCCACATTTGTTACTGGTGTACAAACACATTTTGCCACTTCTTCACCCCTCCTTTGGGGGACACAATATGGAGATGGTGATCTTATAAAATTTTCAAAAAACAATATCTCCACCAATACCTTTATGGTAAAAAATGACGGCTCGGTGGGAATAGGAACAGATTCATTTGATAGTAATGTCGCCGCTTTGGTTGTATCTTCTACCAGTAAAGGAATTTTAATTCCAAGATTGACCGTCAGTCAGAGAGACGCGATTAGTGGAGCGCCGGAAGGCTTACTGCTTTATAATATGGATGATCATGAATTCAATTATTATAATGGCTCGGGATGGGAAAGTGTTGGTAAAACTTATTCCGCTTCTAGTACCGGTGGTTTAAATTTAAGTGGAACAAGTTTTTCGGCTAATGTTGATAATTTGACAATTGAAATTTCCGGAAGTAATCAATTGAAAGTAAAATATGATCCGATTTTCTTTGCGACAAACACTACTGGTTTGACATTTATGTACGACGATGGATTCTTTGCTACCAGTAGTTTTGGTTTAATGCTCAAAGATATGGGTGTTGTCAGTAGTACCTATGGGAGCGAAAACACAGCGGTTACTTTGGGTATTGATAATTATGGTCGAGTATATTTCGTCGCTACAAGCGCTATTATGATTGGAATAGAAAATATTACGAATTCATCTTCTCTGGCAAGAGTTGATATGGAAAACACTTTCACCTCGCCGACGATTTTCAGCGCCAGCACGACATTTAATGCGACGACAACTCATAATGCTGGGGTAAGAGCGAATTTGTATTGTGATTCTTCCGGAACGAATTGTTTTGATCCGAGTTTGGGTTGGGTTACTACGGTTCTTGACGTAACAACCACACCGGCTACAACAACAGGTTCATTTACCTTTACAACAGGAACTCTACGAGGATATCAAGCAGGAAATGCAATTTGTAATCATTATTATCCAGGATATCATTTCTGTTTTAGTGGAGAAATAATTTCTTATATAAGAACGGCTTCCAATATTAATAAATTTGCGGGATTGCCTCAAGCATGGATATCTGAGGGTCCGCCAGGATTTACTTCTGATTCAAATGATTGCGGTGGATATACCACGGCTGACTTAGAACCTCTGGGAGCATTTTGGGAATTTGATAGTGATGGTGGTGGTAGAGGTTGGCTATCTACTTGTGGTTCAGCAAAAAATATTGCTTGTTGTAAATAAAATAATATGAATATTCAGAAAATGGTACAATTTATTTCTTTTAAAAAAGCATTCTTTATTGCTTTGCTTGTATTTAGTTTTTCAATAATTTTTGTAGATTCTGCAAAAGCCGCTGATTGGAAAAAAACCCCAGCCCAATGTCCCAGTGTATATGAAGGATACGGTCAAACCGGCGGTCCGGGAGAGGGTATGTGTGGTGTGTTGGGTAATACAGCTTTATGGTTTAGTACTTCATCTTTAGTGCTGTTAGTACCAACTGTTTCTACAAACACCAATAATACACCAGGAGTAAATTTAGGAGGATATGTTGTTGATTGCCATGCTTACGATGCAAGCCCTTTGCCAGACGGTCCTTTTTGCGATAATAATACAAATTTTTGGTGCAGTCCAGATCCATCTTGTAATAGTTTATATGTAAAAACAACATGTAATGCAAGTAAGTGGGCAATTGATTCCGGTGCTTTTACTTGTGTTACTCCTGGGGCAGCTCCCTCAACCACTGGGTGTATTAGTGGTTATGCAAATTGTAATATAGGAACTTCTGATCCTAATAATTGCGAGGTAAGAATAGGCGTTACAACCTGTACCGGAGCCGGAGGTTTGCAAGGTACTTTCAATGCTTCCTGTGACTGTATTGTTCCGGCCTCTAATTTTAGAACTGGAATTCAAGCTGAATTTTTAACTTCTTCGCCTTTACTTTGGGGTAAACAATACGGTGATGGCGATCTAATCCGTTTTACAAATAACAAAGTTTCTACTTCTTCATTTGTAGTTTTTAATTCCGGACAAGTTGCGATTGGACATAATATAAATGTTTCTACCACTTCCGTGGCGTTTGAAGTTTCGTCAACCCAGCGCGGTATCTTAATTCCGAGATTAGGCGGAACAAATCCTATTACAAATGGCGTAGATGGTGAATTATATTACAATACAACATCAAAAAAATTCATGTATTACAATGGTCTTGCTTGGGGTGAGTTGGGTAGTGGTGGGTCTTCTTGGGTAACCACAACTTTATTGTCTGTTTCAGGTAATGCTACAGGGCTTTATCCAGCAGGAACAGTTTCTACTACGATTGGTATTGGAAGCACGGGTACGGATATTTGGTTACAAACCAGTAGTACTCCGAGATTATACGTAGCGGAAAATGGGAATGTGGGGATTGGGACGACTTCGCCTCAAGAAAAATTATCAGTGGTGGGGAATATTTCGAATTTAATAACAAATCAATCCGGAGTAGGTCGTATTTCTTTTGTTAATTTAACTGTTGGAAGTGTTGGAGATTATGGTATATATTCTATTGATGTTTCTGGTCGTTATGCTTATGTAGGTGGTCCTGGATTAGGATCAACAGCCGCAAATTTTTCAATTATAGATATAAATGATATTTATAATCCAGAGCCAATTTTTACCACTTCTGGTTTTGCAACTTATCTCAGAGATATAAAAGTAGCGGGGAAATATGCTTATTTAGGAAGAGGAACATCAAGTGGCAATTTTAAAATATTAGATATTTCTAATCCTAAAAATCCTGTAGAAATATCCTCATCTACGTTTGGTACTAGTTTGCGCACTTTAGAAATTGTTGGCAACTATGCATATGTTGGTAATAATGCAAGTTCAAATAATTTTAGGATTATTGACATTTCCAATCCACGTAGTCCAATAAATATCTCAACAATAACTATCGGTAGTACAGTTATTAATTCTATACAAATTGTTGGTAATTATGCATATATAACAAATATTCAAGGAGCAAATAATTTTAGTGTTGTTGATATCTCTGATCCGTATAATCCAATAAATATTTCAACAATAACCGCTGGTCTTTATAGTATTTATTCTGTCCAGGTATCGGGTCGGTATGCTTACATAGGGAATGGCACAGGAGCAGCAGATAATTTTAGAATAATTGATATTTCTGATCCATATAATCCGGTAGTAACATCGACCTTGAAGGTTGGTAGCGCTAGTATTACGTCTATAAAAATTTCTGGTCGTTATGCTTATATAGGAAGTTTTGCAACTACCGATAATTTTCACATAGTTGATATTTCCAACCCATCTTCTCCAATAAATATTTTTTCCGATAGTATTGCTGGAAGCAATGTTAGAGCTGTAAATGTGTCGGGTCGTTATGCATTTGTTGGAACCATGACTCAAACAAATGGAACTTTTAATATAATTGATATTTCAGGAACAGAAGTTTCTTCTCTTATTGCGCACTCATCAGAAATCGGCAATTTACAAGTTCGTAATAACATTATCACACAAGGTATTGGTCAATTTGGATCTCTTAATGTTGGTGCTGGAGGCTTACTTGTAAATGGGTCTTTGTCAGTGAGTGCCACGAATAGCCCATCTTATTTTGGAGGAAATGTTGGAATTGGAACAACTTCTCCAATTTTTAAATTAACTCTTGGTGAAGATGGTGGTATTTATTCCGCTTGGCCAGATTATACTCCTCTTGGTTCATTGGAAGGGGCTGTTTTACCTTCGACTTCGTCTGGAACATTGATGTTTTGGTATCCGCGTAAAGCCGCTTTTAGAGCTGGTGTTATGGATAGGTCTCAACCAAACAGTGATGCCTGGGATGAATCTAATATAGGTCTGTTGTCGTTTTCTTTTGGTGGTAATAATGTCGCTTCAGCCACTGGAACATTTGTAGTCGGAGGAGCCAATACATCTTCAGGGCAATATTCATCAATTACTGGTGGTACATTTAATAATATAACGGGAAATGTTTCTTTTATTGGCGGTGGTTTTACTAACACCATTTCTTCAGGAAACTCTGCTATTGGCGGAGGATCTTATAATACTATTTCTGGTGCCTATTCATTTATTGGCGCTGGTAGAGATAATGTTGCTTCAGGATACGCTTCTTTTGTAGGGGGCGGTCGCAATAACACATCTTCAGGACAATATTCAGTTTCGTTTGGTTATGACAATGAAGTATCTGGTAACTATTCTTTTGTTAGTGGTCAGATGAATGAAGTGAGCGGGTATAATTCTGTGGCATTTGGAAACAAAATGAATGTTAGTGGTGCTTATTCTTTTGGTATAAATTTAGAACCAGACGATGAGGGAGGTGTTGTTAATTTGTCAAATGATAGAGTTTTGGCAGTTATGGGCGGGAACGTGGGGATTGGGACCAGTAATCCTCTTGCGAAATTATCTCTTGATAACGATGGTTCAATTTTAGCTCAAGGAACCTCTGGATCTGGTTGGAATGGTGGAACTCTTGGCGCTGGGTCTAGAATGATGTGGATAGCGAGTAAAGGTGCTTTTAGGGCGGGTAAAACTTGGGGAACAAATTGGGATACAACTAAAATAGGTTTTAATTCTATTGCTCTTGGTGAGGATCATTTAGTAACAAGCTCTTTTGGATTTGCTGCTGGGGGTAGAAGTCATGAAATAACAGGGGATTCTTCAGTTGTAATAGGTGGAGAAAATAATATTATTTCTGATAGTAATTCAGGTATTATTGCTGGTTGGAATAATATTATATCAGATAGGTATTCTGTTATTTCTGGTGGTCAGGATAATTTAATTTCAAATGAATTTTCATTTATTGGTGGTGGTACTAACAACACTGTTTCAGGAGCTGGTTCTGTAATATTTGGTGGTTATAACAACACTGTTTCAGGAAATTATTCTTCTGCTTTTGGTTATAATATGAATGTTTCGGGAGGTTATTCTTTTGGTATTAATGTTAGTACTACAGCTGCAACACTTTCTCGAGATAATACCATTGCTTTGATGGGAGGTAATGTGGGGATTGGGACGACCTCGCCACAATCTTTATTGGATGTATCTGGCGACAGTGCTACAATTAGAATTTCAGATCATTCTTCCACAAGAATACCAGCATTAATTTTTATGAGAGGTACTAGTACTGTATTTGGAGAAGATATTTGGACAGATTGGAAAATTGAAAATAATTCTGGTGAGCTTAGGTTTAGTGCTAACGCAAATGGAGTTTCTACAACATCTTTATATTTAGGTTCATCAGGTAAGATAGGTATGAATACTATTCCTTTAACCTCGCTACACCTTGCTGGTGATGGAGCGATTTTGGCGACAGGAACTTATGGATCTGGCTGGGATGGAGGATCTCTTGGTGCAGGAACAAGATTGATGTGGATACCAAGTAAAGGTGCTTTTAGAGTAGGATATGTGAATGGAACAGAATGGGACGAGACGAATATAGGCGCTTACTCTGCGGTTTTTGGTTATAATAGTTTAGCATCAGGCAGTCGTTCTTTTATTGGCGGTGGTTATAATAGTAGTGTAACTGGAAATTATTCCTCTGTAATTGGAGGTTTTAATAATAAGGTTGCAGGTGCAAATTCATTTATTGGTGCAGGTTCAAGTAATTTTGTTTCTAGTACTTATAGTACAGCTTTTGGTTATCAATCAGGTGTTTCTGCTAATGCAGATTATTCATTTGCTGGAGGCTATAATTCTTTAGTATCAAGTACTGCTAGTTGGTCAGGTGATTATTCTTTCGCTTATGGTTATCAATCAAAAACTGGAGGCAATGGATCATTTGCTATGGGTTATCAAGCTGAAGCAGGTATAAAAACAAATTCTCCAACTGCGCTATATAATAATTCAGTAGCTATTGGTAATATAGTAAAGGCTCAAGGATTTAATACTTTTGCTTTAGGACAAGGATACACTAATACTACAAGTAACAGCATGGGTGTTGCTTTTAATACTTCTGGAAGTACAGAAGAGCCGGCGCTGCATATTAAGGGGTATGGAGAAACAAATACACGAATAGGAATTGGAGGAGTAAATAATGCTGGTACAGGATGGAGGTTATATGTTCATTCTGGAGGCACTAGTTCGCCTAGTATTATGACAGATGGCAAAATATTTATTGGGGGTGATATTTCAAGTTTATCGCTTGTGGGGTCGGGCAACAGAGAAGTAGGAGCCGACACTTTGGGCAGATTAATAATTTATCCTTCTGATATAAATTTAAAAAATAATTTAGTAACAATATCTTCAGAAATAGATGTTATTGAAGGTTTAAAAAAATTAAGAGGCGTTTATTATAATTGGGATACTTCTAATTCTTCCACAGAAAACTTAGGAGAGCAAAGAGAGATTGGAATGGTTGCTCAAGAGATTGAAAATATAATTCCTGAAATTATAGGAACTATGGCAGGAGGGTATAAAACGATAAATTATTCACATTTCACTGCATTTTTACTTGAAGTTGCCAAAGTTCAACAAACAGAAATTGAAGCTTTACGCGAAGCTGTTTCTACAACTTTAAGTGTCCAACAATCAGGTGGACAACTGACTTATTCAGGTGGAGATTTGGATTTACAAAATTACGCCTTACTTAATGTAAAAAATATAGTTGGTACAGATAATAAATGGGCAATTGATGAAAATGGGCAATTTATTACCAGGATTCAAACCAGTGGTGGTAATACTAAAGAAATGTTTGCCATGCAATCACCATATTCAGAGTTTGTGTTTTCTAGTTCATCCGAACTTGTAAACGGAGAAGCAATAATCAATTTTGATCCTGATACTTGTGAGCTCATTGACGAAACCCAACCTCTCAAAGTCAATATTACTCTGACAGGTGAATGTAGTGGTATATTTGTCAAAGAAAAATCTGCGACCGGGTTTATAGTAAAAGAGTTAGGTGGTGGAAATTCATCATCCACTTTTGATTGGATGGTAATTGCGAAGAGAAAGTTTGCGACGACCTCACCTCAATCCTCTCCTTTGCAAGGAGAGGAGGGCGTCCCTTCTCCTTTAGAAGGAGAAGGTGAGGATGAGGTAGAAATTCCCCCTACTTTAGAAGGAGAGGGCGAGGCCGAGCCCCTCACCGAAACTGGTGATGGGGGTGAGGTAGTTACCACAACTCCTGAAATTCCACCAGAACCTCCAATCGAAGAGTCAACAACTACTCCGGAAGTTTTACCTGAACCTCCGATCGAAGAGCCGCCAGTTGAAGCAGAGCCCCTCACCGAACAAAGTTCTGGTGATGGGGAACCAACCCCTTAAAAATTTTAGATTTTAGATTTTTGATTTTAGATTTAAAGATTTAGAAAAAAACAATAAAAATCACTCGCTTATAAGCGGGTGATTTTAATTCGGAGCATTCGGATATTTTATCTTTATTCGGATTATGTATTAAAAAAGCCCGTCCACTTAAGTGAACGGGCGGAAAATTGAAAGTTAGATAGATTATTCCGACGGAAGATTCTCAATGTGAATAAGATCTCCGTCTTTCAGACACCATAAAGAGTTGTCTGACTTTATCCCGCAGAGGAGTTCGCCATATCCTTCTTCTTTGTAGTGGGAAATTGAATTCCATTGTCCGCACGACCAGCCAGCAGGATAGGTTTTAGTTGCCGGAGTTTTATTTGAGTCACTCCAACACCACAGGGTGTTGTCGGTTTTTACGGCACAAGTGCCGTAAACTGACGCCCAATCAGTGTCAGTTCCAATTTGAATAGGAGTAATAAAGTCGGAAACATACCAGAGTGTCCCATCGTCTTTGATAGCGTAGAGAGAAGTATTGGAAACGAACTTCCATAAGTCAGTTCCGATTTGGATAGGAATTTCTTCAAAGTTCCAATTCCAGAGTGTCCCGTCATTTTTGATGGCGTAGAACGTATCATTTCCGAGAAATACATTAAACCAATTGGTATCATCATTGACTTTGATTCCTGCTGTAGTCAGATTATCTTGCCAACAATATAATTGGTCGGAAGAGTCAATGGCACAGGTACGGTTTTGTCCAGCAAAAACATTTTTCCAGATACCCTCGGTAATTTTGTAAGGGGATTCCTTATAATTTTGAGCATCAATACTGAGATGCCCCCAACACCAAAGAGATTGTTCTGTATCTATGCCGCAAAAATGTAAACGACCATTAACAACATTCGTAAAAGTATTTAACCAAGTATCTTCACCTACCCCTTCTACGGATGAAAAATTGTGGAAGGTACATTTCCAGGAGTTATCAGTTTTTGCGGCGCAAACCACATCTCTGTTAACGGAGATAAATTGATAGTGGCTTTTTCCGTTTACACAATCCAGTTCATTTGTAATCCCATCGTTGTCAAGATCTTCATCGATCGAGTCGGGAGTACCATCACCATCGGAATCAAGTGCTGCACTAAGAGGAGGGATCGTGATACCACCTTCTTCGCTATCCAAGTAAATCTGAAGATTGGAACGACAGGTTTCAGCGTCCAGAGTCGCAAATCCATTACGATAGATCGTTTTGGTATTGGTACTCAAGGCGCCTGAGGCGAGCTCAATCTTGGTCTGATCCATAATTCTCTGAAGTTCAGTGTCGAACTTTGTTTTGTCGTCCTGCGCGATCAGTCGAGCTGCTTGAGATATCCCGCACGAAAACGCTATGGGATAAGGTGTCTGAATATTGCGTAAGGCATCAAGAGTGAAAGGATCCGGTTTGGGCAAAGAGAGCTCGGTAAACAAAAGTTCTGCGCAAGCAAGTTCGGAGTCCTCATCAGAATTCCCTTCCTTGATCTTCTTCAACTTACATGCCGAAATGGCATGGGAAATAGGGTTCAAGAAAGCGTTTTGAGTTCCCGCACCAGTTGCATTGAACACTGCTTCAACTCTGATCGTTCCGGTAGAACTTTCATTGTAGATTTCGTTGAAGTAGACGCCTTCGGCTTTTACAATCACTGTTCCGGAAACGTCGGTATCCAGATTAAAGTTGCCGGTGGCGTTTTCGATGTAGGATGTGTAGGCCTGACCGGTCTGAATACCGTTTTCATCGCAGGCAAAAGCCGTGACATTGCTGCCCGCATAAAACGGACCTTTCATGGCCATGCCAGCATAGGTAACACTGTAGCTCTTCTTGGTTTCGTCGCCACAAGCGACAAGAAACATGATGGCGATCACAACCGTGATCGTGTAGGTGATAACGTTTCTCATGATTTCCTCCTATGAGAAGTTTGTAATGCTATATCTTCCTATATATTAAACTCCACTTATTTTCGGAGCACTATCTTTTCATTTCACATTTCGTACTTTCGTACTATTTCGTATTTCGTTATCCTTTATCTAACTTTCAATTGTCAAAGAACAATATTTTTCTGTTTTTATTAGTGGTCTGCGTATAGCGGACAATATTGTTTAGTACGTCGGCGGAGCCGACACCTCTACTAAAAAACTTGCCCAGATACCACGACCTTTAGGTCGGGGTCAAGTTTATTATAAACCAAAAATGGTTATATAACAACTAAATATAGCATATTTTGGCTAAGTTGTCAAGAGGTAAAGATTTAAAGATTACAAGATTCAAAGATTACAAGATTGTTAAAAATATCCAATATCCAATATTTAATATTCAATATTTTATCTCTATATCTTCATGTCTCTTAAAACACCATCTTGCTTTTTTCTTAAAATTAAGGCAAAATATATGACATAATGAATAAAATTTATGCATCAATACAATTTCGCTAAAATTGAGAAAAAATGGCAGAAAGTATGGGAGGATAAAAAACCTTTTCATGCGACAGATATTTCCGTAAAACCAAAATATTATGCTTTGGTGGAATTTCCATATCCCTCCGGCGCCGGATTGCATGTCGGCCATCCGCGACCATACACCGCGCTAGATGTAGTATCGCGTAAAAAACGTATGGATGGATATAATGTTTTGTTTCCAATAGGTTTTGATAGTTTTGGATTACCGACCGAAAATTATGCTATCAAAACTGGACGACCCCCAGCCGAGGTGACAAAAGAAAATATCGCCAATTTTGTAAAACAACTCAAGATGATTGGTTTTTCTTTTGATTGGGATAGAGTAGTGGATACATCTTCGCCAGAATATTACCGCTGGACACAATGGTTATTCTTGAGATTTTTTGAACATGGCTTGGCTTACAAAACCAACATGCCTATTAACTGGTGTCTCAGTTGTAAAATCGGTTTGGCCAATGAAGAAGTGGTAAATGGTAAATGCGAACGTTGCGGTGGAGATGTTGAAAAACGCAACAAAGAACAATGGATGCTTGCGATTACCAAATATGCGGACAAATTATTAGAGGGCTTAAAAGATATAGATTATCTTCCGCAAATCAAAACCCAACAAGAAAATTGGATTGGAAAAAGTGTTGGTGCCAGTATTTTGTTTGGCGTAGAAACAGAAGAAGTTGGACTGCTCTCTGAAAAAATAGAAGTATTTACTACTCGCGCCGACACTTTGTTTGGTGTTACCTATGTTTCTGTTGCTCCGGAAAATGAAAAACTTGAGAGTTGGAAAAAATATATTACCAATTGGAATGAAGTAGAAAAATATATTTCCGCCAGCGCCAAAAAATCCGATTTAGAACGCACCGAACTCAACAAAGACAAAACCGGCGTTAAGCTTTTTGGTATTGAAGCGGTAAACCCAGTTAATGGAGAATCCGTTCCCATTTTTGTCGCCGATTACGTGTTGAATAATTACGGCACCGGTATTGTTATGGCTGTGCCAGCGCACGATACGCGTGATTTTGAATTTGCCAAAAAATATGATTTACCGATAAGAGAAGTAGTGAAGCCGATAAATGCTGAAAATTTAAGCGAAGAAGAAATAATATGTTTTACAGGGGAGGGAAAAAATATTAATTCCGATTTTTTGGATGGTTTGAAAACAAAAGAAGCACAAGAAAAGATCTGTGTTTGGTTGTCTGATCCCGAAGTCAAAGCTGGAGGTAAAAAAATAAATTATAAATTACGAGATTGGGTTTTTTCTCGTCAACGTTATTGGGGTGAACCTATCCCGCTTGTTTATTGCCAGGCTTGCGCGAATGCTAAAAATTTCAAAAGTAAGGGTGAAGAACTCAATCCGGGTTGGATCCCGCTTGAGGATAAAGATTTACCGCTTGAACTTCCCAAAGTAAAAGATTATAAACCAACTGATAATGGTGAGTCGCCACTATCAGAAGTTAAAAAATTTACGGACGTGAAATGCCCGCGTTGCGGATGCAAAGCTCATCGTGAAACTGACACCATGCCAAACTGGGCCGGTAGCTCTTGGTATTTCTTGCGTTATATTGATCCCAAAAACAAAGAGCATTTTGCTGATTTTGAAAAACTGAAATACTGGATGCCGATTGATTGGTACAACGGAGGGATGGAACATGTTGTATTGCATTTATTGTATTCTCGTTTTTGGAATATATTTTTACACGACCTTGGCTTGGTACCGGTTAGCGAGCCTTACAAAAAACGCACTGCGCACGGGATGATTTTGGCCTCTGACGGTCAGAAGATGAGTAAAAGTAAAGGTAATGTTATAAACCCGGATGATGTTATCAAAGAATACGGGGCTGATACTTTCCGCACCTATATCATGTTTATGGGTCCGTTTGATCAAGCTGCTATTTGGGACACCAACGGACTTATTGGAGTAAAGAGATTTTTGGAGCGAGTTTGGAATCTGCAAGAAAAAATTATTCCACCTATTCCACAGGAGCAAAGATTAAAAGACGATTTATCCAAAACTGTTCATCGTACTATCAAAAAAGTAGGGGACGACATTGATAATATGCGTTTTAATACTGCGATTGCCAAAATGATGGAGCTGGTGAATGAAATGAACAAAAAAATACAAATTTGTGCTGATGCTTATGAAATATTACTTAAGATGTTGTCGCCATTTGCCCCACATATGTGTGAAGAACTTTGGAATGAAATAGGGGGAAAAGAATCTTTAGCACAAAGTGCTTGGCCGAAATACGATGAAGTATTGGCTAAAGAAAGTAATTTGAGTTTAGTAATCCAAGTTAACGGTAAGTTGCGCGATACTATAGAATTTTCTACTAACGAAATCACGGAAGATGATGCTAGAAACGCGGCTCTGAGTAGTTTGAAAGTATTGAAATGGCTGGACGGCAAAGAACCGAAAAAAGTTGTTTATGTGCCAGGGAAACTGGTGAATATTGTGGTTTAAAAATTCTCCTCTTCTTTATAAGGAGAAGGGCTTGAATTAACATCCCCTCTCCTTTATAAGGAGAGGGTTAGGGTGAGGTAGTGTTATAACTATCTTTTATTACCTCATCTTGTCCTTCTCCTTTGTAAGGAGAAGGGACTTGAAAAAGTCTTTATGTCTATAATAAACTTCTTAATTTCTATCATAGACTCCAAAAACAAGACGCTACTGGCGTGTTGTTTTTGTTTTTTATTTAGTGCCGGAATTACTTCGTTGTTTTCTTTTGATAAAAATCATCTTTTCTATTTTTATTTGACGATTTTTTGTTTGCTTTTTTTACTGATATTATTTTTTGAGAAAAAAATTTTTCGTTTTGTTTTGTTGATTTTTTTATTTTTGATTTTCGGTATAGCACGAGTGCTATTGAAAATGCCAATAATTGACGAAAATCACGTGGCTTTTTATCAAGGCGGAAAATATGAAATTATCGCGGAGGTAAGTGATGAACCAAATGCCAAAACCAATAGTCGTGAATATGTTTTACAAACTCGGGAGCTCCAACGGAAAGACGGATCAAAAATAAAAATAAACGGAAAAATTATTTTACGTACTTTGCTTTATCCGGAATATAATTATGGCGATGAACTGCAATTGACTTGTTCGTTAAAAGAAATAAAAAATTCGGAAAATTTTAATTATAAAAAATTTTTGGCAGTCAAAGATGTTTACGCTATTTGTTATCCGCAAAATATAGAATTGTTATCTACCGGGCAGGGAAACAAAGTTTTAGGTGGAATTTTAAAATTAAAAAATCGGGTTAATAATTTGACCCAACAGCTGTGGGGTGAACCACAGCGCACTTTGGCAGCCGGAATTTTATACGGGGAGCGGAGTGGTTTTGACCAGGAAACAAAAGACAATTTTGCCCGTTCCGGGATTACACACATCGTAGCGGTGTCAGGTTACAATATTACGATAATTGTTTGGATTTTGATGGGTTTGCTTATTTATATAGGACTCTATCGTCAGCAAGCTTTTTGGGTTTGTTTGTTTTTAATTTTTGCTTTTGTGATTTTTACCGGCGCCAGCGCTTCGGCGATGCGAGCCGGGCTCATGGGGTCAATTTTGCTTTTCGCACAATTTTTGGGACGCAAAAGTTCGGCGTTTAACTTGCTGGTTTATGCGGCTGTGTTTTTGACTGCTTTAAATCCTTTTATTTTGATTTGGGATGTGGGTTTTCAACTTTCTTTCTTGGCCACAGTTGGTTTGATTTATTTAACTCCGCTTTTGGAAAAGAAAATCATTAAAGAAAAATTTAAAAATTATCAAAAACTTATTTTAAAAGATTATCTTATACCGACTTTGGCGGCGACCATATTCACTTTACCACTTATTTCTTATAGCTTTGGCTTTTTTTCCATTTTTTCCATTCCGGCCAATTTACTTATTATCTGGCTTATACCTTTTTTGATGTTTTTAAATTTTATTTCTATCTTACTGGCTCTTATCTTTTTTCCGTTTGGTCAGGTTTTAGCTTGGTTTACCAATTTGGGATTAAGTTATGTTATAATAATAGGAGAAAAGTTCGGAAGTTGGAGTTTTTCAGTAGTGAACTGGCAAATACCGCTTATAGTTTGTTTGGGCTGCTATTTTATATTGTTTTGGACAATAAGAAAAACTCCTAAGCTCTAATTTCTAAACAATCTAGAAGCTAAAATATTGAATATTGACTCCACCTTAACCCTCCTCTTAAGAAAGAGGAGGAAACCCCCTCTTTTTTTCAAGAGAGGGGCTAGGGGAGAGTCTTTATATTTTGGATTTTATTTTTTATGAAAAAAATTAAAATACTTGACTCCGCCGAGGGCTATGATTTAGCAGCGGGGGATTACGATAAAAAAGAAAAATACCTTAACAGTTTTGAAAAAGGTAAATTTTTGTCGTTACTTCCGGAGATAAAAGATAAAAAGATATTGGATGTAGGTGCGGGCACCGGGCGAGTTTCATTACCTTTGGCTTTGGCTGGGGCGCAAGTCACGGCTTTGGACGTGTCAGAAAAAATATTGGAAGTGCTCAAAAGAAAGAATAAAAAAATCGCTACTGTTGTCGGTGAAGCGGAAAATTTGCCTTTTGAAAATGAAAGTTTTGATATAGTCACGGCCGCTTTTTTGGTAGTTCATCTCAAAGATCCAAAAATATTTTTTGATGAAGTTTATAAAGTGCTCAAACCGGACGGTTTATTTCTGGTTTCCAATATCAATCAAAAGGAACCGCCGGTGGTTAAAACAAAAGAAGGGGATATCCAAATAAAATCATATTATCATCGCCCGGAAAAAATCCGAGAAATTTTAAAAGATCTGGCTTTTTCTATAGAAAAAGAAGAAATGATTTTTGAGAGTGAGGTTTGGGTAAACCAGATAATTCTAGCCAAGAAATGATTACAAGATTGCAAGATTTAAAGATTACAAGATTAATTGAAAATTAAAGAATTAAAAATTAATTAAAAATTCACCCCTGTGAAATATCGCCGAAGGCGATCCTGTCTTTGACAGGATTTCACGGGGTAAAAAATTAAAAATTAAAAATTTTTAAACCGTGTCTTCCAAAACAAAAATTTTATTTTTAGCAATTGTTGTTTGTATTTTTGGTTTGTGGTTGTATATCAACATTACTTCACTCCCGCAATTTAAGGCGGTTTTTTTAAATATTGGTCAAGGGGATTCGACTTTGGTTTTTTTACCCCAAGGTGGAAAAATATTGGTAGATTGTGGTCCGGATAGAACAATTTTGCGTAAATTAAATCAATATTTGCCTTTTTATGATAGACAGATAGATTATCTCTTGGTTACACATCCGGACTTGGATCATTATGGTGGATGTATTGATGTGTTACGTCGGTATGATGTAAAAAATATTTTTATCAATGGCGCTAAAAAAGAAAAAGATCCGAATTTTCTAAGCTGGGAAAATTATTTGGAAAAAGAAAAAGCAGAAATTTTTGTTGTTGGAAGACCGATAACCTATATTTTATCCGGTGCGCGGTTGAAATTTTTCAGTCCGGACCCGGAAATTATCAATGAAAAAACTGGTGACAATGATAAATCACTAGTATTTAAATTTCTTTATAACACCACAACGATATTTTTTGCTGCGGACATGGAGGAAAAAATAGAAAAAGAGTTGGTAAAAAAATATTGCTCTGACAGTCCAGAAGATTGTCCGGAATTGAAAAGTGATTATCTCAAAGTTGGTCATCATGGTAGTGACAGTAGTAGCGGACAAGAATTTTTAGCGGCGATAAACCCTCATACTGGAATAATCTCAGTGGGTAAAAATAGTTTTGGTCACCCCAGTTTAAGAGTAATCAGAAGACTAGAAAGGGAAGAAATAGAAATTTGGAGAACTGATAGGAGAGGTGATATAATAGTAAAATAAATCTCAAAACTCAAAACGCAAATCTCAAAACTGTCGTATCCCGATGTAATCGGGATATCTATAATAAAATTGTCCCGACTTGGTCGGGACACCAAAGTTTTGACTTTTGACTTTTGACATTTGAGTTTAAAAAATATGCGACTATTTTTATTAATGACAATTTTATTTTGTTTGCCACTACCATTGTATGCGGTAGAAATTATCGATACCGACTCCGACGGATTATCCGATGAAATAGAAATTTTACTGGGTACTGACACATATAATCCCGATACCGATGATGATGGATATCCGGATGGTTTGGAAGTGGAAAATGGCTACAACCCTCTCAAGGGCCAAGCGGATAGGAGTTTGTCGCGTCATGTGGAAGTAGATAAAAACACTCAACAGATGAAGTGGTTTTTGGATAATGTACAAGTCGGTCAAGCCCCTGTTTCTACCGGTCTTATCGGAATGGATACGCCAAGCGGGGAGTTTAAAATTTTACGCAAACGTCCGACAGTAAATTATGTTGGTAGAAATTATAGTTATTTAAATACCAAATGGAATCTGGAGTTTAAAAAAAGTTATTATTTACACGGTGCTTTTTGGCATAATCAGTTTGGGATTCGTCCGATGAGTCATGGCTGTATAAACATCGCTTATGAAAACGCGGAAAAACTTTATAAGTTCATGTCAGTCGGGGATAAGGTGGTGATTACAGGTAAAACCCCGTCTGGCAAGGTGAACCTTGCAAATATAAAAGAATAAAAAATAAATATTATAATATTAAAATATTTTAATATTTTGTTGGATAAAGATCGCAAAAGTTATTGATAATTTTTGACCTTGACACTATGTTTAAACTATGGTAATATAATATTGTAAGCACTTTGATAAAAAGTTGCTTTTTTTATACTAATTTTTAAATCTTTCAATCTTTAAATCTTTTTAATTTATTTATCGTATGTCATCAGAAATTGTAAAAGCCATCCAAGCCCTTTGCGAAGAAAAAAATCTTTCGTTTGAAGTGGTGATGGAAACTATCGAGGCCGCTTTGGCCGCCGCTTATCGTAAAGATTTCGGTAATAAACAACAAAACATCAAAGTAAAATTTGATCCGGAAACTGCCGGGGTAGAGATGTGGGATGTCAAAACCGTAGTAGAAGATATTGAAGAAGAAGTTTTGGAAAAAGCCCAAGAAGAACTTTTTGCTCGTCGTGAAAAAGCCCGTGAAGAAAACAGAGAATTGACCGAAGAAGAAATCGCTGATTTACCACATTTCAATCCAAAATTGGAGATAATGATCAAAGACGCTAAAGAACATGATAAAAAAGCCAAACTTGGCGATGTTTTGGAAATTTCATTGGAGATTCCCCATGAATTTGGTCGCATGGCCGCTCAAACCGCTAAACAAGTGATTATTCAAAAAATTCGTGAAGCTGAACGCAACATGGTTTTTGGTGATTTCAAAGATCAAGAAGGTAAAATAATTATTGGTACCATTCAACGCGTAGAATCAAGAAAAGTTTTGGTTGATTTGGGTAAAGTCACCGGTCTTTTGTTATCCGATGATCAAGTTCGCAATGAACACTATCGACCGGGAGCCAGGATGAAATTTTTTGTGGTTTCGGTAAACATGGGTGTTCGCGGACCGGAAATTATTTTATCTCGTACTCATGAAAATTTGGTGCGTGAGATTTTTGCTCAAGAAATTCCGGAAATCGCTGAAGGCTCAGTAGAAATCAAAGGTGTGGCCCGAGACGCCGGTTATCGCAGTAAAATAGCTGTTTCAACCGACGATAATTCTATAGATCCTATTGGTTCCTGTATCGGTCAACGTGGCGGACGTATCAATACTATTATTGAAGAGCTCAACGGAGAAAAAATTGATGTTATCAAATATAATGCTGATCCGACTGTTTATATTACCAACGCTATGGCTCCGGCCAAAATTAATTCTGTAATTTTGAACGAAGAAGAAAAAACCGCACAAGTATTGGTCAATAACGATCAATTTTCTTTGGCTATCGGTCGTAGCGGACAAAATGTTCGTTTGGCGTCACGTTTGACCGGTTGGATTATCAATGTTAAAGACGAAGGCGGTAACCAAGAAACTGCCGGCGAAGAAACAGAAAACTTGGAAGAAAAAAATGCTGGCAACGAAGAAGTTGTTGAAGAAAAACCGAAAAAAAAGAGAGCTAAAAAAATAAAAGACGAAGACGAAGAATAAAGCCAAGATATTGGATATTAAATATTGGATATTAATTAAAAATTACTAGCTTATGTTTTCAAGTCTTTTTCACGTCGTTTTATATCAACCTATCTTAAATATCTTTGTTTTTCTTTATAACATTATTCCCGGACATGATATTGGAGTGGTTATTTTATTGATTACTTTTTTGGTTCGTATTGCTGTTTATCCGTTGATGTCTTCTTCTATCAAATCACAAAAAGCGGTGCAAGATTTGCAACCAAAACTCAAAGAAATTAAAGAACAATATAAAAGTGATCAACAAAAACAAGCGATGATGACCATGCAGCTTTATAAAGAAAACAAAGTCAATCCATTTGCTTCTTGTTTACCACTTTTAATTCAATTGCCAATTCTTATCGCGCTTTATATGGTGATGCGAGACGGTTTGGTTTCGGACAATTTGGGTAATAATATATATCCTTTTATTTTTAATCCTGGCAAACTAAACAATATTTCTTTTTGGATTTTTGATATGGCCAAAACCAATTTGGTGTTGGCAGTTTTGGCCGGGGCAGCTCAATTTTTTCAAACCAAAGCCATGTTAGTTAAACAGCCACCAAAAAATGCTGGTGAAGGAGCTAAAGACGAACAGATGATGGCAATGATGAACAAGCAAATGCTTTATTTTATGCCAGCAATGACTGTTTTTATCGGGGCAACGCTTCCAGCCGGTCTTACACTGTATTGGTTTTTCTCCACTCTCTTGACTTGGGGACAGCAAGTTCTGATTTATAAACAGAAAGACGCTAGTAAAGTTTAAAAATATTCTCGGCTTCTTGCCGGGTTTATTTTGTTTAAATCTCAAAACGCAAAACTCAAAAGTCAAAACCACAGCCTTAAATGTAAAAACTGACGATAAGTGTCATTACGAATCCGCAAAGCGGATGAAGTAATCCCACTGCTTTCTGAATTTTGTGGGATTGCTTCGTCATTACACTCCTCGCAATGACAAGGTTTTAAGGTTTTAAGTTGTAGTTTTGAGATTTGACATTTGAGTTTTGAGTTATTTAAGTTAGGGCTTGGTCATTTTCTTTTTTTACGGTATTATATTTTAGTATGGACGAAACACAAAAAGCTATCATCAAAACCTTATCTTTTTTTGATTTATTTTCGTATCCGCTTACCAAGGAGGAGATCTTTTCTTATCTTTGGAAAGTGAAAATCGACAGTTATTTATTATCAGAAAAATTGGAAGAATTGGTAGATAATAAAATTTTAGTAGAAAAGTATGGTTATTATTTTTTACCTGACAGAGATATTGTTGAAAATCGCAGACAACATTTTTTGGAAAGTGAATTAAAACTCAAAATTGCGCGCAAAGCCGTCAAAAAGATCAGTGCTATTCCTTTTGTAAAAGCGATTTTCGTATGCAATTCAGTAGCTTTTGGAACAGCGGAGCAAAATAGCGACATAGATTTTTTTATTATAACAGCCAAAAAACGTCTTTGGTTGGTCAGATTTTTAACTAACATAATTTTACTTATTTTTGGTTTGCGGGTGGGTAAAAATAAAACCGGCAATCGGATATGTTTATCCTTTTATTTAAACGAAGAAAATTTGGATTTAAAAAATATTCGTATTGTGCCAGAAGACATCTATCTGAGTTTTTGGTTAGCGACATTATTGCCCGTTTATGATCCGCAAAGAATCGGAGAAAAAATTATTAAAGAAAATCGTTGGTTATTAGAGTTATTGCCAAATTTACCGGAAAGCTTGTCTCTTTATATCAAAGAAGTTAAAAATGGCGGAATAAAAAGTTTTTTTAAAAAAATATTAGAAAAAACTTGGGTGGGGGCTTATGGAGATTTGATGGAAAAACAAGCTGCAGAAGCCCAAAAAACAAAGTTGAAATTTTCACTCAAAGAACAAATCGCGCCAAATGTTATTTTGGACGACACAATGCTCAAATTTCACGAAAATGATAGACGGAGAGAGTATTATAAGAAATGGCTTGAAAAATTACAAGATTACAAGATTTAAAGATTACAAGATTAATTACGTACGAATTTACGAAATAACACCTGCCCGCCAATGGCCTGAAGCCGTAAGGCGAATGGCAGGCGGGCAAAATTACGAAAATATTTAATATTCAATCCGCCTTCGCCATTTGGGCTACGGACGGACAAGTATCCAATATTTTCTTTTGGAATGAAATATAAAAGTATTTATATTATGACCAAGCTTATAAAATATTTATCACTATTTATTCTCTTCGCCCTCCCTTTCCAAACGCGGTTGATTTATAAACCGGCGTATTTGGACGGATATTTTATGGAATGGTTTAGTGGAAGTATCTATGCGGTAGAAATATTGATTTGGATAGTAATAGTTTTGACTTTTTTTCGTTTGGTTTTGAATAAAAATTTTTGGATTCAAATAAATCAAGTCAAAGATATAAGAGACCGTTTGATGAAATTTATCCGACCAACTATTTTTTTATTATTTTTGGTTGTTTATCTTTTTATTGTTCCATTAAATAAAGATTTAGCACAGATTAAAATATTTTTTTTACTTAGCGGAGCTTGTTTTGCAATCACACTTTTATTAAATAAAATAAGTTCTAAACAAATTTCTCTAGTGCTTTGGGGTGGGGGAGTTCTGCAAGCGATTGTCGGAGTTGCTCAATTTATCGTACAGAGAACTTGGGAAACCAAATGGTTGGGTTGGGCGTTGCATCAACAAAGTGATCTCGGGGTCGCAGTATTACAAGCCGGCGGTGGTGAGCGGTGGTTACGAGCTTATGGTAGTTTTGGTTGGCCCAATGATTTAGGTTTTTATCTGAGTGTAATATTTATTTTGGGTTTTTGGCTTTATCAAAAAACACAAAACGAAAAAGAAAAAATTATTTTAAACGTTGGTCAGCTTTTGATAATGGCCGGAATATTTTTTAGTTTTTCTCGCGCTGCAATAATAGCTCTTTTGATTGGGTTATTGTGGATTTTTTGGCGAGAAGGTAAGAAAATTTTACAACCTCTTTTTTGGCCGATAATTTTATTTATTATTTTAAGTATAATTTATTTACCTCTTTTACAATCCAGGGTTACGGTAAATAATTATTTAGAAAGCAGATCTATAAACGAACGCTTTGGGCAATATCAAGAGTTCAAAAATGTTTTTGAAAAACACTTGGTATTGGGTGTGGGTCCGGGAAATTATGTTTATGCGCTTTTTGTTCAAAACCCTGATTTATCTCCTTGGCTTTATCAGCCGGTGCATAATGTTTACCTATTATTTTTAGCTGAATGGGGGATAATTGGTACAATATTTGTTTTATTTTTGGCTTACTGGTTTTTCAAAGAAGTTTGGAAAAATAACCGAGAAATTTTACCGCTTTGGGCTTTGGTAGCTACAGCTTTTTTGTTTGATCATTATTTTTATACTAGTTACAGCGGAATAATTTTAATTTGTATTTTAGTTTCTCTTTCTTTGGTTAAAAAATAAAAAAGATAATTTTTTATTAAAAGTTGGCTTCAGATAAATATGTAAAAGGGGTGTGGGAATAAAAAATATAGAAAAACACTTGTGGAAATCAAGTGTTTTTGATTTTTCTACAAATTAATGATAAAATGAATTAAGCCTTTAAACAATATTTGGTTATTTATTTATGCTCCAAAATTTTATTCATCTTTTTTCGTATTTTTCTCCAGAAGTTGCTACTTTTTTGATGGCCATGACACCGGTTGGAGAATTACGTTTGGCTATTCCGGTTGGAATTCTGGCCTATAAATTAGCTATTTGGAAAGTTTTTATTTTAGCAATTATTGGCAATAGTATTCCACCTTTGATTATTTTACTTTTAGCCGGTAAATTTCATAATTGGGTTGCCAAAAAATCCGGTTTTTTATCCGCTAAGTGGATAAAAGCTTTAAATAGAGCGCAAGAAAAATTTGCCAGTGATTATAAAAAATATGGTCTCATTGGTTTGATGATCTTCGTTGGTATTCCTATTCCTTGGACTGGAGCCTATACCGGTGCGTTGGCTGCATTTGTTTTTGGGATACCACTCAAAAGCGCCTGGCCATATTTTTTAGCGGGAATTAGTATCGCTGCTACGATTACTACTTTGATAACAATTGCTACAGGGAAGATATTTTAATCTTATGCTTAATCTTGATAACCTGTTAACCAAAATCAACTCCGCCATGGAGCTTTTGAAAATTAAAGAATTAAAAGTAAAAATGGCGCAACTAGAAGAAGAGATGAATGCCTCTGATTTTTGGTCAAACCAGGAAAACGCCCAAGCGATTTCGCAAGATTATCAAGATATTAAAAAAGAAGTGGAAAAATGGGAAAATCTTTTGACGCGTACCAAAGATTTATTGGATTTGCAAAAAAGTGAGGACGTATCTTTGGAAAAAGAAATAGAAAAACAACAAGAGGAGTTAGAAAAAGAATTTTCCGAATACGAACTTTATTTGTTACTTAACGGTCCTTATGATAAAAACAACGCTATCGTGGCTTTTCATGCCGGTAGCGGGGGAACGGAAGCCCAAGATTGGACGGAAATGTTATTGCGCATGATTTTACGTTTTAGTGAAAAAATGGGTTGGAAAACCAGAATTTTGGATGAATCTCGCGGGCAAGAAGCTGGTTATAAATCCGTAACCGTGGAAATCAAAGGACGATACGCTTACGGTTATCTCAAATCCGAACACGGTGTACATAGATTGGTGCGCATTTCACCATTTGATGCGGAAAAAATGCGTCACACTTCCTTTGCTTTAATGGAAGTGATGCCTGAGCTTGATGAAGAAGTTAATATTGAGATTAAGCCCGAGGATTTGCGCATAGATACTTTCATGAGCGGTGGTAAAGGCGGACAAAGTGTAAACACTACTTACAGCGCTGTTAGGATAGTTCATATTCCGACCAATATTTCCGTATCTTGTCAAAACGAAAGATCCCAACAGCAAAACAAAGAAACAGCGATGAAAATTCTCAAAGCCAAACTTCATCGACTGGAAGAAGAGCGCTTGGCTAAAGAGCGTAATGAATTGCGCGGAGAATATAAAAGCGCGGAGTGGGGAAATCAAATCCGCTCCTATGTACTACATCCATATCATATGGCCAAAGATCATCGTACTGATTTTGAAACCACTGATCCTGAAAGTTTGTTAGAAGGCGAATTGTTGCCGTTTAGCAAGGCGTATTTAGAGTGGATCAAAAAAAGCTAATAAGCTTGTAAGCAAGTAAGCTAATAAGCAAATGAAAAAGATTAATAAAAATCAAATTGATGAAATTATCGCACAGTTGAAAGCTGGGCGGACGGTTGTGTTTCCAACAGAAACTTCTTATGGTCTGGGGTGCGATGCAACCAACAAATTTTCCGTGGATAAAATTTTTCAAATCAAAAAAAGAGAATTTGACAAACCTCTCTTGGTAATAGTGAATAGTATTGAAGAAGCGAAAAAATATTTGGTTTGGGATGAGACTTTAGATAAACTGGCCAAAAAATATTGGCCGGGAGCTTTGACTATTATTGGACTTTGTAAAAATCCAAATTCATTACCGCTGGGGGTGGTTTCGCAATCCGGAAAATTGGCAATAAGAGTTAGTTCCGACAAGTGGTTAAAAGAAATTACTAATAGACTTGGCCGTCCGTTAGTGGCGACATCGGCTAATATTTCCGGACAAAATAATATATATAATTCTTTGGAAGCGGAAAATATTTTTTCAACACAAATTTTAAAGCCGGATATTTTGGTAGATGGTGGTCAGATCCCGATAATTAAACCCACAACTATTGTTGAAGTGGAAAATGGTGTTTGTAATATAGTACGCCAAGGAGATTTGAAAATCTCGCTAAAAACTTTTCCGACCCCCGCTTTTTGTTGGACAATAGTTAGTATTTTGGCTTTATTTAGCGCTTTTTTTATTCTACTTTTTTCCTATACTACTGGTCTTTATATCAATAACCTGACTCTCTCGATGATTTCTGTAAAAGTTAATAATCCTGTTTTTGTAGCAGGTAAAAAAAACCCTCTTGTTTTTGTCAAGGGTCTATACTTGACGGCTTATTCGGCCGGTAGTTCTAAAAAGATGGCTCAAATTATTGATTTGATAAAACGTACTGAACTCAATGCCGTAGTAATTGATATCAAAGATTACAGTGGCTTGGTACTTTATGATAGTCAAATACCACTGGTCGTTTCTTTGAAAAATAAAGACAATCGATTGGGAGATGTTAAAAAATTGATTGAAAAATTACATGCGGAAAAAATTTATGTGATTGCTCGGCAAACCGTTTTTCAAGATCCGGTGTTGGCAGAAAAAAATCCTCAGTGGGCGATAAAAAGTAAAAGCGGTGGACTTTGGCGTGATCATAAAGGTCTTGCTTGGGTAGATCCGACCAAAAAAGAAGTTTGGAAATATAATTTGGATATTGCTAAAGAAGCTATTCAGTTTGGATTTGATGAAATAAATTTTGACTATGTTCGGTTTCCTTCAGATGGTGATATGAGTAATGCTCTATATGATGATGAAAGTAAAAAGAAATATGAAGTGATGGGTGATTTTTATAAATTTTTGAATAATAATTTAAAAAACTATCCGGTCTGGACTTCCCTGGATTTATTTGGATTTACCATGGAAAAAAACGGGGTTGATGATATGGCGATAGGACAGAGAATTGTAGATACGGTGGATAATGTAGATTATGTTTGTCCAATGATGTATCCGTCGCATTATCCCGCAGGGCACCTGGGATTAAGTAATCCAGCGGCCAACCCTTATGCGGTTTTTGAAAATGGGATGAAACTCGGAGCGCCAAAATTCGAAGGTAAAAGAGCAAAAGTTAGACCGTGGATACAAGCCTTTGATTTAGGGGCAGTTTACGATGCGGAAAAAATCCGCGCACAAATAGACGTAGTGGAAAAATATGCCGATGCTGGTTGGTTGATGTGGAATGCAAGTAATAGATATACTGAAGCAGGGTTAAAAAAGTAAAATTTTAAATTTAATAATTTAATTAAAATAAATCTTTAATTATATGGGTAATAATGAAAACAAATATAAAGTTGATCCAAACGATGAGTTCTTAAAAACAAAAATTCCTGAAACTAGCAAGCCGAGTAGTGAAAAACCAAAAATTTTTACTCCAGATGCTAGTTGGCGTAAAGACAACAACGGTTTTTGGGAACAATCAAAAGAGCTGGCTAAAAGTAATGAAGAATATAATAGTAATGATAATGACCAAATAGAAGATTTTTATAAGGATATAGCTAATAAATTTACCGGTTTAGAATTATCTTCTAAGGTTGAAATGGCGAAAAAAAATCTAGAACCTTACGCCGAAGGATTAATTATTCTTTCGTCAAGGTTTGCGCAGGTAATAGATAACAGAACAAATGAGATTCAGATAGAAAATTTTAAGAACATGGACTCAGAATCAAGAGAAAAAGTGACTGAACGTGATAAATTAGCTAAAAGAATGTTTGAAAATATTTATGGAAAACTTTTTCCAGAAGAAATTAAAATTGATAAAAACTCTCTCAATGAATTTTTTGAAAAAAATAAATTATTGGCAAAAAATGGTGAATTTAATAATCCTGGAACAGAGAATGAAATTGAATATATGCAAAAACTGGTTGAAAGCGATAAGTGGGAAGAATTAATTAATTCTATAGACAATGAAATTAGGTCAAAGAGTTTTGAATCCTCGAGGTATGTTAACGGCTACGATACTTATAATTCGAATGAATTGATGGGTGTTAGGGATGTGGAAACAAGAAAGAAAATAATAACTGATACTAAATTTATTTACTCTTTATCAAAAATTAGAGATAGTGTAGCGGAAAAACTATATGGACGTAAAGATATCACTAAAGAAGAAATGGATAAAATAAATGATCAACGAAAAAAAATATCCAATCGTTAAAAAAGATAAATTATGGAAAAACTGTTCAATCCTGATTATCTTCAGCATTTATGTCAAAAATATGGTCTTCGTCCGAGTAAAAAATACGGGCAGAATTTTTTGTTAAATGAAGAAGTAATAGAAAAAATGATTGAAACCGGAGAGATTAATAAAAATGATACGGTAGTAGAAGTCGGCCCGGGTTTTGGGGTTTTGACCTTACCCATCAGCGAAAAAGCCGGCAAAGTGGTGGCTTATGAAATTGAGAAAAAAATCATGCCTTATTGGGAAGAAAGAGTAAAGGAATATAAAAATTTAGAAATTATTTGGGGGAATGTGTTGCGTAGTAAAAAGTTGAAAGTTGAAAGTTATAAAGTCTTAGCGAATTTGCCTTATCAAATAACTTCGCAAGTAATTCGATTTTTTTTGGAGCAAGAAAATAAACCAGAAAGCATGGTAATAATGGTGCAAAAAGAAGTAGGGGAGAGAATTTGCGCTAAACCCGGCGATCTTTCAGTTTTGGGTTTGTCTGTACAATTTTATGGTGAACCGGAAATAGTGACTATGGTGCCTAGAGATAATTTTTTCCCTGTTCCAAAAGTCGATTCAGCGGTTGTTAAAATAGTTTTAAAAAGAGATTTGCCAGAAGTTAATGAAAAAAAGTTTTTTGATTTTATTAAAGCCGGGTTTATCAATAAACGTAAATTGTTGATAAAAAATTTAAAAAATTATTTAGGCAAGAAAAATAAAGAAAAAATAGATAAAGCTTTTGAAAAAATGGGTTTTTCTAACAATGTCCGCGCGCAAGAACTCAACTTGGAAGAATGGATTAAATTATTTAAAGAAATAAACCTGCCCTAAAAAGGCAGGCTTTTGTTTTTTACCGTCATTCTGAGTGAAGCGAAGAATCCCTTGTGGTTCAACTTATTTCCTAAGGCTTTGTTTAAGAGATCCTTCTCCCCGTCGTGGCGGGGATCAGGATGACGCTTCGCGTCACTTATCCACTATCTCAAAAAACGAGAAAATGGTATAATATAAAAGTAAAAAAATTTATCTAAATATGGACGAAAATCCTATAAAAACAGGGTTAACTTTGGAGCAAAAACTCGGTTTTGTGTTTTTGTTTGTTTTTACTATTTTATTTTTGATTATAAGTTTTTTTCAAATCAGAAACAACCTGTATCGTCCCTATGCTTTGAGTAATGCTGTACCGGACATTTTGATTAAAGAGAAATTTAGCGATCCGGTCGAAGCTCTGCATTATCGAGATACTGACAGGGACGGTCTAACTGATTTTGAAGAAATTTATATTTATGGAACCAGTGCATATCTTGATGACACTGACGGAGATAGCGTGAAAGATAGAGAAGAAATTTTACAAGGTAGAAATCCTGTGTGTGTTGAAGGTACAGAGTGTGATAAACAAGTAGGGGAAAATTTGCCTATCCAAAATTTGGAAAATTGGATAAAAGACCCAGAGTCGGAAGGTAATCTTTTTGATATAAATGATTTATTAAACGATCCAGAACAAATAAAACTTATTTTGATTTCTTCAGGAGTAGAAGAAAATAAATTGAAAGGTTTTAGTGATGAAGAAATATTAAAAATTGGAAAAGAGATTTTTGATTCAGAAGATTTTCAAAATGCATTAGGTGTTCGAATGTCTAGCCTGAATACTACGAGTAGTACAGAAAAAGTAATAGAAAAAAAAGATGTTTTTGAAGATATCTCTCTTTTGAGAAAGATGATTCTTGAAACAGGCTATGTTGATAAAGAAGCTTTAGATAAATTAACTGATGAAGAAGTTAAAAAAGCGGCTGAACAGATGTTTGATTTTTCTCAATAAATATGGATAGTGAAAAAACAATTTTAGTTAAAAAAAAGGACGGATCTTTTGTAAAGATGAAATTATCCCATCTAAAAAAAGATTCTGTAATAAAAGTTAAACCTGCCACACCCTCAGCTATTGTTTTAAGTACGGTAAATAAAGAAAAAGAAGTTTGGGACAAAGAAGATATAAAAAGTCCTTTAGAAGACGAAGAATTGAAAAATATTGAGCACGAATCTTTTAACAAAAGAGAAAAAGAGGCGCTTGAGATAATTGAAAAACTTTCTTTTAAAATTCCTCAGCAAGCGATAGATAATGTTAAAAATAATATAGTTATCTTTTTGAAAGATATTAAAAACCAAGAACAATTGAGTGAAATTTTGCGACAGCCTATTTATTTGGGCGGAGCAGATTTAAAAGATCCTCAACTCAAAGAAATTTTTAAAATTGCAGAAGAAAAAAGAGTGACTATTGGTTTAGAAGATACCGGTCCTATCAACACTTTAAAAAGAATTACATCAAACAGAAACAAATTGCCGGCAAAAGAAGGAGAAATTTTACCATCTGCATCTTCGCCATTTAATGCATTTGTTCATAAGCCGGCTTTTAGTAAAGAAATCAAAGAAATAAGTTCGCTAGACGATTTAGTGGAAAATAATGTTGATTCTGGTAAAAAAATCGAACAATTAATCAAAAAATCAGGATCTGTCAGATCGACTGGAGAAGATATTATTCCGCCCAAAAATGTTGTTTTTGGTCCTGTGGAAGAAATTAAGAATTTTAGGGTTGAAGATTTGAGACATTTGTCTTCAAATTCGGAGCAAGCTGTTTCTCGTTTAAAACAAAAATTTATCAATTTAAAAGAAGAGTCTTTTATCCTTTATTTACAGGCACTTGAGGCTTGGCAACAAAGCCCTATTTATAAAAATTATTTGGAACAAGTTTGCGAAAGCTTTAATAAAGGAAAATCCTTGAAATCTTTAGACAAAGAAGAAAAAAATTTAAGTTTAGAAGAAATCAAATTGATTATTAAAATGGAAAAAGAAATTTAGAATTATTTTTATGAATCAGTTTGTTGTCCCGCAATTTATTGATGTAGAAGACAAAATAATCGGTCCAGTTACGACCCGTCAATTTGTGATTTTATTGGTTGCCTCTTTATTGATCTTTGTTGCTTATAAGTTGGCAGATACAGCTCTATTTATTTTTTTACTTTGTATTATTGGGGGATCTGCTTTAATTCTAGCTTTTGTTAAAATAAACGGCCAGCCCTTTCATTATTTTCTATTAAATATTTTTCAAACGGTACGTCGTCCTAGTTTGCGTATTTGGGACAGGCGGTATAGCGACACAGAATTGAAATCCATTCAAGAACTCAATAAAGTGCCGACTATTCCAGAAAAAATAATCGCTCGTCAGATAACTCACAGCCGTATTCGCCAGCTTTCCTTGGTGGTTAATACGGGTGGTTATTATGGGTCAGAAGAAGAAAACAATTTATCAAAAAAATATGAAAAATGAACAAGCTATTAAAAAGAAAAAAGCTATTCCGAATTCTCAAGCCCAAGTACCGATTGCGGAAATTAAAAATAATACAGTTGTGATGAAAGACGGCACTCTTCGAGCGGTGCTGATGGTGAGTAGTATAAATTTTGGTTTGCTCAACGAAGAAGAACAAGAGGCTATAATTTCTTCCTACGTTTCTTTTTTGAATTCTTTGGATCATCCTTTGCAGATTTGTATTCAATCTCGTAATCTAAATATTAGATCATATATTGAAAGATTGGAAGATCGTAGAGAACAAATAGAAAATGAATTGTTGAAGACACAAATTTCTGATTATATTTCGTTTATCAACAAGTTGGTAACTATGCGAAATATTACCTCTAAGCAATTTTATGTTGTAGTTCCATACGATCCTTTAACTAACAAAAAAAAGGGTTTTTGGTCTCGTTTGGGGGACGCCCTCAATCCGGTCAATCTTATTCGTTTAAAAGAAGAATCTTTTATAAAACGTAAAGCCGAGTTAGACTCCAGAGTTCGTTTGATAGAATCCGGTTTATCAGGAATGAATTTAGAAGTTATTCGTTTGGATACACAGGCTTTGATTGAATTATATTATTCGACTTATAATCCCGATATTGCTCAAAATCAACCACTGGCCCCTGTGGATTATATGAGGGTTGAAAAAAATTAAAAATAAAAATATGGCTTTTAAACCAATCAGTGGTAAAATTACTAAAGAACAAACCACGATTTACGAAAACGAAAAAGAACAGCTCAAGAAAAAAGCTGAAGAGGAATTGATTACTTTACAAGAAGAACGAATCTATCGAGAGAGTGAAGTTTCTATCCGTGATTTGATATCCCCAGCAGCTTTCAAAGTAGAAAGTAGTTTTTTGCAATTGGGTGATATTTTTTGTCGAACCATTTTTATTTCCGCTTATCCACGCTATATTAGTGTTGGGTGGAGTTCGCCAGTTATAAATTTGGCTGTTACTATGGATATTGGGATGTTTTTTTATCCGGTGAAATCAGCGGTAATTTTAAAACAGCTTAAAAATAAAGTCGGTGCTCTGGAAGCCCAGTTAAGTGCTGATAGAGAAAAAGGGGCACCACGTGATCCTCTACGAGAAACCGCCTTACGCGACATCGAACAATTGCGCGACAATCTAACTCAAGGTACGGAACACTTTTTTCAGTTTTGTTTTTATGCGACGATTTATGCCAAAGATAAAAAAGAACTCGACCAGCTTAGTGAAGATATAGAAGGTATTTTTGGCTCCAAACTTATTATTACCCACAAGGTCTTTTATCAAGCTGAACAAGGATTTAATTCTACCCTGCCAATTTGTAATGATGAATTATATATACCTTTTAACTTAAATTCTTCACCCATTGCTGCTTCTTTTCCTTTTGTTTCGGCAGAATTAACTTCCGATAACGGTATTTTTTATGGTATCAATTTACACAATAACAGCTTGATAGTATTTGATCGTTTTTCTCTGCAAAATGCCAATATGGTAGTTTTTGCCAGCTCGGGTGCGGGGAAAAGTTATGCAATTAAATTGGAAATAATTCGTTCTTTGATGATGGGAGTTGATGTTATTGTGATTGATCCAGAAATGGAATATAAACATCTTTGTGATGCGGTAGGAGGTACATATGTTAATATTTCTCTTTCTTCAGAGGCAAAAGTAAATCCTTTTGATTTACCCAAACAAACCGGAGGTTTAGAAATGAGCGTGGAGGATATCATCAGGAGTGCTATTATTACCGTTAAAGGATTGTTGAAAATTATGCTTGGTGGGCTTACTACCGAACAAGACTCTATTATCGATAAAGCGTTACTTGAAGCTTATGCTAAAAAAGATATTACACGCGATGCAGATTTGACCAAAGTGCAACCTCCGATAATGCAAGATTTGCAAGAAGTTTTAGAAGGAATGACAAATTCAGAAGAGCTTGTTTTAAAGCTTAGTAAATTTACAGAAGGTACTTTTAGTGGTTTATTTAATTCTCCAACCAACGTAGATCTCAATAATCAGTTAATGGTTTTTGGTGTGCGTGATTTGGAAACAGAGCTTCGTCCGATGGCAATTTATACCATTGTAAATTTTATTTGGAATATTGTTCGCTCAGAACGTAAAAAAAGAATTCTAGTTATTGATGAGGCTTGGTGGTTAATGCAGCATGAGGATAGTGCTAGTTTTATTTTTGCACTTGTTAAACGTTGTCGTAAATATTATTTGGGCATTACTACTATTACACAAGATGTAAATGATTTTTTACGTTCACAGTTTGGTCAGCCGATTGTCACTAATTCGGCATTACAACTTTTGCTTAAACAAAGTCCGACCGCTATTGATTTGGTACAAAAATCTTTTGCCTTGACTAACAGTGAAAGAATGTTTTTATTAAATTCTTCAGTGGGTGAAGGAATTTTCTTTGCTGGAAGCAAACATGCTGGTATCCGGGTTTTGGCTTCAAATTTTGAAGATCAAGTAGTAACTACAAATCCAGAACAATTATTAGCTATAGAAAAAGCTAAAAAAGAGTTCGAAGAACAATTATTAAATAAAGAATAAAAATATGAACCTAACTTTAAGAACAAGGATTTTTGTTATTGTGAGCATTATTCTTTTGTTGATTTTAGCTATAAGTATAGCAATAACGGTTTTTTCTAATAAAAAAACGGAAACTGAAAATCAACCAACAAATACACAAGATGGTCAAGAACAACAGATTTTTGATGGGCAAAACGGAGTCTTGATTAACAATGATGATTTTAGTGTTATTGATGCAAATACTCCTATTGCTCAAATGAATAGTGAAGAAAAAATAAAAAGTGCAGCGCAAAATATTGCTAAAATTTTTGTGGAAAGATATGGTTCTTATTCCACTGATAATCCAGGGCAAAATTTAAAAGATTTAGAAGTGTTGAGTACTGCTGATCTTTGGAAAGTCTTGAAATCTAGAATTGAAAATATGACTGTTGGAGAAGATTTTATTGGCTTTACTACTCGAGCTTTCAGTTCCTCAATAACTTCTTTTGAAGAAGACAAAATAATAATCAGAGTTATTTCTGCCAGAGAAGAAAATAAAAATGGAGATATTAGAAATTTTAATCAAGAAGCTGAGGTTGCTGTTATAAAGAGTGGTGATGTTTGGTTGGTTGATGATGTTAAGTGGAAATAATTATTTCTTTAAAATCCGTCCTTTTTGGGCGGATTTTTTGTTTATTTATGCGAAATTTTTTATTGAAAAAATTATATTTAATTAAAGATTTATTGTTCCCCAAAAGATGTGTGGATTGTGGGGAAGAGGGGGAGTGGTGGTGTCGTGAGCATCGTCATTTTTTGGATAACGAAGGAATTTGGCGTTGTCCAGTCTGTAAAATAGAAAACAAAACCGGCACAACTTGTTCTTGTTGCAAGCGAGAAACACATTTAGACGGCGTAATTTCTTTCCTGCCTTTTTTTGAACCATCACCGCTTTCTGAATTACTATACGATTATAAATATAATTTCGTAAAAGATTTAGAAAGTTTATGGGAAGAAATGATTGTAAAAAATAAAGTCTTTATGCGAAAAAATTTTTGGTTACAAGAAAATACTATTTTTACTCCCGTACCTCTACATCCGTTACGAGAAAGGTGGCGCGGTTTCAATCAGGCGCAAGTTTTGTTGAATATTTTTTTACGCTTAGTAAAGGAAAAATATCCGACACAGGATTTTGTTTTTGATGGTTTATTGGAGAGAAATAAAAAAACGCAACAACAAGCAAAGCTAAAAAAAGAAAATCGTTTATCAAATATCAAAGATGCTTTCAGAATTAAAAAAACTCCGCCAAGAAGAGTGATTTTGATAGACGATGTTTTCACTAGCGGAGCGACTTTGAGCGAAGCGGCCAAAACACTCAAACAAGCCGGGGCGCAAGAAGTTTGGGCACTTACTTTTTTCCGGGCCGAATGATTTTCAAATTATAAATGAAGACTATTGACATTTTTTCGGTTTTTTGCTAAAATTTCCCCGGTTTAAGTAAGAAGTTCTTTTAACAACACCCCTGGAGGAATCAGATGAAGAAATTTGTTTTTGTTATTGCGATGGTATTTTTGTCAGTCGCTTGCAATGAGGATTCGGTTCAGTATGTCAAAATCTCCGAATTGAAACCCGGAGAAAAAGTAGAAATTATTTTTCTGACCGGAGAAAAAGAGTTTGGTCAAATGAGAGAAAATGAAGTTTTGAAGAAATTGTCAACGGAAATAGCCGGAAAGAAAAAAATCGTGGCTATTAAAACCGTCTACAAAAATGGCTTTCTTTTTTCCGCCGAGATTATTTATGTTTTTACGGAAAAAGAAAGTGGGATGAAGATAAAATATCTGACTTCCAATGCCAAACATTCTCCGGATAGGGAAAAAGAAATCAAAAGTCTATTGGAGGGGATGATAAAAGAAATTTCTAATATCACTGCCATTCAGTCGGTTTACAAAAACGGCCATTTAATAGCCGCGGAAATTTATCACCAATAGTTCTTTAAACACAGTCGTTCGTTAGAACGACTTTTTTATTTCCCAATTTTTTTCCAAAGCATCTTTGTTGTCCAAAAGAAGAAACAGATAATCTATCTCTAACTCTATCATTTCTTTATCTTTTTTACGTAACCATTCAGACAACCAGGCAAAACGCAAAGCGATAATCAAGTCGACAAAATATTGCCAGCTCAAAGGATAAAATATTTGTGCTTGTTGGAGTTTTTGCAAGAAATTCAAAACTATTTTTTTACTCAAAGTATCCGGGTGTTCCATCCCTAGACATCCTATCATGTTGGCAACATCATACATTTCTGGTTTGAAACCGCAAAATTCCCAATCTATCACGCCTTTAATTTCTTTTTCACCCCAGATGATATTGATGGGATGATAATCGCCGTGACAAAAAGCCGGCGGTATTTGGTTGTAAATCGGGAAAAAGTTTTTTTGTAAATACTCTATTATCGGATCCAAAGCTTTTCTTTCTTGCGGATTGTATTTTTCCATATCCGCGCAAATTTTTTTAATATATTCCGGCAAAGAAAAAATATTTTTTGGTTCAATAAAAATTTTATTCGCCGTATTTTTTAAATGCAAAATAAAATCAGCCATTATTTCACCGCGCCAACTTTCTTCAAGATAAGCAATTCTATCAAGAGGGACTCCAACGACAAAAGGGGAGAGTAGCCAATAATCGTTTTCTATCTGACCGACAAAAGAACCTTCTTTGTTTTGCAGATAAGCGACAATAGGTAAAGCGGGGTTTTTTTGTCGGAGAGAAAAAAGATGTTGGGCGATTTCTTCTTTGCGTAAAGCGATATGCGGATTTATTTTTTCCAAAACATAAATTCGGCCGGTTTTGTCAGAGACGGCAACGCGAAAATCGGATCTTTCCGGACTGCCATAAAAAGAAATTTCTTCTTGGATTTTAGAAAATTCCAGATTCCAAGAGGATAAGATTTTTGAGTAGTTGAAAGTCATAAGATATTTTTAATTATACTTTAAACAACAGTTGGATTCAATGTTTTGTTATATTAACAAAAATCTGCCTTTATGGGCAGATTTTTTCTATTCCAGGAAACCCCGCATGGAGGTCAAAGCAGTAAAAGTCATCTTA
>CALCZC010000029.1 GCA_937903605.1 uncultured bacterium
TAACCTGAGTTCCGTTTAAGAAAAAAGTCAAAAAAATTAGGTAAGTAAGCAAAATTTTTATATCTTTGTGTTTGATTATCAAAAAGTTATAAAAATTTATGAGCCTACTTACCATAGACAAAGTTACAGAAATATTTTGTTCTGCCGACGAATTTTGCAAAGAATATGCACAACTTATCAAAGAAAATGAACAATTAGCCATAGGTGATGGAAAAAAACACCGTAACCGTTCACACCAGATGTCTCACAGCGAAATTATCACCATTCTGATTTTGTATCATTTCGGCAGTTTCAAAAACTTCAAGCATTTTTACTTGATGTATATTGGTCAGACTCTGCGTAAAGAGTTTCCCAAGCAGCTTTCATACAATCGTTTTGTAGCCATTGAGCACAAGGTTTTTGTACCGATGATGCTGTTTCTGAACCTGTTTTGTTTTGGGCAGTGTACCGGTATCAGTTTTGTGGACAGCACCAAAATAAGCGTATGCCACAATAAACGCATTTTCAATCACAAAGTGTTTGAGGGATTGGCACAGCGTGGAAAAAGCACTATGGGCTGGTTTTATGGTTTCAAACTACACTTTGTATGTAATGAAAAGGGTGAAATTCTCAGTTTCTATTTTTCTGCTGCCAATACCGATGATAGAAATGTGGACGCATTTCATATACTGAAAAAGAAACTGTTCGGTAAACTTTATGCAGACAGAGGGTACATATCTTCCTCCCTTTTTGAAATGCTGTGGCAAGACGGTGTCCATCTCGTTACGGGCATTAAGAGTAATATGAAGAACCGTTTAATGTCTTTTTACGACAAAATAATGCTTAGAAAACGCTCTGTCATTGAAACAATCAATGATGAATTGAAAAATATCTGCGACATTGAACATTCCCGCCACCGCAGTATCCACAACTTCTTTATGAACCTGATAGCAGCACTGGGCGCATATTGCTTCTTCGACAAAAAACCTGCTATAAATATAGAAAGAGAACACTCCCCTGCACAACTAGCACTGTTTTACTAACATTTTATTCCAACCTTGCTTGCCACACTCTCGCCAATAATAATATTTGCGGGACAGAGTTCTTGCGCCTGCCAAATTTACACTGCAGGGTTA
>CALCZC010000030.1 GCA_937903605.1 uncultured bacterium
AAAGGAAACCCCGGGTGTAGTCCGTCAGGACGGAACCCGGGGAGGAGGTCATTTTTTAGAGTTAATTTTTTTCATCAAACGAGAAAGTTTGCGACCAGCTGTTTTCTTTTTGATAACTCCGGTTTTGGCAGCTTTATCAAGAGCTTTTTGGGCGGTTGAAATTAGTTTTTTGGCTTCTTCAGGGGAAGTAGCTGTCAAAACTTTTTTAATCGCATTTTTGAAAGCGTCTTTTTTAGCTCTGTTCCAAGCGGTTCTTTTGGCGGCTTGTCGGAGAGCTTTGCGAGCACTAGCTTTATTTGGCATAAATATTTTAAATTAATAAAATTGAGAGCTGAGGAAATGATATAGTATTTTAGCCAAAAAGTCAAGGACTACTCTTCTATGTTTGGCTTGTCTATCAAAACTGGTTCGATAGCTCTTTCTCCATCGGTTATTTTTACCACATCTTTATCTATTTTATTTAATTCTTTATAACCAATGTTATAAGCGTTTACTACAGTGCTTAAGTTAGATCCCATCTTTTTATAATACTCGTCAAAAGCCAAAAGATGTTTTCCTAGATCCTCTACCCTGTTACGAATCTCTTTGGCCGTTTCTTCTATTTGTAAAGCGCGCAATCCTTGCATCACGGTTTGCAAATAAGCCAAGAAAGAAGTCGGCGAGACGATAATGACATGTTTTTCTTTGAAAGCGTATTCTATCAAACTGTTGGTATTGGTTTTGAGCGCGCCGACTTGATTGATAAGTAGGTCATAGTAAATTCCTTCAGACGGGATAAACATAAAAGCAAAATCCATCGTGCCTTCTTTGGGCTTGATATACTTACTTGTTTCATCAATGCGTTTTTTGAGATCGCTTTTGAAAGTGTTTTCCAGCGCTTCTCTGGCGTGCGGATCTTTTTCTGCCGCGGCTTTATTATAATTTTCCAAACTAAATTTGGAGTCAATTGGTATGATTTTATCTTTTACAAAAACAACCGCATCCACAATATCGCCGTTTTCAAATTTGTATTGCATTTCATAACTTCCCGGAGGTAAAACATTTTTCAAAACGTTTTCCAAAAAATATTCTCCCAATATCCCGCGTTGTTTTGGACTCATCAAAACATTTTCCAAGCTCTCCAGCTGTTGCGCAAACCCTACAATTTGTTTATTGGTTTCATCCAGTTTGGTCAATTTTTCCGTCACTTCGGTTACAGTTTTGAGACTTTGGGCAAATTGAGTTTGAACTGTTTTATTAATATTGTTTTGTGATTCCAAAAAAGTTTTATTGGTGTCGTTAATTTTTTGATCAAACAAGTTTTGTAAACCTTCAATTTGTTTTTGTAATAAAAGCAGGCTACCGGTGTCCGGACCAGAAACATTTGTTTTATTTTGGTAAATAAGATAAATAATTGCCAAAAGTGTCACAACTAAAAGAAAAACAAGAAAGTATTCAAACATATATAAATAATGATTATTATTATTAGTATATACTAGTCTTTATGGTTTGTAAAAGCTTGCTAAAACCGTTGATTTAATATACAATTTTAATACTTCAAACTCCCTGTAGTTTAACGGATAAAACAGTTCCGTCCTAAGGAAAAGATGGGGGTTCAATTCCCTCCGGGGGGACAAAACAACGCATCAGAGTGGTGATAAGCAATAAAAGAGTACCTATATTTAAGATAAAAAAGAAATTGAACAAAGGGGTGGTGGGGAAAGTGTTTTCCCACATTTTTGAGGAAAAGTGTTGAAAAACCCGAAGGTTTTTCAAAGAGCCAGATGTAATCTGGCGAGTGAAATTCATGCTGAGGGCACGACGCTGAGCGTCGTAATAGGGACGCTAAGCGTCCCACAAAACGGAGAAGGGCCTATGGTTCAGTGGTAGAACGGTGCGTTTTTACCCCAGTCACTTAAACCCAGGGCTTATAGTACAGTGGTAGTATGCCGCATTCGCATTGCGGAGGCGCGAGTTCGATTCTCGCTAAGTCCACAAGTATATAAGTGACGGGGCGGGTTGCATAGACGGCAGTTCGATTCTGCCTAGGTCCACAACTCTAAGTGCTATAATAGTGTCTCCCAGTGTCCAATTTGGGGTGTTAATAAACTGTGGATAAGTCATTATTTTGGCTAAGATTAGCCAAAAAAGAAGGTTTTTTATTAAATAAACCAAGCTTTTAAAAAATGTTTCACGTGAAACATTTTTTATTTTTATTAAAATAAATCAAACATAAAATTGTTTCACGTGAAACAATTTATAATAAAAAACAGTATTGAAATTATAAAAAAAAATAAAAAGCTAAACAGACTCCACCCTAACCCCTCCTCTTAAAGAAGAGGAGGGAATAAAATGTTTCACGTGAAACATTATTACAAGAGAACATCTATCTTTTGTTTATATTAATTAAAAAATTCCAAAATTGATTAATAGATCTACCCAAAATAGTTTATGTATTAAAATTGTGAATTGTTTCACGTGAAACAATTCACAAGAGCATAAGTGTTTTTGTAATTTCCCTCTCTTTTTTAAGAGAGGGATTAAGGGAGAGTCTCTAAATAGTGGAGGTAAAATTGTTTCACGTGAAACAATTTTAAATCTTAAGACTAAGCCTGAAAACAAGTAAATATTAAACTGGTGTATTAAATTTATTCTTGATCTTAATATTATTTTAATCCAATTGTTTCACGTGAAACAATTTAGAACAAAAAGAGACTCCACCCTAACCCTCCTCTTAAATAAGAGGAGGGAATAAAAATGTTTCACGTGAAACATTATTTTTAATTTAGCTAAGATTAGCCAAATTAAATTGAATATTGAATACCAAAATTGTTCAATATTATAATTTGTTTCACAAAAAATAACCAAAAAATATTGGGTGTTGAATATTGTTATTGATATTTACAAGCCCAATCGACTTGGGTTGTTGGATTGGTAGCGTGTTGAGATGGTCTTTTATTTTTTAAACAAAAGATAAAATAAATATAATTAAGTTTTTTGTCTAAGAACAGGAATAAATCTTTAATTTACACTCACCAAGATTGCAGGTAGTTTAGTATTCAATATTCAGTATTCATTATTTAATTCATAACGGCAATCTTTTTAATAATAATTTAGTTTAAAAACGAAGATTTAAAAATATGTTTAAAACGATTATTTTTTTGCTAAGATAAAAAAAGATATCCACATAGTTCGACATCAAAAAATGTGCTATAATAATGATGCGTAAATATGTGAGGGTTAAACACGCGATTTAATCATTTTTTATTTTATTTAAACAACATAGACAATAAATAAAAACCACTTTGTTTATTGTAATACTAATTAATTTATGCACAACAATCGTCTTTTTAGAGCGCTAGATATTTGCTCTTACGTTGTTTTGCTGATCAGTATAGTGGCGATGCCTCTATTTATCAGCAAAAATTTGGTAAATTTTTATGTCATACCAAAACAGTATGTTTTTATTGGTTTGGTGTTGGTTAATCTTTTGCTTTACGCAGCTAAGTTAATTTTTTCCAAAAGACTTTCCTATATTAAATCTTATTTAGATGTTCCGTTCCTAGGTTTTTTGGGTATTTTATTATTATCTTCTATTTTTTCCGTTAATTCTATTGATTCGTTTTTTGGTCGCAGTGAATATTTTGTCATGAACTTTTTCTTCTTGTTGTTTTTGATATTATTTTATTTTCTTATCAATAATAATATTAGAACTTATCGTGGTTGGCTTGGGTTGGTTGATGCGATTATTTATACCGGTGGCACCACAGCTTTGTTATTTTTATTGAAAGTTATTTTTAAATTGGATCTATTAAATTACATCGTACCGGGCGCTTGGAATACCATTGATAAGATCAACACTCCGTTTGGATTGTGGTTAATCATTATCTTTATTTTAGCCGCCGGACAAATCATGAAAAAAAATGTTTCTTTGGGTAAAGCACTTTCTTATTTCTTCGTTACTTTGTTATCCTTTGTCTGCTTGATAATGTTAAGTTTCAATGTTTTGTGGTGGATGTTTTTGATTGGCTTGATAGTGTTGCTTTTGGTCGGTGTCAGTTTTGTAAATGAAGTACGAGTTGGTTGGGTTTCCGCTTTGTTTGCTTTTTTGGTAATGGTAGTAATATTTTTATCTTTCGGTTCACCAAAATATTTACAAACTCAAGTTCCGGCTGAAGTGGCGCTCGGCTATAAACCTTCTTGGAATATTGCTTATAAAACAGCTTTATCCGGAGTAAAAGAGTTTATGCTCGGTAGCGGAGTTGGTACTTTCAATATTGATTTTTCCAAATTCCGCAGCGCTGATTTCAACAATGATGCTTGGGCATGGTCATTGCGTTTTTCTCAACCGTTTTCCACTCTTTATGCGATTTTTGCTGAAACCGGTGTTTTGGGTCTGTTGGCTTTTGTTTTTATACTGTTGTACATCTTGGGTCACATTTTGTCTTTGTGGTTTAAAGACAAAACCGAGCACTTTTTGGAAAAATTTTCTGTGGAAGGCGAGTTTGATAAGATTGATTTCTTTTTAGTAGTGTCTGCTTGGTTGGTCTTGACTATTGCAATGGCTTTTTCTTTCCACGGTCCGGTGTTGTGGTGGTTATGGTTTTTGTTACTTGGTTTGATGACGACCGGTTTATCATTTGTAAATTCGGAAGTCCTCAGCGAATATGAATGGGAAATTAGTGAGAATCCACAATATAGTTTATCTTTTTCTTTTGTAGTGATTGTTATTATGGCCGGTATTGCTATGGTTGGAGTGCTTGGAGCTAGAATGTATGTGGCAGAAACAATTTATGCCAAAGCTTTGACTTCACAAAATTTTCAAGAAGCTCAAGATAATTTACAAAAAGCTCTCGGACAAAGACCGAACTCTGATCTGTATCATGCTGCTTTGGCCCAAGTGTATTTAATGCAAGCGGTTACTTTGGCTTCCACACCGGAGCCGGACATGCAAACAATTTCCGGTTATGTGGCGGTCGCAGTTAATGAAGCAAAAAAGGCTACGGAACTTTCACCAAAATCAGTGGCGATCTGGGAGAACCTGGCTATCATGTATGAAAATGCCGCATCGTTGGTACCGGAAGCTCGTGAATGGGCTATCAAATCTTGGCAACAAGCCAAAGATCTGGAACCAACCAATCCGGTATTATCTTGGCGTTTAGGTAACAATAAATTATTGGCGGAAAAAACAGACGACGCCTTGAAGGATTATCAAGAAGCCGTTAATTTGAAAGCTGATTATTTGGATGCGCATATGTCTCTTGCGCGAGTTTATGAAGTACAAAATAAAATTGATGAAGCGATAGAAGTTTATAAGAAAGCTTTTAATCTTGGAAATTCCAACGCTACGTTTTTGTTTGATTTTGGTCGTTTGCTTTACAATCGCAATAAAGGAGAAGATAGATCTGATGCGGAAAAACTTTGGTTGGCTAGTGTTAAAATCCAACCTAACTTTTCCAACGCTTTATATTCTCTGGGTTTGTATTACGAAACCAAAGGGGACAAGACTACGGCTTTGCAATATTATTATAAAGTTAAAGATCTAAATCCGGATAATAAAGACATCACTACCAAAATTAAAAGTTTAGTAGGTGTTCCAAAAGCAGTGGAAGCAGAAAAGAAATAAAATTTTTAGTTTAATTAAAAAAACTTTATGAAAACAATTACCAAACTGAATTTAATGCTGGCAATTTTGTTATTACCGATTTCGGTTTGGGCAGCCATGTCTTCTACCAACTATTATATATATGCCGATTCAGTGGAAACAGGCGGGGGATTGAGTGCAGGCGGAGTCTATAGCTTAGAAGACACCTTGGGCGAGGGTATAATCTCACAAACCGGAGGGACTACATATAATATTAATGCCGGCTATCAAGCTATGGTATTGGGTTCGCTTTCTATGAACATTAGTAGTAATGCAATAAATCTTGGAACCCTAAGTACGACAACCGTGATCACGAATACCACTACAGTTACCATAAGCACAGATGCGGCAGACGGATATTATATGTCTATACAAACAGCTAGTGCCAACCCTTTAACTGCGGTTAGTGATGATGAAGTAACAGCCGGACAAGAAGAATACGGACTAGCAGTAGTGGGAGCAGATGCGATTGTTCTCACAGATCAAGGAATAACCACTGGTTTGCCTTTGGCACAAAAATTAACCCCTGGCACTGGAGTAAATGATTTGGTTTTCAAAGCTGCTATTTCTCCAACCACCGTTTCTAGTAACCCTGGTAATAAAAGTCAATCGATAGTAATAGGAGTTTCCGCCAATTTTTAAGTTTATGAAAAAATTTGTTTTATTGCTCACAATCCTTTTCTTATTTTTCTTGGTTGATAATACAAAAGCTTTTTCTATTTCTCCGGTAAAACAAATCGTTACTTTGGAACAAGGAACAGGCAGGGTAGTGAAAGTCAAAGTTCGTAATACGGAAAGATTTACCACCAGATACAAAATTGATATTTTGGGAGTTAAACAAAACGAAGGAGGTTATCCCGTTTATGGAGTTAATATAGAAGAAGCCGAAAAGTGGGTTAAAAGCGAACAAGAATATTTGGAAATAGAACCAGGCAAGGAAAAAGAAGCAAGTTTTGTGATTAATGTACCAAAAGACACTTTTGCCGGATCGCATTATGTGGGCTTGAGTGTGGAACCTGTGTTGGAAGATGAAAGTAATAAAAATTTTACCGGCAAACTTATTTCTTTACTTTTGCTTGAAGTGTCCGGAGAAGTTAGTGAATCATTGAGTGTGCTTGATTGGTCGGGAGAAAGTAGTGTTTATTTCAGTTTAGACGAAATTCGTTTAAACGCTATTTTGCAAAATGAAGGCTCAGCTGAATTACCGATAAAAGCGAAAGTCAGATTGTATAATTGGTTAAATAAAAAAGTTTCTGAAGAAGATGTATATTTGGGCAACAGTATTTTGCCGCAAACCAAGAGAAATACACAGGTGTTGTTGCCAGTGCAAAAAAGTTGGTATTTACCAGGGGCTTACCGAGTCCAATTGGATGTAGCTTATGGCCGGACCGCGCAAAAAATTTCCGCCCAATATCCGTTTTGGTATGTACCGATAAGCTGGTTGATAGTTTTGGGAGGAATTATTTTATTGATAGCTTTTGCTTTGTTTAAAAAAATAAAAATTAAAAAAGACAGCTTTACTTTTTAAATTTAGCTGCTTGTCGCTAAATATATGAACCTATCAAGGGGGAATAAAATTAAATTTATTTTATACACCGGATTTATAATCGCGGCGATGTTTTTGTCTTGGAGTATTGTTCGTACTGAAACGCAAACAGGGAACATAGATATTAACATGACTGTACCGGGAGTTGTCGATCATTGTTCTGACGGCGTACAGAATTTTGATGAAACAGGGCGTGATTGCGGAGGTTCTTGTCCGCAATGTCCATGTACAGACTGTGGTGGATTACCCCCTTCAATTATAAATATTGTTAGCACCACTGGTTTTTATCAAGCTACGGTTGGCTGGGAGGTAAATTTTAAATATGAAGGCCCAAACAACACAACCAGTTTTTTTTATGGGCACGCTCTTGATCTTGCTAGTACAACAGAGGTTTTTACGTCAGGAACGGAATTTTTTGTTTCTATCGGGGGGTTAATACAAGATACGGAATACGATTTTGTTATTAGAGCAACCAATGTTATTGGAAAGACAGCAGAGGTTTATGGAAAATTTAAAACCGAAAAAGCGAAAATTTTGAAATCACTGACAATTTTAGCTAAACCGGAAAAAAGAGATCTCAAAAACGGATTAAATTATAGTGCTGACGCAACTTTGTTTTTCTTGGATCAAACGGGTGCGGAAATTAAATTTGAAGACAGTTTTGTTTTGGATGCTTCAGGAACGACCACGTTAATTAATAAGGAAGTTGCAGAAGGAACCGCGATGGTAGCGATGTTAAAAACTGATTCTCACCTAGCCAAGAGATTAAACGGTATCAATACTACGGGTGAAACATTGATTTTAGATTTTACTGAAAATAATTCTTTTTATTTATTAGCTGGAGATATGGCCGGCGATCTGAGTGCTCTGGGTTCGGAAAATATATTTGCGGAGTTTCTACAAGCGGCGCGTCAAGACGATTTTATAGACATTATGGATGTCTCTACCGTGGTTTCCAAATTTAATGATGATAATCAAGCCAATGAAAGAGCAAATTTAAACGGAGATTATGTCGTAGATGCTCAAGATATCAGTATGGTTTTGAGCAATTGGAACCAAAAAGGAAATATTTGGAATAATTAAAACAATATTTTAAAAAATATTGTTTATTATTTATTGTTTATTAATTTTTCTCATTTTTCTTTATAAAAAAGAAAAATATAATTATAAATAATAAATAATAAATCAATAATTATTATTTATGTTTTTAAAAACAAAAATATTTATAGGCAGTTTTATTCTGGGTCTATTTTTAGTCTCACCATCTTTTGCGGCTGAATTTAGATTGGTAGCCCAAGACGGAGACAATGATAATATTATTGCCAACTGTAATAAAACTATTTATGTAATGATGGATATAGATAGCGGAAAGGAGAGTAATGCCGCGCAGTTATATATCAATCATACTTTTACCGGTTCAGGAGAAACCGCTGCTCTAAATGGTGCCGGGCTGTATGCTGTTTATGGGGAAATTGATTCTTCGCCTGGCCGTCTAGGAATTTATAGCTATACTAATGGTATCAAGAATGTTTCTGGCGAAGGTTTGCGTTATGCCAGTGTAGTGGTCAAAGTTAACACTTCCAGCATTGGTACGAAAAAAAATTTATTTATTTATTTTAATGAAGCTGACCCGATAACTTCAAAGATCGCAGATACGAACAGTGAAAATATTTTAGACACTGTAGGTTCGGCCAGTTACAACGTGATAAGCGGATATTGTGATACTGTTAAGCCAAACATTGTACCTTTTTCGCCAACGGCTGGTGCAGTTGCTTATTCTATCCTTGGCAATATAGTTTTTGATATCACAGATGATAATTCTGGAATAGATATTGGTAGTTTAACCACTACTTTAAAACAAAAAGATTATGATGGATCAGGGCTTGATAATGTGCCCTTTGTTTTGAGTTATGCTCCCATTACCAAAGGGTATAGGGTAACTTTGAATCCGGTAAAAGACTTACGTAGCCAACAATTTAAAACCACGGTTTATGTTTATATAAAAGACATGGCGGGGAATTATCGAGATTTAACGTATAGTTTTAATGATTTAACTTGTGATCAATTGGGTTGTTTTGCAATGACCTCAACCCCACCTTGTCCAGAACCAACCTCGACCCCTTCTTGTATTGACGCAACCACGACTTGTCCGATATGCCCTACTTGTGACACCTGTGGTTCCACATCAACAGTGACTTCAACAGTTACCACTACTATCATTATAGACCCTATTAACAATGTAATGCCCGTACATTTTTATCTGGACAACCGAGCTGTTGAAGCGACTATATATAATGAAGAGATAAGTACGCTAAGCGGCACGGTTTTAACTGTGGCGGCAGAAACACTCAATCTCAATGAAACAATAAATTTTGCCAGATTGGTTTTGGAAGGAAAAGAATATCCGATGTTTTATGATAATAGCTTACAGATGTACTCGGTAGATTTGACCAATTTGGTTACCGCCGGTTTTTATCAAGCCAGTTTACAAGTAAATTATGGCGATGATAAAAGTATCGTTTCCAATTTTACCATTTCTGTTTTACCACGCGGTTTTGTAAATTTAAAAACAATCAAAGATACGATTCCTTTTGCCGGTGTGGGTGTGAACTTACAAAGATCAATTGGCGGAGAATATTCTTTGGTAAAATCAATGTTGACTGACGGAAGCGGCACTTACGGTTTTGTAGTACCAAATGGTAATTATCGCTTGGTGTTTGAAGCTCCGGATTTTGACACTGTTTATACCAGTGTGTTTTCTGTGGAAAACAATGTGGTGAATCGCACTCAAACTTTTATAGAAAAAATCAAACTGCTTGATCCTAATATTACTTTGGGTGAAAAAGCTGATTATCTAGCCGGAATAGCCGGAGAAAGAGGTCAACAAATAATCGATATTGCCAATAACCCACAGGTGGAAAAAGCAATGCAAAATTATGCGGCACCGATTGCTCTTGGTGCGGCTGTAGCAGCGACAGCGCCGGCTTTATCTTTGTTGAACCTGATTTCTTATCTACGTTTCTTATTCTTACAACCGATTTTATTACTCGGTATGCGTCGTCGTAAGAAATGGGGAACAGTTTATAATTCGCTCACCAAGATGCCAGTTGATTTGGCGGTAGTTCGTTTGCTAGATGCCAACACCAATCGTGTAGTTCAATCTCGGGTGACCGACGCTCAAGGTAGATACGTATTTTTGGCCAATCCGGGAACTTATCGCATTATTGTGGAACAAAAAGATATGGTTTTCCCTTCAAAAGTTTTGCAAGGATATAATGAGGATACAAGTTTCTTGGATATTTATCATGGTGAGATTGTGCATGTAGATGAAAAGTATACTGTTTTGTCAGCCAACATTCCGCTGGATCCTATCGGTGCGCCGGAAAAAACTCCACAACGTATTATTTGGGATAAACATTGGAAAACCCTCCAACATTTTATTGCCTCTCTTAGTGTGGTGGCCGGTTTAACAGCTTTCATCATATTGCCAAATTGGTGGACTACATTATTATTGATTTCTCAAGTTTTACTTTATTTCTTATTCAAACGTATAGCTATCCCGAAAAAACCAAAGAGTTGGGGTATTGTTTATGATAAGGAAACTCAGAAACCGGTAGGCAGAGCAATAGCTAGATTGTTTAGTAAACAATTTAATAAATTAGTTTTGAGTGAAGTAACCGATAATAGCGGTCGTTATTCTTTCATGGTCGGACCAAATGAATACTATGTGACATTTGAAAAAGAAGGCTATCAAAAAGCCGTGACTGGGGATATTAAAATTAAAGAAAAAGATGATGTGATTAAAGTGGATACGGGAATGGAGAGGGTGAAATAAAGCTTAATATTGAATATTGGATATTAGTTTATGTCGGAGGGGTATTTAAAATTAAACGAATTATTACCATATCGTTCGGCGATAGAGCTAGGTAGAGATTGTTGGAAAATTTATGAAAGTATGAATTGGGAAGTCAAGAAAATAATTGGCAGTCAATTTATCACAGCAGTAGATTCTGTTGGTGCGAATATTGCTGAAGGATATGGTAGATTTCATTTTTTGGACAGAATAAAGTTTTATTATAATGCTCGAGGATCACTGGTAGAAGTAAAGCATTGGGCGTTATTATTAAAAGAAAGAAGTTTTATTACCGAAGAATTATTTGTAGAATTGATTGAAAAAACTAATATTTTGAATAAAGAAATTAATACATATATAAAAGCCTGTCGTCCGAAAGAATAATATTCAATATCCAATATCCAATATTTTAACAAAAATTAAAAATTAAAAATTATTTATAATAATATGTCTTTTCGTCGCCTAATAATCCCGGCGATAGCAGCCATCATTGTGTCGATTGCTGTATCTGTTGTTTGGTCTGCTTCACCACCACCGATTATTACCTATCAAGGTAAAGTTTTAGTCTCCGGCTCTCCAGCCAGCACTACTTTACCTATGCAGTTTACTATCTATAATGCCCTCTCTGGAGGTACTGCTTTGTATACTGCTGCCGGTTCTACTTCTTCTCCAACTAACATAACTGTTACTACTACCCAAGGATTATTCACCGTTTACTTAGGCGACAACGGTACCAATCCTATCAATCCGGAAATATTCAAAGACAACGACACTCTCTATTTACAAGTGGTTATCAATGGCGAAACCCTAAACCCAAGAAAAAGATTGGCTGCTACTCCTTATGCTCTAAACTCTAAATACTTAGACGGCAACTTTGCTACTTCCACTCCGACAACTACAAACTATATTCCGGTGTCAGACGCTAGCGGTAATTTTAGTTTTAATAATATTACTTCTACTAATATTGTTGTACAAAAAAATAACACTTCCGGAGTTGGTAGTACAATTTCCGTTTTGTCTGCAAATGGAAATGCTGTTGCAGGTTTATTTAATTATCATGTAGATTCCTCAACTTATCATGGGATTTTAACTCTGTACTCGAGTGTTGACGACCCTTCCACACCTTCTTTATTTTTTAATGCGGCCCCCGGAGGATCTAGCTGGATAAAAAGTAAACTTAGTATTGGTACGACCACTATTCCTTGGTATGATTTAGATGTTGCTGGTGATATCAATTTTACCGGTAATCTTTATCAAGACGGAGTATTATTTTCTACTGGATCTTTACCTTCTGGAATACTTGGACAATTTTTAGTACACAACGGTTCCGATTGGTCGGCAACCAATACTTTTACTACTACTACTTTTGTTACCGATATTTTACCCTCAACTCACCTTACTTACACTCTAGGTAATTCTTCTTCCAGATTTTCAGAAGGTTGGTTTGAAAATGTTTATATTGGATCTTCTACATGGAAGTTGGGACAAGATGAAAATAATTTATTGACTTTTACAGATATCAATTCTTCAGCTTCTTCAGCATTGGCTATTAATAATCAGGGTTTTGTTGGCTTTGGTATAAGTCCTGGCTCAGCCAAAGTTACTATAAGAGATGAGGGCGGAGTTGTAACTACCTCAAAGCCGACTAATGTCAGGTTGATAGGATTTCAATGCGGTGGTGGTATGCCGTCTTCTCTTCAGTGGGATGCCAAAGTTTTTGCTTTTAAAAATACTAAATCAGGACCAGTTTATTCTGAAGCAAGTATTTCTTTGAATTCCCCTAAAAATGCTGAAAGTGTTTGTGGTCCTGGTGTAGATGCTATACCAAATTGGGCGTGGGATGCCCCAGTTGATGATAGTGTAGATGGTTATATTTTTAATCTTTATTTAGGTGCCCCAGGCTATAATAATTGGAATATTTACGCAATTACTCAAAAAACTACTTTTGAAGCCCAAAACGGAGATTATGAAGGAGATAATCTTAAATTTACATCAGGTGGGCCATTTGACGCAACCCCTACTTCTGGTTTTGGGTCTTTGAGAAATAGAGATTCTTTACAACTAAGCTATGATGAAAATTCTTATGCCGCTATCAAGGCTTATGATACAGGTGCTCTAAGTATTAAAACTAATGGTACCAATAAAGGGTTGTATGTTTCTGAAACAGGTAATTTAAAAATAGGCAGCTCTTTTGAGAGTTCTGCTAAATTTTTTGTAGAAAATTCACAAACTGGTTTGGAAGTTATAATGCAAAATAGTTTATCTCCAAATATTCAAACATTAAAAGTGATTGACAATACGCTTTATGCAATTGACAGAGACCCAGCAACAGGAAATAAGACTTTTGTAATTTATGATGTTACAAATAAATTTTCTCCTAGCCTTATTTCTACTATTCCTCCACCCGTAGATTCGGAATTTGTTAAAAATTTAGAGGTATCTGGAAATTATGCTTATATTGAAGAGAGAGATGCCGTGGGAGATGTGTTTATCGGTATTTATAATATTTCTAATCCAGCTAGTGTTAGTCGAGTTTCACAGATATCAAATTCAAACAGCTTTGTTGATTATATAAAAGAACACAACGGTCGTTTATATTTTTCTACTATAGATATTACTGCTAATCCTATTTTAAGAATTTATGATATCTCTTCTGGTTTTCCAGCTGGGCATATTATCGATATCAATTTAAATTCTAATGCTTATAAATTTATTATAAATAATGACTTTCTTTATTATTATTGGGGAAGTAATGTAGAAATCATTGATCTTAATAATATTTCCAATACCAGCAACCGAGGTGTTCCCGAACCAATTAATGATATTTATATATTAGGAGATTATTTATATGTGGCCAATGGTTGGAGAATAACTATTTTTGAGAAAGTTAACAGCGACCCCCTTAATTTAGATAATGTTGGAAATGTTTGGTCGGAAAATGGAAATTTTACTAAAATTAAAGTAATTAACAGCTATTTATACGGTTCTATCAATAATGGATCTTTGGCTGGAGTAGAAGTTAAGAATGCTATTAATGGAAATTATATAGATTTTTATCGCAGTTCCCAAAGCAATATCGGGACTTTTGATGTTGATAATAATAATTATGTTTTTACTATTGAAGGAATAGCTTTGTCTTCGATTTTAAAATTAAATGAAATTGAAAACCCTGCTTATGCCGCCATTTTTAATGGTGGTAGTGTGGGTATTGGTACTACTAATCCCGAGCAAACTTTATCGGTTGTTGGTAATATCGGCGTTACTAAAGGTTTGTATTTTGGTAGAAATAGTAGATCAAGTGATACAAATTATAGTTTGTATAGTGAAAACGGAAATTTATATTGGAATGGTTCATCACTATCTTTGCCTTCTGGATCAGTTTTTGGCCAAACTCTTTATTACGATGGTTGGAATTGGCAAGCTTCAGATAATTTAATTAATACAGGATGGAATATTGGGATTGGTAATTCTTCTCCATCATATCGCCTAGATGTTGGCGGAGACATCAATTTTACTGGTACTCTTTATCAAAACGGAACACCTTTTTCTAGTGATAGCTCTCTTCCTTCAGGTCTTCCAGGAGACATTTTGGTAAATGACAGTTTTGGTAATTGGACGAATAGTAGCTATATTTTTGTTAGCAGTAGTAGTGGTTTTGTGGGTCTCAACAATTCAAATCCTAGTGATCGTTTAAGTATATATGGGGGAGTTGATATAACCGGCATGCTTAAATTTGGTAGTACAGGTGGAACGACGAATCAAATTTTAATGATCAATCCCTATACCTTGCTACCTTATTGGACAAATACAAGTTCGCTTGGAATAAGTGGAGGTTCAGCCGCTGGATCAATTGGTGAAATTCAGTTTAATGACGGTGCTGGATCTTTTGACGCTACTTCCACTTTTGTCTGGGATAATGTAAATGGGAGATTGGGGATAGGGACAAGTACGCCGAGTGAAAGTTTAACGGTGGTGGGGAATATCTCCAACCCCATTACTGCGCAATCTGGAGTAAGACAAATTTCCACTGCTTCTGTCGGTTCCCGTCCTCGTTCCATTTATGTTTCCGGTAAATATGCATATGTAGCAAATTATAATTCAAACAACATTTCCATAGTCGATATCAGTAACCCTACCGCACCTGTCCAAATTTCCACTGCTTCTGTCGGTATTGACCCTTACTCCATCTATGTTTCCGGTAAATATGCCTATGTAGCAAATTATACTTCAAACAACATTTCCATAGTAGATATCAGTAACCCTACCGCACCTGTCCAAATTTCCACTGCTTCTGTCGGTTCCCATCCTCTTTCCATCTATGTTTCCGGTAAATATGCCTATGTAGCAAATCGTGATTCACACAACATTTCCATAGTAGATATCAGTAACCCTACCGCACCTGTCCAAATTTCCACTGCTTCTGTCGGTACTAATCCTGTCTCTATCTATGTTTCCGGTAAATATGCCTATGTAGCAAATGCAGGTTCACACAACATTTCCATAGTAGATATCAGTAACCCTACCGCACCTGTCCAA
>CALCZC010000031.1 GCA_937903605.1 uncultured bacterium
CTCTAGTTTACCCATAAGTATGCCTGAAAAGATTTTTGAAAGGCGAAGTATCTAATATTTTCATTTTTGCTTTAGCATCAATGATTTTGCCGATTTTTAGAAAAAATGAGATAATGATATAGTATTTATATTTAGGACGCAAAGATTGAATAAACGAGTTGACTGTTTTTTTTTGTTTATTATCTAACTGGTTGTATTCATCATACGCTATAGCAGTTCCTATCATCACAATTGTCATCATCATCAAAATCCCTTTGATTTTTCTTATCATAAACTTTTCGAGATCATATTTTCTTTTTATCATCTGAAAATAATTTTCAATACTCCATCTTTTCAGGTAATCTTTCAGTACTTGATATGCACCGGAATACGCATGGATTATCCTATTTGTAAGAAAATACATCACTTCCTTTTTTCGATTTGTCTTTTTTGTTTTCCTTTTCGGTACAACCGCCACCAGTGTCAACGGCTGGTCTTCAAAACGTAAATGCACTGTCGTATGATATATACCCGGAACCGGACGATCCCCTTTCCCAAACCGAGCTATATGTCTGAGTATCTCTTCCACGTGAAAAAACCGGTTTTTTTCTCCCCACATATAATGCCGCTTAGTAGTAATACGCATTATGAAACTGTAATTATTATTTATTAAATGAGTTAGAATGATATCTCTATCAAACCCACGGTCTAATACCAATACTCCCCGGTGTTGGGTTGCAGCAAATATTTCATCAAAATCCTGTGTTATCCAATCATTCTCGCTGGTGAAATCTTTATCCGAATAACTGCATAGCTTAAATTGAAGCGGCGAAAATTCTCCTTTCCGATATACCCCAGAGCATCTCACTGCATATCCATTATGAATCACGTTTTCACTTCCATCGTGCACCTTGCCGATATTTTCAAACATATAATGATAATCTGGATCCCCGCGTTTCGTTTTACTTACATCCGTAAAATCATAAATGATCAGTGAGTCTTCATGCACTTTATAGCTTTCGAAAAATAAAAAATCCTTCCAGATACTTTCTATCGGTAAATCGTCTCTTTCTAAAAAACGGTACAATCTATCCGCTTTATTATGCGTTGCTTTTAATGTGGTATTAAATCTGGCTAATTCGCTGACAAGTGTTTTACCGCATAGAAAAAACGATAAAAAAAGTTCAATAAAAACCTTTTTTATCCTGAAATCCTTAAAATACTTTTTATAGTAGCTGATTTTCTTTTGTATATTTTCTAGAATAAAATTTAAACACATAAAAAACCTCCCAATCTTTTTATTCTATTATAAAAATTTTGGGATTTTTTTTCCTGCTTTTAAAAAATTTCTACACCGTATTTTATAGAGTTTTGGGTAAACTAGAG
>CALCZC010000032.1 GCA_937903605.1 uncultured bacterium
TAAATATGAAGTAACCCAAAAAGAATGGATAAGTATAATGGGGAATAACCCAAGTAATTTTAAGGGAGATAGTTTGCCGGTTGAAAATGTTAGTTGGGATAAAGTGCAAGAATTTATTAAAAAGTTTAACCAGAAAACGGGCAAAAACTATAGACTTCCCACTGAAGCCGAATGGGAATACGCCGCAAGAGGCGGAAAAAAGAGCAAAGGATATAAGTATTCAGGAAGCAATAATATAAACGACGTTGCATGGCATTCAAGTAATTCAAGTAGTAAAACCCATGAAGTTGGCACAAAACAACCAAACGAATTGGGTATATATGACATGAGCGGTAATGTATGGGAATGGTGTAGCGATTGGTATGGAGAAAACTATTATGGAAGTAGCCCAAGCAATAATCCTAAAGGACCAAATAGTGGGGATTACCGCGTCCTGCGTGGTGGGTCTTGGGGCGATCTTGATGACCTCAGCCGTTCTGCCGTTCGCTACAGTTACGATCCTGGTTTCAGGGACTACGGCCTCGGCTTTCGCTTAGTCCAGGACTAAAATTGTAACACTTTGGCACTTTTACACTTTTACCCTTTGCTCTTTTTAGCTTTTTCACTTAGTCTTGTGCACTGCAAAGAAAGGTTTTAAAACGATTTATTTTTTGAATAGAGAAGTTTTTTGTTGAGCAAATCAATGTCGCCACCTACGGGGCTTGTACTTTGTTATTTAGGGTTTAGTTACAATAATGTCGAGCCTACGGCTCTTTGAAATGTTAAATTATTAGGGTTAAGGAATTAAGTAACTTGTGAATAGTAACTTGTGAATAGTGACCGGTAGTTAGTAGCTAAAATCAGTTACAAATTATTTAACACTAAACCTTTAACACTTAACACTAAAAAAGAGCCTTGTAGAGGCGAAATGATTGTAACTAACAAAAGCAATAAACAAAAAAGAGCCTTGTAAAGGCGAAATGATTGTAACTATCGAAATATAAGCACTTAAAGCCCCGTAGGGGTGACATTATAAGAAAAACCTATGCCGCCGCCTACGGGGCTTGTGCCATATATTTAGGCTTAGTTACAATAATGTCGAGCCTACGGCTCTAAAAAATGTTAAATTATTAGGGTTAAAGATTTAAGTGACTGGTAGCTTGTAGCCGGTAGCTAAAATCAGTTACAAATTATTTAACATTAAACCTTTAACACTTAACACTAAAAAAGAGCCTTGTAAATGCGAAATGATTATAACAAGCAAAAAAGAAATTATTAAAAAAAGCCTTGTAAAGGCGAAATGATTGTAACTAACAAAAGCAATAAACAAAAAAGAGC